>NZ_JAQQCQ010000006.1:0-367199 GCF_046030355.1 Paraburkholderia caffeinilytica
CGATCGCAAACGCCCGCAAAAAAGCAGCCCTCTGGAAACAGCGCCGCCGTGAGCATCCTGCCCGGTGCGGTTCACGTTCTGCCGGCGTCACGCCCATCAACATTGCCGGAAAACCCCCGGCGGCAGTTCCCCCGCCGCCCCATATCATCCGATATCAAAACGCCCGGCATTTACGAAACTGCGACGCAGAAATCACCGCTTCGCTTACACCCAACACCTCTTATTTTTCCTGTGCCAGAAATCGTTGCGCCAGCCGAACCCAATACGTCGAGCCGATTGGCAATAGCTCGTCGTTGAAGTCATAGCTCGCGTTATGCAACATGCACGGCCCTGCACCATGTCCTGAGTCTCGGTGCCCACCGTCGCCATTGCCGAGAAATGCGTAACAGCCCGGTTTCGCCAGCAGCATGAACGAAAAATCCTCGGCGCCCATTGTCGGTTCGACCGCATCGTCGACATTTTCCGCGCCGACCACTTCCTTCATGACTTCCGCCGCAAAGCGAGCCTCTTTGCTACTGTTGATGGTCGGTGGATAGTTGCGATGAAAGTGGATATCGACTGAGCAATCGTAGGCATCGGCGGTACTTTCTGCGATCTTACGCATGCGTGCTTCAATCAGATCAAGCGTTTCGGTGGTAAAAGTCCGCACAGTGCCAGCGATCCACGCATCGTCCGGGACAACATTGAGGGCGTCGCCGGCGTGAATCTGGGTGATCGACAGTACTGCGGTGTCGAGCGGCTTCTTGTTCCGCGTGATGATGCCCTGCAGGCCGTTCGCGATCTGAACCGCCGTGAATACGGGGTCGCGGCCGTTGTGCGGCAGTGCCGCGTGCGAACCCACGCCTTTGATTTCAATGCGGAATTCGTTGCTGGACGCCATGATTGGGCCTTCGGTCACGCCGAAATGGCCTGACGGCATGCCCGGCCAATTGTGGATTCCGAAAACCGCATCGACCGGAAATTTCGTGAACAGGCCGTCATCGATCATTGCCTGTGCGCCGGCGCCGCCTTCTTCTGCTGGTTGAAAGATGAATACGATCGTGCCGTCAAATTCGCCATACTTGACCAAATGTCGCGCCGCGCCGAGCAGCATCGCGGTATGTCCGTCATGGCCGCATGCGTGCATTTTTCCGTCGTTCTGCGAGCGATGCTCGAAGCTGTTTAGCTCCTGAATCGGTAGCGCATCCATATCGGCGCGCAGTCCGATCGAACGCGATCCGTTACCGCGCTTCAGTACGCCGACTACGCCTGTTTTGCCCAATCCGCGATGAGTTTCGATACCCCAGGACTCAAGTGTCGTCGCAACCAGATCCGCTGTTGCTGTTTCTTCGTAACGCAGTTCAGGGTGGGCATGAATCGTTCGTCGGAGGCTTTGAATTTCGCCGTGGGCGGCCTGGATTTCTGGGATCAGTTTCATGATGGTGCGCTTGTGCTTTGCTTTGCGTGGAATCGCTCGGGGCCGTATCGCCCGGGCACGTGGATAACCGATTCTACGCCGAAGGTGTTTTCGGCGGCACCATGCAGGTCAACGGGCTACGGACGTAATAAAATTCGGGATTGCCCCACCGCTTACCGCTCTCCTGGACAAACCGCCGATGAATGCTCCAACTGAATTCGCCCGCGCGGTGTGCCCGCACGATTGCCCGGATACTTGCGCGATGCGCGTGACCGTCGAAGGCGGACGGGCGATCAAGGTCGTCGGCGATCCCGATCATCCGCCGACTCAAGGCGCGCTATGTACCAAAGTTAGCCGCTATGCCGAGCGGGTGCACCACCCACATCGGTTGACGACACCGATGAAACGCGTCGGTCGCAAAGGCGAAGGGCGTTTTGAGCCGATCAGCTGGAATGAGGCGTTCGAGTTAGCTGCAGCGCGCCTGTCGGAGATCGCGAACCGAGCGCCAGAAGCCATCATGCCGTACAGCTACGCCGGCACGATGGGCCTGGTTCAGGGCGACAGCATTGCGCAACGGTTCTTTCACAAACTCGGCGCATCGCAGTTAGACCGCACGATCTGTGCAGCCGCCGGCGCCGCAGGCCTGAAATACACTTACGGCGCCAGCCTCGGCATGCTCACCGAATTTTTCGCCGAGAGCGAGGTCATCCTGATCTGGGGCTCGAATCCCATCGCGTCGAACCTGCATTTCTGGACACGCGCCCAGGAAGCCAAGCGGCGCGGCGCGAAGCTAATCGCGATCGATCCGTACCGGTCGCTGACGGCGGAAAAATGCCACCAGCACATCGCACTGAAGCCCGGAACCGACGCTGCGTTAGCACTCGGCATGATCAACGTGTTGATCACGGAAAATTTGCTCGATCACGCCTACATAGCGGCCCATACGCTGGGCTTCGACGAACTCAGGACGCGCGCGCTCAGCTATCCGCCGTCACGCGCTGCTCAAATTTGCGGTGTCGATGAGCGGGTCATTGTCGATCTTGCGCGTCTTTACGGCAGCACGAAGAAGGCCGCGATCCGGATGAACTATGGCCTGCAGCGGGTGCGTGGCGGCGGTAACGCTGTGCGCGCCATCGCCTGCTTACCTTCGCTGACTGGGGCATGGCGCGAGCGGGCGGGTGGGGTGTTGCTGTCTTCGGGCGGATGGGCGCCGGTGGATTCACACGCGTTGCAGCGCCCGGACCTGATGCCGGGTTGGCCCGCCAGGACTTCGCGCGTCATCAATATGAACGCCATCGGCGATGCGCTGCTGCACCCGGGCGATGCCGCGTTTGGCCCGAAAGTCGAAGCGATCATCGTCTATAACTCGAATCCAGTGGCGGTCGCGCCGGACTCGGAACGGGTTGCCGCAGGTTTTGCACGCGAAGACCTGTTCACGATCGTCCTCGAGCACTTTCGGACCGATACCGCGGACTATGCCGACTTGCTGTTGCCTGCCACGACGCAGTTGGAACACCTGGACGTGCACAAGTCATACGGACACACGCACGTGATGGTCAACTTGCCGGCAATTGCGCCGGTCGGCGATGCACGCCCGAATACGGAAATCTTTCGCGGCCTGGCGCGTCACATGGGTCTGCAGGAGCCGGCGCTTTACGAGAGCGACGAGGCGATCGCGCAGTCGGCTTTTCGCTGGAACGACAAAGCCCTTGAGGGCGTCAGTTGGGACTCGCTAAAGAAAACCGGCTGGGCAGCGCTGAACCTGCCGGACGCGCCATTCGCTGAGGGGGGCTTTCGCACGCCGTCCGGCAAATGCGAGTTTTTCAGCGAGCGCCTCGCGCAGCAAGGGCTCGATCCGTTGCCGGACTATCTACCGCCCTACGAGTCCGCGGATGGCGCGCCGGAACTGGCCGCCCGTTACCCGCTTGCAATGATCTCACCGCCTGCCCGCAACTTCCTGAACAGCACCTTCGTGAACATCGAAAGCCTGCGTTCGACGGAAGGTGAGCCGCATCTGGATATCCATCCGGCCGACGCGCAGCAGCGAAGCATTGCCGACGGTGACCAGGTGCGCATATTCAATGATCGCGGCTCGATGCAGGCGCGCGCCCGTGTTACCGACAAGGCCCGTCAAGGGCTCGTGGTCGGCCTGTCGATCTGGTGGAAGAAGCTCGCGCCCGACGGCCGCAACGCCAATCAGGTCACCAGCCAGGCGCTCACCGATCTGGGCGGATCGGCTACATTCTACGACTGCCTCGTCGAGGTCGCGCGCGCCTGAAAACACGCTCAAAAATCATGCAGCTACGGCCCTGAATGGGTTCGAGGCTGCAGTCTAACCCAGCCGCTTTTCGCAAATAGCAAAGGGTTGCCCATGCTACGATGCGTTTTTAGCACGACCATTCGAAAATAAAGGAGGAGACGCTGCATGGACAAAATCTGGCTGAAATCTTATCCACCCGGCGTTCCCGCAGAGATTGACCCGACTCGCTATTCGTCCCTTGCCGAACTGCTCGAAGAAGCCTTCCGCGACCACCGCGCTAAACCCGCGTTTGTCTGCATGGGCAAGGAGATCAGCTACGGCGAGCTCGACGAGCTCTCGCGCAAACTGGCCGCATGGTTTCAGTCGAAGGGGCTTGCCCGCGGCGCGCGCATCGCGATCATGATGCCGAATGTGCTGCAATATCCCGTCGCGATTGCTGCGATCTTGCGCGCGGGCTACGTGGTGGTGAATGTGAATCCGCTCTATACCCCGCGGGAGCTCGAGCATCAGCTCAAGGACAGCGGCGCGGAAGCGATCATCCTGCTTGAAAACTTCGCTGTCACGTTGCAGGCCATCGTGCGTAATACGTCGGTCAAGCACGTCGTCGTCGCCGCCATGGGCGATTTGATGGGCGTGAAGGGCACGCTGGTGAATTTCGTCGTACGGCGCGTGAAGAAGATGGTGCCGGCGTGGAGCTTGCCGGGCCATGTCAAGTTCAACACGGCGATCGCCGAGGGCGGCAGACAGAATTTCAAGCCGGTCCAGCAAGGTCCGGACGACGTCGCTTTTCTACAGTACACGGGCGGCACGACAGGCGTGGCCAAGGGCGCGACGCTCCTGCATCGGAACCTCATCGCCAACGTGCTGCAGTCCGAAATCTGGCTCGATCCGGTTCGCGCCAACCGCACGGACATCGATCAGTTCATCACCGTTGTCGCATTGCCGCTGTACCACGTCTTTGCGCTGACGGTCTGCGGACTGCTGACGATCCGTACCGGCGGCCTCGGCGTGCTGATTCCGAATCCGCGCGATATCCCCGGCATGATCAAGGCGCTGGAAGGCTATCCGATCACAACGATTCCCGCCGTCAACACGCTGTACAACGCGATGCTGAACAGCCCGGACTTCCATAAACTCGATTTTTCGAAGCTGATCGCAGCAAATGGCGGCGGTATGGCAGTGCAGGAGGCTGTTGCCAAGCGCTGGTTCGAGCATACGCATACGCCGATCATCGAGGGTTACGGTTTGTCGGAGACGTCGCCGTGCGTCACTTGCAATCCTGCAACGGTCACGGAATATAGCGGCACGATCGGTTTGCCGCTGCCATCGACGGAAATCTCGATTCGCGACGACGAAGGCAACGAGGTACCGCTGGGTCAAGCAGGAGAAATCTGCATTCGCGGCCCGCAGGTGATGGCGGGTTACTGGAACCGTCCGGACGAAACGGCCAAGGTCATGACGCCGGATGGCTTCTTCAAATCTGGCGATGTCGGCTTGATGAACGAAAACGGCTTCGTCAAGATCGTCGACCGGAAGAAGGACATGATTCTGGTCTCCGGCTTCAACGTCTATCCGAACGAGATTGAGGACGTGGTTGCCAAGCTGCCGGGCGTGTTCGAAGTCGCAGCGGTCGGCGTGCCGGATCAGCATTCGGGCGAAGCGGTGAAGCTGTTTGTCGTGAAGAAGGACCCGGCGCTTACCGATGCGGACATCTTCGCGTACTGCAAACAGCAACTGACGGGCTACAAGCGGCCGAAGATCGTCGAATTCCGGACTGAACTGCCGAAGAGCAATGTCGGCAAGATTCTGCGTCGCGAGTTGCGCGACGGCCGGGCGTAAGCGCGTCGTCATGCGTATCAACAAGTCTATCAGCCTGAATAGCGCCGACATGAAGTAACGCATTGCGAGAAGAAAGAGAAAGGCCTGGCAGATGAAAGTCTGCCGGGCCTTTTTCTTTGAGCCGTCGTTTCCACACAAACCAGTCTGGATGCGCCGTGCGTGTGGCCATAAAAAAAGGCGCCCGAAGGCGCCTTTGAGGCAAACTGCTTTATTACGACTTATTAGAACTTGTGGCGGATGCCGACGCGAGC
Source organism: Paraburkholderia caffeinilytica (assembly GCF_046030355.1). GTDB lineage: Bacteria > Pseudomonadota > Gammaproteobacteria > Burkholderiales > Burkholderiaceae > Paraburkholderia > Paraburkholderia caffeinilytica_B. The sequence continues at coordinate 5,747 of NZ_JAQQCQ010000006.1, forward strand.
CGTGAACTGGTTCTGGTTCGACGAACCCGTCAGGCCGTTGATGCCTGCCGTTGCGTCGATCACGCCAGTGCCCGCTGCATTCAGCGTTTCGCCCAGAGCGTGTTGGTACACACCCGTCACGTACACGTCGGTACGCTTGGACAGGAAGTAGTCCACGCCAACCGCGCCTTGGTGGTACTGAGCGCGCGATGCGCCTTCGATTTCCGCGCCGCGCGTGTAGTCGTACGCTGCGCCGATCAGCAATGCCGGGGTCAACTGATACTTGAAGTTGACTTCAGCGTTGTTGAACGTAACCGACTGACCCTTGAACGGCGATGCGTACGACGCACCCAGGTTGCCGAAGCGGATGTTCGAGTACGTTGCACCGATGGTTGCTGCGCCGAACGTGTATGCACCGCCTGCGCCGATAACCTGGTACGTGTTAGCCGACGCGAAGCCAGCGTAGACCGGTACCGATGCCACAGCTGCGGCCGGTGCTGCAGCCGTGCCGCCGTTGTTGAACAGGCCGCCAGCAGCTGCCGGCGTACGTGCGTTCAAGTAACCGACGCCGAGAGCGAGGGGGCCGTTATTGTAGCCAGCGCCCAACGACCAGATCTGGTTCGACGTGACGTTGCCAGCAACGCCGCCGAAGCTGTACGTGCCGCCGAACGTCAGGCCGCCGTAGTTTGCGCTCGTGTACTTGACCGTGTTGTTGGTGCGGTACGCGTTGTTGAAGTTGTCGATGTCGCCCGGGTGAGCAGCGATGTAGCCGCCCCATTGGTCACCGGCTTCCAGCGGACCGACGTAGTCGACCACGGAGTCGTACTGACGACCCAGCGTGACCGTACCGAACTGGCTCGACAGACCAACGTAAGCTTGACGACCGAACATCAGGCCGCCTTGACCCAGCTTGCCGGAGTTCACGTCAAAGCCGTTTTCCAACACGAAGACTGCCTTCAGACCGCCGCCCAGATCTTCCGTGCCGCGCAGGCCGAAACGCGAACCTTGCAGAACGCCGCTGGACAGGTTGTACAGGTGCTTGCCACCCGAGTTGGTGTTGATGTTGAAGCCTTCGTCAATGATACCGTACAGGGTCACGCTGCTCTGAGCATGTGCGACGCCTGCGAATGCGCCCAGTGCTGCGAGAGCGAGAAGCGACTTTTTCATCGAATGATCTCCAAGGATTACGAATCTTTTGTACAAGGCGAATATTTGTCTAGCGTTGAGGCCTTGCTTGTCCAACTTCGCGAGAAGTTGCACGTAATGTAACAAAAGGCATACATGGCACAAAGAAAAAGGAGACGGCCGGGACGGGTCCTGTTTCGTTTACGCAACATGGTCTAAAATCTGAAATTGGCCGTCGGAATCGTTTGAATTCAAGGTCTTCGCGAAGCCGGGTTTACCCCGCAAAGCCTTGTCGCGTGGACCTGTCAGCGCGACGGGGCGAGTGTCGAATGAGGGAGTGCCGAATGTTTCTGGACGAGTTGATTAGCGAGTTTGATCGGGGTTTACGCTCAATGACCGGGGTGTCGCGGATGAGCCGTCCATTACCCATTCCGCAAGAATCGGCTGCGGAACCGGCCGAGCTCTCCCCGGCGGAACGCGCGCATGCGGCCGGCTTGATGCGTGTGAATCACGTCGGTGAGGTGTGTGCCCAGGCGCTTTACCAGGCTCAGAAACTCGCAACCCGATCACCGTCTCTGCGGACTGTGTTTAATCGCGCTGCCGTCGAAGAAGAAGATCATCTGGCGTGGACGGCCAAACGCCTCGAGGCGCTCGATTCGCGTCCAAGCCTGTTGAACCCGCTCTGGTATACAGGAGCCTTGGCAATCGGCCTCGCGGCAGGCCGCCTGGGTGATCGGGTGAGTCTTGGCTTCATGGCCGAAACTGAGCGGCAGGTCGAACAGCATCTGGATAGCCATCTGGATCAGTTGCCGGCGGCCGACCGCGAGTCGCGCGCGATCGTCGAGCAGATGCGCATAGATGAAGCGGAGCACGGCAAATCGGCCATGGACGCGGGCGGCGTCGAGTTGCCGTTCCCTGCGCGCGCGCTGATGCGCGCAGTATCGAAAGTCATGACCCGCACCGCCTATTACATATAAGTTCGAGACCTCTGCTTAGCATCGTCTGAGAGTGGGATGGCGCCTCGCGCGCCGTTCGCCCGCCATACCCGGAACGCCAGCAAACACCTCCCGATCCCGCTTCACGATCTCTTACATTCCGCGCCTTTCCCTCGCACTTTTCACGTATCACCTTCACAAGTTTCACTAGCTCATTCATTTATAACGGTTTTCCGTTTTATGTCTGACGTGAAGGAGTCGCGCTAAGTCCTTGTTCTAACAAACAAAATTCGCTCGAAAAGCGCGCATCTCCCTTGACCCCTGTTTAGCGTTACTCTAAAGTGGGAGACAGTGTGAGAAAGTGTATTTTTGTGTGATCTCACAGGCAGTTTCGGGTAGATTTTCACGAATCGGGCAGCTGGCGCAAAAACGCCGCGAGTAACCAGGTTGCATGGGGTCACCGTCAGCGCTAAAGCGCTAACGGCGATCGACCGCAGAGAACTGCATGGGACCAGCGTAAGCGCTAAAGCGCTAACGCTGGTCGACAGGGGAGAGCGAAGTGTTCCAAGGGGCGTCGGCGCTGACGCTCGATGCGAAAGGGCGGATGTCGATTCCCTCTCGCTATCGGGATGCGCTGCAAACACAGGCAGAGGGCCGGGTGACGATCACCAAGCACCCGGACGGCTGCCTGTTGCTCTTTCCTCGCCCGGAGTGGGAGATCTTCCGCGACAAGGTCGACAAGCTGCCGATGAACGCGGCCTGGTGGAAGCGCATTTTTCTTGGCAATGCCATGGACGTCGATATGGACGGCGCGGGGCGAGTGCTCGTGTCGCCGGAATTGCGCGCGGCCGGCTCGCTGGAAAAGGAAGTGAACCTGCTCGGCATGGGTCGTCACTTCGAGTTGTGGGACGCACAAATTTACGCAGCAAAGGAACAGGCAGCGATCGCCGAGGGCATGCCCGAAGCGTTAAAGAATTTCACGTTCTGATCGCGGACTACATATATGGCACCTGCGATGGGAAACGAATTGCAGCATCGCACGGTGCTGCTGGAAGAGGCGGTCGAGGCGCTGGTGACGCGCGCGGACGGCGTGTATGTGGACGGTACGTTTGGGCGCGGCGGTCATAGCCGGCTGGTGCTGGAGAAGCTGGGTGAGTCAGGGCGTCTGATCGCGTTCGACAAAGACCCGCTCGCCATTGCCACGGCTCAGCAGATTGCGGATCCGCGCTTTGGCATCGTGCACGAGAGTTTTGCTTCGCTGCGTGACGCGATTGCGGAGCGCGGGGTAGGACGGGTGTCGGGTGTTTTGCTGGATCTGGGTGTGTCGTCGCCGCAAGTCGACGATCCGGAGCGGGGTTTCAGTTTCCGCGCCGACGGCCCGCTCGACATGCGGATGGACCCGACGCGCGGCGAGTCCGCGGCTGACTGGCTGGCGCGGGCCACGGTGCAGGAACTGACGGAGGTGATACGAGATTATGGGGAAGAACGGTTTGCTTTTCAGATTGCAAAGGCGCTTGTTGCTCGCCGGGCAGAGTCCGGCCGTCTTGGGCCTCTCGTCAGCACGGGCGAGCTTGCCCAAATCGTGGCTAACGTCGTCAAGACCCGTGAGAAGGGCAAGGATCCGGCAACCCGCACCTTTCAAGCTATACGGATTCACATCAATCAAGAGCTTGCGGAGCTGCAAGTCGTTTTAGAAGCAGCGTTGTCGCTGTTGGAGCAAGGGGGGCGGCTGGTGGTCATCAGCTTTCATTCGCTTGAGGACCGGATCGTCAAACGATTCATGCAGGCGCACGCCAGTACGCCTACGGTGGACCGCCGTCTGCCGATTCGTGCGGTCGATCTGCCGAGCCCTCCGCTCAAAATCATCGGCCGTGTGTTCGCCAGCGACGCTGAAGTCGCCGCGAACCCGCGCGCCCGTTCTGCCGTGATGCGTGTGGCGGAGCGGATTGCGCCATGAATCGCCTCAATATCTTCCTGCTGATCATCGTGATGGGCTGTGCTTTGTCTGTCGTCAACGCAACCAATCAGCAGCGTCAGATCTTTATCCAGTTGCAGCGCGCGCAATCGCAGGAGCGCCAATTGCAGCAGGATTATTCACAGCTTCAATATCAGCAGAGCGCGTTGTCGAAGACGTCGCGTATCGAGCAGATCGCCACTGATTCTCTCAAGATGCAATCGGTCACGACCGGGCGCACCCAGTACTTGACGCTCGACCCCGGCGCAGCCAAGGCTGAGGACGCGCCGATCCCGACTTCCGGCCCGGCTTCGGCGCCGGATGCGACCCGTCGCGGAGGCGTGCGATGAAAAAATCGTCGGCTCGCAAAAGTGTCGCCTTTTCGGCGAACCCGATCCTGTCGGTGCGTCTGCCTATGTGGCGCTCGAAACTCGTCGTGTTCATGCTGTTCATGGCATTTGTCGCGCTGACCGCGCGCGCCTTCTGGATTCAGGGGCCGGGCAACGCCTTTTATCAGAAGCAGGGTGAAATCCGTTATCAGCGCCGCCTCGAACTGCCGGCCACGCGTGGCAAGATTCTCGACCGCAACGGCCTCGTGCTTGCCACGAGTCTGCCGGTGCGCGCCATCTGGGCGATTCCCGATTCGGTGCCGGACGACCTCGGCGCCGACAAGCTGAACCAGCTCGGCAAGCTGCTCGATATGACGAACAAGGAGTTGCGCGCCAAGCTGTCGGAAGATAAGAACTTCGTCTACGTGAAGCGCCAGGTGCCGGTCGACGTCGCCGAGAAAGTCACCGCGCTGGACATCCCCGGCATTTATGCGCGCGACGAGTACAAGCGCTTCTATCCGGAAGGCGAGATCACGGCTCACCTGATCGGCTTCACCAATGTGGAAGACGAAGGCCAGGAAGGTGTCGAGCTGGGCGACCAGAAGTTGCTGGCCGGCATGTCGGGCAGCCGCCGCGTCATTAAAGACCGCATGGGCCATATCATCGAAGACGTGGACGAGCAGGTCGTACCGCACAACGGCCAGGACGTTGACCTCTCGATCGACAGCAAGATCCAGTACATCGCGTATACGAACCTGAAAGCGGCCGTCGAGAAATTCAAGGCGAAGGCCGGCGCGGCGATGGTGATCGACGTGCGGACCGGCGAAGTGCTCGCGCTCGTTAACTACCCGACGTACAACCCGAACGACCGTTCGCACCTCACGGGCGATCAGCTGCGCAACCGCATTCTCACGGACACCTTCGAGCCGGGCTCGATCATGAAGCCGTTCACGGTGTCGCTCGCACTCGACCTGCACCGCGTGACGCCGACTACACTGGTAGATACGGGGCCGGGCCGCTTTGTGCTCGACGGTGCGCCGATTACCGACGACAGCGCGTTCGGCGTGCTGACGGTGGGCGGCGTGATCCAGAAGTCGAGCAACATCGGCGCGACGAAGATCGCCATGCAGCTCAAGCCCGAAGAGATGTGGAACATGTACACCAGCATCGGTCTCGGCCAGGCGCCGAAGGTCGGCTTTCCGGGCGCGGCGGCGGGTCGCCTGCGTCCGTGGAAGAGCTGGCGCCGCATTGAACAGGCGACCATGTCCTACGGCTACGGCTTGTCGGTGTCGCTGTTCCAGTTGGGGCGTGCATATACCGCGATTGCGCATGACGGCGAGATCATGCCGGTGTCGATTTTCCGCACGCCTGGCGATCAGCCGGCAACGGGGCCGCAAATTTTCGCGCCCACCACCGCTCGCGAAGTGCGCGCGATGCTCGAAACCGTCACGGCACCGGGCGGCACCTCGCCGGATGCGGCCGTGCCGGGCTATCGCGTCGGCGGCAAGAGCGGCACCGCGTACAAGCATGGCGCTCATGGCTACGACCACTCCAAATACCGTGCTTCGTTCGTCGGCATGGCGCCGATGCCGAATCCGCGCATCGTCGTCGCCGTATCGGTCGACGAACCGACTGCCGGCAGCCACTTCGGCGGTCAGGTGTCGGGTCCGGTGTTCTCGGCGATCGTCGGCGATACGCTGCGTTCGCTGAACGTGCCGCCGGATATGCCGGTCAAGCAGATGGTTGTGTCGGACGATTCGGCGCCGGCCGCGCCGAGTGCGCCGCCTTCGCCCACGACGGTCAAAAAACTCTCCACCAGCAGCGGCGCGAAGAAGATGACGATTTCCGCCAACGCGAAAAGCCATCCCGGAGTTGTGCGATGAGTGCGCTGCGTAAGAAGCATCCGGCGCACCGGCAAATCGCCGACGCACTCAACTGGCTGCACGCACATGTGCAGCCAGGCGCGCATCTGCACGCCGACACGCGTACGGTCGCCGCGGGCGACGCGTTTTTCGCCTATGCGGTCGACGGCGCGGACAACCGCCCGTTCATCGACGGCGCGCTCGAGCGTGGCGCGGCAGCCGTGCTGGTTCAGCCCGAAGGCTTTAGCGGCGCGATCGATCCGTCCACGACGCTGGCCGTGCCGGCGTTGAACGAACTCGCCGGTTCGATTGCGAGCGCCTGGTATAACGATCCGAGCGACGGCATGTTGGCGATCGGCATCACCGGCACGAATGGCAAGACGTCCTGCAGCCAATGGATCTCGGCGGCCTTGACCGCACTCGGCAAGCGTTGCGCGATCATCGGCACGCTCGGCACCGGTTTGCCGGGTCAACTGGTGCACACGGGTTTTACGACGCCCGACGCGCCGCAACTGCAACGCAGTCTCGCGCAATTGCGCGACGCCGGCGCTCAGGCGGTGGCGATGGAAGTGTCGTCGCATGCGCTGCATCAAGGCCGCGTGAACGGCACGGCGTTCGATATCGCCGTGTTCACGAATCTCACGCAAGACCACCTCGACTACCACGGCACGTTCGAAGCGTATGAAGGCGCCAAGGCGCGTCTATTCGCGTGGCCGGAGCTGCGCGCCGCGGTGATCAACCGCGACGATGCCGCCGGTCGCCGCCTGCTCGCGAGCACGAAAGGGCATGCGCGCACGATCGCCTACGGCCTTGGCGAAGCGCTCAACGACGCGCCGGACGCCGACGCGTTGCTGTTCGCCTCGAATGTGCGCGCCACCGCGACCGGCACCGCGTTTCATCTGACCACGTCAGACTGGGGCAACGCCGAAGTCGACGTGCAAACGCTCGGCGCATTCAACGTCAGCAATCTGCTCGGCGTACTCGGCGCCCTGCTCGCCGCCGACGTGCCCTTTGACGCCGCGCTTGCCGAACTGGCGAAGCTCGAGCCGGTGAACGGCCGCATGCAACGTCTTGGCGGCCGCTTGCAGAACGACGAGCCGCTCGTTGTGATCGATTACGCGCACACGCCGGATGCGCTGGAAAAAACTCTGGAAGCACTGCGCCCGATGGCGGCCGCACGCGGTGGCGAACTGATCTGCATGTTCGGCTGCGGCGGCGACCGCGACGCGACCAAGCGTCCGCTGATGGGCGCGATCGCCGAGAAGCTCGCCGACAGCGTGGTCGTGACCAGCGACAATCCGCGCAGCGAAGATCCGCAGTCGATCATCGAGCAGATTGCCGCGGGCATGAAAGACGCGTCGAAGGCACGCCGCATCGAAGACCGCGCGAGCGCGATCCTGCAGGCGATCCGCAGTGCCGCACGCGAAGACGTCATCGTGCTAGCCGGCAAGGGACACGAAGCAACACAGGAAATCATGGGTAAGAAGCGCGCTTTCTCCGATCAGGACCACGCTCGCCTTGCGCTCGCCGCACGGGCGACGCACGCACGCGGAGGGGGCGAATGATGATGTTCTCGCTGCGTGAAGCCGCCGCGCTGATCCCGGGCGCAACGGTGCTGGGTGACGACGGCGTCACGTTCGAACGCGTGTCGACCGATAGCCGCAGCGCGGGGCCGGGCGATCTGTTCGTCGCGATCAAGGGTGACCGTTTCGACGCGCACGACTTCCTGCCGGAAGTGGCGTCGCGCAATGTCACGGCCGCGCTGGTGACGCGCACGCCGCAAGACTGGCACGTGCCCGCGTTGCGCGTGGCCGATACGCGTGTCGCGCTCGGCGCACTGGCACGTGGCTGGCGGCGCAAATTCAGCATGCCGCTCGTCGCCGTGACGGGCAGTAATGGCAAGACGACGGTCAAGGAAATGATCGCGTCGATTTTCGCCGCTGCGGTCGGCGCGGAAGCACGCCTCGCAACCGCGGGCAACTTCAACAACGATATCGGCTTGCCGCTCACGCTGTTCCGTCTGCACGCCGCGCATCAACTGGCCGTGGTCGAACTCGGCATGAATCACCCGGGCGAGACCTTGCTGCTCGCGAAAATCGCCGAGCCGACGGTCGCGGTGGTCAACAACGCACAGCGCGAGCATCAGGAATTCATGGCGACGGTCGAAGCCGTTGCGCTCGAACACGCCAGCGTGATTCACGCACTCACGCCGGCAGGCGTCGCCGTGTTTCCGGCCGACGATGCCTACGCGAGCATCTGGCGCGTCGCGGCAACCGGCAACCGCATCATCGACTTCGCTTTGAACACCGCCGAGCGCGTGACCGAAGCTGCCGTAACCGGAACGTTCACCGGCAATGTGCTGAGCATCGTCACACCGGAAGGCCACGTCGACGTCACGCTGCAGGTACTCGGCGACCATAACGCGCACAACGCGTTGGCCGCGACTTCTGCCGCGCTTGCCGCAGGCGTGTCGCTCGAAGCGATCAAGCGCGGCCTCGAATCGTTCGGCGCCGTGAAAGGCCGCTTGCAGGTGAAGCGTGCCGCGCTCGGCACACTCGCCGGCGCAACCGTGATCGACGACACCTACAACGCGAACCCCGATTCGATGCGCGCGGCGATCGATGTGCTCGCGTCGCGCGCATCGCCGCGCGTGCTGGTGATGGGCGACATGGGCGAAGTCGGCGACAACGGCCCGGCGTTTCACCGCGAAATCGGTGCCTACGCCAAAGAACGCGGTATCGACGTGCTGTACGCCATGGGCGACGCCTCGCGCGACGCCTGCACCGCGTATGGCCCGGGCGCGCATCACGTTGCCGATGTCGGCACGCTGGTCGCGCAATTGCAGCAGGGCGGTTTCGGCTCTGCCGCAACGTTTCTCGTGAAAGGCTCGCGCTTCATGCAAATGGAGCGCGTGGTGGACGCCGTAACGAGTCCACAACCCAACGCAGCGGGCAATACGTCCGCCGCACATTGAAATAGAAGGACCGAAGCATGCTACTGGCGCTGGCGCAATGGCTGCAGAATGACGCAAGCTTCTTGCGCGTGTTCAGTTATCTGACTTTTCGTGCGGTGATGGCCACCATCACCGCGCTGCTGATCGGGCTCGTCTGTGGCCCGGCAGTGATCCGCAAGCTGACCGCGATGAAGGTCGGCCAGGCTGTTCGTAAAGACGGTCCGCAATCGCATCTCGTCAAATCCGGTACGCCGACCATGGGCGGCGTGTTGATTCTGCTCGGCATCGCCGTGGCAACGTTGCTGTGGGCCGATCTGACCAACCGTTTCATCTGGATCGTGATTCTCGTCACGTTCGGGTTCGGCGTGATCGGCTGGGTCGACGATTACCGCAAGGTGGTCTACAAGGACCCGCGCGGGATGTCGTCGCGCGAAAAATATTTCTGGCAGTCGGTGATCGGCCTGTTCGCGGCGGTGTATCTCGCGTTCAGCGTGTCCGAAGCGAGCAACGTGCGCGTGTTCGACCTGTTCATGGCGTGGGTGCGCAGCGGCTTGTCGATGGGCTTGCCGGCGCGCGCCGACCTGATGCTGCCGTTCGTCAAATCGATCAGCTATCCGCTCGGCGTGTGGGGCTTCATCGTGCTGACGTATCTGGTGATCGTCGGCGCGAGTAACGCGGTCAATCTCACCGATGGTCTCGACGGCCTCGTGATCATGCCGGTCGTGCTGGTCGGCGCATCGCTCGGTGTGTTCGCTTACGTGATGGGCAGCTCCGTCTATTCGAAGTACCTGCTGTTTCCGCATATCGCCGGCGCCGGCGAACTGCTGATCTTCTGTTCGGCGATGGGTGGGGCAGGGCTCGCGTTTCTCTGGTTCAACACACACCCGGCGCAGATGTTCATGGGCGACGTCGGCGCGCTCGCACTGGGCGGCGCACTCGGCACGATCGCCGTGATCGTGCGCCAGGAAATCGTGCTCTTCATCATGGGCGGCATTTTCGTCGCGGAGACGCTTTCCGTGATGTTGCAGGTCACGTGGTTCAAGTTCACCAAGCGCCGCTTCGGCGAAGGGCGGCGTCTCTTCAAGATGGCGCCGTTGCATCACCATTTTGAATTGTCGGGTTGGAAGGAAACGCAGGTGGTTGTGCGCTTCTGGATCATCACCCTGATGTTGTGTCTGTTCGGTTTGTCCACGCTCAAGTTGCGTTAAGTCGTATTTAGGGGAAGCAGGCGATGTTTGGCGAGAAGTTTCGGGATCGGCAAAAGCCGATGGTGCTCGTGCTGGGACTCGGTGAATCCGGTCTCGCGATGGCGCGCTGGTGCGCGCGGCACGGCTGTCGGCTGCGTGTGGCCGATACGCGCGAGGTACCGCCGAACCTGTCCGCGCTGGAAGCGCACAGCGTCGATGCCGAGTTCGTCGGCGGGCCGTTCTCGCTCTCGTTGCTCGAAGGCGTCGAACTCGTGGCGATCAGCCCGGGGTTGTCGCCGCTCGCCGCTGATTTGCTGCCGTTGATCACGGCGGCGCGTGAGCGGGACATCCCTGTCTGGGGCGAACTCGAATTTTTCGCGCAAGCATTGAAGACGCTCGGCGAAAGCGGCTATGCGCCGAAAGTGATCGCGATCACCGGCACCAACGGCAAGACCACGACGACGAGCCTGACCGGTCTCCTGTGCGAACGCGCCGGGAAGAAGGTCGCGGTGGCGGGCAACATCAGCCCGGCCGCGCTGGACAAGCTCAGCGAAGCGATCGACAACACCGCGTTGCCCGACGTGTGGGTGCTGGAACTGTCGAGCTTCCAGCTGGAAACCGCGCATACGTTTACTCCGGATGCCGCGGTCGTGCTGAACATCACGCAGGATCACCTGGATTGGCATGGCGGCCTCGATGCGTATGCCGCCGCGAAGGGCCGCATTTTCGGTACACAAACCGTGCGTGTGTTGAATCGCGACGACGCGCGAGTGATGGCGCTGGCGCCTTCGGCCGATAGCGATGCCGCGATGATCACGTTCGGCGTCACCGAGCCGAAGAACGATGGCGACTATGGCCTGCTGCGTGACAACGGCATGATCTGGCTGGTCGAAGCGCACGATCGCGACGCCAGCGACGAGCCCGCGCCGACGCGCCGTCGCAAGAACGAAGTAGCGGCGCCGAAGAACATCGCGCTCAAGCGCCTGATGCCGGCGGACGCACTGCGTATTCGCGGCCTGCACAACGCCGCCAACGCATTGGCCGCGTATGCCTTGGCGCGCGCGATCGGTCTGCCTGGCGCGCCGCTTCTCCACGGCCTGCGCGAATACCGTGGCGAGCCGCATCGCGTGGAATTGATCGCGTCGATCGAGGGTATCGATTACGTGGACGACAGCAAGGGCACCAACGTCGGCGCGACCGTTGCCGCGCTGGATGGTCTTGCGCAGCGCGCGGTGCTGATTGCCGGCGGTGACGGCAAGGGCCAGGATTTCGAACCGCTCGCCGCACCGGTGATGCGCTGGTGCCGCGCCGTGATGCTGATCGGCCGCGATGCACCGCAGATTCGCACCGCGCTGGAAGACACCGGTATCGCAATGACCGACCACGCGACGCTCGAAGAAGCGACGCGGGCCGCCACCGCGTTGGCGCAACCGGGAGACGCGGTGCTGCTGTCGCCGGCTTGCGCGAGCTTCGATATGTTCAAGGGTTACGCCCATCGTGCAGCAGTGTTCCGCAGCACGGTGGAAGACATTGCGGCTGAACGGGGGACGATGATATGAGCTGGTCGGAACGCTTCGGTTCACGCCTGGCCGGCTCCCGTGCCGGCGCTGACGATACGGGTCGCGGGGCTGGCGCGGGGCGCACCTCGGGTCGCTCCGGCGGCAGTGGTCTCGCGAGCGCCGTCAACGGCGTGCGTCCGCTGCGCTCGCGGATGCTCGACTACGATCACTCGTTGCTGTGGGTGGTCGTCGCGTTGCTCGGTCTCGGTGTCGTGATGGTGTATTCGGCGTCGATCGCAATGCCCGATTCGCCGAAATACGCGTCGTACCACGACTACGCATTCCTCGTGCGCCAGATCATTTTCGTGGTGATGGGCTCGGTGGTCGGCGTCGTGTCGTTCCGCATCCCGATTTCGACGTGGGACAAATACGCGCCGAAGCTCTTCCTGATTTCGCTGGCCGCGCTCGTAATCGTGCTGATTCCGCACGTCGGTAAGGGCGTGAACGGCGCGCGCCGCTGGATTCCGCTCGGCATCACCAACATGCAGCCGTCGGAAATCATGAAGCTGGCCGTGACGATTTACGCGGCGAACTATACGGTGCGCAAGCAGGAGTACATGCAGAGCTTCGCCAAGGGCTTTCTGCCGATGGCGGTAGCAGTGGGGCTCGTCGGCGCATTGCTGCTGCTCGAGCCGGACATGGGCGCATTCATGGTGATCGCCGCGATCGCGATGGGCGTGCTGTTCCTCGGTGGCGTGAATGGCAAGCTGTTTGGCGGGCTGGTGGCGACCGCGGTCGGTACCTTCAGCTTGCTGGTGTGGGCGTCGCCGTGGCGGCGCGAGCGGATTTTTGCGTATCTCGATCCGTGGGACGACCGCTACGCGCAGGGCAAGGCTTATCAATTGACGCACTCGCTGATCGCTTTCGGGCGCGGCGAATGGTTTGGCGTGGGCCTGGGCGGCAGTGTCGAGAAGCTCAATTATCTGCCGGAAGCGCATACCGACTTCATCCTTGCGGTGATTGGCGAGGAGCTTGGTTTTGTCGGCGTGCTGGTCGTGATCCTGATGTTCTACTGGATCGTGCGCCGCTCGTTCGAGATCGGCCGTCAGGCGCTCGCACTTGACCGCACCTTTGCCGGGCTGGTCGCGAAGGGCGTCGGCATCTGGTTCGGCGCGCAGACCTTTATCAATATGGGCGTGAATCTCGGCTTGCTGCCGACTAAGGGGCTGACGTTGCCGCTCGTCAGCTACGGCGGTTCGGGCATCTTGCTGAATTGTGTGGCGGTGGCGGTATTGATGCGTGTGGATTATGAGAACCGGGTGTTGATGCGTGGGGGGAAGGTATGACGGTTCTCCCGCAACGCACGCTGATGGTGATGGCCGGTGGCACCGGGGGACACGTGTTCCCTGGGCTCGCGGTCGCGCATCTGATGCAGGCGTGGGGCTGGAAGGTCGTATGGCTCGGCAATCCCGCGGGCATGGAAGCGACGCTGGTGCCGAAGCACGGCATCCCGATGGAATACGTGCGCTTCGGCGGATTGCGCGGCAAGGGCCTGAAAACCAAGCTGATGTTGCCGCTGAATCTGCTGCGCGCCTGCTCGCAAAGTCTGAGCGTGCTGCGTCGCGTGAAACCGGATGTCGTGCTCGGAATGGGCGGCTACATCACGTTTCCGGCGGGTTTGATGACTGCATTGAGCGGTCGTCCGCTGGTGCTGCATGAACAGAATTCGATTGCGGGTCTCGCCAACAAGGTGCTCGCGAAAGTCGCCAAACGGGTGCTGGTTGCATTTCCGAATGCGCTGCCGCACGGCGAATGGACCGGAAACCCGATTCGTGCGGAACTTGCGCGCGCAATTGCACCCAAAGCACGCTACGCGCAGCGCACGGGTCCGTTGAATGTGCTGGTGGTGGGCGGCAGTCTGGGCGCTGCGGCGTTGAACGAAGTGGTGCCGCGCGCGGTTGCGCTGCTGGCGCCGAATGAACGGCCGCGCATCGTGCACCAGGCGGGCGCGAAGCATATTGAAGCACTGCGTGAGAACTACGCGGCAGCGGGTTTGCAAGCCGGCGCCGATGTCGAACTCGTGCCTTTCATCGACGACATGACGAGCGCGTACGCGAACGCGGATCTGGTGATCTGCCGTTCGGGCGCGATGACGGTGTCGGAGATTTCAGCAGTGGGCGTGGCGGCGTTCTTCGTGCCGTTCCCGTTTGCAGTAGATGATCACCAAACCACTAATGCAGCGTTCCTCGCCGATAACGGCGCGGCGCTGGTCGTGCAGCAACGCGATCTGTCGGCGGAAATGCTCGCCGACTGGTTGCGCAGCCAGACGCGAGAGACTCTCGCAGAGATGGCAGAGCGTTCGCGCTCGCTCGCGAAACCCGACGCCACGGAACAGGTCGCGCAGATTTGCGCGACTGTGGCGGGTTCGATTTCGGGCGCGAGCCCAGAAGGAAAGCAATGAAACATATCGTCAAACATATTCACTTTGTCGGCATCGGTGGTGTCGGCATGAGCGGCATCGCGGAGGTGCTGGTCAATCTCGGCTATCAGGTGAGCGGCTCGGATCTGTCGAGCAACGCGATTACTGATCGCCTCGCCGCACTCGGCGCGCGTATCGCGATCGGTCACGCGGCGGAGAACATCGAAGGCGCGAACGCCGTGGTCGTTTCCACGGCGGTGCGCAGCGACAACCCGGAAGTATTGGCCGCGCGTCATCGCCGTATTCCGATCGTGCCGCGTGCGGTGATGCTGGCGGAACTGATGCGCCTGAAGCAGGGCATCGCGATTGCCGGCACGCATGGCAAGACGACGACCACCTCGCTGGTGGCGAGTGTGCTGGCGGCGGGCGGACTCGATCCGACGTTCGTGATCGGCGGCCGCCTCATCAGCGCGGGCGCGAATGCGCGCCTGGGTACGGGCGATTTCATCGTCGCCGAAGCGGACGAGTCGGATGCGTCGTTCCTGAATCTGTTCCCGGTGATCGAAGTCATCACGAACATCGACGCCGACCACATGGACACCTACGGGCACGACTTCGCGCGCCTGAAGCAGGCGTTCATCGAATTCACGCACCGTCTGCCGTTCTATGGCATCGCAGTGCTGTGTGTCGACGATCCGAACGTGAAGGAGATCCTGCCGTTCGTGTCGAAACCGATCATCCGTTACGGCTTTGCGCCGGATGCGCAAGTGCGCGCGGTCAATGTGGAAGCACGCGGCGGCAAGATGCATTTCACGGCCATGCGCGAAGACGCGGCGCCGATCGACATCGTTTTGAACCTGCCGGGCGAGCACAACGTGCAGAACGCTTTGGCCGCAATTGCCATTGCGACTGAACTTGAAGTGAAAGATGCCGATATCCAGCGAGCGCTGGCGGATTTCAACGGCGTGGGCCGACGCTTCCAGCGCTACGGCGAAGTACCGGTCGTATCGGAAGGCAAACCGGCCGGCGCGTACACGCTGGTCGACGATTACGGCCATCACCCGGTTGAAATGGCGGCAACGGTGGCGGCAGCGCGCGGCGCATTTCCGGGGCGCCGTCTGGTGCTGGCCTTCCAGCCGCACCGCTTCACGCGCACGCGCGATTGCTTCGAAGATTTTGTGAAGGTGCTGTCGACCGTCGATGCGCTCGTGCTGACCGAAGTCTATTCGGCTGGCGAAGCGCCGATCGTCGCGGCGGACGGCCGCGCTCTGGCGCGCGCACTGCGCGTCGCGGGCAAGGTGGAGCCGGTGTTTGTCGATACGGTGGATGAAGTGCCGGACGCGCTTTCAGCAGTGGTGCGCGACGGCGATGTGGTGATCACGATGGGCGCGGGTTCGATCGGCGGTGTGCCGGGTCGCCTCGCGCAAGAGACGAAGGTGTGAGTGAAATGAGCGGTATCGATCCCAAACAATTCGGCAAAGTGGCAGTGCTGCTCGGTGGAGATTCCGCTGAGCGCGAGGTGTCGCTCAATTCGGGCCGCCTCGTGCTGCAAGGTCTGCGCGACGCCGGTATCGACGCGCATCCGTTCGATCCGGCCGAGCGTCCGCTCGCCGCGTTGAAGGACGAAGGCTTCGTGCGCGCGTTCAACGCGCTGCATGGCGGTTATGGTGAGAACGGCCAGATTCAGGGCGCGCTGGATTTTTACGGCATCCGTTACACCGGTAGCGGTGTGCTCGGCTCGGCGCTCGGTCTGGACAAGTTCCGCACCAAGCTCGTGTGGCAGCAACTCGGTATTCCGACACCGCCGTTCGAAGCCGTGCTGCGTGGCGACGACTACGAAGCGCGCGCGAAAGACATCATCGCGAAGCTCGGCTTGCCGCTGTTCGTGAAGCCGGCCAGCGAAGGCTCGAGCGTCGCCGTGATCAAGGTGAAAAGCGCTGACGCGTTGCCGGCAGCCCTGCTCGAAGCGGTCAAGTACGACAAGATCGTCGTGGTGGAGAAGAGCATCGAAGGTGGCGGCGAGTACACGGCGTGCATTGCCGGCGATCTGGATCTGCCGGTGATCCGCATCGTGCCGGCCGGCGAGTTCTATGACTACCACGCGAAGTACATCGCGAACGACACGCAGTATCTGATTCCGTGCGGTTTGTCGGCTGACGAAGAGTCACGCCTGAAAGTGCTGGCGCGTCGCGCGTTCGACGTACTGGGCTGCACCGATTGGGGCCGCGCCGATTTCATGCTGGACGCGGATGGCAACCCGTACTTCCTGGAAGTGAATACGGCGCCTGGGATGACCGATCACTCGTTGCCGCCGAAAGCGGCGCGTGCGGTAGGCATCAGCTATCAGGAACTGGTTGTCGGCGTCTTGGCGCTGACGCTCAAGGACTAACGAAGGACTAACCGGGACAACCCGAAAGCAACACCATGTGGAACAACGTTCGCCAGCTCAATCTCGCCGCCAACGCATTGCATGCGTTGCTGGTGCTCGTGCTGCTGGCGGCAGGCGGTTACTGGTTGATCCAGCGTCCGAATTTCGCGTTGCGCGAAATCCAGATCGACGGCGACACCGAGCACATCAATTCGCCGACGGTGCGCGCCGGTGTAGTAGGGCGCTTGAAAGGCAACTTTTTCACGGTGGATCTCGACGTCGCGCGGCAGGCGTTCGAACAGATGCCGTGGGTGCGTCACGCGAGCGTGCGGCGGGTTTGGCCGAATGCGCTGGCTGTCACGCTTGAAGAGTACAAACCGCTTGGGACGTGGGGCAGCGATCAGCTGGTGAGCGTGGACGGCGAACTGTTCACCGCGAACCAGGGCGAGCTCGAAGAAGAGCTGCCCGCGTTCGACGGCCCGGACGGAACGGCCAAAGAAGTCGTGGCGCGTTATAGCGATTTCAAGAAGTGGTTTGCGCCGTTGGGCGCAACGCCCGAAGAAGTCACGCTGTCGCCGCGTTACGCGTGGACGGTGAAGCTGTCGAACGGCATGCAGGTGGAACTTGGGCGCGAACGCAATCAGGACACCTTGCTCGATCGGAGCAGGCGCCTGACCGCGGCGTGGAACGCGGTGACGCAACGTTGGGGAAAGGATATCGAGTATGCAGACTTGCGCTATCCGAACGGTTTCGCGATTCGTGCCGCTGGCATGCGCTTTATCAGCGAATCCGACAAGGGCAAGAAGTAAACGGACATCACACGCAATGAGCACGCTATGAGTAAAGACTATAAAGATCTGCTGGTCGCCCTCGACATTGGGACGTCGAAGGTAGTGGCTATCGTCGCCGAGTTGAAGGGCGAGGGCCACTACGAGGTGATCGGCCTCGGCCAGAGCGAATCGAAGGGGCTCAAGAAGGGCGTGGTGGTGAACATCGAAGCCACCGTGCAATCCATTCAGCGCGCGCTCGAGGAAGCCGAGCTGATGGCCGACTGCAAGATCACGAACGTATTTACCGGGATCGCCGGCAGCCATATCCGCAGCTTCAATTCGAGCGGCATGGTGGCGATCAAGGAAAAGGAAGTCACACAGACGGACGTGGCGCGCGTGATCGAGACGGCCAAGGCGATCAACATTCCGACCGATCAGCAGGTGCTGCATATCCTGACGCAGGAATTCATCATCGACGGCCAGGAAGATGTGCGCGAGCCGATCGGCATGAGCGGCATCCGCCTGGAAGTGAAGGTGCATATCGTCACCGGCGCGGTGAGCGCGGCGCAGAACATCGTGAAATGCGTGCGCCGTTGCGGGCTCGAAGTGAACGATCTGATTCTGCAGCCGCTGGCCTCGTCGCTGGCGGTGCTCACGGAAGACGAAAAGGAACTCGGCGTGGTGCTGGTCGACATCGGCGGCGGCACGACGGATATCGCGATTTTCAGCGAAGGCGCGATTCGTCACACGGCGGTGATTCCCATCGCCGGTGACCAGATCACCAGCGACATCGCGATGGCGCTGCGTACGCCGACGCCGGACGCGGAAGACATCAAGGTCGACTACGGCATTGCAAAGCAAGCCTTGGCCGATCCGGACGAAATGATCGAAGTGCCGGGTCTCGGCGAGCGCGGTCCGCGCACGCTGTCGCGTCAGGCTTTGGCGGCGGTGGTCGAGCCGCGTGTCGAAGAACTGTTTTCGCTCGTGCAGCAGGTGGTGCGCGAGTCGGGTTACGAGGAACTGCTGAGCTCCGGCGTGGTGCTGACCGGCGGCGCGTCGATGATGCTCGGCATGGTCGAACTCGGTGAGGACATTTTCCTGAAGCCGGTGCGCATCGGTGTGCCGGAATACGCGGGTGGTCTTGCGGACGTCGTGCGTAACCCGCGTTATTCGACGGCGATGGGCCTGCTCGTCGAAGGACGCTCGCAACGGATGCGCGGCCGCAAGGTCGCGGTGCAGTCGGGGTCGATGGGTCAGGTCTTCACGCGAATGAAAGACTGGTTCCTCGGCAACTTCTAACGAATTCGAGTTTTGAACGGTTTTACGTAAATACGCGCTGGTGCCGGCGGCCGGCGCGCGACAGGAGGTTGCCCGATCTCCTGCCGAATAACGGCCGAAGTGGCTGCAATTTTTTATCTTGACGGAGGCAACATGGAATTCCAGATGCTGGAAACCGAAACGAACGGCACCATCATCAAGGTGATCGGAGTAGGTGGCGCTGGCGGCAATGCCGTTCAGCACATGATCAACAAAGGCGTGCAAGGCGTCGACTTCATCGTGATGAACACGGACGCGCAGGCTCTGTCGCGTTCGCGCGCTTCCGCGGTGATCCAGCTCGGCAACACGGGTCTGGGCGCCGGCGCCAAGCCGGAAATGGGCCGCGCGGCAGCAGAAGAAGCCCGTGAGCGCATCGCCGACGCACTGCGCGGCGCGCACATGGTGTTCATCACCGCAGGCATGGGTGGCGGCACGGGTACGGGCGCAGCACCGGTGGTCGCGCAGATCGCCAAGGAAATGGGTATCTTGACCGTTGGCGTGGTCAGCAAGCCGTTCGAATTCGAAGGCGGCAAGCGCATGCGTGTGGCAGAAGCCGGTTCGCAGCAACTGGAGGATCACGTCGACTCGCTGATCGTCGTTCTGAACGACAAGCTGTTCGAGGTGATGGGCGATGACGCCGAGATGGACAAGTGCTTCCAGTGCGCAGACGACGTTCTGAACAACGCAGTTGCCGGTATCGCGGAAATCATCAACGTCGACGGTCTGGTGAACGTCGACTTCGAAGACGTGAAGACGGTGATGGGCGAGCAGGGCAAGGCGATGATGGGCACGGCGACGGTTGCCGGCGTCGATCGCGCGCGTCTGGCTGCCGAGCAGGCTGTGGCCAGCCCGCTGCTGGAAGGGGTGGATCTGTCGGGCGCGCGTGGCGTGCTGGTCAACATCACGTCGAGCCGTTCGCTGCGTCTGTCGGAAACGCGCGAAGTGATGAACACCATCAAGAGCTATGCTGCTGAAGACGCAACCGTGATTTTCGGCGCGGTGTACGACGATGCAATGGGCGACGCGTTGCGCGTGACGGTCGTGGCAACGGGTCTGGGCCGTGCGGCGAAGAAGCAGCAATCGGCACCGATGACGCTGCTGCGCACCGGCACGGACAATCAGCCGATCAGCGCACACGCGGCTTACGCACCGTCGCAATCGCACGCAAGCACGGCGGATTACGGCGCGCTGGATACGCCGGCTGTGTGGCGCACGTCGCGCGATACGGCGGCTTCGCACGTGCAGGCGCTGCAGGAAAAGGGCGTCGACACGTACGACATTCCGGCATTCCTGCGCAAGCAGGCGGACTGAGCGCGCGAGCAGGCTTTCGTTGCCGTGCTGCGGGTTGTATAGCAGCGCAGCGCTGGCGGACGAATGCATGAGCGTGGCGGGTGAACGGCGAACAAGCCGCGTATCGTCTGATTCGCGGCAAGGACAAGTGCCCTCTTCGGATTCGCGAAGCGGATGGGGCAACTGTCGCCGGATGGCGGAGCCTGCAGTTAGGCAGACGCTAACATTCACTGCGACACGATGGCGTGCGAGTGTGCTTCGCATCGATGCAAAGGACTGAGCATGATTCAAGCAGGTGAAAAGCTGCCCGACGCGACGCTCTTCGAGTTCGTCGAAGACGCGCGGGCGGGCTGCACGCTGGGGCCGAACAGCTTCGACGTGCGCGAGCAGACGGCGGGTAAGCGCGTGGTGATCTTCGGATTGCCCGGCGCGTTCACACCGACCTGTTCAGCCAAACATGTACCGGGTTACGTCGAGCACGCCGAGCAGTTGCGCGCGCTTGGCATTGACGAGATCTGGTGCGTGTCCGTCAACGACGCGTTCGTAATGGGCGCGTGGGGACGCGATCAGCACGCCTCGGGCAAGGTGCGCATGATGGCGGATGGCAGTGCGGCTTTCACGCGGGCGCTCGGTCTTGAGCAGGATTTGTCGGCGCGCGGCATGGGAATCCGTTCCCAGCGCTACGCAATGGTTGTCGACGACGGCGTGGTCAAGACGTTGAACGTCGAGGCTGCCGGCAAATTCGAAGTCAGCGATGCAGAGAGTATCCTCGCTACGTTGAGCTAGTCACGGTGGCGTTGGATGCCCAGGTCCCAGGTCTGCGCGGTTCACGCGTTGTATCAGGGCAACGGCGCATAAGACGCTTTTGTGACAGGCCGTTACGCGGGTCGATGACCGGAAACGCCTCCGTTCCGGACATCGGCCCGTCACGCTTTCCTGACGGGCGCCCTTTGGGTAACGCAGCGAAACAGATTGATACGTTCCGTGCAACGACGCTCCTTAGGGTATTGGAGTATACTTCGCGCTATGGAATAAAAAGTCCCGATTGGGATTTTCAATCGAATAGAAGATCACCATGTTGAAGCAGCGCTCTATCAAATCAATCGTCAAGACAGTCGGCATTGGCCTGCATTCCGGGCGCAAAGTCGAACTGACACTCCGCCCGGCGGCGCCGAACACCGGCATTGTGTTCTCGCGCGTGGATTTACCCACGCCGGTGGATATTCCCGCGTCGGCGATGGCGATTGGCGATACGCGTCTGGCGTCCGTGCTGCAGAAAGACGGCGCGCGCGTGTCGACCGTCGAGCATTTGATGTCCGCATGCGCGGGCCTCGGCATCGATAACCTGTATGTCGACGTCACCGCCGAAGAAATTCCGATCATGGACGGCAGTGCAGGCTCGTTCGTGTTTCTGATTCAGTCGGCTGGTATTGAAGAACAGAACGCACCGAAGAAATTCATCAAGGTCACCAAGCCGGTCGAAATTCGCGACGGCGATAAATTCGCGCGCCTCGATCCGTATTTCGGCTTCAAGCTCAAATTCACCATCGATTTCCGTCACCCGGCCGTGGATAAAACCGGCCAGGCGCTGGAAGTGGATTTTGCCAATACGTCGTACGTGCGGGAAATCGCCCGTGCGCGTACGTTCGGCTTTGCGCATGAAGTGGAAATGATGCGCGAACTCGGTTTGGCGCGCGGCGGCAGCATGGATAACGCCATCGTGCTGGACGAATACCGCATTCTGAACAACGACGGTCTGCGTTACGACGACGAATTCGTGAAGCACAAGATGCTCGACGCGATCGGCGATCTGTATGTGATCGGTCATCCGTTGCTGGCTTCGTACACGGCGTACAAATCGGGCCACGGCCTGAACAACGCACTGCTGCGCGAGTTGCTGGCACATGAAGACGCGTACGAAATCGTCACGTTCGACGACACGCAGAAGGCGCCGCGCGGCTTCGCGTACGAAACGCAAACGGCGTTTGCCTGATCGGCTTAACGCCTTCGG
This sequence comes from Paraburkholderia caffeinilytica, assembly GCF_046030355.1. GTDB lineage: Bacteria > Pseudomonadota > Gammaproteobacteria > Burkholderiales > Burkholderiaceae > Paraburkholderia > Paraburkholderia caffeinilytica_B. Next base: position 27,745 of record NZ_JAQQCQ010000006.1, read on the forward strand.
ATGAAATCTCCGAAGCGAATGGATGAAAAATAAGCGGCCCATCTGGGCCGCTTATTTTTTTGGTCAGCGATTTCTCCGATGCCGCGCTGCCATTTTCGCCAACGCTTCCTGCAGCGGCGAGGGCGCGAGCGATTGGGAGAGCGCGTGCAAGGCGTCCGCGCCGACTGGCGTCATGCGTGCCTGTTTGACGGGCGGCGGTTCCTTCAAAGGCTGCGGCCGCACGCGAATTCTCAGCGCATTCACTGGCCAGCCACGCTGCTGCAGATCCGACAGCAATCGCGGTTCGATCTGGCGCAGCCGCGCGGCCAGCGCATTGTGCGCGGCAAATAGGGCCAGCACGCCGTCCTTGATGAAGCTGGGCTCCACGCTCGTGGCCAGATAGTCCGGCAGCAGCTCGCGCAAATCCTTTTCCAGCGCCGCAATCTGCTCGACGCCCGCGCGCAGGGCCACGAATGCGTCGGTGCGATTCAGCACTTCGGCGACGGGCTGCGGACGGCGCGCCTTGAACTGCTTGGGCGGCGGCCTTGAAAAGGACGGAATACGGCTCATGTTCGATAGTGATGGCGCGTTCGCACCCCATGTGCGTTCACGCCGCGATTGTACCGCGCGGGATGCATGCGGACCCGCCTTGATGCGTACCGTCGGACGTCGCTGCGGCGGGCTTTTTGCGCCTTGTCAGCGTCGCACGGCTGACACAGGCGCGGGCGGGGGCGCGTGCTAAAATGCCCGATTCGAATTCACTCTTGGACTAAGCCGCCGAGGCCCTTCCGACCCCGGAGCGCACGTGCCTAACCGCACGCCGCGAACCAGCCGAAGCCGCGACGCAGACACCGATCCGATGACCACCGGTTTTCTACAGAAGATTTTTGGCAGCCGCAACCAGCGGCTAGTCAAGCAATATCAAAAGACCGTCACGGCGATCAATGCGCTCGAGCCGCAGATCGAGCAATTGACGGACGACCAACTGCGCGCCAAAACGGGTGAATTCCGCCAGCGCGTCGCGAGTGGCGAGTCGCTCGACAAGCTCCTGCCGGAAGCCTTCGCGGTGTGCCGCGAGGCCAGCGAGCGGGTGCTGAAAATGCGCCACTTCGACGTGCAGCTGATCGGCGGCATGGTCCTGCATTACGGCAAGATCGGCGAAATGCGCACTGGCGAAGGCAAGACGCTCGTCGCCACGCTGCCGGTGTACCTGAATGCGCTGTCCGGCCGCGGCGTGCACGTCGTCACGGTCAACGACTACCTGGCCCAGCGCGACGCCGAATGGATGGCGCGTCTGTACAACTTCCTCGGTCTGTCGGTCGGCATCAACCTGTCGCAGATGGATCATGGCGCGAAGCAGGAAGCGTACGCCGCTGACATCACTTACGGCACCAACAACGAATTCGGCTTCGACTACCTGCGCGACAACATGGTCTACGAGACCGACGCGCGCGTGCAGCGAGCGCTGAATTTCGCGGTGGTCGACGAGGTCGACTCGATCCTGATCGACGAAGCCCGTACGCCGCTGATCATCTCCGGCCAGGCCGAAGATCACACCGAACTCTACGTGCGCATGAACGCGCTGCCGCCGCTGCTCGAACGTCAGATCGGCGAAGAGAAGGCGGACGGCACCGGCGTCGAAAAGCCGGGCGACTACACGCTGGACGAGAAAGGCCGCCAGGTTTTCCTGACGGAATCGGGCCATGAAAAGGCCGAGCGCCTGCTCTCCGAATGGGGCCTGATCGGCGAGGGCGAAAGCCTGTACGCGCCGCAGAACATCACGCTGATGCACCACGTGTACGCCGCCCTGCGTGCGCACACGCTGTTCTTCAAGGATCAGCACTACGTCGTGCAGAACGCCGAAGTCGTGATCGTCGACGAATTCACCGGCCGTCTGATGTCGGGGCGCCGCTGGTCGGATGGCTTGCACCAGGCTGTCGAGGCGAAGGAACACGTCAAGATCCAGAGCGAGAACCAGACGCTCGCCTCGATCACGTTCCAGAACTACTTCCGTATGTACGCGAAGCTGTCCGGCATGACCGGCACGGCCGATACCGAAGCGTACGAATTCAACGAGATCTACGGTCTCGAAACGGTCGTGATCCCGACCAACCGTCCGCCGAAGCGGATCGACAAGCAGGATCAGATCTACAAGACCGCCAAAGAGCGCTATGACGCGGTGATCCGCGACATCCGCGATTGCCATGAGCGTGGTCAGCCGGTGCTGGTCGGCACGACGTCGATCGAAAACTCGGAATTGCTGTCGCATCTGCTGAAGCAGGCTGGCTTGCCGCACGAAGTGCTGAACGCCAAGCAGCACGCGCGTGAAGCCGAGATCGTCGCGGAAGCAGGCCGTCCGAAGCGCGTCACGATCGCCACCAACATGGCCGGTCGCGGTACCGACATCGTGCTCGGCGGCAACGCCGAAAAGCAGGCGTCGTTCATCGAACAGGACGAAACGCTTTCTGACGCCGAGAAGCAAACCCGCATCCAGAAACTGCACGACGAATGGCAGGCGCTGCACGACCAGGTGAAGGCCGCGGGCGGTCTGCATATCATCGGCACCGAACGTCACGAATCGCGCCGGATCGACAACCAGTTGCGCGGCCGTGCCGGCCGTCAGGGCGATCCGGGTTCGTCGCGCTTCTATCTGTCGCTGGAAGATCCGCTGCTGCGCATTTTCGCGGGCGATCGCGTGCGCGCGATCATGGACCGCCTGAAGATGCCGGAAGGCGAAGCGATCGAGGCGGGCATCGTGTCGCGTTCGATCGAATCGGCGCAGCGCAAGGTTGAAGCGCGCAACTTCGACGTTCGCAAGCAATTGCTCGAATACGACGATGTGTCGAACGATCAGCGCAAGGTGATCTACCAGCAGCGCAATGAATTGCTCGAAGCGAACGACATCACCGAAACCATCGGCGCGATGCGCGGCGGTGTGATCGCCGATATCGTTCATCAGTTCGTTCCGGCCGGCAGCATCGAAGAGCAGTGGGACGTGCCCGAGCTGGAGGAAGTGCTGCGCAACGAATGGCAGCTCGACCTCGCGATCCAGGAAATGATCAACGAGTCGAACTCGATCAGCGCGGACGAGATTCTCGAAGCGGTCGAAGCTGCGGCGAACGAAGCGTACGAATCGAAAGTCGAACAGGTTGGCCGCGAATCGTTCAGCGCGTTCGAACGCTCGATCATGCTGCAAACGCTGGATCGCAGCTGGCGCGAACACCTCGCGGCGCTCGACCACCTGCGCCAGGGTATCCATCTGCGCGGTTACGCGCAGAAGAATCCGAAGCAGGAATACAAGCGCGAGGCATTCGAACTGTTCGCCGCCATGCTCGACGCCGTGAAGCTCGAAGTCACGCGTGTCGTGATGAACGTGCAGATCCAGTCGCCGGAACAGCTGGAACAGGCTGCCGAGCAATACGAAGAGCAGGGCAGCCACCTCGAAAACGTCGAGTTCCGTCATGCCGAATTCGCCGAAGCGGCAGCACCCGCCGCTGCGGAAGCGGCGACCGCGGCAATGATCGGCGACGCGATGAGCCACGGTTCCTCGCACGCCATTGGGTCGGACGTGAGCGTGGACAATGTGCCGAAGGTCGGCCGCAACGACCCTTGCCCGTGCGGTAGCGGCAAGAAGTACAAACAGTGTCACGGTAGGATCGCATAATGGGTGAAAGCGGCGCGCTTTAAGCGCGCCGCTTCGTTTTTACCCAGCACGTTGCTGGTGATTTCGCGGTGGTTCGGCAACGCGCTCGAGCCATCAGTTTCCGTTTCCATCGATGCCGGCGCCTGCCGGCATTTTCTTCGACAGGTCGCGACCATGGCTGTCAATTTCCCCTCGATCGATCCCGCTCAACTTCACCCTGTCGCCGGCGTTACGCTGGGCTGGGCGGAGGCGAATATCCGCAAGCCGAACCGCAAGGACGTGCTGGTCATTTCCGTTGGTGACGGCGCGACGGTAGGCGGCGTGTTCACGCAGAACCGCTTTTGCGCAGCGCCCGTCACGGTGTGCCGTGAGAATCTGGAGCGCGTGCGCCACGGCGGCAAGCCGATTCGCGCGCTGGTGATCAACACCGGCAACGCGAACGCGGGCACGGGTGAACCGGGCCTCGTGGCTGCACGCGAAACCTGCGCTGAACTCGCGCGTCTCGCCGACATCACACCGGAACAGGTTCTGCCGTTTTCGACGGGCGTGATTCTGGAACCGTTGCCGGTCGATCGTCTGAAGGCCGGTCTGCCTGCCGCGCTGGCGAACCGCAAGGAAGCCAACTGGTACGACGCCGCTCAGGCGATCATGACCACGGACACCTTGCCGAAAGCCACCTCGCGCCAGGTCACGATCGACGGCCACACGGTCACGCTCACCGGCATCAGCAAGGGCGCCGGCATGATCAAGCCGAACATGGCGACCATGCTCGGCTTTCTCGCGTTCGACGCTAACGTCGCGCAACCGGTGCTCGACGCACTGGTCAAGCACGTGGCGGACCGCTCGTTCAACTGCATCACGATCGACGGCGACACGTCGACCAACGATTCTTTCATCCTGATCGCCTCGGGCCAATCGAGCCTGCCGGCGATCACGTCCACCGATTCGCCCGCTTATGCAGCGCTGCGCGACGCGGTGACCGAAGTCGCCCAGACCCTCGCACAACTGATCGTGCGCGACGGCGAAGGCGCGACCAAATTCATGACCGTGCATGTCGAAGGCGGTTCGAGCGTCGGCGAATGCCGCCAGATCGCGTATGCGATCGGCCACTCGCCGCTCGTGAAAACGGCCTTCTATGCATCGGATCCGAATCTCGGCCGCATTCTCGCGGCCATCGGCTATGCCGGCGTGGACGATCTCGACGTCGGCAAGATCGATCTGTATCTGGACGACGTGCTGGTCGCCACTGCCGGCGGCCGCAATCCGGCCTACCGCGAGGAAGACGGCCAGCGCGTCATGAAAAAGAGCGAGATCGGCATTCGTGTCGTACTCGGCCGCGGCGATGCGCAAGCCACGATCTGGACTTGCGATCTGTCGCACGACTACGTGAGCATCAACGCCGACTATCGTTCGTAACCAGGTTTCTCACCAGGGTTTTGACGCGGCTTTCGGGCCGCTTACCTCACAGTCATGGATAAACTCGAACAGTTTCTGACCCGGGCCGAAGCCGTGCTCGTCCGCCTCGAAGCCATGCTTCCGCCCGCTGCACCGGAGATCGACTGGTCGGCGGCGGTCGCTTTTCGCTGGCGCAAGCGCCAGGGGCGCGGCTATTTGCAACCGGTTCCGGCCATTTCGTCGATCACGCTCGACGACCTGCAAAACATCGATCGTCAGAAAGGATTGATCGAGCAGAACACGCGTCAGTTCGTACACAAGCAGCCGGCCAACAATGTGCTGTTGACGGGCGCGCGGGGTACCGGCAAGTCCTCACTGATCAAGGCTTGCCTGAACGCCTATGCGAAAGACGGCCTGCGCCTGATCGAAGTGGATAAAGACGATTTGCATGATCTTGGCGACATCGTCGATCTGATTGCGCAGCGGCCGGAGCGCTTCGTGGTGTTCTGCGACGACCTGTCGTTCGAAGACGGCGAGTCGGGCTACAAGGCGCTGAAGGTCGCGCTGGACGGCTCGATCGCCGCGCAGTCGGACAACGTGCTGATCTACGCGACGTCCAATCGCCGCCACCTGTTGCCCGAGTACATGAGCGACAACGAGACGTACAAGCACACGTCCGACGGCGAGATTCATCCGGGCGAACTGGTCGAAGAAAAGATCTCGCTGTCCGAGCGCTTCGGGCTGTGGGTCAGCTTCTATCCGTTCAAGCAGGACGACTACCTGTCGATCATCGGCCACTGGCTGCGCCATTTCGGCTGCGACGACGCGGAAGTCGAAGCGGCGCGCGGCGATGCGCTGGTGTGGGCGCTGGAGCGCGGTTCGCGCTCGGGGCGCGTCGCGTGGCAATTCGCGCGCGACTGGTCTGGACGGAAGACCTCGGCATGAGCGACGCGCAGAAGAACGGCGCCGGACGCCCGGTGACTGAAGTCGCCGTCGGCGTGCTGATTCAGCCGGACGGACGTTATCTGCTGGCGCAGCGTCCGGCAGGCAAGCCATACGAAGGGTATTGGGAGTTTCCGGGCGGCAAGCTGGAAGCGGGCGAGTCGGTCGAGGCCGCGCTAGCGCGTGAGCTGCACGAGGAACTGGGTATCGACGTCAAGGCAAGCCATCTTTGGCACACACTCGAGCACGATTACCCGCATGCCTACGTACGGCTGTTCTTCTGCAAGGTGACGCAGTGGACCGGCGAACCGCATGGCCGCGAAGGTCAGGCATTTGTCTGGCAAGCGCTGCCGGCGGATGTCTCACCACTGTTGCCGGCGACGATTCCCGTGCTGGAATGGCTCGCGGCTGAGAAAAACTAGAAAAACAGCCGGCGGTTTTAAACGGCGCTGCGTGAGCAGCGTCGTCCCGCATAACTGCAGCACGCCGCGGCCACGCGGCGCGGTATATGTCTGCGGCCTGCTGCGTTCAATGCGGGGTGTAGTCCCCGCCAGGCGATTCATCCGGCGGCGTTTCTTCCTCTGTGCCGCCTATCTTGTACTTCTCAGTGGCCCAGGCGCCGAGGTCGATCTGCTTGCAGCGATCGGAGCAGAAGGGGCGGAAGCGGTTTTCGGGAGTCCAGCGGACATCCTTCCCACAAGTGGGGCATTTGACGACGGTAGGCATACGGTCAGGCAGTCGATCGGAAACGGGACAAGTAACGAATATAGGGGCATTTTTCGCCGCTTTAAAGCCGCGGCCCCGCGATTCGGTTCTACAGGGCAGGCATTACAGGCTGCAAAGCGTGAGCTGGAACGGCACGTCGACATCCACCGCGCGTGGACGCAAATCGCCGTCTTGCACCGTGAACCGCACCCAGAGCATGTACTTGTTGGCGCTGGCCTCTGGAATCACCCGCAATTCAGGCGCCACCCGTACCTGCATCAACTGGTATGAACGACCCGACAGCATCTGCTGATAGCTGCCCTGCATCGCCATGACCTTGGACGCCTGGCCCGATTCGCGCGCGAGGCGCAGCACGATGGTTGCCGCATCGCGCAACGGCAGCAGCGGCGTGACCCATTTGGCGATGTCCTGCCGGCGCTGGTCAGGATGGATCTGCTGCCATGCGTAGTACGAAGGCAAATCGAACTTGCAGGTGCCGCCCGGGATGATCGCGCGGCTACGGATGCTGGCGAGCCATTCGTTGTCGGCCAGATGCTGGCCGGTTTTGCCTTGCATCTGCGAAAGCCCGGACAAGGTCTGCTCGATTTCTCCCAGCACCGCCTCCAGCGCGTTCTGCTCGATACCCGGATTGCCCCGGAACGGCGCGAGGGTCTGCCGTTGGCGCTCGAGCTCCTTCATCAGATCGGACTTCAGATCCGCGCGACCCGCAACCTCTGAGATTTCGAACAACGTTGTCAGTGCGACGTGATGTTCCCGGGCGTCTTCCTGAGTCAGAAAGAACGTGAAGCGCTCGAACAGATCTTCGAGGCGCAATAGCGTCCGGATTCGCTCGTTGAAGGGATACTCGTAAAGGATCAAGCGGGCTCGCCTCGGGCGTGGTCGGTGACGGGAATGCAGAACATTCTAATGCCGTGAGACTACCCTAGCAATCACGCACTTTTTCAGCGCACTCTCACAATTTTTTTTGCGTGTTTTAGCGGGTTTTCAGCGCGCTTTGGCTCTTGCCTTGCCGCAAAGTTCACCAGATCTGAAGGGGTGCGGCCACACGTGACAGCATGTCTGCGCTCTCGCGCGGCCCTCGCGTACGCGTCCCCTCAAGCGTCGGCGAGTGACAGGTACACGCGATGCTGTGCCGCGACCTCAGCCCTCAGTGCCTCCAGCGGCGTGTTGTCGTTGTCGATCACGTCGTCGGCTGCGGCTAGGCGTGCTTCGCGCGTTGCCTGGCGGGCGATGATTGCGAGCACCTGTTCACGGCTAAACCCATTGCGGCTCATCACGCGCGCGATTTGCGTCTCGACGCTGCAGTCGACCGTCAGCACCCGATTCACGCGCGTTTTCCAGCTACCCGACTCCACCAGCAGCGGCACCACCACGATCACATACGGTCCTTGCGCCTCACGCTGCTCGCGCTCGGTCTCCGCACGAATCAGCGGATGCGTGATGCCTTCGAGCCGCTTGCGCGCGCCATCGTCGCTGAATACCAAGGTGCGCATGCGGGCGCGGTCGAGCGAGCCGTCTGCAGCGACGAACGAATCGCCGAACTCCGCAGCGATCTGCGGCATGGCAATGCCGTGCGGCGCCGTGATGCGGTGCGCAATCAGATCCGTGTCGACAAGCGGCACGCCGTGCGCGGCGAACAGGTCGGCCACGGTCGATTTGCCGCTGCCGATGCCACCGGTCAATCCCACAGTAAACATGCTTCAGCCTCCCAACGCCAGATAAAGCGGCGTCCCGAGAAATAGCGTAACGGCGCCGCCCGCTGCGAGAAACGGCCCGAACGGCAGCGGTTCTTCGAAACGCATGCGGCCGCGCCATGTCGCCGCGAGACCGACTACCGCGCCGGCAACCGCCGCGATCACCACGATCTGCGGTAGCGCCGCCCAGCCGAGCCATGCGCCGAGCGCAGCCAGCAGTTTGAAATCGCCATAACCCATACCTTCGACACCGCGCACCAGACGGAACAGCCAATGCACGGCCCACAGCACCAGATAGCCGAAGATCGCACCCAGCACGGCGTCGTGGAGGCTCGCAAACATGCCGTTGAAGTTCACGATCAAGCCGGCCCACAGCAGCGGCAGCGTCATGGCGTCAGGAAGCAGATGTGTGTCGATGTCGATCGCGCTCATTGCGAGCAAGGCCGCGCAGAGTCCGAAGGCGGCGAGTGCCATGCCGGTCGGCCCATATAGCGCAAGCGCGCCGGCTGCAAAGGCGGCGCTCGCTATTTCGAGCAGCGGGTAGCGCACGCTTATGCGTGTCTTGCATGCGGAGCAGCGCCCGCGCAGCAACAGGTAGCTCAGCACCGGCAGGTTTTCCCATGACTTGAGCACGTGGCCGCAGTGAGGACACGCGCTGCGCGGCAGCCACAGGTTGTAGCGGGCGGGCAAGCCGTCGTCCGCGAGCGGTTGTTCGGTGGCCTCGCTGATTTCTTCGCGCCACGCACGCTCCAGCATGATGGGCACCCGATGCACGACCACGTTCAGGAAACTGCCGATCACGAGGCCGAACACGATCGCGAATGCGATCTGCAGGCCGGTGGGCAAGCTGCCGAACGCCACGCCGAGACCGGTTGCGAAGTGGCCAGGCAACAGGTCCGAAAACAGGCCCGGAAACAGGCTGGAAGAAGTATCTGACACGAGCGGAAGGGTCGCCTGCATATAAAGGGTGGGATTCGGCTGCGATGCTACACCACGTTGCCGAGTTGAATAATGGGAAGATACATTGCGATCACCAGGCCACCGACCAGCGTACCCAGCACGATGATGACAAGCGGCTCGCACAGGCTCGAGAGTGTGCCGATCTTTTCGTCTACCTGACGATCGGCGAGCGACGCCACATCGATCAGCATTGTGTCGAGCGCTCCGGATTCCTCGGCGACCGCTACCGGCTGCACGACCTCCGGTGGAAAGCAATGCGCCGCGCGCATGGCGGCGGCGAGCCGTTCGCCGCGCCGCAAACGGCCGGCAATCTCCACCGTTGCGCGATCGAAGAAAGCGTTGCCGGTGGCGTGAGTCAGTGAATCGAACGCGTCCGCGAGCGGTGTGCCGGCCGACAGCAAAGTGCCGAGCGCGCGGCTCCAGCGCGCGGCGCACAAGGTACGCAGCAACGGACCGGCGACCGGCATTGTCAGCGATATGCGCGCGAACCGGATGCGCGCTGCTTCGGAACGTCGTAGCAGAAACGTCACAGCCGAACCCGCTGCGAAGATCATGACGGCCAGAGGAATGCTCCATCGCGCCGCGCCCGCCGACAAGGCCAGCACGAACTGCGTGGGCGCGGGCAACGTCGCGCCGAAGCCGTCGAAGATCTGCTTGAAGGTCGGCACGACCCACACCAGCAACGCTGCGGTAATGGCGATCGCAAGCAACAGGATCGCGACCGGATAGGTGAGCGCGGCGCGTACCTTGGCACGCTGCGCGGCGGCGCGTTCGCGGTCGTCGGCGATCCGGGCGAGGACGGCCGGCAGCGCGCCGGCTGCTTCGCCGACTTCGACGAGCTGACAGTACAACGCGTTGAACTGCGCAGGATGCCGCTGCAACGCTGCGGAGAAGCGCAGGCCTCCGGTGATGTCGCGTGCCAGCGCGCCGACGATCCGCGGCATGCCTTGCCGGCGTGAACTCTGCGCTTGCGCGAGCAGGTCCAGCGAAGGCGCCAGCGGCAAACCGGCGCGAAGCAGACTGGCGAGCTGGCGTGTGAACACGGTGACGTCAGGGGTGCGGGTCCGGGGACGGGGTGCCTCACCGCGCGTCTCGAGTTCGACGAGGAACAGCTTTTCGCGTTTGAGTATGGCCCGTGCGGTGCTGACATCCGGTGCAATGAGCGCACCGGTTTTGTGTACGCCGTCGGCATCGATACCACGCCATCTGAAACGCATCTCGGCGGCGGGCGGTGGGAGAGTCGTCGCGGTGCTCATGCGATTTCGGTGGCCGCTAGCGCTTCGGTAAGGCTCGTCGTGCCGTCGCGCACACGCGCCAGGGCTGCGGCGCGCAAGGTGGCAATCTGTTCGGTTTGCGCGAGCCGGGCCAGCTCATGTGTGCTTGCGCGTGCCACGATCAACTCACGCATTGCGTCGGAGACGGGCATCACCTGGTGAACGCCGACGCGGCCCCGGTAGCCGATACCGTGGCAGGCCGCGCATCCGCTGGCGGCGTACGGTTGCCAGCCGTCGAGGTGGTCGTCGGCGAAACCCGCTGCTCGCAGCGCCGCCGCGGATTGTGGCGCGAGTGTGCGACACGCCACGCAGAGCCGCCGCACCAGCCGTTGTGCGGTCACCATCTTTAGGGCGGCCGCCAGGTTGTATGGTTCGACGCCAATGTCGATCAGGCGCGCGACGGCGGCCGGCGCGTCGTTCGTGTGCAAGGTCGACAGGACCAGGTGGCCGGTCTGCGCGGCCTTCACGGCGACATCGGCGGTTTCTTCGTCGCGGATTTCACCGACCATGATGACGTCAGGGTCCTGACGGAGAAACGCGCGCAACGCTACCGCGAAAGTCAGACCGGTTTTTTCGCGCACACTGACCTGATTAATGCCGGCCAACTGGATCTCCGCCGGGTCTTCCACCGAACACAGATTGCGCGCCTCGTCGTTGAGCATGTGCAAAAAGCAGTACAGCGACAGGGTTTTGCCGCTTCCCGTTGGACCGGTGACAAGCACGAGGCCATGCGGCGCGCGAATAGCGGCATCGACGACTTCACGTTGCTGTGGATCGAGGCCGAGCGAGTCGAGCGAAAGATGGGTGGGCAGCGCGTCGAGCCTGCGCAGCACCAGCTTTTCGCCGAACAGGGTGGGCAGCGAGTTGACGCGATAGTCTTCGACGCGGCCAGGCGACGTGGCAATACGCAGCCGGCCGTCCTGCGGCACGCGCCGCTCGGCGATATCCATGCGCGCCAGCACCTTCACGCGCGTGATGAACGCGTCGCGCAGATGCGCAGGGGGCGGAGGAATCTCATGAAGTACGCCGTCGATACGCAAACGCACGCGCCAGCCATGCTCCGCCGGCTCGATGTGCAGGTCCGATGCATTGCGGCGGGTTGCCTCCTGCAATGTCTCGGTCAAGAGGCGTACGGCAGGCGCGTTGTCGGAGTCGGCGAGACTCGCGTTGAGATTGGCGCCGACACTGGGGTCGGTCGCAAAGGCGTTATGCCTGGGTTTGGCTGGGCTTTCGCTGTCCAGAACGACGGGCCGCAACGACGCCGTATGTTGAATAGAAGCTTGCATGAGAGACCGGTAATGAGCCGCCTGTAGAACACGACGACTTCATCATCCGGTAAGACCGCCGGCATCGCCATTCAGCCGTTCGGCTAATGGCACGCACTGCGCCGATATGCGATGCTGTGACGTGCCGGGTTTAGCCGCGCGCGGTTTTGGCGGCTTTGGCGCCTGAGCGAACGGGTGGTTTGAACAGTTTGACGGTGCGAATAGCCTGGTCGTCGCTACGCATCACTTCGAGTTTCACCTCACCGATCTGCACGCATACGTCTCCGTCCGGAATCTCTTCGAGAATCTCGAGAATCAGGCCGTTGAGCGTTTTCGGCCCGGCGGTCGGCAGTGTGAGATGCAGCCAGCGGTTCAATTCGCGCAGCGGCATGCTGCCCGCGACGATACATTCGCCGCTCTCGTTCCAGCCGCCGCGCGAATTGGCGCTACGCGGAATCGACGTGGTGAATTCGCCGATCAGCTCTTCGATAATGTCTTCCGGCGTAACCAGCCCTTGCAGCTCGCCGTATTCGTTCACGACCAACGCCGTGCGGTGGCGGCTTTCCTGGAAATACTGCAGTTGCTGGAATACCGGTGTGCCGCTCGGCACGAAATACGGCTCGGCCAGCAACTCGCGCAGCGTCTCGCGCTCCAGTTCCTGATTGTGCAGCGCCGCCAGTGTCTTGCGGACGTGCAGCACGCCGAGCACCCGGTCGATATCGCCTTGATAGACGATCAGCTTGTTGTGATAGCAGGTTTCCAGCTGATGCAGGATCTGTTCGAACGGCGCGTCGAAGTCGAGCGCTTCGATGCGGCGGCGCGGGATCATCACGTCGTCGACGGAAATGTTCTCGAGGTCGAACAGGTTCAACAGAATGCTTCGGTGCTTGGTCGGCATGAAGCTGCCTGATTCGAGCACGATGGTGCGCAGCTCTTCCGTAGAAAGCCGCTGATCGTGGGCGCCTTTGGTATTGATATGCAGCACGCGCAAGATCGTGTTCGCGAACAGATTGACGAACCAGACGAGCGGCCTGCCGACGCGCATCATCGGTGCGATCAGGAGGCTGGCCGGCAGGGCGATCTTCTCCGGGAACGTCGCGCCGACGATCTTCGGCGTGATTTCCGCGAACACGATGATCAGGAACGCGACGATACCGGTCGCGATGGACAGCACGACGTTATTGCGGCCGAACGTATGCAGCGCGATCGAGGTGGTGAGCACCGGAATGATCGTGTTGAACAGATTGTTGCCGATCAGGACCACGCTTAGCAGCTGATCGGTGTGCGCGAGCAGGCCTTGAGTGGTCCGGGCGCCGAGCGCATTCTGGTTGGCAAGGTGTTTCAGGCGATGGCGGTTGATCGCCATCATCGCCGTTTCGGAAATCGAAAAGAAGCTGGAGCAGATAAGCAGCAGAAAGACGGCGCCGATCTGCGCCCATAAGGGAAGTTGTTCCACGCGTAGTGAAAGATAGGGACGGGATGGAGACAATATAGCAGAGGGGACCGGGCGACCCGCTACGGCGGGTGGTCCGGGACAAAAACGCGCGCTCCGGTCGGTTTCGGGCGGTAGTGCGCACGGCGCTCAATTTCCGTGCGCGGCAGATCCACACTCCGCCTCGATCTACGTGACTTGCCGCTTTAGTGTGCGGACCAACGCGCCGAGCGCGTGCATGATTTCCGGCGTCAAACTGGCGTTGTCGTCCGCATCAGGCAATGCGCCGGCGCCTTCGAGAAAGGCCCGGACGAGGAGGCTCTGCGACGCCGGTGGTTCCTCTGCCGGCGCAACCGGCGGCGCAGGATGGGTCACTGGCCTGAGGGGTACGCGTAACCTGATCGGCCTTTTGTTGCCCAGCGCGGTCTGCGTATGAAGTTTTCCGCTGTAGTCCGGTGCGGGCGGCTGCATGACGCGAGCGAGTTCATGGTGTGTTTCGCCAACGGCAATCCGATAGTCAGCTTGCCCCGTTGGGGCGCCATGCAACGAGGGCGATTCGGCTGAAGGCGAAGCCTCGGCCACCGTCATTGCCGCGAGCTCTGGAACAACGGGAGCCAGCGGTTCCAGAGGTCGCCGCGACGCCGGCGGCTCTAACGAACCGCGGTTATCTGGCGGCAATGCGATCTTCAACCGCAGGTGGCCGTTCAATTCCGGCATGTCGTCACGGATTGCATTGCCGGGCAACGTATCCCGGTGCGACGCCTTGAAATCACCGTGAGCAGGCGCAGCCGCCAGATCGGCGAATAAATCCGTCGCGGCCGATTCATTCCAGCCCGGGTCATTCCAGATCGAACCGAACCCGGTTCGATCTGGCGCGTCGAACAGTGCAAGCGGATCGAGCGGCGTATCGAGAAGGCCGTGCAAGCCGAGGGATGGACCTGTGCCGTTCAGCGGACTAGCCGGATGGCTGGCAGGCCCTGCCATCATTTGCAGCGGATCGGAACTCGCGGCAGCCAGTGATGGCACAAAAGTACCCGCCTCTCCGGCGTGCCCGTCATTCAGCAGCGAGTTCCACGATGGCGCTGAAGCACTAGCCGTGGTCTGCAAGACGTAAGCGCCTATATTGACGATATCGCCTGTATCCAGGCTGGCCTGTGCACCTGGCGCCAGGATCTTGCCGTTGAGAGCAATCGCTGCGTGTTCGCTGGTGTTCAGCAGCAGCCAGCCGTCTGTAAGCGCGCGTATGGCCGCGTGGTGTCGCGCGACCGTGCCGTCGTCGTCGGGCAGGACTAATGTGTTGCCGGCATCGCGGCCGACCGTCCCGCCGGCCGCGTCAAATACGGCGCTCGCGCCACGTGCAAATGTTTTGCCGTGACAGGCGATGATGGTCAATCTGAGGCTCGAGGAGGGCACGAAGAGAGGCTCCTGTTGGCAAGTGACGGTCATGATGGACATGAAAATGCGTTCATTTGCGTCAGCTGGAACGGGTTATAGCTGCTGCTGGCGGTGACGCGCAGCGCCAGCTTGTGTCCATTGACGTCGAAGGTCGCGACAAAGCTCTCGGGCGCAGCGCCCGGCGTGATGCGCGCCTTGTCGAGCAGACGGTGCAACGCCCATGGCCCGTGGGTTTGCAAGCTGTCGCTGCCGTTCGGCGTATTGACCTGCAAGCTGACCAGATTGGCGCCGCCCGGGTTGGGCCATTTCACCGTTGCCGGGATCTGCGGGCCGTGTGCATAGCGGATCGTCTGGCCGTCGATATCCAGCACGTATTGCGTGATGCCGGGGTCGAGCTCGAGCGGTGTCAACTCGATTTGCAGCGACGGCGCCGTCGCGTTGCCAGGGAAGAACACCGTGCGGATCGTATCGGCGTTTTGAAACGAGCCCGCGAGGCGTGCGTCGACCGGTGCGCCGTTTGCCGCATCGCCCCTGAAGGTCCAGCGGCTATGGCTGACATCGATCTGCGAGGCGAGGTTCTTCTGAAAGAAGCTGTCCATCAAACCGCCTGAGGCGAATAGCTTCGAAAAATCGTCGAGCGCGACGTCCCGGGGCGCGCTGCGCTCGAACGGGTAGCGCCCGGCGATCATGTGCCGGCACACGCGGCCGATGCCACCTTGTGCGTCCTGCGCGATGTTGGCCCGCGCGGCGCCGCTGATCTGCCCTGAGCCGGCCTGCGACAGATCGCTGAACATGTTGCGCAACGGCATGGGCAGGCGGCCAGCATCCGCTTGCAGTGCGTTGAAGACATCTGTTTGCGGCGGCGCATTGCCACTGTTCAACGCAGCGCTCGCGGAGGTCAGGTAGCTGTACAACGCGTCGACGACACGCAGGTTGCTGTCGAGCGGCGAGCCTGCTGCGCCCGCTGGGGTGGCCACCAGGCGCCGCAGCGGTTCGAAATGATCGTCGACCATGGTTTCGGGCTTGCTGTCGGCCGCCGACACCGGCGCGTCCGGCGCAACGTTGCTGAACAATGCAGCAAGCGATTGCCTCGCCTCGCCGATGCGCTTTTGAAACTTGCCTTCCGCGGGCTGCTCGGCCGTCCGCGTGCGCAGCAGATTGGTCTCGTTCGCGGCGGCCAGCAGAAGCTGCCTGAGCGGTGAATCCGATGCCGATAACGTGCGCGCGATCTGCGTGCTCTGCGTAATCGATCTGCTGTCCATCAGCGTTAGATCGCCAAGATACCTGTCCCACACGTCGATATAGTCATTGAAATACGCGCGTCTGATTTCCAGCGCGAGGCGCGCGCGGTCGGTCGTGCTGGCCGGGCGGATGCCGAGCACCCACGGATCTTCGTCGATCAGTCTTGCTGCGGCGCCGTCCACGCGTTTGTCAAAGGTGTCCCAGTAGCCGCGATAGGTGTAGAGGGTACTGATGCCGTCGGTCAGCGGCAGACCGCTTCTCCGCCTGAAAACGAGTGCGGCCTGGGGGCCGCCGGCGCTCGCCGCGGTGACCGGCGCGCCTTGCATCGTACGCAATAGTTCGCGGCGCAACAGGTGATAGGCGCGCAGCGCCGGCGAATCGCGTTCAAGCCGTTCGCGCACGCTGTTCACAAGCGGCACATTGAGCGCAAATGGCGAAGTGACCTTGTGCGACTCGAACAGATTGGCGATGTGCGCTTCGAGTCTTGCGCGGTCATGCTGCTGCGTGTTCGACGGCAGCGCGTTGTCGGTATCGAGGGTCAGCCATGCTGCGAGGAAGCCGGCATCGTAATGCGTTGTATCGTGGAGCATCAGATAGGCTTTCAGCGCATCGTACGAATACTCGAGGTCGTTCGCCGGTGAATTGGCGAGTATCGATTCGATGCGGGTGGACGCTTGCGGCAGCAATTTTTCGTCGAGCGCGCGGCGATAAACCGCGTCGCCCGCGTCGTTGATTCGCTTGCCTTGATACAAACCCATGCCGTAGCGCCACGTCGGCGGCGCGTCCACATCGAAGCGCTCGCTGCGCGGCAGGCGTTGCAGTGCATCGAGCATCGGCGAAAGCGACGCGACGGTGTCCAGGTTCGAGACGATGGGCCGGTTGGCCTGCTGGTTGAAGGCGGCCACATGCGCGTTCACTTCGTTGAGATAGGCGCTGTTGTTCAAATAGCTGGTCGTCCAGCCAGCGAGCAGCGCCAGGAGAACGCCGCTGGTCAATGCCGCTATTGAGGCGTGTGCAATCAGGCTGCGTCGTTGCAAGGTGCGGCTCACGCCGGCAAATCCGGCGTCGGCGAACACGGCGTCCTGCAAAAGGTGTTTGAGAAAGTAGCCCTGACTGTGTGCCGGCGCGATGCGTGGCGGTGGCGCAGTCTCGATGTGCAGCCGCTGTCGGATCGGCGTCAATATACGGTCGACTTCCGGGCCGTCCTGCAGCGCGCTGCTGAGGTAGACGCCGCGCGCCACCAGGTTGGTTTCCAGGCGCGACGTGCGAAAAAGCGCCACGAGAAAGTCGTCGAGGATCTCCTTGAGGCTGGCGAACTGCTGAGGAAATAGATAGGCGAGCGCGCGGGTGTCGACATCGGGTTCGGCGATGAGGACGTCGCACAAGCCTTCGTTCAGCCGCTGCACCAACCGGTCGAATGCGCCGCCGGACGCAAAGCCGGCGGCATCGCCCCGTGACGCGTCACCGGCAGTGAAGGTCGTGCCCCACACCTGCGCGCGCTCATCCCGGTTCAGGCCGGAAAAGTATTCGCGGAAGCCCGTGATGCGATCCATCCTGGTGAAGCAAAGATAGACCGGGACACGAACGTCGAACTTGGCCTGCATCAGTTGCAACGGCTTGCGCAACCGTGTGGCGTAGGCCGCGCGATCGGACTCGCTCATGGCGAGCAGTTCGTCGATGCCGACCATCAACAACGCGCCGTTGATGGGCTGACGCGGCCGGTATTTACGCAATAACGCGAGCAGTTCGCCCCATTCCGCGCCGCGCCGCGTGTCGGCGTCGGCGGCTTCCAGATAGTGGCCGGGTGTATCGACGAGCACGGCGTGGTTGCTGAACCACCAGTCGCAGTGTTGCGTAGGATCGATGCGGCCACTGGCGGCGCGCGCGGCTTGCTCCGCTATCGACAGTTCGAGTCCGCTGTTGGCAAGTGCCGTGGTCTTGCCGGAACCGGCGCTGCCAACGACGAGATACCACGGCAACCGGTACACGTGCTGGGCGCTAAGTCTGTCCAGCCACGCCGCAAGCCTGCCCGTGCGCCTGTCCTCGTGACGCAACAGATGCAGCGCATCGCGAAAGCGGGCGCGCAGTTCGGCAACGGGCTCGCTGCCGTCTTCAGAGCCTGCGTTGTCGCGTTGGCTTGCCTGGCGTCGGCGAAAAAACATCGGCATGCTCGCGTTGTCCGGGTGCTTTCGCGCACGCCAGACAAGCCGTACACACCAGACGAGCAACACGAATGCGATCAGTACGTATCGTGATGTTTCGCTTTCCAGCGGGCGCGCTTCGCCGATCGACAGCAGCGGCCCGATTGTCCAGATCAGCGCGCCGATGACGATCATGCCGACAAGTTGCAATAACGCCCAGGACCATAACCATCCAGACAAACGCTTTATGAGATTCATCGGTTGGCCGCTTGCGAAATGTTCTGTCGGTTTGCTGAGACTGGAAACAGCACGATTTCCACTCGCCGATTGTGGGCGCGGCCTTCGGCTGTCTCGTTGGTGTCGACCGGTTGTTCGTCGCCGCGCCCCGCCACGTTGAGCGTGCGGGTTCTGTCGAAGCCGGCTGCGAGCAGCCATTGCCTGACCGCGGCGGCGCGCGCCTGCGAGAGCGCGAGGTTCGATGCGAACCGCCGGTCGCGGATCGGCTGGTTATCCGTATAGCCGGTGATCACCACGTCTGCCCGAAACCGGTTCAGAACGCCGGCGACCCGAGCGAGCACCGGCAAATAGGTGTTATTGGCGGCGGCCGAGCCGGAGTCGAACAGGCCGTCGCCGCGGATCGCGATCACGCTGCGATCCGCTTCGTCGCGCACGATCAGCGTGCCGCGACGCACGTCTGTTTCGAGCAGCGCGGCGAGATCGAGCGGCGATACGGCGGGCGCGCGAAACTCGATTTCCGGAAGATGAATCGCGTTGATTGCCTCATAGGTTCGATCAGCTTGTGCGCTTGACGCGAGCAGAAAGCCAATGAAGCTCGCGCAGCCGATCAGGCTTGCGAACAGCAACCACGCCCATGGCGGCAACCAGCGGCGTGCGCGGACGGCCTGTGTGCGGTCAGCCGCGCGCCAATCGGGCGAGAGCGATTGTGCATAGCCACCGCCCGTTTCATGGAGCAGCTTGTGCAGCCTGCGCGTGAGCGTTTCAAGTTGCGCGGGGCCATTCTGAGCGACGCGATAGCGTCCCTGGAATCCCAGCATGAGGCAGAAGTACTGGAGCTCGATGATGTCGCGATGTTCGCGAGGATTGCCCGACAGGCGCGCCAACAACTGGAAGAACTTTTCACCACCCCAGGTTTCGTTATGGAAGGCGACCAGCAGGCTGTGCGTCGACCACGCGCTGCCGCCCCACGGCGCCAGCGCGGCGGCTTCGTCGAGGGCCGTGCACAGGCAATAGCGCGCGCCGACGATGGTTTCGACGGCGATGGCCGCCTGCTGCGCCCGCGCCTGAAACCGCCTGATTTCATCGACGAGATATTCGCGCAGCCGCTCTGGCGTCAAGGTCGTGCTGGTGCGAATTGCTGAGAGCGTGTCGAGTAGTGGGTTCGCGGCGGTAAGGAGCGCATTGTGGGCGCTCGAATGCATCGACAATGTTGGTTGCCCCGGTTGCCCCGGTTGCCCCGGTTGCCCCGGCTGCGTCGCGCCGATTCGCCACGATTCAGCCGGCTGCCTGTTGTCTGCCGCAACGGTCGCATCGTCCGCATCGCCCGGCGACCTGCCCACAGATTGTTGTTTTGTCCACATAGCGTTAGCCGCGAATCGCCCAGAACTCCATCGTCAGGCCCGGCAGATCGCCCGCGACATGCAGGGCGAGGCCGCTCGACTTTTCCAGTTGTTTCCAGAGGTCGCCGCCCGTATCCAGTTCGAAGTAGTGGCTACCGGCGTGATACGGAATCTGTCTTGGCGCGACCGGCAGCATGCGCAACGCAATGCCGGGAAGATGCAGGTTCACCAGATCGGCCAACTGCTCGGCAGGTCCGATCTTGACCTGCGCGGGATAACGCGTGCGCATCGTTTCGGCGGGAAGATCGGCATGCACCGCCAGCACGAAGCCGGCGCTGCGAATCAGTTCCGGACTCGGAATCCGCGCGACCCACACGCGATGCGCGCGCTCTTCCAACTCGATCGCGACGGCGTTCTGTTCGAGCACCGTCGACAACGCTCGCCGCAGCTCGTCCATCAGCGGTGAGAAGCTGCCTTGCAAATCGTCGTGCCGGTAACTGGGGCGGATTGCTGGACGGCGCTCGCTGCTCGTATAAGTGCATAGATCGAAGGCGAGCCGTAGCCACTGACGGAAGAAATGCTCGGGATGCACATGGCTGAACGCCTGCGCATGGGACGTATCGGCCTGCGCACGGTTGATCAGCGCAAGCAGCAGAAAGTCCCCAACCTCGGCGACGCCGCCGCGTCCCGGGCGCGACATACGCTGCGCCAGCGCATCGCCACGCTGCTCGAGCAAGCCATGGAGTTCGCTGATGTAATTGCGGAGCACCGGTTGCTGTCCGGCTATCAACGTTGGCGGGATGTAGTGCCTGTCGAGCACCAGAGGGTTATCGCTGCGCCGCTCGATTACGCGCAGCAGGCCGAGCGCCTGCCATTCGCTGCCGATCTCGGACGCGAGTGCCAGCTTCATTCGAGCGCGGGCAATCTGCACGGGGGCGGGTCCCAGCGCGACGGCATTGCTGTCGGCAATTTCGCGTGTGCATACCCTGTACCGGGCAAGCGATTCGACCTGCTCCTCGAAAATCGTGTCTTCGCCGCCCACGCGGCGGATGGGCAGCGCAAGCACGACGAGTTCGTTTTTCGCGTGAGCGGGGATGTCGAGTGGCGCTGGCAGTTCGTCGGGATCCGTCACCAGGAAGGGCGTGCCGTCGGGGAACACACCTTGCGCCATCGACAACGCCACCTTGCCCAAAGCGAGCGCGCCGGGATCGACCTCGAGGCTCAGAAAGCCCCAGAACGCCCCCTGCAATCCGAGACTGCGCTGCTGGACGTAGTCTTCGATATAACGCTCGAACTGCTGGAAATGCTGGGGTCGCAAGTACATCCCTTCCGACCAGACCACTTTGCTGCGGGACGCGCCCGAATCTTTCAGCGGCAAATGTGAATGCTTCATCAATGGGTCCGATTCATGGTTCTGATAACCAGGCCGGCTTCGCCCAGTTCCACTCGTATGGCGGTCCGCTCCGGCGCGAACGGCCAGAACGAAAAGAAGCCTTCGGCGGCTGGTGGCGCGAAGGTGGTTTTCCAGACGGATGTGTCCAACTCGCGATAGCCCGCAACCACACCAAACTGCCTGACTGCCGGGTCGCAGGGTTTCTGGACGAGCTTGCGTTCGCCAGGCAGCAGGATCATCTGCTCGACTGAGACGAGGTCGTCGCCCAGCGTGGTTCTGGCGTGATCCTGCAAAGCGGTGAAGCCGCTCGCCTCGAAGCCGCCCGTCGACTTCAGGGCGTAGACACCGACGAGAATCGGCGAAGGCTGTCCGCGGCTGTCCGGATTGACGCTCGAACTGACGTAGAGATAAATATCGCAGGACAGGTCCGCTGTTTTTTGCGTCGACGCACAACTGGCCAGCACGATTGTCGGCATCAACGCAAGCAACGCGCGCCATCGTGTGCGGATCGTGCGTGGCGCCGGTGTGGCGCATCGGTGGATCATGTATGGCTCGCGTGTGTTTCAACCGGCCAGATTCAGAATATGCGTCTGGCTCGGCGAAGTGCCCGTGCCCAGCGCGTTCGTCGCGTTCTGTTGGGTTGGATCCGTCATGCGAGTGGTCGGCATGCCATGCAGCAGCACGGTATTGGCGCCATTGATGTTGCGCGAGGTCGAGCACACAGTGCCTGACAGGACGCCGCCCATCGAGCCGGGTGCGTCGCCATGGGTGATAGGGATGATGGTCGCCAGATTGTGGGCGGGAGCGGCCGCGATCAGGATGTTGCTGACGTTCGGAATGGCTTGCGGACGTTGCGCGTTGTTGTCGTAAGCGACCGGCACGCCGAGCGGCGGCGTCTTGTTGACGCTGATGGCGTCGTTGGCGCCCGCGGCGCTCGAATTGACCATGACCATGGGGTTCTCCTAGCCGAAATGAATTTGCTGGGCGTCGATCTTCGACAGCCGTTCTGCGGTCAGCAGCGCATGCTTGCCATGCAGCCGAACGCTCTCTTCGGCGGCGTAGTCGATATGTGCCGCACGCAGATGGTCGATGGCTTCGATCGTGCGAAAGCTCGCTTTGCTGATCTGCACCACGCGCTCGAACACGCTCTCCACCGTCTTGCCGATCAGCCGCAATGCGCTGACTCGTCCTTGCAGTTCGCCACACTGAAATGATGATTTTTCGGCCGCGAGTTCGGCTTCGTCGACTGATACTTCGAGCCGTCCGCTGTGTAATAGCAGCTCGTTATCACCGTGCAGATGAATATGCTGCGCGGCGCGAATCTTGACGCAGCGGGTCGATTCAAGCAGCAAATCGCCGTCGATGCGGATGCGTGCGCTGCCTGTGGCAGACCGCTCAAGGATCGCCAGCACGTAGGCGCGCTCCGGATCGGCGTGGCTCACCAGCACGCGATCGCCCGGCTCTGGCGCGATCAGGCAGCTAAAGGCGCGCTGGCATGACAACCGGGCGCCGTCGCACGCCACCAGCAACCGGTCTTCGGGCAGGATCGCAAGCACGCTGCCGAGCGTTTCGCCGGCGACGGTGGGCATGGGCATTCTCAATTCGGCGACAGTCGATTTCATGGGGCTCCGTGGGTCATGTGTGCAGTCGGTGGGTATCTCGCTGCGCGGACCAGGCTTGTGCTGCGTCCAGTGCCGCGTCGTTGCCGATCACGCCGGTGTGCTTTTGCCAGGGCGGCTCACTGGCGACGCTGGCGTTGGTTGTGACGTTGCAGATGCGGGTTCGCTCGAACCTCGCCTCGCGGAAGTCCGCGTCGCTTAGCTCGGCATACGAGAAATCAGCCCCATCGAGGCGCGCCTGAATAAAACGGGACTGCCGCGCGTCGGCGCGCTGAAACACGGCGCCAGATAGATCCGCACCCTTGAAATCCGTCTGCCGGACTCGTGCGTCGACCCAGACACTGTTGGGCAAACGGCCGCCACGGCACTGCGCGCCATTGACGTTCGCGCCGAAAAAATTGGCGAACGGCGCGTCGACATCATTCAGCACGACAGCTTCGAGCGTGGCGCCCTGGAAGTTGCTATGCGACAGGCTCGCCGACGTGAAATCGACGTGGCGTAAATCGGTATCGATGAATTGGCACCGGTTCAGGGCCTGTCCGCGAAACGTTTGTTCAGCCAGGTTGGATTCGGTGAAAACGGTGCTGTCGAATTGCGTTTGCACGAAGCGCACGTCGCGCAAATCCAGTCGATAGAACAGGCTTTTGCGGATGACGGCCATCGAGAAATCGGCGCCTGACATGCAGGTTTCGTCGAAGACACTGAGTTCGAGATGCGCGGCATTGAACCGGCATTCGCTCAGATCGCATTTCAGAAACGCCAGCCGGTGGGCGCGTATGCCTGAAAAGCAACTGCCATGGGTGCGCGTTTCATTCAACCGGCAATCGTCGAGTGTGCTGTCGAGCAAGCTTGTGTGAAGCAGTTCACTTTTCAGAAAGGTGCTTTGCGACAGATCGGCACCCGCGAGATCGACGTTATCGAACACACACTCGTTGAACACACATTCGCTGAGCTGTGCCTGCGCGAGTCGTGTGCCGGTGAAGGTGACCTTGGCAAAGATGCCGCCGGACAGGTCACATTGCTCCAGCGAGAGCGGCCCGAATGATTGCTTTTCGATAACTTCGCCGTTGCGGATCATCTGGTAAAGCTGTTCACGCTGTAGACTCATGTCGACCCCGCCAACGGATAAAGGACCGCTTGTTCCAGATACGCGCCGTCGAATTGCGTGGCGCGATCCGTCGACGTTTCGGCGAGAGTGGCGCGGAACAGATTCGCTTCAATGAAACGTGCGCCTCGAAGATTGGCGCGCCTCAGATAGGCTCCGATCAGGTCGGCGCGTGCCAGATTGGCGCCACTCAAATCGGTACGCACCATGTAGCCGTTGTCGAGCTTGACACCCTGCAGATTGGCGTCTTGCAAGCATGCATCGGAAAAATCGCAGTGATCGATCTGGGCGCCGCTGAAATTGGCGCCGTGCGCGTTCACTTCGCGCAGATTGACTTCGTTGAGCCGCGCTTGTGTCAGGTCCGCATTTGCCAGCACGCTGCCTTTCACGAAGCAGGCTTTACGCAACGTCGCGTGATCGAAAGAGATGCCGTTCGCGGTGGTTTCGACAAATCCGAAACCGTCGATATCGGCCTCCGAAAAGCTGACACGTTCGAGGCCGCACTGTATGAAAGCCAGCTTGCGGATGGCCGCCTTGTTGAAGCTGACATCGTGAAAATCCTGCTCGATGAAGACCAGGTCGCTCAGCGTGGCTTCGCTGAAATCAACCGTGTCGAAACGGCAATGCCTGAACTGGGCACGTTGTATCGACGAACGCGGCAACCGGCAGCGCAGAAATTGCGTGTGCTCGAACAGACTGCCGTCGAGTATGGCGCCGCTGAAATCGGCGTCATCGCAATGCGCAAGCGACAGATTCGCCGTCGTCATCTGCGCGCCCGTGAAGCGGGTACGCACCAGCGTCGCGCGCGCCAGCACCGCACCTGTCAGCGTGGCGTTGCTGAAGTCGGTGCCGGTCAGATCAGCGCTTTCCATCAGCGCACCGGACAGCTGCGCGCCGCGCAGCGTCATTTCGCTCAGATCCGCGCCGGTCAGATCAAGGCCCGCCAGCGATTCACCATTTGCGTACATCGCCGCGATGCGTCGGCGTGTCGCGACCAC
Organism: Paraburkholderia caffeinilytica; assembly: GCF_046030355.1. Taxonomy (GTDB): domain Bacteria; phylum Pseudomonadota; class Gammaproteobacteria; order Burkholderiales; family Burkholderiaceae; genus Paraburkholderia; species Paraburkholderia caffeinilytica_B. Next base: position 52,525 of record NZ_JAQQCQ010000006.1, read on the forward strand.
TGCGGCCGGATCGAGTCGCGGCGCGGCATCCTGATACTGAACGGCGTGCAGGTACGCTTCGCGCAGCTTCTGGTCGGCGGCGCACGCCAACTCGCGAAGCTCGGGCCGCTCGATACGTGCGAGGGATGCACTGGCGAGCGAGGACGCTGGCGGTCCGCGTCTCGCTGAAGTTTGCGAGATTCGTGCCGCATGTTCCGACTCGATGCGCCGGCGCATTTTTTCGAGTGCGGCGCGTTGTTCTTCGGCTAGCGTTTCGTGGTGCCGTACGAACTCAGCCAGTTCGTCGAGCCTGGGCGGCTTCGGAGCGGACGCTGTTGCAAACGAGTCGATTGCGAGTCTTGCGGCGGCGCCTTGTGCGGACGCCGCGACCTGTTCGGCATGCAGATGCGCGCGCCGTAGAAGATTACGGTGCAGTGCGCCCTGCGACGAGGCCACAGCGGCCTCGTCTTGCCCGTCAGCCCGGAGCAGCACCGACGCAGGCACGAGGTCCCGATCACGCAACGCATGCAGCGCGCCGTATTGGCTATCCATGCGCAGATCGAAGACGCGTCGGTAATGCACCGCGGGTCGCGACTCGGCGCTCAGTTCCGCACCGATCATCAAACAGGCGATATCTTGCGTGTCGAATTCCTCAACCTCGGTTGCGCCATGGAAAATCATCACGACCCGCTCGCGATGTGGGATAAACCACGCCGTCGTCAGACGCATCGGGACCTCGGCGAGCATGTCTTCCCGTTGACGTTTCACGAAACAGCGGGCGCGCAGCGCCGGCAACGTACCGGTCATCACCGCATGCCGGGGATGCATGTGCGTGATTTCATACGCGGCGCCATCGGGTAGGGCTGTATGCGCCGAAAACTGTTGATCCAGCGGCGCAACGTTGAAATACCGGTGGTCCATGGTGCGGGGAAAGCCGGGGCAATCCGCTTCGCGCCATGGCGGGTCGAGTTCGCCGTAAAGCGCGCTGCGTTGCGGCCAGCCAGGCGCGATCGGTGTGAAGCTGGCCGGCTCCGCGTGCTGCCCGCGCCGGGTGAGCGGGCCTGCCGCGTACTCGATGTTAGGAAGTGGCAGTGGTGTTTCGCTGTCGCTGGAGACACCGGTGAATCCTCGTCCGCGTGGATTGTCGGCGTAACCTGGACCACCGTAGGCGAGCGGCCAGTCGATCGGCAGAGAGTCGAATGGCTTGGCGGGCGTTGCCTCATCGCTATCGCGGCCACTCGCATCACACCAATAGCGGTTGCCCGACACCCGCAATTGCTTGTCCGCACCCGCGAAACGGATGCCGACGTCGCACGCGTGAGTGCGTCCACAGTATTTGCCGTACGCGTGTGCGGAAACAAGAAACTCCGCGTGTACTTTCGGCAGGGCTGCGTCGAGCGCGTAGCCGGACAGCTCCTCACCCACCGTGTTCCAGAGTTCGGTTTCGCCCACCAGTTGCACTGTGTCGCCGAGTGTCGCCATCATCGGAATGGCGACACCGAGGTGTTCGCGGCCGCCCGACCGGTAAGCGCGCGTCAAGATGCCAAGTTGCGTGGGCTTGATGATTTTCATGGTGGCTTGTGTGTGCTGGCGGCGTTAGAACGTGACCGACAGGCCGGTGGTGGTGAACGACACGCCAGTCGACGTGACGCTCGAGCCCGTGCGTGTGACGGAGGAACCGGTCGTGCTCACGGTGCTGCCCTTGGTGCTGACGTCCGAGCCCGTCGCACCGATATTCGAACCGACGGCAATCACCACGGATCCGAATGCGTCCATCGTCGAGCCGGTGACGCCAAACCCGGTGCCAAGGACGCTGACGCGGTTCAAGGTAAATGTCTCGTTGGTTCCCAGTACAACGGCGGTGGCGTTCCCGTTGACCACGGTTACCGAACTGCCGCCGACCGTGGTTGTCGTGTCGTTGGCGATCGCGACCGTTTCATTGCGTCCGACTTCATGGGTTGCGTCGTTTTCAACCGATACGGCGTAATCGCGCTCCGCATGCAGGCTCACTTGCTCGGCGCCCTGCTTGTCCTCGAAGCGCAGCATGTTCGCGTTGGCGCGGGTGCCGCCCGGCGTGCGCGTCACCAGGCCGCTTTGGGTCGCGGCTTCGGGCAGACCGAAGGGCGGCATCTGATCGGCGTTGTAGATGCGTCCCGTAACAAGCGGGCGATCGAGTTCGCCGTTCAGGAAGTCGACCACCACTTCCTGGCCGATCCGCGGAACGTGAATGCTGCCGAACTGAGTGCCGGCCCATGCCTCGGATACGCGCACCCAGCAGGAACTGTTTTCGTCGCGTTTTCCGTAGCGGTCCCAACGGAACTGCAGTTTCACCCGACCGTACCGGTCGGTCCAGATCTCCTGGCCAGGTGGTCCCACTACGACGGCGGTTTGTGGGCCGGTTGCTTTCGGCACGGGCGTAACACTTGGTGCACGGTAAGGCAGTGTCGTGGGTTGCGCGATGAAGTCGAAGTCGTAACGAGCTTCACTGCTGCCGGTGACATAGCCGCCTTCCTGCAAACGATAGTCGACGCCGACTACCAGGTAAGCACGGTTTTCCAACTCTCGCGGGCAGTTTTTCAACGTGAACAGATAGCCTGGCGCCATGGCGCGCAGACGGGTGTGTGCACGCGATCGCGCGTGCGAGGCCTGCTCTTCTTCCAGTCGCACTCGGGCATAGTGCTCGCCCTGATCGGCTTCGATGTAGCGGCCTTGCCATTGGTATTGGCCATAGCCGCCATGCTCCGCGCTCAGGGGATTGACGCGGACCTGAGACAGATCGGCTTGCGGCTTCCTGAAGTCGTAATCGTCGACTGTATAGGCGCCTGAGCTGAGTTCCGTTTCCGGATGCCATTGGTCGACACCTTCTTCTGCCGGCAATGCCAGCCGGTCAGGCGGCAGATAGGGCAGCGTCGCGTAACCGGACAGCGGATCGTGGGCGCTCATGTCGTCGGCGAGCACCAGCACTTGCTGGTCCGATTCGTGGCGAAAATAGTAGTAGATGCCTTCCAGCTCCATCAGCCTGCTGACGAACGCGAAGTCACTCTCCTGGTATTGCACGCAGTAGTCCCAGCTGCGGTAGCTTGCCAGCAAACGCTCGTCGACCGGGAAACCGTATCGGGCTAGCACTTGCCGGATAATCTCCACGACCGACAGGTTCTGGAAGATGCGGCAGTCGGTCGTTCTTGTCAGGTACCAGAGCCACGGGCGCACTTTCACCGTGTAGACATAAGTGCGCGGCGTGTCCGTTTCCCGGCCGCGGAATGCGCACCGTGCGATATGTCCGCCGAGATAGCGCACGCCGCCGTCAAGCGTGGCGATTTCCAGCGTAAGCGGTTTGCCGAGCAGGCTGTTCATGTCGAGCGAAGCCGACTGGCTGACCAGCTCCACGTTGAATTCGTACAGCGACGACAGCATTTCCTGGCCGTCTAGCGAGCGAAACCTGAGTGTCTCAGGATCGAGCGGCGTGTGAGCGGTAATGATGTGGTTCATGGCGGGTTTGATTGCGATGACGGCGCGCTGTGAAGGATCGGAACGGGGACGGTTAGCGGGAGACGGCTTGCCGTGGCGGGTACGCTTCGGGGGGATAGACGAACTCGTCAGCGTCGTGTGCACTCGCGCGCATGCCGAGCCAACTGCCCCAGCCCAGTTGCTGGTCACGGCCCAGCGTATTGCCGGTGACGTGATCGGCGGCCATCACTAGCCGCAAGTCCCACGCCCATTCGAAGCCGACGTAGTGGCGGACCCATTGCATCACCTGCCGCGAGCGACGGGTGCCCGGCAGCAGACCCAGGTACTGTTCGCGCGATAGCGGTCCCAGTCTCAACTGGAACTTCGACTGTGCACCGCGCACGGCTATGCCGAGCGTCGCGCCGGCGCCGAGCAACCGTGTGGCATGCCTTGCGCGCAGTCTTGTCCGTTGCTCGGGCCCAATCGGCATCCAGTGCGGAACCAGTTCGACGATTTCGACCGGTACGCCGAGATGCATGCGCAGAATCTGCTGCAGACCTTCCGGATTGCGCGTTTGCCGGACCAGATGACCGGCCATGAAATAGCGGGCATGCGCGGGAACCTCGTCGCGCCGAAGCTGCGACGGCAGGCCGCAATGAATCAGGCTTGCGACATAAGCGTCGAAGCGCGCCTCGTGCCCGCGGTCGAGGCTGACGGTAGGCTGCGCGTCGGCCCATGCGCGGTAGAACAACAGAATCAGCCGGTGATGGAATAGATCGGCGAACGCGGTCAACGCGGGGTCGTCATGATTGCGTGCGCGGTCGCGGGCATAGTCGGTCAGATGCAACGGCAACGGGCCGTTTGGGCCGAACAGTCCGAAGCTGAAAATGGTCACGCGCGGCGGAGCGCCTTCATGTGCCACGCTGGCCGTGGCCAGGGTGGCAGGCGCGAAGGCCAGTGACGGTTGTTGGCCAATCCGCAGCGGTTCGTCGCCCGGATGAGTAGCGCGGCCCATGCGCACCGGCATGCCGGCGCGGGCGTCGAGCCAACGCAGGAGCGTATAAAGGTCGTAGGCGTGCGGTGCATCGGCGACCTGCTGCCAGAAATGTTGCAGTGGTGGGATGGTGAGGGTGTTCATGCTGTCGGGCGGCATCCGATCCGCGGCTCCCATCGTTTGATGGGTCCGCGCTGCAGCGTAGCCACGGCGAGTTCGCTGAAGCTGTTCAACGACACGTGGCGGGCAAAGAACTGCTCCAGCACCGCGCCGAGCAAATAGGTGCTGGAACCCGCAAACGCCAGTTCGTCCAGCAGCAGTGAAACGCAAACACCGCGGCTGAACATGAGCGGCCCTGGCTGTGGCAACGGGTTGTAAACGGCTTCGATCTGCACGCTGCGAATGCCCTGGATCTGTGGCTGCACATCGGCCTGTGCCGCGCCGGCGTACAGTTCGAGCAGCTCACGCAGCGCTTGCGCACCCTGGCCGCCATCCAGATCGGTGAGCGTCAGATAGTTGAAATTCAGGTGGCTGATCAGCCGCCAGGTCAGTTCGCTATCGGCCAGCGCCGGCCGCGGCGCCGTCGGTCCGCGCAGCACCTTGATGGCCGTAACCGGCGCTGAAATGCGCAAGCTGAAATCGCTGCTGCCGTCGAGCGGCATCAGCGGCGCGAGATCGCGGTTGGTGCAGAGCGCCTCGACCGAGAGATGGCGTAGGTCGTCGGAAAACGGGGCTTCGTGCTGGTCGACCAGCGACAGGAACACTTCGCCCCCGCTATAGCCCTTCGGCAGATCTTTGCGCTCGCGCGCGGTGCTGACGAGGCGCGGTTCCCGACGGAGTGAGAAGTAGCGGCCGTAGCGATCGGGGTCATCGGCGGTCATGCCGTAGAACGGTTGAAACTCGCAAGACCTGCCGTCGGCTTGCAAATGACCGGTGACCTTTTCAATGCTATGGATCTCGTAGTCGCGCGGCCGCGTGCGGTCCACTACGACGTGATGCTCATAGTGTCGCGTGGACACCGCGACGCGGTCCGTATGTTTCGGAAACAGATTGATAGCCGGCGTGCAGAAGAGTGCGAGGCTGCGGGCGTCGACCGAACGTTCGAGGTCGGGCACCGTCTGGTCGAGCAGGATGGTTAGTGAGAAGGCATGACCCTCCATCGTGCGCAGGGCCTGTTGCAAATGGCCGATACTGAAAAACAGAAAGCGCGCCGGGAAGGCGAAATACTCGTGCAGCAGCCGGTGGCCATGGAATGAGCGCATGCTGTGCGGCAACAGGGCTTGTGCCGCATCGAATCCTTCGTGGCGGATTGCCTTGGCGTCGAGGAAAAAGCAGTCGCGCTCGGGATTCGACACGGAGTGGCATACCACGCCGATGCTATGTGCCAGCACCAGTTCCAGTAGTTGCAGCGCCTGGCTTTCAGGGCCGCTCAGGAAAAACGTCAGCGCGTCGAGCGGCAGATTCTTCAAGCTCGCGGCGCCGCAGACTTCCAGTTGCAAGCGCAATGCGCCGCGTACCGTCATACCAGGTCTCAGCCGTGACAGCGGCAGATCGCCGGGCTCTCCGCTCATCTTTACGTCAGCGAGCCGCAGCGGCCAAAGCGTCACGGCATGTGCAGTGCGGAATTCGCACGCTGTCTGTTCGCCGGGCGCAAGATGGGCGCGCAATGGTGTGCCGGCTGCCAGCGTGTAGCCCTCGTGCAAGCTTCCCTCGCGCAGATTCGGCTGCACGGCTGCGATCGTCATGGACGGCAGCGGAGCCAGATAATTCGGGTAGACGACATCTAGCAACCGCTGTGCGAAGCGTGGAAACTCGGCGTCCATCTTTAGCTGGATGCGAGCGGTCAGAAAGCTGAAGCCCTCGAGGAGCCGCTCCACATAGGGGTCCTTCACCTCCGTGCCGTGCATGCCAAGGTGACCGGCTGTCTTCGGAAAAGCCGCGGCAAACTCGGCGCCAAGCTCACGCAGATAGGCGAGTTCACGGTTGTAGTAGTCGAGCAGGCGCGGATCCATCACGCTTTCCCGTGCGAGCGCAGCGCGATATGGCCGGTTTCGAGGTCGATCTCGGCATGGAGCAGGAAAACCTGCTGCGCCTGATTCGCGCATAGTTGCCCGCGGATCTCGAGCGACAGCATGCTGCGTTGGCCCTGCGCAGAAGAATTGGCAATGCAGCGCACTTCGACACTTTCCGCGAGAATGCGCGGCTCGAACTGGACAATCGCCTCGCGAATCGTATCTTCGATGCTGATCCAGTCCAGCGCCGACGCTCGCGCACCCGCCAACGCGCCCACGCCGAAATTGACGACCGAGCGCCGCACGTGCGGATAGGCGGCAAGGTCTTCGGTAGCTTCCAGGTTGGTACTGTTCAGGAGCCAGTTCAGATCCCGCAACAGCGATTCGCGCCACAGTACTCGCGACGGCGCGAACATGCCGTCGGCCCCGGCTCCGGCCTCTGCTTGCGGACGTTCGTGGGTCAGGCGGTCAAGCAAGAACGGCTGGACGTCCGGACGGGCGTCGCGCCGCAGCGGCGCATGAGTTCGTTGCGGGCGCAGGGAAGGGAGCTTGGTCACAGTATTCCTTTGGCTTCAGGCAATGCGGACGATGCCGGCTGCGTGCCCGCGCAGCTCACGCCGGGCTGAAACAGCGCTTAAACTTCGCGGTTTTCCTTGATGTCCCAGGCGAGTACGCTTTCGCCTCCGCGGGTACCCTGGTCGGTCTGCTCCCAGTATTGTTTTCTCACCTTGGCAGCCTGGAACGCGTAGGTCACCTTGACCGCCTCCGAACCTTTCGCGGCGCCCTGCTGGACCGAGGTAACAAGGACCTCGGACAGCGTGATGCGCAGATACTCGATTTGCGAGCCGCCTGCCTTGCAAACGGAAATTTCCACCTTCGGCAAGTGCTTGCCATTGGCGCAAAATTTGAGGACTGCGGGCGCTGCCTTATCGATGTAGGTTTCGACCAGCAGATCGTTGAAACTGACTTTGCCGATGCCGCCGCCACTGCCCGTGGCCATACTGCCAGGCTGCGCCGCGCCCCACGCGTAGGATTGAATGTCGGTCCAGCCTTTGTGATTGGCATCTTTGGATTCGCCCGTCACACCGTCTACTCGCATATACATATCAACTGACATTTTCCGGCCTCCTATTGATGAATTGAACACGATGGTTAAGACTGGTGTGCAGGGACGTCACCGTCTTTCAGCGCAGGCAGTCTTGAAACCAGCCTCAGCGATACGGTTAGCCCTTCTAATTGATAATGTGGGCGCAAAAAGAATTTCGCGCTGTAATACCCGGGATTGTCTTCAATGTCTTCCACGACAACGTGAGCGGCCGCCAGCGGTTTCCTCGCCTTGGTATCTTGCGAGGAGTTGACCGGATCGCCGTCGACGTAAGTCATGATCCAGTTGTTCAGCCACGCTTCCATGTCGCCGCGCTCCTTGAACGAACCGACTTTGTCACGCACGATGCACTTGAGGTAATGCGCGAAGCGGCAGCATGCAAACAGATACGGTAGACGGGCGGCGAGTTTTGCGTTGTCGGTAGCCGTTGAGTCGTGGTATTCAGCGGGTTTTTGCAGCGATTGCGCGCCGATGAAGGCAGCGAAGTCCGAGTTTTTTCGATGCACGAACGGCATGAAGCCATTTTTTGCCAGCTCGGCTTCGCGCCGGTCGCTGATGGCGATTTCGGTCGGGCACTTCATGTCGACGCCGCCGTCATCGGTCGGAAAAGCATGGGTAGGCAAATCCTGCACGGCGCCGCCGGATTCGACGCCGCGAATCGAGGTACACCAGCCGTAGTGCCTGAACGAACGATTGATGTTGGTGGCCATTGCGTACGCCGAGTTGATCCATGCGTAACGCCGGTGGTTGGCGCCATCCGTGTCTTCCTCAAAATTGAATGCATCCACCGGATTGGCGCGTGCGCTGTAGGGCAGACGCGCAAGAAAGCGCGGCATGGTGAGGCCGAGGTAGCGGGAATCGTCTGACTCGCGAAGATGGCGCCACGCGGCATACTCGCTGTTCTGAAAGATCCTGGTGAGATCGCGCGGGTTCGACAGTTCCTGCCACGATTCCATTTGCATGACCGCTGGCGACGCACCGGTGATAAACGGGCAGTGCGCGGCGGCGGCGATCTTTGCTATTTCGCCGAGCGTTTCGACGTCGGGTGGACTATGGTCGAAATAGTAGTCACCGACCAGACAACCGAGTGGCTCACCGCCGAACTGGCCGTATTCTTCCTCATATACTTTCTTGAAGATCGGACTTTGATCCCACGCGACGCCTTTATAGCGCTTGAGCACGCGGCTCAGTTCCGTCTTCGTGACCGGCATGAAGCGAATCTTCAGCAGTTCATCCGTCTCGGTGTTGTTCACCAGATAGTGGAGCCCGCGCCACGACGATTCGAGTTGCTGGAAATCCTCGTTGTGAATGATGGTGTTGATCTGATCAGACAGCTTGCGGTCGATCTCGGCAATGATGGTCTGAATAGTCTGGTAGGCGTCGTTCGAGATGACTACTGCGCTTTCCAGTGCCTGCAGCGCGAGCGTTCTGACTGCACCGTCGATGGCTTCCTGAGTTTGCTCGGTGCGTGGGTTGAATTGCTTCATCAGTAATACTGAAAAAGCGTCAGCCGACGAAGCCGTAACGGGTGATGGGTGCTCGATGGACTCTGCGTAGTTCATGGGGATCCTCGGAACATTCATGGATGAATGGCGTTCGCACCAGCCGGACTACTGCGTGTCAGCCGTTTTATCGATGGCTTTCGGCCCGACGGGCTCGGACGGACCCGCGAGCGCTTTGAGCAGCGTCGGATTCTTAAGCGCCTGGGTGATCAGCTCTTCTGCGCCGCTCTTACCATCCATATAAGAAAGCAGGTTCGACAATTGCGACCGCGCTTGCAGCAGTTGATCGAGTGCCGGAACCTGCTTTGCAATGCTGGCAGGGGAGAAGTCATCCATGCTCTGGAAGGTGAGGTCGACGGCTAGCATGCCTTCTCCAGAGATGTCGTTCGCCACGCGAAGCGCCACGCGTGGCTGGATCGACTTCAGCCGGTCATCGAAGTTATCGATATCGATCTCCATGAATTTGCGCGCTTCCAGGTCCGGTAAAAGCCTGCTGGATTGACCGGCGAGATCGGCGACGACACCCATCACAAACGGGATTTCGACTTTGCGCTCGCTGCCATAGATTTCGACGTCGTACTCGATCTGCACGCGGGGCGCGCGGTTGCGGGCAATGAACTTCTGCCCCGTTGCGTTTGTTACGGTTGCTTTCGATCCGTTCGAGTTGGCCATTCTGAAGCTCCACGGTTTTCACTGGCTGTTGTACGCCGCACGGGCGCGGCTCAATGGGTCGCAATAGCGGATGGTTGTTCCGGCTGACCTGCCAGAACATCAAGTTGTGACAACGCGGCCGGCGCCATGTCGCGTACGATTTCGTAGAAGTTCATATGCATCAAGCGTTGAGCCCGGCGCAGCAGAAGCGGTGCAGGATGGCCGGGTTCCGCGCGCTCCAGATACACGCATGCGTTTTCCAGCGCAAGCAGGACGTCATTACGCGTTCGTATCGACATCGTTCCTGCAGATGCTTCGTGAGCGCCGGCAATATGTTCGGGCGCTGTTGACGTGGCGATCGCTGACGCCGGCGGCGGCGATTCACCTCCGCAAGCGGACGGCGTGATGAGCGGGTGTTCGCGGATCTCCTGATAGACCACGCGCAGCGGACCTTCCACTGCGATTGGGTCGGGTACCCATGAAGAACTGAGGTTGACCGCGATTCGCTGGTGAATGCGATCGATCGCGTCGAGCAGTTGTTGAACCACCGTACACGCCTCGTGCGCGCTTTTGAGCGTAGTCTGCAACTCCGCGTGCAGGCTGGCGCCGCCGGCGGGAAATCCGTTCACGATCGCCGACTGCTTTCGGTCGAGAATTGCGGCGGCGTCGCGCAGGGAGAGTGGGCCGAACCGCCAGTGCAGCAGCGTAGCGCTGCGGGCATTGCGTCCGAGAGCCTGCTGGTCAGTCAGCGCAGCAATCGCATTGAGCCGCGGCAAAGGATCAAACTCGCCCCCCGACTCGAGCTGCGGGTGGACGTGCTCCCAGTATTGGTCAAGGACGCAGGCAACCAGCGAGAGGCCTTTTGCATATCCGGCGAGACCGCTCATTTCCGTCCAGGCAAGTGTCAGTAGTGCGATGACACGTAAATCAACGGTGCGGTTGAGCAATTCGACGGCCAATGCTTCGACGTGCTGCCAGTCCGGCGCAACTGCGGGAATCAGGTTGTCGCCAAATTGCTGTTCGCGGCGGCCGGTTGCAGCCTGCTGAAGCGCGGTAAACGCGGTGTCATATTCCAGGTCGGCGCCACATGGCTGTTCAGGACTAATAGGCCAGATTTGATCGGTCAGTACTATATTCATAGTGTCGTCTCGAATCCGAATCATGATTAATCAGGATTCGATTTTTATATTGAAATTCAACCTGAATTCTTAATTTGATAGTCGTGTACTCAGCGAGATTCTTAATCTTTCTTAGTTAAACAGATTCATCTTAAGAAGAAGGAGGAATTCTCAAAGTCTGGCTGGCAGCCCTGAATACGGCCAGCAACGTGGCGTTGCGCTGTACGTGCAACATGTAGATCGCAACGGGAAGTTGCATGTTCATCAGGATGCCGAAATTTATCGTTCGATTGATTACCGTCAGGAAGATGTTATTTCGGGTTCGCTAATATGGCAAGCGGATTCTAATTATTTGATAAGACGATTTTTGTAACTTTATTAAGATGGATAAAAGATAGCTTGGTAAGGTTTAAACGTCTCTGGATTAAATTGGACGAAATGCGGCTTTCGGCTGAAGATTTTTGGGAGGAGGATGTCGTGCGCCAACGAATTCTTTGCGCTGTATCGAGCCAGTGCTGACCCGTGCGAAGAGAGGGCGGCTCCAGTTGTTGGAGGACCTGCGGACCAAAGTGGAATGAACTCGAAAATCGCGACCCAAAACAAAAAACCGCCCAGCTTGCTGGGCGGTTTTTCAGGCCTTGAGCGAACAAGGCAAATCTGGTCGGGGTGAGAGGATTCGAACCTCCGGCCTCTACGTCCCGAACGTAGCGCTCTACCAGGCTAAGCTACACCCCGATTCGTACTGCTGGACTCCTACGGTGTTTCAGTCCCGTTCAAGACTGTCTTGCCGTCGAGTAAGAACATAATTCTAGCAGGCTATCTTTGAAAATGGAATCGGGAAATGAAGAAATTGCTGAAGCTGCGGCGAGCGCTTCCTGCTTTGCGCACTCGAGCGTGTGATCCAGCGCGCCGGAACGCGTGATCGCTTCGAAAATCGTGTCGAAACGGTCCGTGCCGCCTTGCTCGATGGCTTCCCGGGCGAGCGCCGACTGTTCTGGCGTGCCGCGTTCGATCAGGTAGATCAGAGGAAGCGTGGGTTTGCCCTCACGCAGATCGTCGCCGGCATTCTTGCCCATCGATTCAGCGGTGCCCGTGTAGTCGAGCCAGTCGTCCATGATCTGGAACGCAGTGCCGATGCGGCGGCCGAATTCCGCCGCGGCGGCTTCGGTTTTCGCGTCCGAACCGGCCAGCACGGCGCCGAGTTGGGCCGCGGCTTCGAACAATTTGGCGGTTTTGTAGCGGATCACCTGCATGTAGCGCGCTTCGTCCACGTCGGCGTCGTGCATATTCAGCAGCTGCAGCACTTCGCCCTCGGAGATGATGTTGGTCGCCTCCGACAGGATTTCCATCACGCGCATCTTGCCCACGCCGACCATCATCTGGAACGAGCGTGAGTACAGGAAGTCGCCGACCAGCACGCTCGCGGCGTTGCCGAACAGCGCGTTGGCCGTCTGGCGGCCGCGCCGCAGATCGGATTCGTCGACCACGTCGTCGTGCAGCAGCGTGGCCGTGTGGATGAATTCCACCACCGCGGCCAGTTCGTGCCGATGCCCGGTGGTTTCGCCCAGTGCGCCCGCCACCAGCAGCAGCAGGGCGGGCCGCAGCCGTTTGCCCCCGGCGCTGATGATGTACTCGGAGATCTGATTGATCAGCATCACGTCGGACGCCAGACGGTGCCGTATGACGCGATTGACCTGCTGCATGTCTTCGGCGATCGGAGCGAGCAGGCTGGCGGCGTTGGAGGAGGGGGTGGCAGTCGACGACATGATGGCTGAATTGGGTAGTGCCGCGAATTATAAGGCGAATCGCGACAGTTCCGGGTCGCAGGCTGCGGCACGGTGCGATGGAGGCCGCGGCTGGGCCGTTGCCGGGGCTGGACGGCAACGCGCCGGGCGGTGCGCGCGGCGACTCTCAATGAGTTTTGACCGCGCAGCTAACTCTATGTATAATCACGGGTTTCCGCGCGCGGTGCGTGGGAAAAATGAACACAGAGTGAGGTTCTCAATGTACGCGGTCATAAAAACCGGTGGCAAGCAGTATAAAGTTGCCGTCGGCGAAAAACTTAAAGTAGAACAGATACCGGCAGACATTGACGCTGAAATCACGCTCGACCAGGTTCTCGCAGTGGGCGAAGGCGAATCGATTAAGTTCGGTACGCCGCTGGTCAGTGGGGCTTCCGTCAAGGCTACCGTCGTGTCGCAAGGTCGTCACGCAAAAGTGACCATCTTCAAGATGCGTCGCCGGAAGCACTACCAGAAGCATGGCGGCCACCGCCAGAACTATACCGAACTGCGCATCGACGCGATCAACGCGTAAGCGCAACGGTTAAGGAGCAAATCAAATGGCACACAAAAAGGCAGGCGGATCATCCCGCAACGGCCGCGACTCTGAATCGAAGCGTCTCGGCGTCAAGGTCTACGGCGGTCAAGCCATCAACGCTGGCGGCATTATCGTTCGCCAACGTGGCACGCGTATGCACCCGGGCGAAAACGTCGGTATCGGCAAGGATCACACCTTGTTCGCGCTGACGGACGGCCACGTCAATTTTTCGACGAAGGGCGCAGCGAAGAAGCACATGGTCAACGTCGTCCCGGCAGCAGTCTGAGTTTAATCAGGCACGGGCTTCAGGACCGGAAAAAGGCCCCGCGAAGTTCGCGGGGCTTTTTTTATTGCAGCGCTTTTGTCCGAAGAATGGGCGGATTGCACGGCCAAATCGGCGTGGTTAGCCGATCGGCTGATTGCCCACCGTACGGCGAGCGCGGCAAAATAGCACCATCTGAAAGCATCAACCCAGCAGCACCATCTAGCAGTACACCACGGGACGGAGTTACGCATGAAGTTCATTGACGAAGCGAGGATTGAAGTCATCGCCGGCGACGGAGGGGATGGCAGCGCGTCGATGCGCCGCGAGAAGTTCGTTCCGTTCGGCGGCCCGGATGGCGGCGACGGCGGCCGGGGCGGCAGCGTGATTGCGGTGGCAGACCGCAACATCAACACGCTGATCGACTACCGCTACGCGAAAAAACACCTGGCGCGCAACGGCGAAAACGGTCGCGGCGCGGACTGTTACGGCAAGGGCGGCGACGACATCACGCTGCGCATGCCGGTCGGCACGACCATCACCGATATGGAAACCGGCGAGCTGATCGCCGATCTGACCGAGCACAACCAGAGCGTGCAAATCGCGCAAGGCGGTGCGGGCGGTCTCGGTAACCTGCATTTCAAATCCAGTACGAACCGCGCGCCGCGTCAGAAAACCGACGGCAAGCCCGGCGAGCGCCGCATGGTGCGCCTCGAATTGAAGGTGCTGGCCGACGTCGGTCTGCTCGGCATGCCGAACGCCGGCAAGTCGACCTTTATTTCGTCGGTGTCGAACGCGCGGCCGAAGATCGCCGATTACCCGTTCACCACGCTTGCGCCGAATCTCGGCGTGGTGCGAGTCGGGCCGAGCCGCAGCTTCGTGATCGCCGACATTCCTGGTTTGATCGAAGGTGCGGCGGAAGGCGCGGGTCTCGGCCATCAGTTCCTGCGCCACCTGCAACGCACCGGGTTGCTGCTGCATATCGTCGACCTTGCGCCGTTCGATGAATCTGTTGATCCGGTCGCGGAAGCCAAGGCGATCGTCAACGAACTGCGCAAGTACGACGAGCTGCTCTATGAGAAGCCGCGTTGGCTGGTGCTCAACAAGCTCGACATGGTGCCCGAAGACGAGCGTGAAGCACGCGTGTCGGCCTTCCTCGAAGGCTATGGTTGGGACGGCCCGGTGTTCGAAATCTCGGCGCTGACCGGCCAGGGCTGCGAGAGTCTTTGCTACGCGGTGTATGACCACATCGCCGCGCATTCGGACGCGCAGCGCGCGGCTGAAGCCGAAGATCTCGCCGCGGACGTGCGTTTCCGCGAGAAGCCGGAAGAGAAGCCGGAAGCACCGACCGCAGCTTCGGACGATTCCAGCGTCGACCCGCAGTAATAACAAGCCTGAGCGCCGGCGCCTGCACGGGCCGCCGGCATGCATCACGCGTCATCTTGGGAGACCGCGCACAATGCGTTCCGTCATCGCAGATTCACGGCGATTGGTAGTGAAAGTGGGCTCGAGCCTCGTTACGAATGACGGGCGCGGCCTCGATCATGCTGCGATCGGCCGCTGGGCCGCGCAGATTGCCGCACTGCGCGCGCAGGGCAAGGAAGTGGTGCTGGTCAGTTCGGGTGCGATTGCCGAAGGCATGCAGCGGCTCGGCTGGACGAAACGGCCACGTGAAATCGACGAATTGCAGGCGGCTGCGGCTGTCGGTCAAATGGGTCTCGCGCAAGTCTACGAAAGCCGCTTTGCCGAGCATTCGATCCAGACCGCGCAGATTCTGCTGACCCACGCCGATCTGGCCGACCGCGAACGCTATCTGAACGCGCGTTCCACGTTGCTGACGCTGCTGCGGCTGGGCGTCGTGCCGATCATCAACGAAAACGACACGGTCGTCACCGACGAAATCAAGTTCGGCGACAACGACACGCTGGGCGCCCTGGTCGCGAATCTGATCGAAGGCGATGCACTCGTGATCCTCACCGATCAGCAAGGGCTTTTCACTGCCGACCCGCGTAAAGATCCGAACGCAACGCTCGTCCGGCAGGCCGATGCCGGTGCGCCGGAGCTCGAAGCGATGGCGGGCGGCGCGGGTTCGAGCCTGGGTCGCGGCGGCATGCTCACCAAGATTCTTGCCGCCAAACGTGCGGCACACAGCGGCGCGAATACGGTGATCGCGAGTGGGCGCGAGGCGGACGTGTTGTCGCGGCTGGCCTCGGGCGAGGCGATCGGTACGCAGTTGATCGCGCGCACTGCGCGCATGGCGGCGCGCAAGCAATGGATGGCCGATCACCTGCAGGTGCGAGGTCACGTGGTGATCGATGATGGCGCCGTCGAAAAGCTGACCGAAGGCGGCAAAAGCTTGCTGCCGATCGGCATCGTCGGTGTGCAGGGCGCATTTGCGCGCGGCGAGGTGATCGCATGCCTGAGCGCGGCAGGGCGTGAAGTTGCGCGCGGCCTGACGAACTACAGCAGCGCGGAAACCAAGCTGATCCAGCGGCGTCCGAGCGGTGAAATTGAATCGGTGCTCGGCTACATGCTGGAGCCTGAACTGATTCACCGCGACAATCTAGTGCTGGTCTGATTTCTCGGTAACGTACGCGCCGCAGCACCGCAGCGGTAACGTTCACACGGCAGCACTGCAGATAAAAAAGCCGTTCCAGCGTGAGCTGGAACGGCTTTTTCACGTCCGCAGCGGCACTCCCGATTCAAAGTGCCTTCGCGAAAACCACCTTAGTGAACGAGCGAACTCTGTGTGCGCTTATAGCGGATGTTCTCGACAATCTGCTTCGCGTTGCCGATGGGCATCTTGTTCGCGCACATATAGTCCTGATACAGCGTTGCCTGATAAGCGTTCAGCGCGCCGTTCTCAATGCGCCGGAAGTCGTTGGCGACGGTCTGGTCCCAGCCGTCGTGATCAGCGTTCAGGCCTGCGTACTGGCGCCATTCGTACGTATCGCAGCGAATCCCTTCGTAGTTCACGTTGCGCGCGCCGCTCGGGCTGGTGACGACGACGGTGTAGCGCACCACTCCGTCGGTGCCGACGGTAAGCGAATTTCTATCGATCGCGAACTGCAGCGGCGTGTTGCCGGAAACCTCGAAAGGCAGAAGATTCGAGTCTTGCGGCAGCGGCGGCAAGGTATCCACCTTGTTTTCAACCCAGTTGCTCGGCCGGTCCAGCAGGTAGGCAAACGCACTGTCGTCTTTATTTGATGGTTTGCTGGCGCAACCAGCCAGCATGGCGCCAGTGGCGACGCACGCCACGACGAGAGCAAGTGCTTTCAATATGGTTTCCTCGAAACACTGGCGCGGCTCATTGAGCCGCGCCAGCAGAGGCGGCGTGGACAGCCGCACAGAGTTGTTAATTGCGCACGCCAGGGCGGAACAGCGAGCCGGCGGTTTCGCGCTCCGATTCGTCTTCGTGTTCCGAGGCGGAGCCGACCTCGGCTACCGACCCGGAACCCGGACCGCAATCAGACACGATCGTCGTGTGAATCGACGTTTCGATGCTGAGTGTGGTCACCGAGGCGGTGACCGTCATCATCGTCGAATCCGGCGGACTTTCCATTGACGACGCTATCCGGGGATAACGCGGCCCATGGTGCCCGCCAGGTTTTTCCGCACGCGGCGCAGCCCGGCGCATGAAACGGGATAGCTCCGTCAGCGCCAACTGATACACATCCCGCTTGAACTCGATCACACAGTCGAGCGGCACCCAGTACTCGTTCCAGCGCCACGCATCGAACTCAGGGTGGTCGGTGGCGCGCAAGCAAATGTCGCAATCGCGTCCAACCATCCGGAGCAAAAACCAGATTTGTTTCTGGCCGCGGTAATGACCGCGTACTTCGCGCTTGATGAACTTGTCAGGCACCTCGTAACGCAACCAGTCGCGCGTGCGACCAATCACCTTGACGTGCTCAGGAAGCAGCCCGGTTTCTTCGTGTAACTCCCGATACATCGCTTGCACGGGGGTCTCTCCGTACTTGATGCCCCCTTGCGGAAACTGCCAGGAATGTTCACGGAGCCGTTTGCCCCAAAACACCTCGTTGTGCGCGTTCAAGAGGATGATGCCGACGTTCGGGCGAAAGCCTTCACGATCCAGCATACAACCACCTTCGAATCCTTTAAAATTGCTTTGATTATAAACAGATAACGGACCCGACGCACCGATTCGCACCAGATTGGAACGATTCGCCGCAAAAGGCCCACGTTTGCGGTAGCCTGTCAGTCTTTCCGTGCCTTATCCCTTGCTGCAAAGGCTTTGCGCGGCAGCTTCAGCGCCGCGATTGGGCCGTTTTTGCCGGGGTTTTGCCTGGTATGCGCAGGGCGTCTGCCGGGTCTGAGCCGGGCTTCTGGCCCGACTTTGACCGGGTATGCGGCGAGTCCGTGCCGGCGCGAGGCCGGGTCTGGGTCGGTTTCCCCACCGTTTTCACCTTTCGGGCGGTCCCTCCGGAGCCGCCGCTTTTGGAAAATCTGAATGAAAGCTTCCCGTTTCTTTATCGGCACGCTGAAAGAAGCGCCCGCCGACGCCGAGATCGTCAGCCACAAGCTTATGGTGCGCGCCGGCATGATCCGCCGCGTTGCCGGCGGCATCTATAACTACCTGCCGATCGGCCTGCGTTCGATCCGCAAGGTGGAAGCCATCGTGCGCGAAGAGATGAACCGGGCAGGCGCAATTGAACTGTTGATGCCGGCAGTGCAGCCGGCCGAACTGTGGCAGGAATCGGGCCGTTGGGAAAAATACGGCCCCGAACTGCTGCGCTTCAAGGATCGCAAGCAATCCGATTTTGTGCTCGGACCGACCCATGAAGAAGTGGTCACGGATATCGCGCGCGGCCAGATCAAGAGCTACCGCCAGTTGCCGGTGAATTTCTACCAGGTCCAGACGAAGTTCCGCGACGAAATCCGTCCGCGTTTCGGCGTGATGCGCGGCCGCGAATTCATCATGAAAGACGCGTACTCGTTCGACAAGGACGCGGAAGGCCTGCGCGAGTCGTATCGCAAGATGTACGAGGCGTACGTGCGTATCTTCACGCGCCTCGGTCTGGATTTCCGTGCCGTGGCCGCAGATAACGGTTCGATCGGCGGCAGCGGTTCGCATGAATTCCACGTGATCGCCGAGACCGGCGAAGACGCGATCGCCTATTGCCCGACCTCGGATTTCGCGGCGAACGTCGAAGCGGCTGAAGCGTTGCCGCTTTACACGGAACGCGCCGCGCCGACCGAAGAGATGAAGAAGACCGCAACGCCGGGCAAAGCGAAGTGCGAAGCCGTGGCCGAGCTGCTCAACATTCCGCTCGAGCGCACGATCAAGTCGATCATCCTCGCCACGGAAAACGAAGGCGCCGAACCGACCATCTGGTTGCTGATGCTGCGCGGCGATCACGAGCTGAACGAGATCAAGGCAAGCAAGCTGCCGGGTCTGGCGGACTTCCGCATGGCGACCGAAGCCGAAATCATCGAGACCTTCGGCACGCCGCCGGGCTACCTCGGCCCGATCAACACGAAGAAGCCGGTCAAGGTCGTTGCGGATCGCACGGTCGCGAACATGAGCGACTTCGTGGTGGGCACGAACGAAGTGGATTACCACACCACCGGCGTGAACTGGGGGCGCGATTTGCCGGAGCCGGTCGTTGCCGACATCCGCAATGTGAAGAAGGGCGATCCGTCGCCGGACGGCAAGGGCGTGATCGACATCTGCCGCGGCATTGAAGTCGGCCACGTGTTCCAGCTCGGCACGAAATACTCGGAAGCGATGAACGCGACCTGTCTCGACGAGACCGGCAAGCCGCAGCCGATGGAAATGGGCTGCTACGGCATTGGCGTCACGCGTATCCTGGGTGCGGCGATCGAACAGAATTTCGACGAGAAGGGCATCATCTGGCCGGAATCGATCGCGCCGTTCGAGGTCGTGCTGTGTCCGATGGGTTACGACCGCAGCGAGGCCGTGCGCGAGCAGGCCGACAAGCTGTACGCGGAGTTGGTCGAAGCCGGTGTCGACGTGATCCTCGACGATCGCGGCGAACGCCCGGGCGTGATGTTCGCCGACTGGGAACTGATCGGTGTGCCGCATCGTCTGGTGATCGGCGATCGTGGTCTCAAGGACGGCAAGCTCGAGTACCAGGGCCGCCGCGACGCTGAAGCGACGCTGCTGCCGGTCGAAGACGCCGCCCAGACGGTGATCGGCAAGGTTCGCGCCGCGTTGGCGCGCTAAGCGGAGCGGACGGTGGAGTACACCTTCGTCTCTGCGACCGTCCTGCTGATTCTGATCACCGATCCGCTCGGCAACATTCCGCTCTTTGTCAGTTGCCTGCGGAGCGTATCGCCGAAGCGGCGCACGATCGTCATTCTCCGTGAGGTGGCGATCGCCTTTGCGATCCTGCTGGTTTTCATGGTGGTCGGCGACCGCTTCCTGCGCATGATGAGTCTGACCGACCAGTCATTGCGTATCGGCGGCGGGATCGTGCTGTTTCTGATCGCGCTCAGGATGGTGTTTCCGCACCCGGACGGTCCGTTCGGCGGCGACACGCGCGGTGGCGAGCCGCTCATCGTGCCACTGGCCATTCCTGCGCTAGCGGGTCCGTCGGCGCTGGCCACGGTGATGCTGTTGACGTCGCAGGCGCCCGGCAAAATGTTTGAGTGGATAGGTGCGCTGACCGTCACGATGGTGGTCTGCGCGATCGTGCTGATGCTGGCGGAGCGCATTCAGGCGTGGCTCGGCGAGCGCGCGATGATGGCCTTCGAACGGTTGATGGGCTTGGTGCTGGTGGCGATCTCGGTCGAAATGATGCTCGGCGGGATCCGCTCTTTTGTGCATCAACTTTGAATGAGATCGGGTGCGGGACTCGGCACGCCTACGCAGTAATGCGAGCAATAACCTGATAAACAAAAAGCGGCCCGCGGGCCGCTTTTTGTTTATGCCGATGCGCGCTGCAAACGGCGCCGCCAGAACATCCTGGCCTCAATCAAGCCCCCTCGGTCAGCGCCCGAATGGTCGGCAGGTTGCGCCAGTAACCCTTGGCGTCCATTCCGCAGCCGAACACGTAGCGGTCCGGCACTTCGAAGCCACAGTAATCCGGGCGCAGCGGCTTGGCCTTCGGAATGATCTTCTCGCACAGCACCGCGCTCAGGAAGCGCTTCGCGCCCATCGCGAGGATACGATCGCGGATCGCGGCCATCGTTTCGCCTTCGTCGAGGATGTCGTCGAGCACCAGCACGACGCGATCCTTCACCGACTCAGCGGGCGCCACGCGCCACTGCATCTCATTGCCGCCCTTGGTGGTGTTGCGATAGCGGGTCAGGTGGATGTAGTCGAACTCGAGCGGGAAATCGAGGTGCGGCAGCAGCATGCCGGTGAACACCGCGGCGCCGCCCATCACCGACAGCACGAGCGGGAAGTCCTCGCTTATCTCGTTGCGGATGGCGGTCGCCATGCCGCTGATCGACGCGTTGACGTCGTCTGCCGAAACGATTTCTTCGGAGTGGCTAAAAATGTGGAGAGCTTCTTCGCGGTTCATGACGTCTGACGGGCGGTAACTGTATACATAGTGTGGGTGAGAACGGCGGCGTGCGGTACAGAATAAACCCGCACAAATCCGGAGTCAGCCGCGCGTGCCATTGTTCGTGCACGCGGGCACGCGCGCCGCCGTCTTGCTAAAGCTTAGCGCATGCCGGGCATCATGCCCTTCATGCCGCGCATCATCTTTTGCAGATTGCCGCCCTTCAGCTTTTTCATCATCGTGCGCATCTGGTCGTACTGATTCAGCATGCGGTTGACTTCCTGGACCTGCACGCCCGCGCCGGCGGCAATGCGGCGCTTGCGGGTGGCCTTGATCAGCTCGGGCTTGGCGCGTTCCAAAGGTGTCATCGAATTGATGATGCCTTCCATGCGGCGCATCTGCGACTCGGCCATGCCCATGTTGGCGCCGGCAGCGGCCTGCTGGAACTGCGCAGGCAGCTTGTCCATCAGCGACGACAGGCCGCCCATGCTCTTCATTTGCGTAAGCTGCGCGCGGAAATCGTTGAGGTCGAAGTCGCCGCCTTTCTTGACCTTGTCAGCGAGCTTCTGCGCGGCCTGAACGTCCACGCCGCGTTGCGCTTCTTCGACGAGGGCGAGAATGTCGCCCATGCCGAGAATCCGGTTCGCCATGCGATCCGGGTAGAAAATTTCGAGGCCGTCGAGCTTTTCGGCGACGCCGACGAACTTGATCGGCTTGCCGGTTACGTGACGCACGGAGAGTGCCGCGCCACCGCGCGAATCGCCGTCGAGCTTGGTGAGGACCACGCCGGTAAGCGGCAATGCGTCGCTAAAGGCCTTCGCGGTGTTGACCGCGTCCTGACCCAGCATCGCGTCGACAACGAACAGCGTTTCCGCCGGTTTCAGTTCGCTGTGCAGCGCGGCGATTTCGGCCATCATCGCTTCGTCGATACCCAGGCGGCCGGCCGTGTCGACCAGCAGCACGTCGTGGTAGTGGCGCTTGGCCCAATCCACCGCGGCGCGCGCGATATCCACCGGCTTCTGATCCGGCTCCGACGGGAAGAAATCCGCGCCGACCTGCTCGGTCACCGTCTTCAACTGCGCAATAGCAGCCGGGCGGTAGACGTCGCACGAAACGGTCAGGACCTTCTTCTTGTACTTTTCGCGCAGGAGCTTGGCGAGCTTGCCGACCGTGGTCGTCTTACCGGCGCCCTGCAGACCCGCCATCAGGATGATGGCCGGCGGCGTGACAGCGAGATTCAGTTCGACCGCCTTGCCCTCATAGTCGCCGCCGATGATCGCGGTCAGCTCGCGCTGCACCACGCCAACCAGCGCCTGACCCGGCGACAGGCTGCTGATGACCTCCTCGCCGAGCGCTTTTTCCTTCACCTTGGCGATGAACTCGCGCACGACGGGCAGCGCCACGTCCGCCTCGAGCAGCGCGAGGCGCACTTCGCGCAGCATTTCCTGGGTGTTCGCCTCGGTGAGCCGGGCTTCGCCGCGCAGCGTCTTGACGACGCGCGCCATCCGTTGAGTCAGATTGTCGAGCATGGGGAGCGATGAACTGTGCGGCCGGAGCAGGGCGCGAAGTGGAAGACGTCGCGGAGCAGGGGCCTAGTGTAAACTTCGAATATGGATATTGTACTGTATGCCCTCACTGCGCTCCTCTACGGCGGTCTTGCCGTGGCCGGCTGGCGCTCACACCGGCACGCCGCCTTGCGCCCGGTACTCGAGAGCGTGCCGCCGGTGCCGGTTGCCCAAGGCATGTCGACCTCGTCGGCCGCTTCGGGCATGAGCACCTCGGGCCGCGCGCTGCTATTTGTCGCGCTGCTCGCTCATGGCGTACTGTTGCATACCACCATCTTTCCCCAAAACGCGATGGTGTTCGGGTTTGCGTTCGCGCTGTCGGCGATGTTCTGGCTCGGCGCCGGCATCTACTGGATCGAGAGTTTTTTCTTTCCGCTCGACGGCCTGCGCCTGCTGGTATTGCCGCTCGCCTGCGTCGCTTCCTTATTGCCGCTGGCGTTCAACGGCGTGCGCGTGCTGCCGTATTCGGCCGCGCCGATGTTCAAGCTGCACTTCCTGATCGCCAACATCGCGTACGGTTTGTTCGCGATCGCGGCACTGCATGCGGTTCTGATGCTGCTGGTCGAGCGGCGTCTGCACGCCATGCGCGGCGGCATGTCGCAACGCAATGCCGCTGCGGCGGGCAACGGCTGGCTGTCGAGCTGGCTCGATACCTTGCCGCCGCTGCTGACACTTGAAAAGCTGCTGTTCCGTCTGATCGGCGCCGGCTTCGTGCTGCTCACGCTGACGCTGGTGTCGGGCATCCTGTTCAGCGAACAACTGGTCGACCGTGCCTTGCGGCTCGATCACAAGACCGTCTTTGCGATTCTTTCCTGGGTGATGTTCGGCGCGCTGCTGACCGCGCGCAAGGTTTCCGGCTGGCGCGGCCGTGCGGCATTGCGCTGGGTGCTGGCGTCGTTCGTCGCGCTGCTGCTGGCGTACGTCGGCAGCCGTTTTGTATTCGAGGTGCTGTTGCACCGTGCCGTAGTGTGAGTGTCCTGCTATGCGACAAATTTTTCTGCTGATCCTGTTGTTCATCGTCGGCCAGTGGCTGGTCAAGGCGCTGCGCCGTCATGACGCGCAAGCGTCGCAACGCACTGGCGCGGGTGCAAATGGCGCCGCGGGCGCCGGTGGGGCGAGAGGCCAGAGCGGCCCGAATGGCGGTGCGCGTGGACCTAACGGACAAAACGGCCCACAAGCGCAGCCGCAGCTCGCCGAGCCGATGATCCGTTGCGCCGAGTGCGGCGTGCATGCACCGAAGAGCGACTCCGTGGTGGTGGCGGGGCAGCCGTTCTGCAGCGCCGCGCATGCGCAACGCCACGGCGCGCGTCCCACGGGCCGTGACGCTCGATGAGCGTCGCATTCACCGTCGATGCCGACGGTTGGGTCGCCGCCGCACGCAAACTGCCATCGCCGAATTTTGAAGCGCGGCCCGAAGGGGCCGTGCCGACGCTGATCGTCGTCCACAACATCAGCTTGCCGCCCAATGAGTTCGGCGGCACGGCGATCGCCGAACTGTTCCAGAACACGCTCGACTGCGACGCTCACCCGTACTACGACACGCATCTGCGCGGCGTACGGGTGTCGGCGCATTTCGTGATTCATCGCGACGGGGCGCTCGAGCAATTCGTGTCCTGCAACGAGCGGGCATGGCACGCCGGCCCGTCGAATTTTTTCGGCCGTGAGCGCTGCAACGATTTCTCGATCGGCATCGAGCTGGAGGGCAGTGACACGACTGCTTTCGAAGCGGCGCAATACCGCACGCTCGGTGCACTTGTGGCGGCGCTCAAGGCCCGCTATCCGGTCGAAGCCCTGGCCGGTCACTCGGACATTGCCCCCGGCCGCAAGACCGATCCGGGGCCCCATTTCGAGTGGCAGCGTCTGCAACGCGACACGGCGTTGACGGATCAGTACTTCCCCTATCTCAAGTTTTCCAAAACGCTGTAACGACCCTTTGCGCAACTTCGCGTGATGCGAGGAGAACAAGGCACAGCCTTGTTCTCCGGGGAGTCGGCTTCGCGCCGCGCTATGCAAAAGTCAAGACATCGAAAGCAAATAAAACGATTTGATCTGTCTTGAAACTCCACTATACTTGGTGCCAGAAATTCAGTTTCGCACTATATCTTGTGTCTGGTGTGTATAACTCTGTGCATAACTGAGTGCATAAGTATGCGGCGCCCCGCTCTCCGAGCATGGCGCCGCAAGCATTCCAGACAGCGAAAAAAATTCCTGCGGTGCGCCGGTTGCGAGAACCGGCAGCGTCCAGAAGCATTCGGGAAAAGGGCCAACAATGATTGCGACACGCACGATGAAGACCGTTACCAATTCGAATCAGACTTCATCGCTGTCGCATCCCGCCACCCGGCTTAGCCGGTCTTTTTCCTGCACCCCATCGCTTGCGCACGCGGCGGCGCAGCGTTCGTTTTAATCCGCGGCTTTCTCCGCAACATTTCCAAGACCAGGAGCTTTGCACATGCAAACCACCGACAACGCGACGACCCGGTACGAGGGTTCACCGGCTGGCCAGACCTTCGGCCAGGCACAAGGCGCCCAGGCGCTCGCGCCGCAAACGACTTACGCCGACTACAAGGTGATCCGTCGTAACGGCAGCGTGGTGTCGTTCGAACCGTCGAAAATCGCCATCGCCGTGACGAAGGCATTTCTGGCCGTCAACGGTGGTCAAGGCGCGGCGTCGGCTCGCGTGCGCGAACTGGTCGAGCAACTCACGCAGAACGTGGTGCGCGCACTCTTGCGCAGCCGTCCGAACGGCGGCACGTTCCATATTGAAGACATCCAGGATCAGGTCGAACTCGCGCTGATGCGCGGCGGCGAGCACAACGTCGCGCGTGCTTACGTGCTGTATCGCGAGAAGCGCACCCAGGCGCGCGGTCACGACGATCAGATCGTCGCCAGCACCCCGGGTCTGAATGTCACGGACAACGGCGTGACGCGTCCGCTCGACATGGCTGCGCTGCGCGGCATCATCGAACTGGCTTGCTCGAACCTGGGCGACGCCGTGAATGCCGATCCGATCATCGCGGAAACGGTCAAGAATCTGTACGACGGCGTGCCGATGAGCCAGGTCTACGACTCGGCAATCCTGGCTGCCCGCACGATGATCGAAAAGGACCCGGCATATAGCCAGGTCACCGCCCGCATCCTGCTGCACACGATCCGCCGCGAGATCCTCGAAGAGGAAGTCACGCAAACGGAAATGGCCGACCGCTATGCCGAGTACTTCCCGCAGTTCATCAAGCGCGGCATCGGCGCCGGCCTGCTGGACGACAAGCTCCAGCAGTTCGACCTGAAGCGCCTGGGCGCCGCGCTCGACAACAGCCGCGACCTGCAGTTCGGCTACCTCGGTCTGCAAACGCTGTATGACCGCTACTTCCTGCATCACGACGGCGTGCGCATCGAAATGCCGCAGGCATTCTTTATGCGTGTCGCAATGGGCCTGTCGCTGAACGAGATCGACCGCGAAGCGCGCGCCATCGAGTTCTACAACATCCTGTCGAGCTTCGACTTCATGTCGTCCACGCCGACGCTGTTCAACTCGGGCACGCATCGCTCGCAACTGTCGTCGTGCTACCTGACGACGGTGGACGACGACCTCGACGGCATCTACGAAGCGCTGAAGGAAAACGCGCTGCTGTCGAAGTTCGCCGGCGGTCTGGGCAACGACTGGACGCGCGTGCGTGCTCTGGGTTCGCACATCAAGGGCACCAATGGCAAGTCGCAAGGCGTCGTGCCGTTCCTGAAGGTCGTCAACGACACGGCTGTCGCCGTGAACCAGGGCGGCAAGCGCAAGGGCGCGGTCTGCGCGTACCTGGAAACGTGGCACCTGGACATCGAAGAATTCCTCGAGCTGCGTAAGAACACCGGCGACGACCGTCGCCGCACCCACGACATGAACACGGCGAACTGGATTCCCGACCTGTTCATGAAGCGCGTGATGGAAGGCGGCGACTGGACGCTGTTCTCGCCGTCCACCTGCCCGGATCTGCACGACCTGTTCGGCGCGGAATTCGAAACGGCTTACACGGCTTACGAAGACAAGGTCGCGCGCGGCGAGATCAAGCTGTTCAAGAAGATCCCGGCGGCGCAACTGTGGCGCAAGATGCTGGGCATGCTGTTCGAAACCGGCCACCCGTGGATCACGTTCAAGGATCCGTGCAATGTGCGTTCGCCGCAACAGCACGTCGGTGTCGTCCACTCGTCGAACCTGTGCACGGAAATCACCCTGAACACCAGCGACGCCGAAATCGCCGTCTGTAACCTGGGCTCCGTGAACCTCGTCGCTCACCTGAAGGAACAGGCCGACGGCACCCTGGTGCTGGACCACGACAAGCTGAAGCGCACCATCAGCGTCGCGATGCGCATGCTCGACAACGTGATCGACATCAACTACTACGCGGTGGCCAAGGCGCGTAACTCGAACCTGAAGCACCGTCCGGTCGGCCTCGGCATCATGGGCTTCCAGGACTGCCTGCACCTGCTGCGCACGCCGTACGCGTCGCAAGAGGCGGTCGCGTTCGCCGATACGTCGATGGAAGCGGTTTGCTACTACGCTTACTACGCGTCGACCGAACTGGCGCAGGAGCGCGGCCGTTACTCCAGCTACCGCGGCTCGCTGTGGGATCGCGGCATCCTCCCGCAAGACTCGGTGAAGCTGCTGGCCGACGCGCGCGGCGGTTACGTCGAAGTCGATTCGAGCGAATCGATGGACTGGACCGAACTGCGTTCGCGCATCGCCACCTACGGCATGCGCAACTCGAACTGCGTGGCGATCGCGCCGACGGCGACGATCTCGAACATCATCGGCGTGTCGGCCTGTATCGAACCGACGTTCCAGAATCTGTATGTGAAGTCGAATCTGTCGGGCGAATTCACGGTGGTCAACGACTACCTGGTGCGCGACCTGAAGGAACGCGGTCTGTGGGACGAAGTGATGGTCGCCGACCTGAAGTACTTCGACGGCACGCTGTCGCGCATCGACCGCATTCCGGCCGACCTGCGCGCGATCTACGCGACCGCGTTCGAACTCGATCCGGTGTGGCTGGTCGAGGCGGCCTCGCGTCGTCAGAAGTGGATCGACCAGGCGCAGTCGCTGAACATCTACATGGGCGGCGCATCGGGTAAGAAGCTCGACGAGATCTACAAGCTCGCATGGGTGCGCGGTCTGAAGACGACCTACTACCTCCGCACGATGGCGGCGACGCACGTCGAGAAGTCGACGGTGGCGCACGGCGCGCTGAACGCGGTGAGCTCGGGTGGCGGCGAAGGATCGGGCGGTGCCGCAGGTGGCGCGGCAGGTGGCTTCGGCGCGAGCGGTGGTGCAGCATCGGGCGGCTTCCAGGCAGCGGCGGCAGCCCCTGCGGTTGCAGTCGAAGCAGCGCCGGAAGCGGATGGTCCGGTGTGCATGATGCGTCCGGGCGATCCGGGTTTCGACGAGTGCGAGGCTTGCCAGTAAGCGCTTGGAAATTAAGAGACAAGCATGAAGCAGGCGGCAGGACCGCCGCTTGCTGAACAGGGTGTAGGTAAAGACCCGCATGCAGCGATCAGCAAGCTTGATAGAAGTGATGCATAAGCGAAGTAGACGAGCGGCGCGGCGAAACGAAATCGACGTTGCGCCGCTCATCGAAAAGCAGCGAAGCACGGCAAGCAACTGAAGCCGTGAAGCGGCAGGCAAGTAGTAGATGAAGCAGTCAGCAGTCGGCAGCACAGACGAAGCGCTCGACATGAAGCGCTCAGCAAACGCTCCGGTCAATGGTCGATCGACACAGCCGGCCAGATGCATCGCTCGACATTGCATTGAACTTCACCTCGCCAGCACTGACGAACAGGCAAGCATGGGACAGCCGGGACGTCAGCACGAGGCAGCAGGAAGCAATCGCAAAACGCTGCAAGCACACTCCGCAATACAGATAGATAGAGCAGCGAAACGACGCTTTAACACGTTGCTCTTCGAGCTCGCGAAGCATCTCGACGACACGCGTTCAACACGCTTCACATGAGGCGACACACACAGTCTGTTGAACAAAGTGTTGTATGAACGTAGCAACGCGAATCGAAAACAGGATTTTTCATCAGCGAACTCTTTTATCGCTCGTGAAAAGATGGTACAAACCGTTCTAAATTGATGGTGACATTTATGCTCAACTGGGATGACGAGATCACTGCCGTAACTCCCTCGAGCGCTACGCAACAGAATGTGTTGCGCAACGCTGCGGGATCGGCTGTCGGTTCGCAAGTCGGAACGCGTTCCGCTCCTCACGCTCCCTCGGCTCAAGACATCTTCGCGAACGACATCGCTGTCGCTCCCGTTGCTCACGTGACCAACGCGGCGGCTGGAACGGCTGCCGTTTCGGAAGCGCGAGTCAATGTCGCCGACAAGCGCATCATCAACGGCCAGACCGACGTCAATCAGTTGGTGCCGTTCAAATACAAGTGGGCCTGGGAAAAGTATCTGGCGGGTTGCGCCAACCACTGGATGCCGCAAGAAGTGAACATGTCGCGCGACATCGCCCTCTGGAAAGACCCGAACGGTCTGACCGAAGACGAGCGCCGCATCGTCAAGCGCAACCTGGGCTTCTTCGTGACGGCTGACTCGCTGGCCGCCAACAACATCGTGCTGGGCACCTACCGCCACATCACGGCGCCCGAATGCCGCCAGTTCCTGCTGCGCCAGGCGTTCGAAGAGGCGATCCACACGCACGCTTACCAGTACATCGTGGAATCCCTGGGCCTCGACGAAGGCGAAATCTTCAACGCGTATCACGAGGTTTCCTCGATCCGCGCGAAAGACGAATTCCTGATTCCGTACATCCACGTGCTGACCGACCCGGCCTTCAAGACCGGTACGCTCGAGGCAGACCAGACGCTCCTGCGCTCGCTGATCGTGTTCGCCTGTGTGATGGAAGGGCTGTTCTTCTACGTCGGCTTTACGCAAATCCTGGCGCTGGGTCGCCAGAACAAGATGACCGGCGCGGCGGAACAGTACCAATACATCCTGCGCGACGAGTCGATGCACTGCAATTTCGGCATCGACCTGATCAACCAGATCAAACTCGAAAACCCGCAACTCTGGACGGCTGAGTTCCGCGCGGAAATCCGCGAGATCTTCCAGCAAGCGGTCGAACTTGAATATCGTTACGCAGAAGACACGATGCCGCGCGGGGTGCTCGGCCTCAATGCGTCGATGTTCAAGAGCTATCTGCGCTTCATCTGCAACCGCCGTTGCCAGCAGATCGGTCTCGATCCGCTGTACCCGAACGAGGAAAACCCGTTCCCGTGGATGAGCGAGATGATCGACCTGAAGAAGGAACGCAACTTCTTCGAGACGCGAGTGATCGAATATCAGACTGGCGGCGCGCTGACCTGGGAGTGATCCGGGTTCGTGTCGCAGATGCATTCATTTTGGGGATGCCGGCAGGCTTCGGCCGCGGCAATTGAGTTAGGAGCAGAACCGCCTGATGCAAATTGTGCCCAGTGCGCCGCGTGCCTTCGCGGCCCACAAACATGACTGGCACTTTGCGAACCCTTCAGTGGGATGGGCAAACTTCCCCCCGGAAAAAGCCGCTGGCGTGAGCGCCGGCGGCCCGATCAAGCAATTGCCGGCGTTGAGATCCAGCGCCGACCAGATCTGGCGCGCGGTGCCCAAGGGCACGGCGCGCCTTACCGCATTCATTAGCGTAAGCGCGCAGCACCTGCGTACGCCGATGAATAGCCCGCTTCGTAGCGCGCGCCCTGAGAAGCGTCCGCGGGAAGCGGGTTTTGACGAAGGGTGATGTTTGAACTGACTCTCATCTGAAAACCTGAAGGAGAAAATGATGGCAACTATCAAGAAAGCCGCAGCTAAGAAACCCGCAGCCAAGAAGGCAGCACCGGCAAAGAAGGCTGCTCCGGCGAAAAAAGTCGCTGCAAAGAAAGTCGCAGTGAAGAAGGTTGCAGCGAAGAAGGCAGCACCGGCTAAGAAGGTTGCAGCGAAGAAAGCTGCGCCGGCCAAGAAGGTTGCAGCCAAGAAAGTCGCCGTGAAGAAGGTTGCTGCGAAGAAGGCAGCGCCGGCCAAGAAGGCGGCCGTCAAGAAGGTTGCAGCCAAGAAGGTTGTAGCGAAGAAGGCAGCACCGGCGAAGAAGGCCGCAGCAAAGAAGGCGCCGGCTAAGAAGGCTGCTGCCAAGAAGGCTGCGCCTGCGAAAAAGGCTGCTGCCAAGAAAGCTGCGCCTGCGAAAAAGGCTGCCGCTAAAAAGGCTGCGCCTGCCAAGAAGGCTGCCGCGAAGAAGGCCGCTGCTCCTGCCAAGAAGGCTGCCCCTGCGAAGAAGGCTGTTGCCAAGAAGGCGGCTCCTGCACCCGCTGCGACTTCTGTCTCGAGCGCACCGGCGGCGACGGTGAAGACCGCGCTGAACCCGGCAGCGGCATGGCCGTTCCCGACGGGCAGCCGTCCGTAACGGGCAGATGAGCAGCAGAAGTACTTCGACACGTCGTACGCTGTGTCGATGATCGAGTAGCGCTTGAAGTAGCATGGCCGAGCGCTACTCGGTCAGGGTCCCGTTGCCGGGTTTCTGGCGACGGGATTTTTTTATCCGCGACGGCGCTCGCAACACGCAACACTTCTAAACCTGCAGGCGAAAAAAAACGCATGCACCATCGACAGGCGAGGGCATGCGTTTGAGGTCGTCGCGGCGGCGCGTGAAGCGCGACCGCGCGAGAGGGGAAACTTAGTGCGTGACGCGCGTGACGCCACCGCTGGAGAGCAGGCGGACGCGCTCGCCGGCGCGGAAGATCTCGCCGGTAGCGCTTTGCGTGATTGCACGCATGTCGCCGTTATCGAGTCGCACGGTGATCTCGAGGCCGTCGTGAACCGCGACGCCGTTCTCGACCGCATTGCCTGCCACCGCGCCAGCCAGGCCGCCGATGATGCCCGTTACGATCGAGCCGCGACCGCCGCCGATCGCGCTGCCGGCTACTGCGCCCAACGCCCCGCCGCCAATCGCACCCAGCCCGCTCGGCTGGCCATTGTTCGAACTGATCTTCACAGCGCGCACGCTGTCGACCGTGCCCATGCGGACCGTCTCTTCACGCTGTGCCTGCGACGCCGTGTAAACATCGGCAGAGCTGCTGTTGTACGCACACCCCGACATGGCTAGCGAACCGGCAATCAAAGTGGCGACTACCAGGCGACTCGTTATTCTCATTCCCTAACTCCAATAGCTTGCGGCATTACTGCAGGTCGTATCCGAACGCCTGCTTGAACCGTTCGTTGATCTCCGCCCGGTCGGGCGCATAGTTTTGCGGGCCCTGGTGTTCGATCTTCAGCGCGCCCATCAGGCTCGCCAGACGGCCGGTGGTCGCCCAGCCCAGCTTGTTCTCGATGCCGTACAACAAGCCGCCGCGGAACGCATCGCCACAGCCGGTAGGATCGAGTACTTGCCGTGCCTTGACCGCCGGAATCTCTTCGATGCCACCCGCGTGATGAATCTGCGCGCCGTGTTCGCCGAGCGTGATAATCAGCGCTTCGACCTTGCCGGCGATCTCTTCGATCGACCAACCCGTTTTGTTGCTCACCAGTTTGGCTTCGTAATCGTTGACAGCTACATAAGTAGCAAGTTCAATCATCCGACGTAGCGAGTCGCCGTCGAACAGCGGCAAACCCTGACCCGGATCAAAGATAAACGGCACGCCGGCCGCGGCCAGATGCTCGGAATGCTGGATCATGCCGTCGTAGCCATCAGGGGCAACGATGCCGAGCGTGATGCCTTTTGCCTCGTCGGCGCGATTCAGATGCGACTGCATCATCGCGCCCGGGTGGAAGGCGGTGATCTGGTTGTTTTCCAGGTCGGTGGTGATCATGGCCTGCGCCGAGTAGGTGTCCGGCACCACGAGCACGTTTTCCGTCGACAGGCCGAGCTGCTCGAAGCGGTCCATGTAGAGTTGCGCGTCGATCGCGCCGAGCGATCCCATGATGCGCGCGTTGCCGCCCAGCAGATGCAGCGAGTAGGCGATATTGCCCGCGCAGCCGCCGAACTCGCGGCGCATCGTCGGCACGAGGAAACTCACGTTCAGGATGTGAACCTGCTCCGGCAGGATGTGATCCCGAAAGCGGCCTTCGAAGGTCATGATGTTGTCGTAGGCGAGCGAACCGCAAATCAGCGTAGCCAAGGCGAGCGTTCCTGTAAAAATCGATGGAGATAAGGGGCGCGACGATGTGACAGCGCCGCGCATGAAGCGCGGCGCCGGGGTTCGTGCGCGAAGGTTTTACTTCAGCGCGGCGAGTGCTGCGTCGTAGTTCGGTTCGTTCTTGATTTCGCTGACCAGCTCGGCGTGCACGACTTTGTCGTTCTCGTCGACAACCACCACGGCGCGTGCCGTCAGACCCGTCAGCGGGCCGCTCGTGACGTCCACGCCGTAGGCTTGCGCGAACTCATGGCCGCGGAACGTGGATGCCGTCACCACGTTCTCGATGCCTTCGGTCGTGCAGAAGCGCGATGCGGCGAACGGCAGGTCGCCCGACACGACGATCACAGCGGTATTGCTCAGCTTGGCTGCGGCCTCGTTGAACTTGCGGGTCGACGTGGCGCAGGTCGGCGTGTCGAGGCTCGGGACGATGTTCAGCACCTTGCGCTTGCCGGCGAAGTCGGCCAGCGACACCGGCTTCAGATCTTTGCCCACCAGCGAGAAGGCGGGGGCGTTCTGGCCCACGGTCGGGAATGCACCGGCTACGTCGATCGGGTTGCCACCCAGCGTGACTTGACTCATGTTGTTGTGCTCCGAAAATTCGTCAGTAATGACGGTGAATACGCCCGGTCGTTGCCGGGCGCGCGAGGATGCGTTACGGATAAAAAATCTGTACGCGGAAATTGGACGCGACCGCATTGCCCGTGTCGAGATGCACGATCATGGTCTGGGTCGTGTGCGCCGGCAGGCCGGCTGCGATCGGCGTGCCGGGTGCGACATAGTCTTGCGGCCAGAGTACGCGGCGCACGGCGACATTGTTCTGATCGTCCAGCAACGTGAGTTCGATGGCCGGGTAGGCCAGCGCAACGTTGAAACGGTTGCGCAGCGGCATCTTCAGTTCGAGCTTGTGCGGGCCGTCGATCTGCCGCAGATCGGACGGTTCGACCTGCAAACCGTCGATGTCGTGCGGCGGCGTGATCTGGCAGCCGAGCTGCGCGCAGGCTTTCTCGTAGAGCGGTTGCGAACGTGGGAAGTAGACTTGGACGGTTTCGCGCTGCCACCAGGCGAGTTGCGCCAGCAGGGCGATAACCAGCAGCGCGGCGACCACCGAGCCGACGATGATCCAGCCGATGCGGCGCGGTTCGGCCGGGCGCGTTTCGCGTACCACCGGGAAGGGATCGACGCCGTCATGCACCGGCTGGACCGCGAAAGGTTCGCCGCTCGATCCAAATGTGGCTGGGCCTGAGCTGCCACCCGTGCCGGTTGCGCCCGAGGCGGCCGCACTCAACCCAGCCGCACCTAAGTCGGCCGCACCTAAGCCGCCCGCGCCGAAATGCGGTTCATTGTCAGGAATACCATGCAAGCTCGCCGGCTCGTTCAGAACCGGCTCGTCACCGTCAGCAAGATGTTCAGACGGACGCTCGGTCTTGTGCCAGACCCGCGGCGCGACCTCCACCTCCGGATTTCCCGCGTGAGCGAACGGTTCACGCGGGAGATCCGGAGGCGCATCCGTCTCGTAGGCGAACGGTTCGAGTGGCGCGTCCGCGAGAATCGGTTCGTGGTCGGGAGGAAGTGGCGTAGT
Organism: Paraburkholderia caffeinilytica; assembly: GCF_046030355.1. Classification (GTDB taxonomy): domain Bacteria; phylum Pseudomonadota; class Gammaproteobacteria; order Burkholderiales; family Burkholderiaceae; genus Paraburkholderia; species Paraburkholderia caffeinilytica_B. The sequence continues at coordinate 86,703 of NZ_JAQQCQ010000006.1, forward strand.
GAAGGCGCTCGCCGGCAGTTCCGGCTCGGTCGCCTGGCGCGGCGTGAGCGCGACGCCCAAGCCGGTGGAAACCGGCGTGAACGGCAAACTGCTGGCGTTGTGGAGCAGGCGGTTGTCGATCACGGCGTCCGCCGCCGGGGCCCACGGATTCCAGGCTTCGGCGCTGAAATCGGGGTCTTTGGGACGTACACCGGACAAAGCCTCGATCGCCGCAGCCGCGGCGACCGGTTTGGCGGAGGCAAAATCCCCGCCCTCATTCAGTTCGAACAGGCTGCTCGACGCGTCGAATACTTCATGGCAATGCCCGCAACGCACGAGGCCGCGGCGCAGCGCGAGCTGCGCCGTTTGCAGGCGGAAGACGGTTTCGCAGAAGGGGCAACGCGTCGCCAGGAGCATATTGAGCCGGTAAGCCGAAAGGCTGTTGGTTGGACAATACGCCCTATTCTAATGGCTTTCGCGGCGCGTTCCCGTGAGACATACCCAACCTTCGTGTTCGCGCCATATGCCGATGTCGATCCAGCGCGAATAGACCTGCGCCACTTCGTCCGCTTGCCTCGCCAGAATGCCTGACAGCGCGATCCGGCCACCCGGCTTGACCTTCGACGACAGCATCGAGGCCATCAGCTTGAGCGGATTGGACAGGATGTTGGCGACCACGATATCGAACTCGCCGGTGGGGCATTCGTCAGGCAAGCCATAGGTGACTTCTGCCCGGTTGCGCTCGCTGTTGTGACGCGCCGATTCGACCGCTTGCGGGTCGATGTCGATGCCATACACCGGGTTGGCGCCGCACTTCTTCGCGAGGATCGCGAGGATGCCCGAGCCGCAGCCGTAGTCCAGTACCGATTGCTCCGCCTTCACCGATTGCTCCAGCCATTCCATGCACAGACGCGTGGTGGGATGGCTGCCGGTGCCGAAGGCAAGGCCCGGGTCGAGTTCCAGCACGAGGGCGTTGGGGTCCGGCGCATCGTGCCACGAGGGCACGACCCAGATGCGCTCGCCGATTGGAATCGGATCGAATTGCGATTGCGTGAGACGGACCCAATCCTGCTCTTCGACTTCACGCACGGTAAACGATGGCGCGGTTTCCAGCCCGATTTCATTGGCCGCGGCAGTGAGCAGCACCGCCGGCTCGTGTTCCGGCGCGAGCAGCGCGATCACCCGCGAATGCTGCCACGCCGAGCGATCCGGCGTGAGACCGGGCTCGCCGAACAGCGGCTGCTCGTCGGGCGTGTCGGCGTCCGCATCTTCAACCGATACGGACAACGCACCCAACTCGAGCAGCGCGTCGGAGAATTCCTCCGCGTGCTCGCGTGCCAGTTCGACGATCAGTTCCCGGTAACTCATGACTTACGCTTCTTCCGGTGCGGCCTGCTGCTTCGCGGCCAACCGGTTTTCGAGGTAGTGAATGCTGGTGCCGCCTTCGACGAACTTCGCGTCCAGCATCAGCTCGCGGTGCAGCGGGATGTTGGTCGAAATGCCTTCCACCACCATTTCCGACAAGGCAATGCGCATCCGCTTGATTGCCTGCTCGCGCGTCGCGCCGTAAGCGATCAGCTTGCCGATCATCGAATCATAGTTCGGCGGCACGAAATAGCCATTGTAGGCGTGCGAATCGACGCGGATGCCGGGGCCGCCCGGCATGTGCCACGAGGTCAAACGACCCGGCGACGGCGTGAACTTGAACGGATCTTCCGCGTTGATCCGGCATTCGATCGCATGACCCTTGAAGACGATGTCGCGCTGACGGAACGCGAGCTTCTCGCCCGCCGCGATGCGGATCTGTTCCTGCACGATGTCGACGCCCGTGATCAACTCGGTCACCGGATGCTCGACCTGCACGCGCGTGTTCATTTCGATGAAGTAGAACTCGCCGTTTTCGTACAGGAATTCGAACGTGCCCGCGCCGAGGTAGCCCATTTTCTTGCAGGCGTCCGCACAGCGGTCGCCGATGCGCTCGATCAGGCGGCGCGCGATGCCCGGCGCCGGCGCTTCTTCGATCACTTTCTGGTGACGGCGTTGCATCGAGCAATCGCGCTCGCCCAGCCAGACCGCGTTCTTGAAGGAATCGGCCAGGATCTGGATTTCGATGTGCCGCGGGTTCTCCAGGAATTTCTCCATGTAGACCTGCGGATTACCGAACGCACGGCCGGCTTCTTCGCGCGTCATATTGACCGCGTTGACTAGCGCCGCTTCGGTGTGGACCACGCGCATGCCGCGACCGCCGCCGCCGCCGGCAGCCTTGATGATCACCGGATAGCCGACCTGGCGGGCAATCTTCACGATCTCCTTCGGATCGTCCGGCAACGCGCCTTCAGAACCCGGCACGCACGGCACGCCGGTTTTGATCATGGTTTGTTTGGCGGTCACCTTGTCGCCCATCATCCGGATGGTTTCCGGGCGCGGGCCGATGAAGGTGAAGCCGGACTGCTCGACGCGTTCGGCGAAGTCGGCGTTTTCCGACAGGAAGCCGTAGCCGGGGTGGATCGCTTCGGCGTCCGTCACTTCTGCCGCGCTGATCAGCGCCGGCATGTTCAGGTAGCTCAGATTCGAAGGCGCCGGGCCGATACAGACCGCCTCGTCGGCGAGCTTCACGTACTTGGCTTCCTTGTCGGCTTCCGAATAGACGACGACCGTCTTGACGCCGAGTTCGCGGCAGGCGCGCTGGATACGAAGCGCGATCTCGCCACGATTGGCAATGAGGATTTTTTCAAACATAGCGGATTTTCGACTCATCAATAGGCGCCCGGTTGATCACAACACAGGCTGCCTCAGAGGATCGGTCGCGCGCCACGGTAAGGCAGGCGCGCGGGCGGGGCAAGCGCAAAAAGCGCAAAGCGTGCCGCGTCAGCCGACCACGAACAACGGTTGGCCGTACTCGACCGCCTGGCCGTTCTCGACGAGGATTTCCTTCACCACGCCGGACTTGTCCGACTCGATTTCGTTGAGCAGCTTCATGGCTTCGATGATGCAGATCGTCTGGCCTTCCTTGACCGTGTCGCCCACCTGGACGAACGGATCGGCGCCCGGCGACGGCGCGCGGTAGAAGGTGCCGACCATCGGCGAGGTCACCACGTGGCCTTGCGGCGCGGCGGCAGCCGGCGTAGCCGGGGCGCCCGCTGCTGCAGCCGGTGCTTCGCCGGTCGGCGCCGGCGCCGGTTGCGCATACTGCGGCGCATACGAAGCGGACGGTTGCACGTAAACCGGCGGCGCATTCTTGACGATGCGGACCTTGCCTTCGCCTTCGGTCACTTCGAGTTCGGAAATACCGGACTCCGAGACGAGGTCGATCAGAGTTTTCAGTTTACGTAGATCCATCAGGAAGCCCCTTTCAATGCGTAAAGTGCCGGCGCGTGCGCAGCCGGCGCAAATTAGACGTGTTTGGAATCAGCCGCGCGACGAACCGGCGGACAGCCGGTCGAGCGCGAATTCGAGCGCGTACATGTACCCCTTCCAGCCGAGGCCGCAAATCACGCCCTCTGCCTGGTCGGAGAAATACGAGTGATGCCGGAACGGTTCGCGGCGATGTACGTTCGACAGATGAATCTCGACGAACGGGATGCCGACCCCCGCCAGTGCGTCCCGAATGGCCACGCTGGTGTGCGTGTACGCGGCGGGATTGATCAATATGAAATCGGTTTTTTCAGTCCGGGCGGATTGGATGCGATCGACCAGCGCGCCTTCATGATTGCTCTGGAACGACGCGAGTTCGACGCCGGCGTCCGCTGCGCGGTCCGCCAGCGCCTGATCGATCTGCGGCAATGTCACGTGGCCGTATACCTCGGGTTCCCGGGTGCCGAGAAGGTTGAGGTTGGGGCCGTGCAGTACCAGCAGTCGCGTCATGGTCGCTTCTTTTTCCGTGGAATTGGGCGCACTTTAGCGCTGATTAGAGAAACTTGTCTAGTTTCCTGCGCGTTGGAAACGATCCCGGCGACCTTTCGCCGCTTCTCTGGGTGCCCATCTTCTCTCAAATCTGAACGATTTGCGCGCAATTTCGCGCCTTTTGCCTCGATTTGAACGTCAAAAGATTGTGAAATTTAGAGCGCGTCGAGCGTCTGTTTCAGCACCTGAGGGTCGATTTGGCCTAATTTTGTCGAGCGAATGTTGCCGTTTGCGTCGATTACGACGGTAAAGGGCAGCCCGCCCGCCGTATTGCCGAACGCGCGCGCGAGGTCGGCGCCGCCGAATCCTGTCACGTAGACGGGGTAGGCCACATTCACCTTCTGGAGGAACGCCTGGACATTTTTATCGGAATCCACGCCAAGTCCGACGAACTGGATCCCTTTCTTGGCATATTCGCGCTGAAGTTGCGAAAGAGCGGGCATCTCTTCAACGCACGGCCCGCACCAGGAGGCCCAGAAGTTGACGACGATTGGATGGCCTTTAAGCAAACTTAGCGATTGCGGCTTGCCTTCGACATTCGTGACGGGCGCGCTCCAAAGCTGCGCGACCGCGCTTTGCGTGGAGCCGGGTTGCTGCGCCGCGTGCGCGACATCCGGATCGCCGTTCAGCCAATGATTGGCCAGCACCCCACCGCCCGCAGCGGCGACCGCGACCAGCGCGCCTGCCAGAATCCGTCTCGTATTCATTCCAGATCTGTCTAATTAGTTGAAGAGGTGACGTTGCTGCTGTCGAGCAGCGCCTGAACTGCCTGCTGATTCGCCCGCGCCGTGCGGCCGCGGGCGTCGGCCCGAACCGCGCCGCGCAAATCGTCCGTTTCGTACAGGGCGACGTGGATGCCGGCCGGCTCCGCATCGCGCCCTTCGTCCGTGGGGCGCCACAGGAAGCTCAGGGTCTCGACGTAGCCGCGGCCGGCAAAATGCCGCGTCTCCGAAACGTCGTACTGAATGTTCGCGTTCAGAAAGTAGATCGCAACTTCTTTCGGGTTATCGCAGAACACCTGAAGGTGAATATCCGAGTGTTCGCCCGCCGTGCCGCCGAGCACCGCGCCCGTCAGATACGGATTGAACGGCGCAAGCCGCTCCATCCAGTCGATCGCGATACGGCGCAGCCGCCGTAACAGCACCGGCTGGCTGTCGCCCTGGAAGAGCGACTGGTATTCACGGATTTCTTCTTCGATCTGATCGTTATCCGGTAGCCATTCGCCGGCAACACGGCTCTCGCCGACTACCTGCCGCGCCGCTTTACGCTTGGCCGTTGCGTAGTCCAGACCGTCTTCAGCGATCATCCGGGCAGCTGCAATGGCGATTTCCTCGCGCACGCGCTGCGGATCGAAATGTGATTTGGGAACCATCTCCCAATCATACTAGAGATTGGTGACAGCCCTTTCTGGCGGGTTCGCGCCAGGTGTTTGCGTCAGCGCGGTGGGGGCTACCCGGGCGGCCCGTTCATAGGGCGATTCAGAGGCGTCGGTTACAATAGCGTCCTTTGCAGACGGTCGTTTCGGCCGCTCTTCTGCGCTCCCATCCCTCGCAAAATACGCCCGCGCGGCACGACAGGCTTATGCACATCCACATCCTCGGTATCTGCGGCACGTTCATGGGCGGACTCGCGGTCCTCGCGCGCGGCGCGGGCCACACCGTGACGGGCTGCGACGCCGGCGTCTATCCGCCAATGAGCACGCAGCTCGAGGCGCAAGGCATTCGTCTGATAGAAGGTTATGGCGCTGAGCAGTTGAACGGCCTCAACGCCGACCTGTTCGTGATCGGCAATGTGGTTTCGCGCGGCAACCCGCTGATGGAAGCGATCCTCGATCGCGGCCTGCCTTATGTGTCCGGTCCGCAGTGGCTCGGCGAGCACGTGCTGAACGGCAAGTGGGTGCTGGCGGTGGCCGGCACGCACGGCAAGACCACCACCAGTTCGATGCTGACGTGGCTGCTCGAAGACGCGGGTCTCAATCCGGGCTTCCTGATCGGCGGCGTGCCGCTGAACTTCGGCGTGTCGGCGCGGCTGACCGATTCGAGCTTCTTCGTGATCGAAGCCGACGAATACGACACGGCCTTCTTCGACAAGCGTTCCAAGTTCGTCCACTACCGGCCGAAAACCGCGATCCTGAACAATCTCGAGTTCGATCATGCCGACATTTTCCCGGATCTGGCGGCGATCGAAACGCAGTTCCATCACCTGATCCGCACGGTGCCGGGCATCGGCCGGATTGTCACGAACGGTCGTGAAGACGCGCTGGAGCGCGTGCTGACGCGTGGTTGCTGGAGCGAGGTCGAACGGTTCGGCGTGCAAGGCGGCTGGGAAACCTTGCCGGCGGAAGACGGCGTGCCGGTCGACGAACGTTTCGCGGTGTATCACAACAGTGAGCGCGTCGGCGTGGTCGATTGGCAGGTGCAGGGCGAGCACAACCGCATGAACGCGCTTGCCGCGATCGCCGCCGCGCGCCACGTCGGCGTGCCGCCGGCGCAAGCCGCGAAGTCGCTGGCGAGCTTCCGGAATGTGAAGCGTCGCATGGAGGTGCGCGGCAGCGTCGACGGCGTGACCGTCTACGACGATTTCGCCCATCACCCCACCGCGATCGAGACCACGGTGGCCGGCCTGCGCGCACGCGTCGGCCGCGACAACACGCGAATCCTGGCCGTGCTGGAGCCGCGCTCGAACACCATGAAGCTCGGCGTGATGAAAGCGCAACTGCCGGCAAGTCTGGCCGACGCCGACCTGGTGTTCGGCTACGGTGCGCCGGCCGGCCGCGACGCACTCGGCTGGAATCTCGGCGAAGCGCTCGCGCCGCTCGGCGGCAAAGCGCAGGCTTTCGACAATCTCGACGCGCTGGTCAAAGCGGTAGTCCACGCAGCGCGCCCCGGCGACCAGATTCTGGTGATGAGCAACGGCGGCTTCGGCGGCGTTCATCAGAAGCTGCTTGATGCATTGTCCGCAGCACTTTCCGCGCGAGGCGCTTCGTGATCCTTTATCTGCACGGTTTTCGCTCGTCACCTAATTCGTTCAAGGCGCGTGTGCTGGCGGCGCGTCTGGCCGAACTCGGCCGCAGCGACGAATGGTGCTGCCCGATGCTGCCGGTCTCGCCGTTCGAGACCGTGGCGCTGGCCGAATCGCTCGTGGCGGCCGCGAAGCCGAACGAGGTGACGGTGATCGGCAGTTCGCTCGGCGGCTATTTCGCCACGCATCTCGCCGAGAAGCATGGCTGGCCGGCGGTGCTGCTGAATCCCGCGGTCGTTCCGCAGCGCGACCTGAGCGCCTATCTCGGCGAGCAGCCGTTGTGGCACGGCGGCGGCAGCATTACGGTCGAACCGCATCATCTGGACGAACTGCGCGCGCTCGGCGTCGCGTCGATCACGCGGCCCGAACGCTATTATTTGATAGCCGCCACCGGCGACGAGGTGCTCGATTACCGCGAAATGCTTGCGCACTATCCGGGCGCGCGCACTACGCTGATCGAAGGGAGTGACCACGCGATCAGCGAATTCGCGCAATACGTCGACGAGGTGCTGGCCTTTTGCGACGCCGAAAACGTCGAGCCGCCCGCGCCGCGCGAAGCGGCCTGACGGTCCAGACGATCCTGCAGCGAGGCCGCTGCGGAACAACAGAATCATGCCGCCGGCGCGCGCGTATCGCGCCGCGGATCCACTACCACGAACACGTTGCCGTGCCGCGCACGCAGTGACCGATAGCTGAACCGAATCGGGCGCGCCGGCAGATGCAAGACAGAACGAGAGTATTGAGTGAACGTTTTCTTCGAGGAATCGGGCAGTTTCAAGGCGGGCAGCGTGCTGTCGCGCCAGGGCGATGCTTTTCAGGTCGAGTTGCCGGGCGGCCGGCGCGCCAAGGTGCGCGCGAAAGACGTGCTGATCGAATTCGAAAAGCCGACCGCCGGCGAGCTGATGCAACAGGCCGACGCCGCCGCGCAGGACATCGATCTGGACTTCCTGTGGGAATGCGCGCCGGATGATGAATTCCCGTTTGCCACGCTGGGCGCCGAGTATTTCGGCGAAGGGTTCGGCGCCATCGAGCGCGCGGCACTCGTGCTGCGCATGCACGGCGCGCCGGTGTACTTCCGCCGCAAGGGCCGCGGCATGTACCAGCGCGCACCGCAGGAACAGTTGAAGATGGCGCTCGCCGGGCTGGAGCGCAAGCGTCAGCAGGCGCTGGTTCAGGCCGGCTACGAAGACGAACTGAAGGCCGGCCGTCTGCCGGAAGGCTTCAGCGGCAGCAAGGCGCTGGCTTTGCTCACCCGGCCGGACAAGAACACGATCGAATACAAGGCGCTCGAAGGCGCGGCAGCGGCGCGCGGTATCTCGCAAGCGCGGCTGATGCTCGAATGCGGCGGCATTCCGTCGGCGCGCGCGCTGCATGAGGCGAAATTCCTCTCCGAGTTTTTCCCGCACGGTATCGGTTTTCCGCCGGTCACGGTCGGCGCGTTGCCGGAAGATCTGCCGGAAGCCGATGTCCAGGCATTCTCGATCGACGACATCACCACAACTGAAATCGACGATGCCTTCTCCGTCGAACATCTGGCCGACGGCCGCGTGCGGATCGGCGTGCACATCGCCGCGCCGGCGCTAGGCATTGCGCGGGGCGACGAAATCGATGCGATCGCGCGCACGCGTTTGTCCACCGTCTATATGCCGGGCGACAAGATCACGATGCTGCCCGATAGCGTCGTCGAAGCGTTCACGCTGGCTGAAGGCGGCTTGCGGCCGGCTCTGTCGCTGTATGTGATCATCAATCGCGAGACGCAGGAAATCGTGGCGAGCGAAACGCGCGCCGAGCGCGTGTTCGTGAAAAACAATCTGCGCCACAACACGCTCGACGAACTGGTCACCGAAGAGGCGCTCGCCGCCGGTACGGGCGATTATCCGCACAAGGAAGACATCGCCGTGCTGTGGCCGTTTGCGCAGGCGCTGTTCGAAAAACGTCAGACCGCGCGCGCCGGTTACGGCCTGCGCCGCGAAGTGCAGCGCAACACCGATTTCAACTTCTACGTGGAAGGCGAGCACATCACGATCACGCCGCGCCGGCGTGGTTCGCCGCTCGACACGATCGTCGCGGAACTCGCGATTCTCGCCAACTCGTCGTGGGGCGCGTTCCTGCACGACCACGGCGTGCCGGGCATCTACCGCACGCAACGCGCGTTCGGCGCGCCGACTGGCCCGAAGCGCACCCGCATGCAGACCAACGCCGCGCCGCACGAAGGCCTGGGCGTCACGCAATACGCGTGGAGCACGTCGCCGCTGCGCCGCTACGTCGACCTCGTGAACCAGTGGCAGTTGCTCGCCTGTGTGCAGCATGGCGTCACCGCGAAACTGGCCGCGCCGTTCAAGCCGAAGGACGCCGATCTGTTCGCCGTCGTGCAAGGTTTCGACGACACCTACACCGCGTACGCCGATCACCAGCGGCGCATGGAGTATTTCTGGTGCTTGCGGTGGCTGAAGCAGGAGAACCGGAAGCAGGTTGTGGCATCGGTAGTGAAGGGCGATCTCGTGCGTCTGGAAGAGATTCCGCTGCTGCTGCACGTACCGGGTCTTGGCGTGCACGCACGCGGTACGCGCTTGCAGATGGAAGTGATGTCGATCGACGAACTGACCGTCGAAGCGTCCGTGCGCCTGCTGCATGTGCTCGACGCGCCCACCGTGACGAGCGGCGCCGAAGCCGAAGAAGCCGACGAGGGTGAAGAGGAAATCATCGACGTGGCAGAGGAAAGCGCCGAAGGCGAAGCCGAGGCGCAAGCGGAAGCCGACCTCGATGGCGGTGCGGCTGAACAGGGTGATGCCGAAAACGGCACCAGCGCCAGTGATGCGGCAGTCGATCAGCAGCATGTCGCGGAGCCGGGACGATGAGCGTGAATGACTCACGTGACCGTTACGCGGTCATCGGCAACCCGGTCGGCCATAGCAAATCGCCGTTCATTCATGGCCGCTTTGCCGCGCAGACCGGCGAGCCGATCGAGTACGGTCACTTGCTCGCGCCGGTGGACGCTTTTGTCCCGCACGTGCGCGCTTTTATCGAAGCGGGCGGCCGAGGGATGAACGTCACCGTGCCGTTCAAGCTCGAGGCGCACGCGTTCGCTAACACCCTGTCGCCGCGTGCGGCGGCAGCGGGCGCAGTGAATACGCTGCGATTCGATGCGAGCGGTGTCTACGGCGACAACACGGACGGCTTCGGCCTCGTGCGCGACATCGAAGTGAATCTCGGTGTGGCCTTGAAGGGCGCGCGGATTTTGCTGCTCGGGGCGGGCGGTGCGGCACGCGGTGTCGTGCTGCCGATGCTGGACCGCGCGCCGCATACGCTCACGATCGTCAACCGCACGGCGGCGAAGGCCGAAGCGCTGGTCGACCAGTTCGCACAAGCCGCGCACGACGCCGCTTGCCGTTTGACCGGCGGCAGCGCGCGAGCGATCGAAGCGGGCGCGTACGACGTGATCGTCAACGCGACGGCGGGCAGTCTGGACGCTTCGTTGCCGGAGTGCGACGACCGCGCGTTCGGCAGCGGCACGCTGGCCTACGACATGATGTACGGCGCGCATCCGACGGTGTTCATGGAACACGCGCGGAAGCTGGGCGCACGCGGCGCCGACGGTCTCGGCATGCTGGTCGAGCAGGCGGCCGAGTCGTTTTACGTGTGGCGTGGCGTGCGGCCCGACGGCGCGCCGGTACTGGCCGAATTGCGCGCATTGTTGACGGCGCCGTCGCACGCCTAGGCCGCTGTTTTACTTTCCGGAACACGTCTTACCGATTCGAGGACTCGAGGCACGATGACAGCAACGCGGCGCGCGAGCCGGCCAGGCCCGGTGCGATGGATGTTTTATCTGGGCGCCGTGGTGGCGATTGCGTGGCTTGCGACGCAGGCGTTTTACTTCGCGCAGATCGCGGTGTGGAATTACGTGAATCCCACGTCCACGGCTTTCATGCGGTCGGACGCGTGGCGCCTGTCTGAGGATCGGCCTGATCTTTCGGTGCAACACACGTGGGTGCCGTACGAACAGATTTCGCACAATCTGAAGCGCGCGATTATTGCTTCAGAAGACGCGAACTTCGTGAATAACAACGGCTACGAGACCGACGCCATTTTGCAGGCGTGGGAGAGGAACAAAGCCAAGGGCAAGATCGTTCGCGGTGGCTCGACGATTACGCAGCAGCTGGCGCGGAATCTTTTTCTATCCCGTGAGAAGAGCTATATCCGCAAAGGGCAGGAGCTGATCATTACCTGGATGCTCGAAACCTTGATGGATAAGCAGCGGATCTTTGAGATTTATCTCAACTCCGTTGAGTGGGGCAATGGCGTTTATGGCGTCGAGGCGGCTGCGCATTATTACTACAAGACTTCCGCTGCCAAATTGACTGTGGGACAGTCGGCCCGCCTGGCTGTGATGCTGCCGCAGCCTAAGTATTTTGATGAGCACAGGGGCTCAGGGTATCTGGCGCAGCGGTCGCGCGTGATTGCGCGGAGGATGGGGGCGGCGGAATTGCCGGATTAAGGGTTGGTTTTTGCCTGTTCGGCGTTTGTTTGTCTGGTTGCCTAAGGCGTTGGGGTTTGGCTGGTTTGGTTGTCTGCTCGACGCTTTTTTGTCTGGTTGCCTATGGCGTTTGGGCTTTGCCTGGTCTGGGTTCTTTGGGCGTTGGCCTTTCCTTGTTTTCTTAGTGGTCTATTAGCGTTCGCCCCTGTGCGGGGCAGGCACCTACTTTCTTTGCCGCCGCAAAGAAAGTAGGCAAAGAAAGCGGCTCACACCGCTAATTCTTAAGCGGGTCCCCCGCACAGCGATGGTAGTGGTGCATCTGGAATCTGTGTTTTCGCACATTCCGCGCTGGTGACAAGGGCGTCATACTTCCAGCGGCGCTGCGCGCGCCGACACGCAACGCCTGGAACCATCTGTTTGTTTTCGCACGTGGGCTTTACCCGACGCCGCAGTTCATCGTTGTATTCCCACCGTTTATCCAATGCGCTAGTGCCTCATTCGAAGTGCGAATTAACGCCTGCGTGTGCTCCTGCGACTTGTCGGTTACACGGCGCGCCGGGCAGTACTTCCGGACAGATATTTTTTGAGCGCCTCGCCGACCTGAAACCGGCATTTCTCACGGGACTCCGCTGAAGCCCCCGGATTCCCAAGTAGCCCGTCCTCGTCAGGATGCCGCCGATGGCTCTCACAGCCCTCAAACGAAGCATGCCGTTTCCGAGACGGACCCGTCCGTAGCGGGGCAACACCGATGGTCCCCACCGCACTCAAACGAAACCGCTGATCTTCCCCGTAGCCAAACGAAACCGCTGATCTTCCCCGTAGCCAAACGAAACCGCTGTTCCTCACCGTAGCCAAACAAAACCGCTGGTTTCCCATGCAGACCCATCCGCGACGCACGCAGTGCGGAGTGGGAGCGGATGAGCCCTTTGTCACTGGTGCCGAGTGCGCGAGGGCACGGATTCCAGATGCACCACTACCATCGCTGTGCGGGGGACCCGCTTAAGAATTAGCGGTGTGAGCCGCTTTCTTTGCCTACTTTCTTTGCGGCGGCAAAGAAAGTAGGTGCCTGCCCCGCACAGGGGCGAACGCTAATAGACCACTAAGAAAACAAGGAAAGGCCAACGCCCAAAGAACCCAGACCAGGCAAAGCCCAAACGCCATAGGCAACCAGACAAGAACGCGCCACCTAGGCAAACAGATCGTGGAAAGGCCACCACCGTAGGCGACCAAATAAACAAGCGCCGACCAGGCAAACAAATCAAGGAAAGGCCACCGCCATAGGCAAACAACCTACGCAGACGCACCCCACCAGAGAAAAAGACCCAGCCAGAAACCACCCCTTACGGCAATCAGAAGCAGCAGCCACAGCCGTACCCCAAGCCCACGGCAACAAAAAAATCCCAACATATGAGTGCAACACTCACATATTGGAGCTTTCTCAAAAACCATCCTACAATCCAACCCAACACGCACCGTGAGCCGAAAAAACCGGCCGCGGCCAGCGACAGCAAGAAAAAAACCGGAGACAAGCCAAACCATGCCCAAGACCCAAAGGCAGCAACCGCATGCCCGCGCCAGTGACAACAAGCACTGTGCCGCAGGCAAAACAGGCCTCCTCTCCGGCCCCGCGCTGTAAGCGCAAAAAACTACCCGAAAGCGAATCGCCATGAACAAAGCGATGCCCACTCACGTCGTAAGCGAGTCTGATGCCGATCTGGCTGCGCAGGCCGATCACGCTTCCAGCGCCGCGCCGCGACCGGCCGCCAACGCTGCGAAAGTTTCACGCGCCGGCGCCCAGCATCCGCCGGTGGTCGATGAAATCGCATTGCCGAGCACCTTGCTCGACATCACGCCGCAGCAAGCCGGCACGCAAACGCTGCTGCGCGGCCTGGCGATTCTGGAAGCCGCCGCCGCCGGTGTGCGCGATCTGCGTACCTTCGGCGCCGCGCTCGGCACGACCCGAAGCACCACGCACCGGCTGGTGAGCAGCCTTGTGCAGGCGCGCTATCTGCGGCAGGTGCAAGGTGGCTATCTGCTCGGCCCGAAGCTGATCGAACTCGGCACGATCGCGCTCGAACAGATGCCGCTCACGGCCGTAGCCCGTCAGCATCTCGAATCGCTCGCCGAACAAACGCTCGATACGATTCACCTCGGCGTGCGCGATGGCGACGACGTGCTGTACATCGACAAGATCCCCGGAACCCGTGGCCTCGAAATGCGCTCGCGCGTCGGTCACCGGATGCCGCTGGCGTCGACGGGAATCGGCAAAGCCATGATGCTCGACCTCACGCCGGACGTCTGGCAGTCGCTCTTCGAAGCATCGCGGCGCGCGCTTGCCGGCGTCAGTTTCAAGCCGGATAACCGTCCCGATGCGCAGACTTTCATGCAGCGCATGACCAATTACGCCGCAGGTGGCTACACCTTCGACCTCGAAGAAAACGAAGCGTCGATCCGTTGCGTCGCGGCGCCGGTGCGCGATGCGTCGGGTGCGGTGGTGGCGGCGCTGTCGGTGGCGAGCACGATTCCGTATATGTCGCTCGAACGCATGGACGAGCTGATTCCCGTCGTGCAGCGCGAAGCGCGCGCGATCTCGGAAGAACTCGGCTGGCGCGCCCCGCAACCGGCAACCCGCAGGATCAAGCGATGAAGCAAGCGGGTTCCCACACGCAGGCGGTCAATCCGGTGCAAGACCTCGCCGCAGCCGCCGATGCCAACCTCCAGCACGCCGCGCTCATCGCGCTCGACTGGGGCACGACGTCGCTGCGCGCCTATCTGTACGACGCGGCCGGCGAAGTGCTGGCGACGCGGGCATCGACGGCCGGCATCATGAATTTGCCGCATAGCGCCGAGCAAGGCGGCTTCGACGCCGCCTTCGACGACGCGTGCGGCGCCTGGCTCGAACAGGCGCCCGATGTGGCGGTGATCGCAGCCGGTATGGTCGGCAGCGCGCAAGGCTGGGTCGAAGCGCCGTATGTCGACGCGCCGGCGAATGCCGATGCGCTGGTGGCCGGCATCATTCGCGTGAAAACGGCGTGCGGTGTGACGCTGCACATCGTGCCGGGCGTCCTGCAACGTGGCGAGTTGCCTAATGTGATGCGCGGCGAAGAAACTCAAATCTTCGGCGCACTCGGTCAGGACACGGGCAGCGCGGACAGCGACAGGCGCGCACTGATCGGCTTGCCCGGCACGCACGCGAAGTGGGCCGTCGTGCACGCGGGTCGCATCGAACGTTTTCATACCTTCATGACCGGTGAGGTGTTCGCCGCATTGCGCGAGCACACCATCCTCGGCCGCACGATGGTGACGCCGGATCGTCCGGATAACGATGCATTCCGGCATGGCGTGAAAATCGCCCGCGACAAGGGGCAGGCGGGAATGCTGGCCACGGTATTCAGCGCCCGCACGCTCGGTCTCACGGGACAACTTTCCCGCGAACAGCAGCCGGACTACTTGTCGGGCCTGCTGATCGGGCACGAACTGGCTGGCCTCGAGGCCGTGCTGATGCAACAGCAAAACTCGCTCGCCGGGCAGCACTTGCGCCTGATCGGCAATGAAGCGCTGTGCGAACGCTATCGCGTGGCGCTCGCGCAATTCGGCTGCACGCACGCGGAACTGGTCAAGCACGCCACCGAGCGCGGTTTGTGGCGCGTCGCCACCCAGGCAGGGCTCGTCAATCCGACGGCTCAGGCAGCACACGCCGGCTAGGCGGCAGCGCCGCCGCTCACGAAACAAGGAATCGAGATGCAACCTCACATCAATCTGCCCGCCCCGTACTTGCCGCACGCGGGTCTGATCGCGGCGTTCGAGGTCTGTCCGCTGATCGCGATCATGCGCGGCGTGACGCCCGCCGATGCCGCCGAACACGGTCAGGCGCTGTACGAAGCGGGCTTTCGCATCGTCGAAGTGCCGTTGAATTCGCCGCAGCCGTTCGACAGCATTGCGGCGATCCGCAAGGTGTTGCCGGCCGATGCGATCGTCGGTGCCGGCACGGTGCTGCATCCGGGTTTCGTCAATGACGTGAAGTCGGCGGGTGGCGAGTTGATCGTGATGCCGCACAGCGATCCGGAGGTCGTCGGCGCCGCGAAAGCGCAAGGCATGGCCTGCGCGCCGGGCGTGGCGACGCCGAACGAAGCCTTTATCGCGCTGAAAAATGGCGCGGATGTGCTGAAGATGTTCCCGGCCGAACAACTCGGCTGCCAGGTCGTGAAGGCATGGCGCGCGGTCATCGCGGTGGAAGTGCCGCTGGTGCCGGTCGGCGGAATCACGCCGGACAACATGGGGCCGTTTCTGAGTGCCGGCGCGAACGGTTTCGGTCTCGGCTCGGCGCTCTACAAACCGGGGCAGAGCGTGGCGACGACGGCTTTGCATGCGAAGGCGTTCATCAACGGTTTGCGCATCGCGCGGGCGGGCGCGAAGAAATGAAGCGGCTTGCCGACAAAGTCACCTTGATCACCGGCGCCGGGCGCGGCATCGGCGCGGCGATCGCGCTCGCGTTTGCGCGTGAGGGCGCGGCGGTCGTGCTGGCTGAACTCGATATTGACACGGCGCGCCAGACGGCGGAGCAGATCAGCGCGCAAACCGGCGCACGCGTGCTGGCGGTGCAGACGGATGTGACGCAATCGGCCTCGGTGCAGCACGCCGTGAGCGAGGCCGAACAGGCGTTCGGCGCACTCGACGTGCTGGTCAACAACGCCGGCATCAACGTGTTCTGCGACCCGCTGACGATGACCGACGACGACTGGCGCCGTTGCTTCGCGGTCGATCTCGACGGGGTCTGGAACGGGTGTCGCGCGGTGTTGCCGGGCATGGTCGAACGCGGCGCGGGCAGCATTGTGAATATCGCATCGACGCATGCGTTCAAGATCATTCCGGGATGTTTTCCGTATCCGGTCGCGAAGCATGGCGTGCTCGGTCTGACGCGTGCACTCGGCATCGAGTACGCGCCGCGCAACGTGCGGGTCAATGCGATCGCGCCGGGATACGTCGAAACGCAATTGACGCACGACTGGTGGAACGAACAAGCCGATCCGGCCGCCGCGAAGCAGGCGACGCTCGATCTGCAGCCGATGAAACGCATCGGCCGCCCGGAAGAAGTTGCGATGACGGCGGTATTTCTTGCTTCGGACGAAGCGCCGTTTATCAACGCCACTTGCATCACCGTGGATGGCGGTCGCTCGGCGCTGTATCACGACTGAGGCTGGTAGACCGATACGCAAGAAGACGCAGGACGAGCAGCAAGGACCAGCAGCAAGGGCCAGCAGCAAAGATCATCAGCAGGAACGGGCATCAGGAACAAGCATCAGGAACAGGCAATAACCGGCACCAAAGTTTCACCGGACGACGCGCTGGCCGCGTGTGTCACACCCGGTACAAGAAGACGCGGCCGATACCTTCCCGTTATCAATTAGTCAGGAGACACGCATCATGAAACGAAGAATTTTCCTCACGCTGGCAGCAGCGGCGACGGGTGTGCTCTTCAACGCACCGGTCGCACACGCCGCCGATCCGGTCAAGATTGGCTTCCTCGTGAAGCAGCCGGAAGAACCGTGGTTCCAGGACGAATGGAAGTTCGCCGAGATCGCCGCCAAGGAGAAGGGCTTCACGCTGGTGAAGATCGGCGCGCCGTCGGGCGAGAAGGTGATGAGCGCAATCGACAATCTGTCGGCGCAAAAAGCGCAAGGCTTTGTGATCTGCACGCCTGACGTCAAGCTCGGACCGGGCATCGTCGCCAAGGCGAAGGCCGATGGCCTGAAGATGATGACGGTCGACGACCGTCTGGTTGACGGCGCGGGCAAACCGATCGCTTCGGTGCCGCATATGGGCATCTCGGCATACAACATCGGCAAGCAGGTCGGCGACGGGCTGGCTGCGGAAATCAAGAAGCGCGGCTGGGACATGAAGGACGTCGGCGCAATCGACGTGACCTACAACCAGTTGCCCACCGCGGTTGACCGCACCAGCGGTGCAACCGACGCGCTGGTAGCCGCCGGCTTCCCGAAGGCCAACGTGATCGCCGCGCCGCAAGCGAAGACGGACACGGAAAACGCCTTCAACGCCGCCAACATCGCGCTGACGAAAAACCCGCAGTTCAAGCACTGGGTGGCGTACGCGCTGAACGACGAAGGCGTGCTCGGCGCGGTACGCGCAGCGGAAGGCCGCGGCTTCAAGGCGGACAACATGATCGGTATCGGTATCGGCGGTTCGGACTCGGCATTGAACGAGTTCAAGAAGCCGTCGCCGACCGGCTTCTACGGCACGGTCATCATCAGCCCGAAGCGTCACGGCGAAGAAACCTCGACGCTGATGTACGACTGGATCACGCAAGGCAAGGAACCGCCGATGCTCACGCTGACGACCGGCATGCTGGCCACGCGTGACAACGTCGCCGACGTGCGCCAGAAGATGGGCCTCGCGGCAAATTGAGCGGCTGTAGCGTAGTCAGATGAAGTGAATTGCCGGTGCGTCGTTTCTCCAAGGATTGGGCGCGCCGGCATCAGCAATACAAGATGAGTAGTTGAGACAGACCACGCTTGGTGTCCATGAGGCACTGAAAGAAGCACGGTTCACACGAAGCAGCAACTAAATTGTATGGGGCCGGAGTAAGCGCTGAAGCACTCGCTCTGGTCGACAACTTTGTATGGGACGGGAGTACGCGCTAAAGCGCTAACTCCCGCCGACATAGGAGGCGAAGTGTCAGCGACGCTACGTTTTGACAATATCGGCAAGGTCTTTCCAGGCGTGCGCGCGCTCGACGGTGTGTCCTTCGACGTCAACGTCGGCCAGGTGCACGGCCTGATGGGCGAAAACGGCGCCGGGAAATCGACCCTGCTGAAGATTCTCGGCGGTGAATACCAGCCCGATTCGGGCCGGGTGATGATCGACGGCAATGAGGTGCGCTTCACGAGCGCGGCGTCGTCGATCGCAGCGGGGATCGCGGTGATCCACCAGGAACTGCAATACGTGCCCGATCTGACGGTCGCGGAAAACCTGCTGCTCGGCCAGCTGCCAAACTCGCTCGGCTGGGTCAACAAGCGCGAAGCCAAGCGTTTCGTGCGTGAACGCCTCGAAGCGATGGGCGTGGCGCTCGATCCGAATGCGAAGCTGAGGAAACTTTCGATCGCGCAACGGCAGATGGTCGAAATCTGCAAGGCGCTCCTGCGTAACGCACGCGTGATCGCACTGGATGAGCCGACCAGCTCGCTGTCGCATCGCGAAACCGAAGTGCTGTTCAAGCTGGTGCGCGATCTGCGTGCGGACAACCGCGCGATGATCTATATCTCGCACCGCATGGACGAAATCTACGAGCTGTGCGACGCCTGCACGATCTTCCGCGACGGCCGCAAGATCGCCTCGCATCCGACGCTCGAAGGCGTGTCGCGCGACACCATCGTGAGCGAAATGGTCGGGCGTGAAATCGCCGACATTTACAACTACTCGGCACGGCCGCTCGGCGAAGTGCGCTTCGCGGCGAAAGCGATCGAAGGGCATGCGCTCGCGCAGCCGGCCAGCTTCGAAGTGCGGCGCGGCGAGATTGTCGGCTTCTTCGGTCTGGTGGGCGCGGGGCGCAGCGAACTGATGCATCTGGTGTACGGCGCCGATCACAAGAAGGGCGGCGAAATCGTGCTCGATGGCAAGCCGATCAAGGTGCGCAGCGCAGGCGAGGCGATCAGGCACGGCATCGTGCTGTGTCCGGAAGACCGCAAGGAAGAGGGCATCGTCGCAATGGCGACCGTGTCGGAGAACATCAATATCAGCTGCCGCCGGCACTATCTGCGCGCCGGGATGTTTCTCGACCGCAAGAAGGAAGCGGACACCGCCGACCGTTTTATCAAGCTGCTGAAGATCAAAACGCCGAGCCGCCGTCAGAAGATCCGTTTCCTGTCGGGCGGCAACCAGCAGAAGGCGATTCTGTCGCGCTGGCTGGCCGAGCCCGATCTGAAGGTCGTGATTCTCGACGAACCGACGCGCGGGATCGACGTCGGCGCGAAGCATGAGATCTATAACGTGATTTATCAGCTGGCCGAACGCGGTTGCGCGATCGTGATGATTTCGTCGGAATTGCCGGAGGTGCTCGGCGTGTCCGACCGGATCGTCGTCATGCGCCAGGGACGGATTTCCGGCGAGCTGGCGCGTAAGGACGCAACGGAACAATCCGTGCTGGGCCTCGCGTTGCCGCAAAGCTCGACCGCGCTGCCCGAAAGCGGAACCGCAGCCAACCGGCAGGCGGCCTGAACATTATCTGGACGAAAGTCCGGCAACCCGTGGGGAACGGGAGGAGTCTTCAACATGCAAGCCAGAGAAAACCTCGCGCAACAGGCCGCCAAAGGCGCGGCCGATGCGCTGATTCCGCAAGGCAACGACAAGGCGAAATGGTGGCAGCAAATCACCGAGTACAGCCTGATTCTGATCTTCGTGGTGATGTTCGTCACCATGTCGCTGACGGTCGACCATTTCTTCTCGATCGAGAACATGCTCGGTCTCGCGCTGTCGATTTCGCAGATCGGCATGGTCGCGTGCACGATGATGTTCTGTCTGGCCTCGCGCGATTTCGACTTGTCGGTGGGTTCGACGGTCGCGTTCGCCGGTGTGCTGTGCGCGATGGTGCTCAACGCCACGGGTAATACGTTCATCGCGATCATTGCCGCGGTGGCGGCGGGTGCGGTGATCGGCTTCGTCAATGGCGCGGTGATTGCCTATCTGCGCATCAATGCGCTGATCACGACGCTCGCGACGATGGAAATTGTCCGCGGTCTCGGCTTTATCGTCTCGCACGGGCAGGCGGTCGGTGTGTCGTCGGATACGTTTATCGCGCTGGGCGGTTTGAGCTTCTTCGGCGTGTCGTTGCCGATCTGGGTCACGCTGCTGTGCTTCATCGTGTTCGGCGTGATGCTCAATCAGACCGTGTACGGCCGGAATACGCTGGCGATCGGCGGCAATCCGGAAGCCTCGCGGCTTGCCGGTATCAATGTCGAACGCACACGCGTCTATATTTTCCTGATTCAGGGCGCCGTCACTGCGCTGGCCGGTGTGATTCTGGCTTCGCGCATTACCTCGGGTCAGCCGAACGCGGCGGAAGGCTTCGAGCTGAACGTGATTTCGGCGTGCGTGCTGGGCGGCGTGTCGCTGCTCGGCGGTCGCGCAACGATCTCCGGTGTCGTGATCGGCGTGCTGATCATGGGAACGGTCGAGAACGTGATGAATCTGATGAACATCGACGCGTTCTATCAGTACCTCGTGCGTGGCGCGATTCTGCTCGCCGCTGTGCTGCTCGACCAGTTGAAGAACCGCGGTTCGCGCGACTAAATCCGCGGCTGATCTCGCGGCTCACTTACCTAGTTCCAGAAGGAATCGAACGATGTCGTCTCCGGCCAATGCAAACGACCGCCTCGCGGATAGCGCGTTTGCCCGCTATCCGAGTCTCGTCGACCGAACGGTGTTGATCACGGGCGGCGCGACCGGTATCGGCGCATCGTTCGTCGAGCATTTTGCGGCGCAGGGCGCGCGCGTCGCGTTCTTCGATATCGACGCGACCGCGGGTGACGCGCTCGCCGACGAACTCGGCGATTCGAAACACAAGCCGCTGTTCCTGCCGTGCGATCTGACCGACGTCGACGCGCTGCAAAAAGCGATCGCTGACTTGAAGGCTGCGATCGGTCCGATCCAGGTGCTGGTGAACAATGCGGCAAACGATAAGCGTCACCAGATCGGCGAAGTCACGCGCGAGTTTTTCGACGCGGGCATTGCGGTGAATATCCGTCACCAGTTCTTCGCCGCGCAAGCGGTGATGGAGGACATGAAAGCTGCCAAAGCGGGTTCGATCATCAATCTCGGGTCGATCAGCTGGATGCTGAAGAACGGCGGCTACCCGGTGTACGTGATGTCGAAATCGGCGGTGCAGGGTTTGACGCGCGGCCTCGCGCGCGACCTCGGCCACTTCAACATCCGCGTCAATACGCTGGTGCCGGGCTGGGTGATGACGGAAAAGCAGAAGCGCCTGTGGCTCGACGACGCGGGCCGTCGCTCGATCAAGGAAGGGCAGTGTATCGACGCGGAACTGCAACCGGCCGATCTTGCGCGCATGGCGCTTTTCCTCGCCGCGGATGACAGCAGGATGATCACCGCGCAGGACCTCATCGTCGACGGAGGCTGGGCGTGAGTGCGGGTCAGCCGGCACCTGCCGCGACGCTGCTGCTCGATACGCAATGCACGCTCGGCGAAGGCGCGACCTGGTGCGCGAAGACAGGCCGCTTCTACTGGACCGATATCGAAGGCGCGCAACTGTGGCGCTATGACCCGAGCGACGGCCAAAGCATGTTCTGGCGCATGCCCGAGCGTCTC
This sequence comes from Paraburkholderia caffeinilytica, assembly GCF_046030355.1. Taxonomy (GTDB): domain Bacteria; phylum Pseudomonadota; class Gammaproteobacteria; order Burkholderiales; family Burkholderiaceae; genus Paraburkholderia; species Paraburkholderia caffeinilytica_B. The sequence goes on from NZ_JAQQCQ010000006.1 coordinate 108,418, forward strand.
GCCACGTTCGCGTTGTGCGCCGACCCGCGCTATCTGCTGCTCGGACTGGCGACGCATCTGGCGTTCTTCGATCTGGCAACGGGTGTGACGCAGCGTATCGTCGACGTCGAACCGGGCTTGAATACGCGCGTGAACGACGGCCGCTGCGACCGCCAGGGCCGTTTCGTGTTCGGCACGAAAGACGAAGGTTCGCCGCTGCAGGCGGTGGGCGGGTTTTACCGGCTGAATCACGATTTGTCGCTGGAGCGTTTGCCTTTACCCGCACCGGCCGTCTCGAACGGCATCGCGTTCAGTCCTGACGGCGCGACGATGTACTACTGCGATTCGCCGACGCGCGAAATCCGCGTCTGTGACTATCGCGTGGACGGCAGCATTGCCAACGATCGGGTGTTCACCAGATTGACCGACGCAACCGGCGAGCCCGACGGCTCGACGGTCGACCGCGACGGCGGTGTGTGGAGCGCGCAATGGGGCGGCAAACGCGTGGTGCGATATGGCCCCGATGGCGTGGAAACCGAACGCGTCGACGTACCGACGGCGCAGCCGAGCTGTGTCGCGTTCGGCGATGCCCCAAGCGGGCTTCCTGCGGGGGCCGCGCAACTGGACACGCTTTACATCACGAGTGCGCGTATCGGTCTCGACGCGGCGGCGCTCGCGAATGATGCGCACGCGGGCGGCGTGTTTATCGCAACGCCCGCACGGCAGGGTTTGCCGGAACCGGTGTTCCAAGGCTCGCCCGCCTAGCGCAAAATGACGCAGCCTCGGCGTCGAGGCTGCAGCGAAGGGCAGTTGGGCAGTGATTGAGAAAGTGCATCAGGAGTCGATGTCGCAAAACCAGTGGCAGCAAATCGGCAGCATGCCGTTCGGACCCAGAGGCGACCGGTTCAAAAAATCGCCCAACAGCATCCGTCAGCAATGACGGCAATGTCCCACGCCTCTCGATGGAGCCAGATATGACTGTTGCGAATCCTGTTTCCGCTTCTTCCCAGAGCCGGCGCGCGCGACTCAACGCGGCGGCCAACCCGGTGCATCCGGGGCCCAGCACGTCGGCGGTTGCGGTCGGGGAGACGAGCGGCGGCGAGCTCGCGTGCATCACGCTTGCCAACGCGCATTTGCGCCTCGACGTCGCGCCGACGCTCGGCGGCGGCGTCACCCGTTTCGACTGGCGTAACGACGGCGCGCTCACGCCGATTTTCCGGCGCTGCCGCCGGGTCGCGGCCGATACCCAGCCGAACGAGCTGGCCTGCTATCCGCTCTTGCCGTATTCGAACCGGATCGGCGGCGGTCATTTCAATGTGGCGGGACGGCGCGTCGACGTACCGCAAAATCGCGCCGACGAACCGTTGCCGATTCATGGCGACGGTTGGCTCTCCGCCTGGCAGGTCGCGGAATCGGACCGTGAAAATGTCCGTCTGACGCTCGATCGCCACGACGGCAAGCCGTACGCGTTCCGGGCGACGCAAACTTATACGCTGGACGGCCCCACGCTCGTCATCACGCTGGAAATCGAGAACACCGGCCGCGAGGCGTTGCCTTTCGGGCTCGGCGTGCATCCGTTTTTCGTGCGCGACGCGGACACCGAACTCTCGGCGGCGGCCGGCGGCCTGTGGCTCTCCGGCGACGACTGGCTGCCGGTGCGTCACGTGCCGGCGCCGCCCGCGTGGCAATTCGGCGTGGCGTATCCGTTGCCGGAAGCCATCGTCAATCACGCGTTCACGGGCTGGAGCGGGCAGGCAGCGGTGGTGTGGCCGAAGCGCCGCCTGTCGCTGAATATCGCCGCTGACACCGACTACTACGTGCTGTATACGCCGCCGCGTGAAGACTTCTTCTGCTTCGAGCCGGTCGATCATCCGATCAACGCGATGAATCTGGCGGGCGGCGCGTGCGAGAACGGCATGACGATGTTGAGGCGCGGCGAGTGCCTGACGCGCACGTTCCGCTTCAGCGTGGAACGCACGGGTTTGCGCTCGATGCCGGGCGTGCGCGGCTCGCGGCGGCGGCAGTAGCCGGTGAGCGAGCAGGGCAGAGCGCCCTGACGCACCGGCTATGCCCCGGGTCCGCGTGTGACGACCGGCCGCGGTCTGCCGCGCAGGACAGGTAAAATACGCGCCTCTTCCGTTATCGGCTCGCCGCGAGACTCACCATGTCCAATTTCATCCAGACACTCAACGACGCCTGGCAGCGCACGAACTCGCTGCTGTGCGTCGGCCTCGACCCCGAGCCCAGCAAATTTCCGGGCGCGCTCGCGGGGCGGCCTGAAGCGATTTTCGACTTCTGCCGCACCATCGTCGATGCGACCGCGCCTTATGCGTCGTCGTTCAAGCCGCAGATCGCCTACTTCGCCGCGCATCGCGCGGAAGACCAACTCGAGCAGCTGATCGCGCACATTCATGCGAACCACCCGGGTCTGCCGGTGATTCTGGACGCGAAGCGCGGCGATATCGGCAGCACCGCCGAGCAGTACGCGCGCGAAGCCTTCGAGCGCTATCAGGCGGAAGCGGTGACGGTGAATCCGTATATGGGTTTCGATTCGATCGAGCCGTATCTGGAGCACAAGGGTAAGGGCGTGATCGTGTTGTGCCGGACCTCGAACGCGGGCGGTTCGGACCTGCAGTTCCTGGAGACAGGCGGACGTCCGCTGTACCAGGCCGTCGCGCAACTGGCGGCGGACAAGTGGAACGCGAGCGGGCAGTTGGGTCTCGTGGTCGGCGCGACTTTCCCGAAGGAAATCGAAGTGGTGCGTGGCATCGTCGGCGATATGCCGCTGCTCATTCCGGGCATCGGCGCGCAAGGCGGCGATGTTCAGGCGACGGTCAACGCTGGCCGGACGGCGAACGGCACGGGCATGCTGATCAACTCGTCGCGGGCAATTATCTACGCGGGTAAGGACGACGATTTCGCCGAGGCGGCAGCGAAAGCCGCGATGGAAACGCGTGACCGGATCAATGCGTTCCGGTAATGGAGAATGGTCGTCGTGACGACGGCCTTAGAATGGATTTCGGCTTTGCCCGGGTGGGGCAGGCGGCCGCCTTGAATCTTTGCCTCTGTCGAGGCCATTAGGCAAAGGGTGGCAGCCGTTGAGTTCTGTTGACGCTCGTGCTGCTCGTTGTAATTCTTCTGTGCCTGTTCAAGCTGATCAAATGACCGGCTCAAGCCTCTGCCTTCGGTGGATGCCGGTCAGGTAATCGGCCCCAGCCGCTCGATAAACGCCGCATGCTGCGGATGCCTCGCCTTCAGCGCCTCGACCTCCGCCAGCTCGAACTCGCTGAATTCAAACCCCGGCGCGACCGTGCAACCCACTAGCGCGAACGTCGCCGGGTCCGCGCATTCCGCGGCAAACCACAGACCTGCGGGCACCACCGCCTGAAACACGGCATCCGAATGCGTCAGCGCATTGCCTAGCTTGTGCGTAATCAGCGAGCCTGCTTCGTCGAGCACGTGGACATTCAACGGTTCGCCGGCATAAAAATGCCAGACCTCGTCGGATTTGATCCGATGCCACGCCGAATGCGCGCCGTCACAGAGCAAGTAATAAATCGCGGTGGACGCCGAGCGCGTCTGCGTTGAACCGTCATCGCGGCGGACGGATTCCGCGGACCGATACGTTTCGCTGAAAAATCCGCCTTCCGGATGCGGCTTCAGATCGAAGCGGCGGATCAACTCGTCTTTGGCTGCGTGCGACGTAGGCGTGTTGGGCATTGTGGGTGGCGCCTCGGTTTTGAACCAGACGTTAGTTAGTGTTCGCGCTCGTCGAGCAGGGCCAGCACGCCGCGCAGCGCATGCGCGGCGGCCTGCACGCGGATCTTTTCCCGGTCGCCCTTGAAGATCCTGGTTTCCACCGATGTATGCAGCCGATTGCTCCAGCCGAACGACACCATGCCAACCGGCTTGGTTTCAGTACCGCCGCCCGGGCCGGCAACGCCTGTAATCGATAGCGACACCTGCGCGCGACTGTTGCGCAGCGCGCCCTCGGCCATCGCGCGCGCCACCTGTTCGCTGACCGCGCCGTGCTTTTCGATCAGGTCGGCTGGCACGCCGATCATTTCGGACTTCGCCTGATTGGAATACGTGACGAAGCCGCGCTCGAACCAGCCGCTGCTGCCGGAAATATCGGTGATCGCGGTGGCTACCATGCCGCCCGTGCAGGATTCGGCGGTGACGAGCATCAGGCGTTCGTCGCGCAGGCGGTTGCTTACGCGAATCGCAAGCTGGTGAACCACGGAATCGGTAGGCATGGCGTCAATCCGGAAAACGGGAAACTGCTGCGGTAGGCAATCGGCGACTGGCGGCCGGCGGCCAGTGGACCAAGGCCGACCGGCACCGCCCGCGAGGCAACGGTTAAACCGACATGCGCCAGAGCGCAATCACGAGCAACGTGAAAAACGCGGCGACCAGGTCATCGAACATGATGCCAAAACCACCTTTCAGTCGACGGTCGAAATAGCCGATTGGTGGCGGTTTCACCATGTCGAAGAAGCGGAACACGATGAACGCCCAGAGTTGCCCGGTCAGCGTGACCGGCGTGACCATCAGCAGCACCAGCCAGAACGCGATGATTTCGTCCCAGACGACCGGCGACGGATCGTCGGTGCCCAATTTCTTCGCGGTAAAGCCGCAAATCGCAATGCCGCCGAAGAAGCCGGCGACAATCAGCACGGCCCACTCGACCACGGTCAGATAACGGCTCAAGACCGCGAACGACGCCCAAGCGAACAGCGTGCCGACGGTGCCGGGCGCAACCGGCGACAAGCCGCTGCCAAAACCCAGCGACAGAATGTGCAGCGGATGCGACAGCATGAAGCGCGCAGTGGCGCGGCGCGGCTGAGGGCGCGGCGCGCGCGGGCCGGAGGCGTTGGGCTGCGGATTGCCGATCAGATCGTCGGCGGGGACCAGCGGGGGATCAGTCTGCATGGAAATGGTCGAAGCCTTGCAACGTCAGAGTGAGCGGCGCGCCGGCGGCATCGCGCCAGCCGATCGCCGGGCGGTCAGCCGCCGTTTGAAGAGCGTTTATTGTACCGATGCGGGTGACCGGTAAGGCTACCTCGCGGCCGGCTGCTTCGACCTTGGCGCGCGCGGCGACCGGCGCGGTGAAGCACAACTCGTAGTCGTCGCCGCCGGCTAGCGAGCAGCGTTGCTGGATCTCGGGTGCGAGGCGGCGCAGCGCGGCCGAACGCGGTACGGCGTCGATGTCGACGGTGGCGCCCACGTTTGACCGCTCGAGAATGTGCAGCAGGTCGCCGGCGAGTCCGTCCGAGAGATCGAGCGCCGCATGCGCGATGCCTCGCAGCGCGAGACCGAGGGCGATGCGCGGCTCCGGGCGTTCGAGGGCGCGACGAAACGTCGCAGCGTCGCTGGCATCCGCCGACCACTCGCCGCGCTGCAGGCCGAGGCCCGCGCGAGCGTCGCCGAGCGTGCCGGAGATCCAGATGTCGTCGCCCGGTTGCGCGGCGTCGCGGCGGAGTGCAGCTTGCGACGGTACGCTACCGAACACGGTGATGCACAGGTTCAATGGGCCGCCGGTCGTGTCGCCGCCGATCAGATCGCAGCCGTAGCGTTCAGCCAGCGCGAAGAGGCCATTGCTGAAGGCGGCGAGCCACGCTTCGTCGGCCTTGGGCAGCGAAAACGCCAGCGTGAACGCCTGCGGTTTTGCGCCCATCGCGGCCAGGTCCGACAGGTTCACCGCGAGCGCTTTGTGGCCGAGCGCCTCGGGATCGACGTCAGGAAAAAAGTGGCGGCCTTCAACCAGCATATCCGTCGATATCGCCAGCATTTCTCCGGCGCGCGGCGCGAGCAGCGCGCAGTCGTCGCCAATGCCGAGCGCGCCCTTGGCCGCACCGGACGAGATAGCGGCTGCGCGGCGGCCGAAGAAGCGATCGATCAGCGAAAACTCGGAGAGCATGGTGGCAATGGATGAACAGGTAAGTGCAACAAAAAACCGCTAACGGCGTGCATTGTACGAAGATGCGTGCGGGTAAACACCTTATCCGCATGCAACTCCGCTTCAAAAGACAGTTGGCCGAAAGCGCGCCAAATCTGCCTTTCGTTATGTTTCAGTCGCGGCAGTTGTACCCGTATTGAAGGAATTGAGCCGGCAATTGGGGCTACAATGCCGTCGAACATCTATTCTAATCCGCCCTTAGAAGCCCGCCTTATGTCGACTCCCGTCAATACCAAACTCCGCGAAGCCGCCCTCGATTATCACGAGTTCCCGACCCCCGGGAAGATCGCGATCGCCCCAACCAAGCAGATGATCAACCAGCGCGACCTCGCGCTGGCGTACTCGCCGGGCGTCGCGTTCGCGTGTGAGGAAATCGTCGAAAACCCGCTGAACGCCGCACGCTTCACCGCGCGCAGCAACCTGGTCGGCGTCGTCACGAACGGCACCGCGGTGCTGGGTCTCGGCAACATCGGGCCGCTCGCCTCGAAGCCGGTCATGGAAGGCAAGGCCGTCCTGTTCAAGAAGTTCGCCGGCATCGACGTGTTCGATATCGAGCTGAACGAGTCCGATCCGCACAAGCTGGTCGAGGTGATCGCGGCGCTCGAGCCGACCTTCGGCGGCATCAATCTGGAAGACATCAAGGCGCCGGACTGCTTCATCGTCGAACGCGAATGCCGCAAGCGCATGAAGATTCCGGTTTTCCACGACGACCAGCACGGTACGGCCATCGTTGTCGCGGCGGCCATCACCAACGGCTTGAAGGTGGTCGGCAAGGACATCAAGAAGGTCAAGCTGGTGTCGTCCGGCGCGGGTGCGGCGGCGCTGGCGTGTCTGGATCTGCTCGTCGACATCGGTCTGCCGCTTGAAAACATCACCGTCACCGACCTGGCCGGCGTGGTCTACAAGGGCCGCGTCGAACTGATGGACCCGGACAAGGAGCGCTTCGCGCGCGAAACCGAGGCGCGCACGCTCGCTGAGGCGATCGGCGGCGCGGACATTTTCCTGGGTCTCTCGGCCGGCGGCGTGCTGAAGCAGGACATGGTCAAGCAGATGGCTGACAAGCCGCTGATCCTGGCGCTCGCGAACCCGACGCCGGAAATCCTGCCGGAACTGGCGCTCGAAGTGCGTCCGGACGCCGTGCTCTGCACGGGCCGTACGGATTACCCGAACCAGGTGAACAACGTGCTGGTGTTCCCGTTCCTGTTCCGCGGCGCGCTGGATGCGGGCGCGACGACAGTGACGCGTGAAATGGAAATTGCAGCGGTCAATGCGATCGCCGAACTGGCCCGCCAGGAGCAAAGCGATATCGTCGCGACCGCGTATGGCATCCAGGATCTCTCGTTTGGTCCGGAATATCTGATTCCGAAGCCGTTCGACCCGCGCCTGATCGTCAAGGTCGCGCCGGCGGTGGCGAAGGCCGCGATGGATTCCGGCGTCGCCGAGCGTCCGATCGAGGACATGGAAGCGTACGAACAGCATCTGCAGCAGTTCGTGTATCACAGCGGCACGACTATGAAGCCGATTTTCCAGCTGGCGCGCAGCGTCGAGCCGGAGAAGAAGCGCATCGTGTTCGCGGAAGGCGAAGAAGAGCGCGTGCTGCGTGCGATGCAGATCATCGTCGACGAAAAGCTCGCGAAGCCGATCCTGATCGGCCGTCCGGCAGTGATCGAGCAGCGTATCGCGCGTTATGGCCTGCGCCTCGTCGCGGGTCAGGACTACACGGTTGTCAACACCGACCACGACGAGCGTTACCGCGATTTCTGGCAGCAGTATCACAAGATGATGTCCCGCAAGGGCATCACCGAGCAGATGGCGAAGCTCGAAATGCGCCGCCGCACCACGCTGATCGGCGCGATGCTGGTGGAAAGGGGCGAGGCGGACGGCATGATCTGCGGCACCGTGTCCACCACCCATCGCCACCTGCACTTCATCGATCAGGTGATCGGCAAGAAGCAAGGCGCGAAGGTCTATGCCGCGATGAACGCGCTGGTGTTGCCTAACCGCCAGATTTTCCTGGTCGATACGCACGTGAACGTCGATCCGACGCCGGAGCAGCTTGCTGAGATCACGATCATGGCCGCCGAGGAAGTGCGCCGTTTCGGTATCGAACCGAAGGTTGCCCTGCTGTCGCATTCGAACTTCGGCTCGAGCAATGCGCCGAGCGCGCAGAAAATGCGCGACACGCTGGCAATCCTGCGCGAGCGCGCGCCGGACCTGCAAGTGGACGGCGAAATGCACGGCGACCTCGCGCTCGACGCGAATCTGCGCCGCGAAGTGCTGCCCGACTCGACGCTCGAAGGCGACGCGAACCTGCTGGTGCTGCCGAACATCGACGCGGCCAACATCTCGTACAACCTGCTGAAGACGGCCGCGGGCAACAACATCGCGATTGGCCCGATGCTGCTGGGTGCGGCCAAGCCGGTGCACGTGCTGACGGCGTCGGCTACGGTTCGCCGCATCGTCAACATGACGGCGCTGCTGGTTGCAGACGTGATCGCGTCACGCTGATCGTTGGTTCGGGAATGAAGCGTGGCGTCGCCTGAATGGGCGCCATGCAAAAAAAGGCGTGCCCGCAATGGGCACGCCTGTGGGTGAACAGGGGATTGCCACCCTAAAAAGGCCAACAGAGACTAGCTACCCTTCGAAAGACTGCAGAAATTGCCAGACTTTCACCACAGGGAATGGGCTGCGCAATGGGCGCCCCATGGGTCTGAACCCACCCCAATTCGCGTCGCCAGGTTAATTTTAGCTTGCACAGGCTAAATTTTCTGTCAAAAGTCGTCAAAGCCCGTTCCGTGGCTCTTTCCCGCGCGATAGGATGTGTTTGCCGGTCCGGTGAACGTTGATTCTGTGGGGTTTTAGCGATACCCTTACGACTTTCATGGTCGTCAAACTCGTGATCTAACAGCGGGGAACCTTGATTCATGGCACGCAAGTGGCTGCGCATTAAAGGCGTGCTGATCGGTGCTTTGACGCTCTGCGCTTTATCCGGCTCCGTGCCTGGCGCGTTTGCGCGCGACTACACGGCATCTGCCGAACCACAAGCTCAGGTGCAGGGCACTATCGCAGCGGCGCAGTTGCCGCGCGAAGCGGTCAATACATTGAACTTGATTGCCGCGGGCGGGCCTTACCCGTATGAGAAGGACGGCATCGTATTCGGCAACCGCGAACGGTTGCTGCCGCCGCATCGGCGCGGCTATTACCACGAATACACCGTTCCTACGCCTCGTTCTCGAAACCGCGGGGCGCGTCGCATCGTCTGCGGAGGTCCGCTACAGCGGATCGACAACTGCTTCTATTCGGACGACCATTACACCAGTTTTAATCGTATTGTTGAATGACATCGGGATGAACGGCATGAGCGACAACGTCTACGCGCACGACTCCGGAGTCGCGACGGATCTTTTCGCGGCCGGCGACGGCAATTTGTTCCAGCGCGTCATGCGGATGCGCGCCGGCGACCAGGGCCGGGATAACCAGAGCGAAGCCAGCACTGTGCTTTCATCGAACGAGGAGCCCATGAGTCTTTTCCAGACCGTACGACCGAACATCGTACAGTCGATCCGCGCGTTTCGCGTGCAGGATCTCGCTGACGAGGCCAATCAACTCGGCCAGCATTTTCTGTACGCGTATTGCGCAAACGCTCAGTCCAAACAGGAAGTGCTGGAGACCATTGCTACGTCGTTCCTGTTTCCGAAGCATTTCGGCAAGAATTACGACGCGCTCTACGATTGCCTGACCGATCTGGTTCAGAAAGCCGGCACGCAGCCTGGCTTCGTAATCGTGCTCGAGCAACTGCCGGTCGCACAAAAGTTCGACAAGGAAGGGCGCGAGACGCTACTGGACGTGTTCCGCGAAGCGGCTGAGTTCTGGGCCGAGCGCAAGGTCGCGTTCCGGGTGTTTTATTCGTTTGCCTGAGGTAGGCGCGAATAGAGTGCCGCAGCACTCGCTGCTGCCGAAAAAGAAAGAGTAAGGCCCGCCAATTGGCGGGCCTTTGTTTTAGGTGCTTGAAAATTGACTTACCAGCCGCCCCAGCGGGCGGCCAGCGCCGACAGCACGGCGATACCGGCGGTTTCCGTGCGCAACACGCGCGGACCGAGACCGACTGCGGTAAAGCCGTGATCGGTCGCGGCGGCTTCTTCCGCCGCCGAAAAACCGCCTTCCGGTCCGACTAGCACAGTCACGCGCCCGAACGGCGGATTAGCGGGCAGCGCCGAAAAGCTGATGCTGGCGCGCGGCGACAGCAGAATGCGCATTTCGCCTTCTTCTGGTGTGCGAGGCAGCGCGCCGAGCCAGGTGGCGATCTCGCGCACCGGCATCACCTCGGGCAGGCGATTGCGCCCGCACTGCTCGCACGACGCGCGCACGATGCCCTGCCAATGCACATGCCGCCGCTGCGCGCGTTCACCGGAAAGACGCACGACGCTGCGCGTGGTGGTCAGCGGCACAAAACACGATGCCCCGAGTTCGACCGCCTTCTCGATGAGCCAGTCCATCTTGTCGCCGCCTGCAATGCCCTGTGCGAGCGTGAGGTGATACGGCGCTTCCACTTCGATCTTGCGGAGTTCGTGAATTCTGACCTTGGCCGAGCGGCGTTCGACCTCGACGAGTTCGGCGCTGTATTCGCCGCCTTCGCCATTGAAAAGCACGATCGAATCGCCGGGCTGCAAACGCAGCACGAGGATGTGGCGCGTGACGTCATCGGGCAACTGCATGATGTCGTCGGGCTTGAGAGGCGTACCGACGAAGAAGCGAGGCATCAGAAAAATACTCATTGGTTCAGGAAAGGTGGCGAGCGAGCGCCCAACGGTAGCCGTCCAGATCTTCGACCTGGGCAAACCGGTCGCCCCAGAATTGATCCTGTGGCTCGCTCAGCGATTTTGCGCCGGCAGCCAGCGCCCGCGTGTAAACCGCGTCGACATCGTCGACATAGACATAGAACGATTGCGGCGCAATTGCGCCCGCGCTTTTGGGTGTTTTCGCCGCCGAGCCGAACGCGCCTTCCGGCGCGAACATCACGATCAGCTGGCCCTGATAGGTCATCTCGACATGCATGACGACACCGTCGTCCTGGACGCTATCGCGCACCTCGAAGCCGAACGCTGCTTCAAAGAATGCGGTTGCGGCACGTGCGTCGCGCACCGTCAGATAGGGGGTCAACCAGGGCACACCGGCTGGGCGGGATGCGGTCATGGGGTTCTCCGGATCTAGTGGGGTTGCGGGATGCATGCTGCAAGGCCAGGCGGGCGGACGCGTATCGATACACCGATAGCGCGCGCCGACCGAACCGTGCATTTTGCCCACGCATTAGCTGGATGGCTTTAAGAATTGACTTAGTTTATCGCGCACGGACCGGGATGCCGAGAATAGTCCGGCATGCAGCAACGGGTCATAGTGCCTCAATGAGTCGATTCGACGCGCGGCAACGCGCTCGGCGAGTGCTTCGACGGTGAGGGTGGTGGGGTCGAGCGTGTCGCTGGCAGTCGCCATCATCCAGAGCGAGCCGTAAAGCGGGATGAAGGCGCTCAACGTGCGGACAATGGCGAAAGTGTCGCGTAGCTCGTCGAGCAGGCCGGCGATGCGTTCCGCGTGGAAGTAGGGAGAACCGAGATGCAGCGAGAGTGCGGCGGTCGGGCTCATGACGCGCTTGAGCTGCCTGTAGAAGTCCGGCGTGTATAGGCCTGCGGCTGGCGAGTCCGGCGGCGTCAGGTCGAACACGACCAGATCGAACTGGGGAGTGGCGCCGAGGGCATCCACAGCGGGTCTTGATGCGGGGACCGTAGCAACTGTTTGTGCTGCAGCCGTGGCCGGCGTGGTGGCGGGAGCCGGTGCACGTGACCCTTTAGGCGCAGTGTCGGGCGCTTGCGTCACCGCCTGGGCCGCCTCTGCGACGTAACGCGCAGCGTCGCCGATCACCAGTTCGACGCGCGGATCGTCGAAAGCGCCGCCGTGCACTTCGGGCAGATACTCGCGGGTCATGCGCACGACGTCGGCATCGAGTTCCGCCACCACGATCCGCTCAATGCCCGGATGCTTCAGCAACTGCCGCGCGGCGCCGCCATCGCCGCCGCCCAGCACCAGCGCTGCTTTCGGCGAGGGATGCGCCAGCGCGGCCGGATGCACCATGCATTCGTGGTAGATGAATTCGTCGCCCGTGGAGGTCATCGGACGGCCGTCGAGCGTAAACAGCCGGCCGAGCTGCGGCGTGTCCCATACCTCGATCCGCTGATAGGTCGAATCGACGCGAGCAAGCCGACGCGCGTCCGGAAATCCGTAGACGGCGTCGGTGGTGGGGTGGAACAGCAGGGGAGTGCTCACGGATGGCGGACTCTGCGTGGAGCGCGGCGGGTTGATGTTACTCAATTGTAAAGGCGCGAGCGTGGTGCGGGCCCGCCACGCGCGCGGCCACAGCTGGAAACCGCCGCATTGCCCGCCAGTAATAGTCGCCGCAGCCAGCCAAAAACTGGCGCACCACCCAGCCAGGAATCAGCACGCAGCCAGCCCGGAACCAGGCCGCCAGGCGGGTTTGCGCGCGGGGCGCCGGCAACGTTCTGTTAGAATGTCACGCTTTCAGCCTTGTCCGTTTGCTCTGCCCGTTTCGCGTCTCCTGGCGCCGCATCGTGCGCCGAAGTGGACTGGCATTCGAGCATCCGGGCCTCAAGCGCGCACCGCTTTCTGACTCTGTCTCCGGACTCGACATGACGACCCCGTCTCCCGCACCCACCTCCCTGATGGCTAACGCAATCCGCGCGTTGTCCATGGACGCCGTTCAAAAAGCGAACTCCGGCCACCCCGGCATGCCGATGGGCATGGCCGAAATCGGCGTGGCTTTGTGGTCGCGTCATCTGCGTCACAACCCGAAGAACCCGCAGTGGGCCGACCGCGACCGTTTCATTCTGTCGAACGGCCACGGCTCGATGCTGCTGTACTCGCTCTTGCACCTGACCGGCTACGACCTGCCGATCGAAGAGCTGAAGAATTTCCGCCAGATGCATTCGAAGACGCCGGGCCACCCGGAATACGGCATCACGCCGGGCGTCGAAACCACCACTGGCCCGCTCGGCCAGGGTCTGGCAAACGCAGTCGGCATGGCGCTCGCCGAATCGCTGCTCGCCACCGAATTCAACAAGCCTGACGCGAAGATCGTCGACCACCACACGTACGTGTTCGTCGGCGACGGCTGCCTGATGGAAGGCATCTCGCACGAAGCCTGCTCGCTCGCGGGCGTGCTGAAGCTGAACAAGCTGATCGCGTTCTACGACGACAACGGCATCTCGATCGACGGCGAAGTGGTGCACTGGTTCCACGACGACACGCCGAAGCGCTTCGAAGCGTACGGCTGGAACGTGATCCCGAACGTGGTCGGCCATGACGTCGACGCGGTCGACGCCGCGATCAAGCAAGCCAAGCTGTCGGACAAGCCCACGCTGATCTGCTGCAAGACCGTGATCGGCGAAGGCGCGCCGACCAAGGCCGGCAGCCACGACTCGCACGGCGCGCCGCTCGGCGACAAGGAAATCGCGGCCACGCGTGAAGCGATCGGCTGGAAGTGGGAGCCGTTCGTGATCCCGCAAGAAGTCTATGCCGCATGGGACGCAACGGAAGCCGGCGCACAGAACGAATCCGAGTGGGACAAGGCGTTTGCGGCGTACGCAGCCAAGTACCCGCAGGAAGCCGCTGAATTCAAGCGCCGTGACGCGAAGCAATTGCCTGCCGACTGGAAGGAAAAGGCGCAGGCCATCATCGCCGGCGCGAACGAGCGCAAGGAAACCGTCGCGACGCGTAAGGCATCGCAACAGGCTATCGAAGGTCTGTCGGCGGTATTGCCGGAACTGCTCGGCGGTTCCGCCGACCTGACCGGTTCGAACCTGACCAACTGGAAGGCTGCCAAGCCGGTGCGCGTGAACGCCGAAGGCAAGGCCGCCGGCAACTACGTGAACTACGGCGTGCGCGAATTCGGCATGAGCGCCGCGATCAACGGCATCGCGCTGCATGGCGGCTTCAAGGCGTTCGGCGGCACGTTCCTGACGTTCTCGGACTACAGCCGCAATGCATTGCGCGTCGCCGCGCTGATGAAGTCGCCGTCGATCTTCGTGTTCACGCACGACTCGATCGGTCTGGGCGAAGACGGTCCGACCCACCAGTCGATCGAACACGTCGCGAGCCTGCGCCTGATCCCGAATCTGCAAGTGTGGCGCCCGGCCGATACGGTCGAAACGGCGGTGGCCTGGACCCACGCGGTCGAGCATCATGGCCCGTCGTGCCTGATCTTCAGCCGTCAGAACCTGCCGTTCTCGGAACGCACGGACGCGCAGATCGCCAACATCGAGAAGGGCGGTTACGTGCTGCGCGACTGGAATGACGAGATCGTCGCGCGCAAGGTCATCCTGATCGCCACCGGTTCGGAAATCGAACTGGCGTTGAACGCGGTCGAGCCGCTGGCGCGCGAAGGCATCGCGGCACGTGTCGTGTCGATGCCGTCGACCACCGTGTTCGACAAGCAGGACGCCGAGTACCGCGAACGCGTGCTGCCGCAAGGCGTGCGCCGCGTCGCGATCGAAGCGGGCGTGTCGGATTTCTGGCGCAAGTACGTGGGTCTGGAAGGCGGCGTGGTCGGTATCGACACGTTCGGCGAATCGGCCCCGGCTGGCGTGCTGTTCAAGCATTTCGGCTTCACCGTCGAGCACGTGGTAGAGACGGCTAAAGCCGCACTCGGCTGACCTTCGGCAGGCGCGGCCGCGTGCACCCCACGCGCGGTTGCGCCGAAGGACAGACGAACATGGACGATTTTTTTTCAGCCATCAGGAGATAGACCATGACGATTCGCGTCGCAATCAACGGCTACGGCCGGATCGGCCGCAACACGCTGCGCGCCTTCTATGAAAACGGCAAGAAGCACGATATCGAAATCGTCGCCATCAACGATCTTGGCGATGCCAAGACCAACGCTCACCTGACGCAATACGACACGGCGCACGGCAAGTTCCCGGGCGAAGTGTCGGTGGACGGCGACTACCTGGTCGTCAACGGCGACAAGATCCGCGTGCTGGCTAACCGCAACCCGGCAGAACTGCCGTGGGGCGAGCTGAACGTCGACGTCGTGCTGGAATGCACGGGCTTTTTCACGACCAAGGAAAAGGCCAGCGCGCACATCAAGGGCGGCGCAAAGAAGGTGATCATCTCGGCGCCGGGTGGTAAGGACGTCGACGCAACGATCGTCTACGGCGTGAACCACCACGTGCTGAAGGCATCGGACACGGTGATCTCGAACGCATCGTGCACGACCAACTGCCTGGCACCGCTCGTCAAGCCGCTGAACGACAAGATCGGCCTCGTGAACGGTCTGATGACCACGATCCACGCGTACACGAACGACCAGGTTCTGACGGACGTGTACCACGAAGACCTGCGCCGCGCGCGTTCGGCCACGCACAGCCAGATCCCGACCAAGACCGGTGCTGCATCGGCGGTCGGCCTGGTGCTGCCGGAACTGAACGGCAAGCTGGACGGCTACGCGATTCGCGTCCCGACGATCAACGTGTCGGTCGTCGACCTGTCGTTCATCGCCGCGCGCGACACGACGGTCGAAGAAGTCAACGCGATCATGAAGGAAGCCTCGGAAGGCGCGCTGAAGGGCATCCTCGGCTACAACGAGGCGCCGCTGGTCTCGATCGACTTCAACCACAATCCGGCATCGTCGACGTTCGACGCCACGCTGACCAAGGTGTCGGGCCGTCTGGTGAAGGTGTCGAGCTGGTACGACAACGAGTGGGGCTTCTCGAACCGCATGCTGGACACGGCTGTGGCGCTGGCTAACGCGAAGTAAGCGTGTTCTAGCTTCGTGAGTCTCTGCTGCTGTTGGCCTTGGGCCGGTGGCAGGGCAACGGTAAAAAACCGCTCTTCGGAGCGGTTTTTTTACGCCTGCGGCGTCGGGAAATAGACGCCGGCGCGCTGCGCGGCGTTCGAGATATGCGTTTCGATCGCCTTGCCTGCGGCGGCGGAATCGCGCGCCTTGAGCGCGTCGAGAATCGCCCGATGCTCGGTGTAAGTGGATAGCACCAGCTCGCGCCGGTAAAACGGCATCCGCTGGCTTTCCTTCATGATTTCCGCGGCGCTGCCCAGAATCGACTCGATCGCCGCGTTGCCGGCAATACTCACGATGCGCATGTGGAAGTCGTAGTCGAGGCGCGCGGCTTCGTCGAGTTCGTCGCAGGCGAGCGCCGTTTGCATGGCCGCGATGTTGTCCTCGAACCAGGCGAGGTCGGAATCACTGACGGCCAGCGCCGCCATGCGCGCGATAAAGCCTTCCAGCGCAAAGCGCATCTGGTAGGTATCCGGCAGCGACGACTGCTCCGCGAAGCGCCACGATTGTGCCGCCGCGGCTTGTGCACTTTCCACATACACGCCCTTACCGGGGCGGATCATCAGCAAACCGAGCGCTTCGAGCGTCGAGAGCGCCTCGCGCAAAGAGGCGCGGCTGATCGCCAGTTCCTCGGAGAGCTGACGCTGCGCCGGCAACAAACTGCCCACCGGATAGACGCCCGCTTCGATCCGTTCGCGGATGGTCGCGATGGCGGCATCGGTGACGGTGTGCGGAACGTTTTTCATTGTGGCTCACTTGGGTGCGCGGTCTGACCAGCATTGTAGTACGCGTTCTGAACGCTCGTGCGAGCAGCCGTTCAGAACGTGCAATCAGATCAGGAAATAGGCGGAAGACAGCGGGTAAACGCTATTTAATGAATCCTTGACGCCAGTATATCGGCTTCCTACTATTCGCCATAACAGTACTGGTCGGACCAGTCTGAACAGATGTGAATCCTAACCAGGAGGAAGCCGTGTTGAAGTTCTTCAATTCGCTGTTTGGCCGGGTCGTCATAGCGTTGGTGGCGGGCATTGTGATCGGCGCCGTGTTCCCGCATTTCGCCCAATCGCTGCGCCCGCTCGGCGACGGCTTTCTCAAGCTGATCAAGATGGTGATCGGCCCGATCGTGTTCTGCGTGGTGGTGAGCGGCATGGCGCATGCCGGCGATCTGCGCAAAGTGGGCCGCGTCGGTCTGAAGGCGGTGATCTACTTCGAGGTCATGACGACGATTGCGCTCGTGATCGGCGCAGTGCTGGCTTACGCCACGCGGCCTGGCGTCGGCATGAATATCAACCTGCATTCGCTTGATCCCGCCTCGCTCGCGACCTACACCGAGCACGCGAAGAGTCTCAAGGACACGGCCGGCTTCCTACTGAAGATCATCCCCGACACAGCGATCAACGCATTCGCGACCGGCGACATTCTGCAAATCCTCGTGTTTTCGGTGCTGTTCGGCTCGGCACTGTCGCTGCTGGGCAATAAGGCGCAGCGCGTGAGCAGCCTGATCGACGAGCTTTCGCAGGTGTTTTTCCGCGTGATGGGTTTCATCATCAAGCTCGCGCCGCTCGGCGTGCTCGGCGCGATCGCATTCACGACCGGCACGTATGGTGTCGAATCGCTCAAGCAACTCGGCATGCTGGTGCTGGTGTTCTATGCGAGCTGCATTGTGTTCGTGGTGGTCGTGCTGGGTGTGGTGATGCGGCTGGCCGGTTTCAGCATTTTCAAGCTGATCCGCTATCTGCGCGAAGAATTGTCCATCGTGCTTGGCACCGCTTCGTCCGACGCCGTTCTGCCGCAGATCATGCGCAAGCTCGAATGGATGGGCGTCAAGGATTCGACCGTCGGGCTGGTGATTCCGACCGGTTACTCCTTCAATCTGGACGGCTTCTCCATCTATCTGACGCTTGCTGTGATTTTCATTGCGCAAGCCACCAATACGCCGCTGTCCATCCATGACCTGATCGTGGTGGTGCTGGTGTCGCTGGTGACGTCGAAGGGCGCGCATGGCATTCCTGGCTCGGCAATCGTGATTCTGGCAGCGACGCTGTCTGCGATTCCGGCGATCCCCGTGCTCGGTCTCGTGCTGATTCTGCCGGTCGACTGGTTCGTCGGTATTGCCCGCGCGCTGACCAATCTGATCGGCAACTGCGTCGCAACGGTGGTGGTCGCCGTGTGGGAAAACGATATCGACCGGGCGCGCGCGCATCGCGTGCTGAACCGCGACGCAGCGTTGCGCTACGTGCCGGCAGGCGAAGACGTAGGCGCTGAGCCGACCGCAGGAGAACACGCTCCGGCCGTCTGAACAGGCGCGATCTCAACGCAGCTCGCCGCCCTTCGGCCAGATCTATCGCTATTCAACCGCGCGCCAACGCAGCGCGCGTTCTGCCCCGGCGGATGCGTTGACTCCGCCGCTTCTTCCTTACTTTTCGTTGCCCGACTGAGACTATGGCTAATCCGATCCTCGACCCCAACGCTCCCGCTTTCACCCGTCGCTACATGAACCTTGCCGACCCGCGTCTGGGCGCGCAGGCGCTCCACGCGAGCGACGAATTCTTCGCGCCGAAAGAACGCATGCTCGAGCCGCAGCCGGCGGTGTTCATTCCCGGCAAGTACGACGACCACGGCAAATGGATGGACGGCTGGGAAACGCGCCGCAAGCGCACCACCGGTCACGACTACTGCGTGATCCGGCTCGCGCGGCCGGGCGTCGTGCACGGTGTCGATCTGGACACGAGCCACTTCACCGGCAATTTCCCGCCGGCGGCGTCGATCGATGCGTGCTACGTGGACGGCGACGTTCCCCCGGACAACGCCGACTGGCAAACGCTCGTGCCGGCCACCACGCTGCAGGGCAACCACCATCATTACGTCGAAGTCAACGACGCACGCGCGTTCACCCATCTGCGCGTGAATCTGTATCCGGACGGCGGTCTCGCGCGTCTACGCGTGTACGGCCAGCCGAAGCGCGACTGGGAGCGCGTCGAGCGCGGCACGCTGCTGGATCTGGCCGCGATCGAAAACGGCGCCTACCTCGTCGCCGCGAACAACCAGCATTTCGGGCCGGCCTCGCAGATGCTGATGCCGGGCCGCGGCGTCAATATGGGCGACGGCTGGGAAACGCGACGCCGCCGCGAGCCGGGCAACGACTGGGCAATCGTCGCGCTCGCGCGGCCGGGCGTGATTCGCAAGATCGAAGTAGATACGGCGCACTTCAAGGGCAATTACCCCGATCGCTGTTCGGTGCAGGCGGCCTCGGTAACGGGCGGCACGGACGATTCGCTCATCACGCAGGCGATGTTCTGGCCGGTGCTGCTCGGTGAACAGAAGCTGCAGATGGACCACGTGCACACGTTCGCGGACGACATCGCGTCCCTCGGACCGGTGACGCATGTGCGTTTCAATATCTTCCCGGACGGGGGCGTGTCGCGCCTGCGTTTGTGGGGCGAGATCGTCTAACGGAGCGGCGTCGATGAAGACCTTGCATGTGGAACGTCTGACGCGCGCGGCCTTCGTGCCGTTCGGCGACGTCATCGAACTGGACGGCGCGCACCATTTTCCGATCAACGGCGGCACGACCGAGCGCTATCACGACCTCGCCAAGGTCGACGTGACGGAGCATGGCGGCCGGCCGCTGATCAATCTGTTTCGGGCGCAGCCGCGCACGCTGCCGATCGAAATCGCGATGATGGAGCGGCATCCGCTGGGCAGCCAGGCTTTCATTCCCTTAACGGCGCGCCGCTATCTGGTTGTCGTGGCGCCCGCGGGCGAGTTCGATCAGGCACGGATGCGGGCGTTCTGGAGCGACGGCTGGCAGGGCGTGAACTATGCGAAAGGCGTTTGGCACCATCCGCTGCTCGCGCTCGATCAGGTGAGCGATTTTGTAGTCGTGGACCGGGGCGGCGAGCAGCCCAACTGCGACGAATTGCCGTTGACCGAGCCGTGGCGGCTGCTGTTCGAGGCGAGCGTCGAGTTGGCGGAGTAGCCTGAATCTGGCGAGTACCAAATTGCTGGAGCAGATCTGACTCGCAACACGGCGACAATGCCGTGCATGCAAAGCGGCACGGGCGTTCCAGCGCAGCCATGGTCGCCGCATACGTAAAAAAACCCGGCCGATTGCCATCGGCCGGGTTTTTCTTTGCCCACTGCCGCGCACCCCGACGCGGCCGGCATCTCACTCACTCAACTTCAGTGCTTGCGATGCGGGCAATCCTCCTTGGTACACGCACCGTACAGCGCCAGCGCATGTTCCTGCAGCTTGAAGCCGCGTTCCTTCGCGATGGATTGCTGCCGGCTTTCGATCTCGGAGTCGAAAAATTCTTCGACGAGCCCGCAATCGAGGCAGACGAGGTGGTCGTGATGCGACCCTTCGTTCAATTCGAACACCGCTTTGCCCGATTCGAAGTTGCTGCGCGAGAGCAGGCCAGCCTGCTCGAACTGCGTCAGCACGCGATACACGGTTGCCAGGCCGATATCGAGTTCTTCGTGCAACAGGTTGCGATAGACGTCTTCAGCGGTCAGGTGGCGTACCGGGCTGTGCTGAAAAATCTCAAGGATTTTGAGGCGCGGAAGGGTCGCCTTGAGCCCGATATTCTTGAGATCGGTTGGATTGGTCATGACAAGGGATCCCTAGAGTACAATGCTGGGCTCTCATAGTAATGTGTTTTTGCCGTTCTGGTCATCTTCGATGGAATGAAACTCGCGCGGCTCGTCAACGGGCCCGCACGGTGAGTGAAATGATTTCAAAATCTCAATTGATCTACCGGGGGAGCCGCATGCGGGGTACCTTGATCGCTGTTGCGACTGTCGCGGTTCTTGCCGGATGTTCCACTTACGACAGCCTGACACAGCGCATTGCCCAAAGCATTACGCCGTACCGTATTACGGTCGTGCAAGGCAATTTCGTTTCGCAGGAAGCAGCCGCTCAGATGCAGGTCGGCATGTCGCGCGCGCAGGTGAAGCAGTTGCTCGGCACGCCGCTTTTGACCGACATGTTCCACGCGGACCGCTGGGACTACGTGTTCTATTTCAAGCGCGGCTCGACTAACGTCGTGCAGCAGCGCGACTTCGTGATCCTGTTCGCGGGCGACCGCGTCGCCAGCTGGTCGGGTGGCGACGATCTGCCGTCCAACCTCGAGTTGCTGGCGGAAATCGACGGCGACAAGTCCGGCAAGAAGAAGGCTGCGGTGCCGAACGTGGCAAGCGCCACAACCGGCGCCAGCGCGCCGGTGGCTACTGTGGACACCACGCGCTCGCCGTCCGTCGACGGCGCCGCCACAGTGGGCGCACCGTCCACGGATGCCAACGCCGAAGCCGCGCAAGCCGCCAATCGGCTGACCAACGCGGTGCAATCGCCGTCGGGCAAAACGCAGTCGTCCGTACGTTCCACCGCGCCGACCGCCAATGGCGGCGGTATTCCGCCGCAGGGCCCAACGAGCGCGGGGCAGCCGCAGTTCCAGTTCACGCGTCCGCCGCCGCCGCAGATTCCGGGCACGCAAGACAATCCGGTGGGCCCGACAGGCCCCCAAAGCAGCAATGGCGGCCCAACGCACAACGCGCCGTTGACGTCTTCTGCGTCTACTGCGGGAACGGGCGGCTAAACACGCTGTCCTTCTCTGTGGACGGTTAAGACGGGCGCTGCGTCGGAATGCCGTACGCCGCGCCCGTCGGTTTTTCTGCTGTACCTGTATAGGTCGTTTGTCGTTCCTGTATGTGCGGCGTCCGGGTGTACTGGCCGCCGCTGCGTTTGCCCGCATTTGTCGGCTTTTGCCGCGTTTTACCCCTTTCGAACCCTCGTAGCCATGAAAATTGCCATTGCTGGCGCATCGGGCCGTATGGGCCGGATGCTCATCGAAACCGTCCTCAATGATTCCGACGCCACGTTGTCCGGCGCGCTCGACCGTGCGGGTTCCCCGCAACTCGGCCAGGACGCCGGCGCGTTTCTCGGCAAACAGACGGGTGTGCTGCTGACGGACGACGTCGAGCGCGTGTTCGCCGAATCCGACTACCTGATCGACTTCACGCGCCCTGAAGGCACGCTGATGCATCTGGAAGCCGCGCAGCGCCACAACGTCAAAATGGTGATCGGCACGACCGGCTTCGACAACGAACAGAAAGCGCAACTGCGCGCCGCGGCGGAGAAGATCGCCATCATGTTTTCGTCGAACATGAGCGTGGGCGTCAATGTCACGCTGAAGCTGCTCGAATACGCCGCGAAGCATTTCGCAACGGGCTACGACATCGAAATCATCGAGGCACATCACCGCCACAAGGTCGATGCACCGTCGGGCACCGCGCTGACCATGGGTGAAGTGATCGCCCACGCGCTCGGCCGCAATCTCGACGACTGCGCGGTCTACAGCCGCGAAGGCGTGACCGGAGAGCGCGATCCGTCCACGATCGGTTTCTCGGCAATTCGTGGCGGCGATATCGTCGGCGATCATACGGTGCTGTTTGCCGGCATCGGCGAGCGCATCGAGATCACGCACAAATCGGCGAGCCGCCTGTCGTATGCGCAGGGCGCGCTGCGTGCTGTACGTTTCCTCGAAGGGCACCAGAACGGCTTCTTCGACATGCAGGACGTGCTCGGCCTGCGGTGAGTCTTCAACGGGGTCAGTGCAGGGCTCCGTGAGGCCCCTGTAATCACTTTCCGATAGCGAGGTCAGATGGCAGGCAGCAGCGGCATCATCCATTACCTGGAAACCAGCGACGCGATCACGCATGGCGTCGCGTACGTGTTGCTGGCTATGTCGATTGCGAGCTGGTGTTTTCTGATCGTCAAAAGCTGGATTCTCACGCGCGCCAAACGTCAGGCTGCGCCGGCGATTGCCCAGTTCTGGCAGGCGTCGACGCTGGCGGACGGTGTCGCGGCATTGAAGCGCATGGATCGCGAGCGCGTTTTCGCGCCGCTCGCCGAGGCCGCGCTGCATGCGGCCGAAGTCGATATTCCCGGCGCGCTGCTTGCGCGCGTGGAGCGCAGCGAGCGGGTGCTGAGATCGCTGCGCCAGGCGCTCAACGCGTCGCAGCGGCGGCTCGAATTTGGCCAGGTGTTGCTGGCCTCGGTGGGGAGCACCGCGCCGTTCGTCGGTTTGCTCGGCACCGTTTGGGGCATCTATCACGCGCTCGGCAGCATCGCCGCGAGCGGTCAGGCGCAGATCGAAAACGTGGCAGGACCGGTCGGCGAGGCGCTGATCATGACGGCTTTTGGCCTCGTGGTCGCGATTCCGGCGGTGCTCGCCTATAACGTGCTCGGGCGGATGGTGCGGCAGTTGTCGGAAGAACTCGACGGCTTTGCGCACGATCTGCATGCCTACGTGTGCGCGCCGGCGGATCAGTCCCGGCCCCAGCCGCAGCATCAGCAAGCTCAGGCCCGAACCCACCAGGCATAACGCCGAAGCGGGAAGAGAGACGGAGGCGATATGGCATTCGGTGGACTCGAGAAAAAGCAGGTGGCTGCGCCGATGGCCGAGATCAACATGACGCCGTTGATCGACGTGATGCTCGTGCTGCTGGTGATTTTCATCATTACGGCGCCTTTATTCACGCACGCGATCCGGCTCGATTTACCCAAAGTCGCGGCGGCGCCCGCGCGGCAAACGCCGCAAACCATTGCTCTTTCAATCGATGCCGGCGGCAAGCTGTATTGGAACGGCACCGTCATTACGCTGCAGCAGATGCGCGCGCGATTCGTGGAGGCGGGCAAACAGGAGCAGGCCGACCAGCCGGAGATTCAGTTGCGCGCCGAACGCTCTACGCGTTATGAGGTGATCGCGCAGGTGATGGGCGCGGCGCAGCAGGCCGGGCTCGAGCGGATCGGCTTCGTAACCGATCCGCCGCCGCCGGGAGCTGGCCAGTAGCATCGTTGGCGTTGCTGCCGGTGTGAGCCAGTACGCTCGTTAGTTACGCCGCCGTGGGGAATGGGCGGGCGGTAGCGTAGCTAGAGCCACGCAAGACCGCATCAGTCCCAATCCGGCCGGACCCCATCGCGCCCACGCACCGCGCCGCGCGGCGCGCCCGTCCGCGGACGGTATAATCAGCCCTTTCCCCCGCAGAAGGGGAAACGACGCCATTTCATCCAGCAGAGCACCAAAGCGGCCGGTGCGAAAGCACCGAACCCAGCGATCTCATCACACCATGCACGAAAAATACGTTCCCTCCGACGTCGAAGCCGCCGCGCAAGGGCAATGGCGCGCCATCGACGCGTACAAGACGACGGAAACCTCCGACAAGCCCAAGTTCTATTGCGTCTCGATGCTGCCGTACCCGTCGGGCAAGCTGCACATGGGTCACGTACGCAACTACACGATCAACGACGTGATGTACCGCTATCTGCGGATGAACGGCTACAACGTGCTGATGCCGATGGGTTGGGACGCGTTCGGCATGCCGGCGGAAAACGCCGCGATGGCCAACAACGTGCCGCCCGCGCAGTGGACCTACGACAACATCGCTTACATGAAGAAGCAGATGCAGTCGATGGGCCTCGCGATCGACTGGTCGCGCGAAGTCGCCACCTGCAGCCCCGATTACTACAAGTGGAACCAGTGGCTGTTCCTGAAAATGCTCGAAAAGGGCATTGCGTACAAGAAAACCGGCACCGTCAACTGGGACCCGGTCGACCAGACCGTGCTCGCCAATGAACAGGTGATCGACGGCCGCGGCTGGCGCTCGGGCGCGCTGATCGAAAAGCGCGAAATCCCGATGTACTACATGCGCATCACGCAGTACGCGGACGAACTGCTGAACGACCTCGAAGGCCTCGGCTGGCCTGAGCGCGTCAAGATCATGCAGCAGAACTGGATCGGCAAGAGCTTCGGCGTGAACTTCGGTTTCCCGTATGAAATCGACGGCGAGCAGAAGCTGTTGCGCGTGTTCACCACGCGTGCCGACACGATCATGGGCGTGACCTTCTGCGCCGTCGCCGCCGAGCATCCGCTCGCCACGCGTCTTGCCAAAGACAAGCCGGAACTGCAGGCCTTCATCGAAGAATGCAAGCGCGGCGGCGTGGCCGAAGCCGACGTTGCGACGATGGAAAAGAAGGGCATGGCCACCGGTTTCACCGTCACGCATCCGCTGACGCAGGAACAGGTCGAAGTGTGGATCGGCAATTACGTGCTGATGAGCTACGGCGAAGGCGCCGTGATGGGCGTGCCCGCGCATGACGAGCGCGACTTCGCGTTCGTGAAGAAATACGGTCTGCCGATCAAGCAGGTGGTCGCCGTTGAAGGCAAGGAATACTCGACCGACGCCTGGCAGGAATGGTACGGCGACAAGGACGGCACACTGATCAACAGCGGCAAGTACGACGGCCTCAACTACACGGATGCGGTCGACCGGATCGCCGCTGACCTGAAAGAACTCGGCCTCGGCGACAAGCAGATCACGTGGCGCTTGCGTGACTGGGGCGTGTCGCGCCAGCGTTATTGGGGCACGCCGATTCCGATCATCCACTGCCCGACCTGCGGCGACGTGCCGGTGCCGGAAAAAGATCTGCCGGTGGTGCTGCCGGAAGACCTCGTGCCGGACGGCACGGGCAATCCGCTCGCCAAGTCCGAAGCCTTCGTGAATTGCACGTGTCCGACCTGCGGCGGCGCGGCCAAACGCGAAACCGACACAATGGACACCTTCGTCGATTCGTCCTGGTACTTCTACCGCTATGCGGCGCCGGACGCAAAGACCATGGTCGACAAGCGCACCGATTACTGGGCGCCGATGGACCAGTACATTGGCGGTATCGAGCACGCGATTCTTCACCTGTTGTACTCGCGCTTCTGGGCGAAGGTGATGCGCGACATGGGCCTGATCGAGTTCGGCGAGCCGGCGAAGAACCTGCTCACGCAGGGCATGGTGCTCAACGAAACGTATTACCGCGAAAGCGAAGCGGGTAAGAAGACCTGGTACAACCCGGCCGATGTCACCGTCTCGTTCGACGACAAAGGCCGCCCGGTCGGCGCCGTGTTGAACGCGGATGGTCAGCCGGTGGTGCTCGGCGGCGTCGAGAAGATGTCGAAGTCGAAGAACAACGGCGTCGATCCGCAATTGCTGATCGATCAGCATGGCGCGGATACCGCGCGTCTGTTCGTGATGTTTGCCGCGCCGCCCGAGCAGCAGCTCGAATGGTCCGGTTCGGGCGTGGAAGGCGCGAGCCGCTTCCTGCGCCGCGTGTGGGGTTTCGGTCACGCGAACGAAGCCGCGCTGCGCGCGGGCGGCAAGATCGATGCCGCGCAACTCGGCGAAGTCGACAAGGTGCTGCGCCGCGAAATCTACAGCGTGCTGAAGCAGGCCGACTTCGACTACCAGCGTTTGCAGTACAACACGGTGGTGTCGGCGGCGATGAAGATGCTCAATGCGCTCGACAGCGCGAAGGGCGCACAACCGGCGGTGCTGCGCGAGACGTACAGCGTGATGCTGCGCGTGCTGTATCCGGTCGTGCCGCATCAGACGTTCCAGTTGTGGCAGGAACTCGGTTATGCCGACGAATTCGGTTCGCTGCTCGACGCAGCGTGGCCGAAGGTCGACGAACAGGCGCTGGAACAGGCTGAAATCGAACTCGTGCTGCAGGTGAACGGCAAGGTGCGTGGCGCGTTGACGGTCGCCAAAGACGCGTCCCGCGAAGCGATCGAACAGCTCGCCGCCGCGCATGAGGCGGTCGGGAAGTTCAGCGAAGGCAAGCCGCCGAAGAAGATCGTCGTGGTGCCGGGGCGTCTTGTGAACGTGGTCGTTTGAAGCCCCGTTTGAAACCCCGTTTGACAGCCCACCCGAACATGACTGCAGACAGGACGCCGCCGCGCGCGGCGGCGTTTGTCCGCGCTGCGGAATCTACTGCGAACCAGGAGCCAATGTGACTCGCAGATCGTTATTGACGCTGGTGTGCAGCGTGTTGATGTTGTCCGCCTGCGGCTTCCAGTTGCGCGGCCAGCAGGACTACGCATTCAAACGACTCTTTATCTCCGGTGGTTCGGCAGCGGCCGGTGCGCGGCTGACCCGCATCGTGCAGGGCGGCAGCGACACGGTGGTGGTCAGTTCCGTCGCGAATGCCGACGCAACCTTGCAGATCACCGAAGGCCGCAGTGTCAATACGCTCACGCTGAACACGCTCGGTGTGGTCGAAGAGTATGGAATGAATCTCTCGATGACCTACACGCTGGTCGGCAAGGACGGCACGGTGCTGATTCCGCCGAGTGTGATCGCGCTGAACCGCGCGATGACTTACAGCGACCAATACTCGCAGGCCAAGGCTGCTGAAGCCGACATTCTGTTCTCGGACATGGAAAACGACGCAATCGACCAGCTTACGCGCCGTCTGTCGCTGGTGCGCTCGCTGCATCCGGCGCCGGGTCAGCAGGTGCCGTCGGTCGCGCCGCGCGCGCCGTTGCCGCCGCCGCCGCTGTGAACGCCATGCTGTGTTTTCGCCTGGCTTGCTGCACGTGCTCGTGCACTCGCTCATGCACTCGTTTAATTTCGCCGATCGGTAGCCATGCAACTGCGACTTGACGCGCTAGAAGCCCATCTCGCGAAGGGACTCGCCGGACTGTACGTTGTGTACGGCGACGAGCACCTGCTTGCGCAGGAAGCCAGCGACCGGATTCGTGCGACCGCGCGAGCCGCTGGTTTTACCGATCGCTCGGTGTTCACCGTCGAGCGTGGTTTCGACTGGAGTTCGCTGCTTGGGGCGAGTCAATCGATGTCGCTGTTCGGCGACCGGCAACTGGTTGAATTGCGCATTCCGTCGGGCAAACCCGGCAAGGAAGGCGCGGATGCGCTGAAGGCGCTCGCTTCCGCCGTGAATGACGACGTGCTGACGATGATCACGTTGCCGCGGCTCGACGCAGCGACGCAAAAGTCGGCGTGGTTCACTGCGCTGTCCGAGGCAGGCATCGCATTGAAAATCGATCCAGTGGAGCGCGCGCAGTTGCCGAACTGGGTGGGTCAACGGCTCGCGGCTCAGGGCCAGCGGGTTGCGGCCGGCGAAGAAGGGCGGCGCGCGTTGGCGTTCATCGCCGAGCGCGTCGAAGGTAATCTGCTTGCCGCGCATCAGGAAATCCAGAAGCTCGGGTTGCTCTATCCGGCTGGTTCGCTGAGCTTCGAACAGGTTCAGGATGCCGTGCTCAATGTCGCCCGTTACGATGTTTTCAAACTGAACGAGGCGATGCTGGCGGGTGACGTCGGCCGCCTCGCGCGCATGCTCGACGGGCTGCGCGGCGAAGGCGAGGCCGCGGTGCTGGTGCTGTGGGCGGTCGTCGAAGAAGTGCGGACGTTGTTGCGCATCAAGCGCGGCGTCGCGGCGGGCAAGCCGCTTGCCATGCTGGTGCGCGAGAACCGCGTGTGGAGCCCGCGCGAACGGCTGATCGGACCGGCGCTGTCGCGCGTCACCGAGGGCGCGCTGGAGAAGGCACTCGCGTTGGCGGCGCGGCTGGATCGGCAGGTGAAGGGGTTGTCCGGCGGCACGCCGGGCAATCATCGCAACGATCCGCCGCCCGATCCGTGGGACGGATTGTTCGAACTGGCCATGACGGTGGCTTCGCCGGCCAAAACGGCGCCTGTGCCGCCACCACGACCTCGGGTGGGATCAGGTGCGCCGATTCGAAGGCCGGGCTGAGACGCATAGCGGAGCCGGAAAACCTTAGGCTCGCCGGGGCGTCGCGCCAAGCAAAGCCTCGCCACCCGTTTTACAATCGTTTGATCTTTCGCTAATTCTGCCTGTCCGTTGCACGTGAACGTGAGCGGCATCACGAGAATCAACATGGATATCGACCAGTACATGACCGACCTCGGTCGCCGCGCCCGCCACGCTTCGCGTGCGATGGCGCGTGCGTCGACGGCGGCGAAGAACGCCGCGCTTGCCGCCGTTGCCCACGCGATCGAACGCGATGCCGCGCTGCTGAAGGAAGCCAACGCGCGCGACGTAGCCCGTGCGCGCGACAAAGGTCTCGACGCCGCTTTCATCGATCGCTTGACGCTGTCGGACAAGGCGCTGAAGACGATGGTCGAAGGCTTGCGCCAAGTCGCCGCGCTGGCCGATCCGATTGGCGAGATCAGCAATCTCAAGTATCGCCCGAGCGGCATTCAGGTGGGGCAGATGCGCGTACCGCTCGGCGTGATCGGCATCATTTACGAATCGCGTCCGAATGTGACGATCGACGCCGCGGCGCTGTGCCTGAAGTCCGGCAACGCGACGATTCTGCGTGGCGGCTCCGAAGCGCTCGAATGCAACACGGCACTGGCGAAGCTGATCGGAGAAGGGTTGGAAGCAGCCGGTTTGCCGCAGGACGCGGTGCAAGTGGTGGCCACGTCGGATCGCGCCGCGGTCGGCAAGCTGATCACCATGACCGAGTATGTCGACGTAATCGTGCCGCGCGGCGGCAAAAGTCTGATCGAACGTTTGATGAACGAAGCGCGTGTGCCGATGATCAAGCACCTCGACGGCATCTGCCACGTGTATGTCGACGATCGCGCGGATCTGGCCAAGGCGCTGACCGTTTGCGATAACGCGAAGACGCACCGCTACGGCACGTGCAACACGATGGAAACGCTGCTGGTTGCGCGCGGCATTGCGGCTGACGTGCTGCCGCCATTGGGCAGGCTGTATCGCGACAAGGAAGTCGAATTGCGGGTGGATGCTGCGGCGCGCGCGGTGCTGGCGGATGCGGGCGTCGGCCCGCTCGTCGATGCGACCGAAGAAGACTGGCGCACCGAGTATCTTGCGCCGGTGCTGGCGATCAAGGTGGTCGACGGTCTCGACGCGGCGATCGAGCACATCAACGAATACAGCTCGCAGCACACTGACGCGATCGTGACGGAAGACCACGATCGGGCGATGCGTTTTTTGCGCGAAGTGGATTCGGCGAGCGTGATGGTGAACGCATCGACGCGTTTTGCTGATGGCTTTGAATTTGGTCTCGGCGCGGAAATCGGCATTTCGAACGACAAGCTGCACGCGCGCGGTCCGGTGGGTCTGGAAGGGCTGACGTCGCTCAAATATATCGTGCTCGGGCATGGTGAAGGGCGGCAGTAAAGCGGTGCGCTTTGATGAGAGGCAATCGCTGCACAGGAAAGCGCTGACGCGCTTTCCTTCTCAGGCGCCGGCAAGGGGCGCGCCGATCTCCACGCTATAAAGCCGTATAGGGACATGCTGATGCTTTGGGTCAAGACGTTTCACATCGTACTGATTGCCTCCTGGTTTGCCGGCCTGTTCTACCTGCCGCGCATCTTCGTCAATCTGGCGATGGAAACGGAACCCGCCGCGACGGCGCGTCTTTTGATCATGGCGCGCAAGCTGTTCCGATTCATGACGTTTATTGCGGTGCCGGCGTTGGCGTGTGGGCTGTGGCTGTGGCTGGCGGTGGGCATTGGACGCGGGCAGGGCTGGATTCACGCGAAGGTGGGTGTGGTGGTGTTGCTGATTGTTTATCACGCTTATTGTGGCGTGCTGTTGCGGACTTTCGAGCGTGGTGAGAATCGTCGCACGGATAAGTGGTATCGGATGTTTAATGAGCTGCCGGTGCTGGGGATGTTGGCGGCGGTGGCGTTGGTGGTGATTAAGCCGTTTTAGGGTTGTGAGGTTCTGGTTGCGTTGATCTGGTCAGGTTGCAGGGTGTGAATTGGAAAGGGCGGTTTGCTGGAATCGGCGAACCGCCCTTTTTTGTTGCCTACGTTGGTGTTGAACGCATTGTCTTAGGCCGAATGGCTAGGTGGGTTGTCGGGCTATATTGGGACGGCCAATGCGTGTGCGGCCTGATTTATAATTCTTGGGTCACCGGCATCAACCGGTGACTAGGTTTGACAGCCTAAGTCAGAAACCGCGCACCCGCTCAGGCGGGCGTGCGTCTGCCTCTGCACGTCTATATTTCAATGGGCGGGCCGTGGCGGGGAGCCGCAAGGCTCGCCGGTTTGTTTCTGACCCGGTCTGTCAACCCGCTACGTGCCCGCTCACCCTCCTTGCAAGCGAGTGTCGGGCGATCCAGGTAAGTCTTAGGAGATCGCACCATGAGCAAGTCCATCAAAAAGCAACCCGCCTCGCGCCCACCCATCGACGCTCTGCAATACGAAAAACTCGCGCTGTCAGCATTCCGCTCGTGCGAGCGGCAGATAACTCAACTAAACCGACTGGCCACACTTGCGACCTCGATATATAGGAATCCTGCATTGGCGAGCCACGAACGACGCAGCCAGCAAGTACTGCTCGAGTTGCTGGTCGAGACGTGCGAAGAGTATGAACGGGAAGTGGAATGTGACCGCGAACTGTATCAGGTGATCGCGCTCGACGCGCGCGGTATCGCTCAGCGCCGGATTACGGCTAGTGCGGCGGCGAAGTTGTTGGCGGAGGCGGAACAGGAAGCGGCAAAGATGGGCGCGGATTCCGAGCTGCCTGTGGGTGCGGCTGCTCACTGAGTCGAAGTTACGGTGGCAGAAAAGCAAAGAGGCGCGATTTGATCGCGCCTCTTTGCTTTGGATCGCGGATAACCGCGAAGAGTTTGTGTATCCAGGTTGTCGGCTCACGCGCGACTCGGGGCGACGCCGGCGCTAAGCACCTTTCCTACATCGGCCTGCGCGCCATGTGCGATGAAATGGCGCGCCAGCCGTCAGGCCGTTTTGCGTAGATGTCGGTGAAGACAAATTTCACTGCTAAGGCGCCCGGGCCGCTGGAGTAGTAATTGATGCCAGTGACGACGGCGACATCGCCGTTGACGTTCGCCTGAACCTCGCTGAGGGACTGGGATGCGCCGGGTGCCAGACCGGGCGCAGCAAGCGCGTCGGCTTTGCTACGGTGGGTGCCGTTGGCTGTGACCTCCACATACGAATCGTCGAGCACTTTGTCGAGCACGGCGACGTCATGGATGGAGGCGGCTTTTGCCCAGGATTGTTCGAGTGAGATCAGCGTGGCTTCGTCCGGCGTGACGGCGTAGGAATACGTTGCGACCGAGGCCAGCATCAGGCCCGCAATGGTCAGAATGGTGATGCGTTTCATGATGTTTCCTTTTGAAAATTATTGTTGCGTGGCACGGGGCCGGTGGATTGGCTGGGCGCCCGTGCGCGTGAATAAATGACGTGATCAGGACCTGGTGGAGAGCCGTGCGGAATGGTACCCACCGATTTGCTTGAACGCTTTCATTGCTCCGACGATGCGACTCGTTTGTTCAAACGATGTATTTGATTTTGTAGATGGCCGGCGCGGTGTTCAACCGGAATATGCCTAAAAATCTGGTTATACGTTCAGAAAAATCAGAATTAAGAATAGGGTAATTAAAAGGCAATTTTTCCGAGCGATGTAGGGAATCGGTTTGTCTTGCAATCAGATAAATCCTAATTGCCGATCCAGCGTTAGCGCTGGCGCGAATATTTCGATAGCTGTGTCTGTTTTGTTGCGCACTCCTATTGACGGCGCAGATCTTTTGAGCATCGGTGAGAAACCTCTTATCGACACTGGTAATGATTTTCGGATGTTTGCGGTCGTTTAAGACTTGTCTCATTCAAGCGAGCCTCGCAGAAATCTATATTTGGATCACTCGCCGAAGGGTTAATGAGACGGTCCAGAAGTTCTTGTTCGTGCAACCGCTTTTCCCATCGGTAATGGCTTGATCTGCGTGCAGCTCTCAAACAGTTTTCCCGCAAATCAGAACAGTTATCACAAAGTTCGACAGGATTAACCATGAACAAGACTTACAAAAGCGTCTGGAATGAAACAACCGGTACTTATGTAGCCGCATCGGAAGTGGCGAAGGGCCGGGGGAAGAAGAGTAGGAGCAAGAAATTGCTGGTGGCAGCGGTTCTGGCTGTGGGTGCAGGGGGTGGCGCGTCAGTTGATGCGTGGGCGGGCGTTCTCGACGGCGGAACAATTGGCACTGATGGTGCTGGCACTGGATCGGTATCCTATGGTCAAAATTCATATGCGTCGGGATACGTAACCATTTATGGTGGAGCGACAGCCGTTGGCTCGTCTTCAACTGCAAGCGGCTATTTTTCAACCGCATTGGGGTCCCTCTCTAGGGCGTCTGGGGATGCCGGTACAGCATTAGGCGTGAACGCCACAGCGAGCGGCGACAGATCAGTTGCTATCGGTGCGAGCAGCACCGGAACCGGAAGCTATAGCACCGCAGTCGGGACTCTGGCGATTGCTTCCGGATCGAATTCAGCCGCATTTGGCACTCAATCGTCGGCGTCGGCCGCAAACTCGGTAGCACTGGGCGCAAAATCGACGACGACGGCGAATCTGTCGGCCGCGGGCTACAACCCGGGTACGGCAGCGCTGTCGGGTACGGCATCGACGGCTAACGGTGAAGTGTCGGTGGGTTCGACCGGCAAGGAGCGTCGCGTGACGAACGTTGCAGCCGGTTCGGCAGCCACAGACGCGGTGAACGTGAGCCAGCTGCAGTCGGAAGACGCGAAGGTGAACACGATCAACAACAACGTGAACAACCTGAGCAACAACGTCAGCAACATCGCAGGCAACGTCACGAACATCAGCAACACGGTGAACAACATCACCAACGGTGGTGGCATCAAGTATTTCCACGCGAACTCGACGCTGGCGGATTCGTCGGCGAGCGGTGTGGACTCAGTGGCGATTGGTGGCGCGGCAACGGCTTCTGCCGCAAACTCGATCGCATTGGGTTCGAGCACAAAGACGGCGATGGCGAATGATATCGCCATCGGAAATGGCGCCACGACGACCGCTGGCGCCACTAATACCGACAATCTGGGTGCGATCGCCATGGGAGGCAACGCGAAAGCATACGGCGCGGGTACCGTTGCTGGCGGCGCAAACATTGCAATTGGCAAAAATGCTGTCGCTGGCAAGAGTGACGCTTCTGTTTCGCAGGCCTTAGCGCTCGGTACGAACACCCAGGCAACCAACTGGAACACGACCGCACTCGGGACGCTGGCTACTGCGTCGGGCAGCGGCTCGACAGCGGTCGGAAACCAGTCAACGGCAGCGGGCGATCAAGCCACCGCGCTCGGCCTGTATTCCTCCGCCAGCGGAAACTCATCTACTGCGCTGGGCCAGGCCGCCAAAGCGACGGCACTGAATTCGGTCGCACTGGGTGCGAACTCGACGACGACGGCAAACCTGTCGGCAGCGGGTTACAACCCGGGTACGGCAGCGCTGTCGGGTACGGCATCGACGGCTAACGGTGAAGTGTCGGTCGGTTCGACCGGTAAGGAGCGTCGAGTGACGAACGTTGCAGCCGGTTCGGCAGCCACAGACGCGGTGAACGTGAGCCAATTGCAGTCGGAAGACGCGAAGGTGAACACGATCAACAACAACGTGAACAACCTGAGCAACAATGTCAGCAACATCGCGGGCAACGTCACGAACATCAGCAATACGGTGAACAACATCACCAACGGTGGCGGCATCAAGTATTTCCACGCGAACTCGACGCTGGCGGATTCGTCGGCGAGCGGTGTGGACGCAGTGGCGATCGGTGGTGCGGCAACAGCCTCGGCGAAGAACTCGGTGGCACTGGGTTCGGGCTCGACGACGACGGCGAACCTGTCGGCAGCGGGCTACAACCCGGGTACGGCAGCGCTGTCGGGTACGGCATCGGTCGCTAACGGCGAAGTGTCGGTGGGTGCGACAGGCAAGGAGCGTCGCGTGACGAACGTTGCAGCCGGCTCGGCCGCGACGGACGCGGTGAACGTGAGCCAGTTGATGTCGGAAGACGCAAAGGTGAAGCAGAACACCAGCGACATTACCAATCTGAACACGCAGATCACGAACATCAATGGCCAGATGGCCGATGCGGTGGTGTACGACTCGTCGGCCCATGACCTGGTGACGCTGGGTGGTGAGAAGGGCACGAAGATCACCAACCTGACGGCAGGTGATGTGAGCGCGACGAGCACGGACGCGGTAAACGGTTCACAGCTGTACGCAACGAACCAGAACATGTCGAACATCGCAGGCGATGTGACCAACATCAGCAACACGGTGAACAACATTACCAACGGTGGCACGGGCATCAAGTATTTCCACGCGAACTCGACGCTGGCGGATTCGTCGGCGAGCGGTGTTGACGCGGTGGCGATCGGTGGTGCGGCAACAGCCTCGGCGAAGAACTCGGTGGCACTGGGTTCGGGCTCGACGACGACGGCGAACCTGTCGGCAGCGGGCTACAACCCGGGTACGGCAGCGCTGTCGGGTACGGCATCGACGGCTAACGGCGAAGTGTCGATGGGCGCGTCAGGCAAGGAACGTCGCGTGACGAACGTGGCAGCGGGTTCGGCAGCAACGGATGCGGTGAACGTGAGCCAGTTGCAGTCGGAAGACGCGAAGGTGAACACGATCAACAACAACGTGAACAATCTGAGCAACAACGTCAGCAACATTGCGGGCAACGTCACGAACATCAGCAACACGGTGAACAACATCACCAACGGTGGTGGCATCAAGTATTTCCACGCGAACTCGACGCTGGCGGATTCGTCGGCGAGCGGTGTGGACTCAGTGGCGATTGGTGGTGCGGCCTTGGCTTCGGCCAAGAACTCGGTGGCGCTGGGTTCGGGTTCGACGACGACGGCAAACCTGTCGGCAGCGGGCTACAACCCGGGTACGGCAGCGCTGTCGGGCACGGCTTCGGCCGCCAACGGTGAAGTGTCGGTGGGCGCGTCGGGCAAGGAACGTCGCGTGACGAACGTGGCAGCCGGCTCGGCCGCCACGGACGCGGTGAACGTGAGCCAGCTGATGTCGGAAGATGCAAAGGTCAACGCGGCAGGCGCGGACACGGCTGCAGCACTGGGCGGTGGTTCGAGCTACGACTCGACGACAGGCGTGATCACGAACCCGACGTATGTGGTTGATGGCGGTAAGACGTTCAGCAACGTGGGCGACGTGATCACGAACATCGATGGTCGCACGACGCAGAACACGACGGACATCAGCACGCTCAACTCGCAGATCACGAACATCAATGGCCAGATGGCCGATGCGGTGATGTACGACTCGTCGGCTCATGACGTAGTGACGTTGGGTGGCAAGTCGGGCACGAAGATCACCAACCTGACGGCGGCTGATCTGAGCGCATCGAGCACGGACGCGGTGAACGGTTCGCAACTGTACGAAACGAACCAGAACGTGACGAACGTTGCAGGTAACGTCAGCAACATCAGCAACACGGTGAACAACATCACCAACGGTGGCACGGGAATCAAGTACTTCCACGCGAACTCGACGCTGGCGGATTCGTCGGCAACGGGTGTGGACAGCCTCGCGGCTGGCCCGGCAGCAGTGGCGAGCGCCACCAACGCCGTCGCGCTGGGTAACGGCGCCAAAGCAGCTAATGCTGGCGCGGTTGCACTGGGTGCTGGCTCGACCACGACGACTGCGGTGGCAACCACGGGCACGACGATCGGCGGCATCACCTACAAGTTTGCGGGCGCGGCTCCGTTGAGCACGGTAAGCGTGGGCGCGGCAGGTAGCGAACGCACGATCACGAACGTGGCAGCTGGCCGCTTGAGCGCGACGAGTACCGACGCGGTCAATGGCAGCGAGCTGTATGCAACCAACCAGCAGGTGACGCAGAACTCCACTGACATCACGAACCTGACGAACAACATCAACAACGGTTCGGTCGGTCTGGTTCAGCAGGACGCAACGTCGCGCAACATCACGGTGGCGAAAGACACCGACGGCACGGTGGTGGACTTCACCGGTACGGCGGGTGCGCGCAAGCTGACGGGTGTGTCGGCCGGTGACGTGAACGCAACGAGCTTGGACGCAGTGAACGGTTCGCAACTGTACGCAATGGCCAGTTCGACGGCTGATGCACTGGGTGGCGGATCGACGGTGAACAACGATGGCACGATCACGAAGCCGACATACGTGGTGGACGGTACGACCGTGAACAACGTGGGTGACGCGATCACGAACATTGATGGTCGTGTGACGGAGAACACCACGGATATCACCAACATCAACAACACGCTGAACAACATCAGCAACGGTGGCATGGGCGTCAAGTACTTCCACGCCAACTCGATGCTGGCGGATTCGCAAGCAACGGGTGCGGAGTCGGTGGCGATCGGCGGTAACGCGCAGTCGCTGGCAGCGAACTCGGTTGCATTGGGTTCGAACTCGGTGGCTGACCGTGCAAATACGGTGTCGGTGGGCGCGGCCGGAGCGGAGCGCCAGATCACCAACGTGGCGGCCGGTACGGCGGACACGGATGCGGTCAACGTCGCGCAGCTGAAGGCGTCGGGCATCATCAATCCGAACGGAACGACCAACGCGGCAGTCACGTACGACCATAACGCCGATGGTTCGACCAACTACAGCAGCGTCACGATGGGTGATGGTGTTGCAGGCGGCACGACGATCCACAATGTGGCAGCCGGCACGGCCGGTGACGATGCAGTCAACGTCAACCAGATGAACGCGGCGATCTCTACCGTCACGAACATTGCCAAGTCGGGTGGCAACCCGATGTTTGCAGCAGACGGCAGCCGTGACACGGAAGGCGCAGTCGCCAGCGGCACGCATTCCACGGCAATGGGTGCGAACGCCAGCGCGAGCGCAGCCAACTCGGTGGCACTGGGTGCCAACTCGGTGGCGGACCGTGCGAACACGGTGTCGGTAGGCTCGGCGGGCAACGAACGCCAGGTCACCAACGTCGCGGCCGGTACGGCAACGACCGACGCAGTCAACGTCGGCCAGTTGAACGACTCGATCGGGGCGGCGGTCGGCAATCTGCCGGCTGGCATGACGGCGAAGAACTACACCGATCAGCAGATCAACTCGGTGCAGAACAGCGTCAACGCAGTTGCCAAGAACGCGTACTCCGGTATCGCAGCCGCTACGGCGCTGACGATGATCCCGGACGTCGATCAAGGCAAGACGATCGCGGTCGGTATCGGTGGCGGCTCGTACAAGGGTTCGCAGGCCGTGGCGCTCGGCGTCTCGGCACGCATCACCGAGAACCTGAAGATGAAGGCCGGCGCGGGTACCAGCCAGGGTGGCACGACGGTGGGCGTGGGTGCTTCGTACCAGTGGTAAGTGCCGTGACGGACGGGGCGTCAGCCCTGTCCGTCTGCCGGATTCCTTGACTTAACTGCAAGCGCGCTCTCGTTCGTGGAACACGTAGCAAGAGCGTCGCTTCAATCGACTGAATTCTTAAAAAATGAACGCAACTCTTTTTAAATATCTCCGCGCGCCGCTGCTCGGCGCCTTTGTGACGATCCTTGCGGCGTGTACCACGCAGTCGGGACCCACTTATACGCTTCACGCGGTTAGCATGCCGAACCAGCAGGCCCCGGTTTATCGGGTTAGCTGTCTGGGACTTTTCGAAAGCTCGCAAAGTTGTGTGCGTGTGGCCGAGGAAACCTGTAGGGCTCAGCCTGTGACGTGGCTTGAAGCGATTGACGGCGTCAACGACACCGCGCCGGTGAAGGATCCGCGTGAAATGACCTTCATGTGCGGTAAGCGGGTGGTACAACAGCCGGTGGTCCAGCCGGCTCCGCAACAGCCGGCTCCGCAACCGGCTCCGCAGCCGCAAGCTAAACAGGTGCCGCCGCAGGTTCGGTTACTGCTGCAAGGTAACGCGAACTTCGCCACGGATAGCGCAGTGCTTAACCCGGTGGCAAAGGAAAGCCTCAACCACTTCATGAGCGTGAACCAAGGTGTCAACCTGCATCGCGTGACCGTGATGGGTTATACCGACAACACCGGTTCGGAAGCCCATAACCTGAAACTGTCCCAGGCACGTGCTGCGGCCGTCGTGAAATATCTGCACGATGGCGGCCTCCATGCTGACCAGTTTGTTGCGCAAGGTTTGGGTAGCGCCGATCCGGTCGCTTCGAATGCGACGGCCGAAGGCCGCTTGCAGAACCGCCGCGTCGATGTCCGCGTGTTCGCGGAGTAAGCCGCGACACGCATTGCTTGACCACAAAGGCCTGCCATTGCGCAGGCCTTTTTTTGACACTTCAGGCCTGGCCGTCGATCCTCAACCGGCCGATCACCCCTTTCGCCTGCCCCAACCGTTCCACCAACTCGGGCCCGCGCTTCAGCGCGACGCCGACCGCCAGAATGTCGCCGATCGCCAGATGCGACATGCGTGAGGTCATCGGCGAGAATACGTCGTTTTCCTCGACCACGTTCGAGAAAAGACAGATGGACGCGACCCGCGCAAGCGGCGAACTACCGTGCGTAATGGCGATCACCTTCGCACCGCGAGCGAGCGCAGAACGCGCGGCCTCGATGATGTCGCGGGTTCGACCGGTATTGGATATCGCCACCACCACATCGCCGGGTCCGAGCAGCGCCGCCGACATCGAATACGTATGCGGATCCGAGTACGCGACGCTCGGCATGCCAAGCCGAAAAAACTTGTGCTGGATATCCTGAGCGGCAATGCCCGACCCGCCTGCTCCATAGAACTCGATGCGCGCCGCGTTCGCCAGCAGGGCTACGGCAGCGTCGACGCTATCCGGCGAGAGG
This sequence comes from Paraburkholderia caffeinilytica, assembly GCF_046030355.1. Taxonomy (GTDB): domain Bacteria; phylum Pseudomonadota; class Gammaproteobacteria; order Burkholderiales; family Burkholderiaceae; genus Paraburkholderia; species Paraburkholderia caffeinilytica_B. The sequence goes on from NZ_JAQQCQ010000006.1 coordinate 147,646, forward strand.
CTGTTGCGCACCTCGATCAACGTGCCGATAGTTCGGTCGAATACCTTCGCGATGAGTCCTGGCGCGTCTTCGTCGGGCCGCACGTCGCGATAGACGGTGGGCACGCCCGACGCGATCCCCTGTGCCAACCGGATCTTGAACTCGCGAAAACCCGAAAAGCCGAGCGCATGACAAAACCGCGCGATGGTCGGCTGACTGACGCCGGCGCGCGCGGCCACTTCGGTCATCGACAGATCGAGCACCTCGCGCGGCGCCTCGATCACGTAATCGGCCAGCTTGCGCTCTGACGGGCGCAACTGCTCGCGCATCTCTTCCACCTGAGACAGCATCATCGGAAAACTCGCACTATGCTGAAGAATGCGTGGACTATATCTGATTGCCGAAGAAGGTACAAAAACTACATATCAGACTCTAGGTGTAATCCCTACGTTTTGCTGTGTAAGTCGCTAAGACAAAGCCAGTAAGGCGATGCGGGCGTTTCGACGATGTCGCAGTGCAACAGGAATCACCATTGCGATCATGTAGTTTTTCTACTAATATTGCGTCGTCGACTGATCCGACATCCCCGCGATACCTACCTGGCATAGTGCGCGCACGCCCAACTCAAACGCACGCGGCCAGCGACGAAGGAGCTCCGATGGTTTCCCCGCATTCGCAATTGTTGAAGGTCACGCAACGCGTGGTCGAGCGCAGCAAACCCACGCGCGAGGCGTATCTGGCCCGCATCCATCACGCCCAAGGCAAATTTCCGGCGCGCGGCGCGCTCTCCTGCGCCAATCTGGCTCACGGTTTTGCCGGCCTCGAGGGCAGCGACAAGTTCGCCATCAAGCAGATTCGTCAGCCGAATATCGGCATCGTGTCCTCGTACAACGAAATGCTGTCCGCGCACGCGCCGTACAAAAACTACCCTGACATCATCAAAGAAGCCGCGCGTGAAAACGGCGGCGTCGCGCAATTCGCGGGCGGCGTGCCGGCCATGTGTGACGGCGTCACGCAAGGCAACGCGGGCATGGAACTGTCGCTGTTCTCGCGCGAAGTGATCGCGATGAGCACGGCGGTCGCGCTGACGCACAACATGTTCGACGCCGCGCTGTGCCTTGGCATTTGCGACAAGATCGTGCCGGGCCTGTTGATCGGCGCGCTGCAATTCGGCCATCTGCCGACGATTTTCGTCCCGGCCGGCCCGATGGGCAGCGGTCTCTCGAACGACGACAAAGCCAAGACACGCCAGCTCTTCGCTACCGGCCAGTGCGGCCGCGACGCGCTGCTCGAAGCAGAGGCCGCCGCGTATCACAGCCAGGGCACCTGCACGTTCTACGGCACCGCGAACAGCAACCAGATGCTGATGGAAGTCATGGGCCTGCATCTGCCGAGTTCCGCGTTTGTGCATCCGCATACGCCGCTGCGCGACGCGCTGACTGCGCAGGCCGCGCGCCGCGTGCTCGATCTGACGGTGGAGCGTGGCAATTACACGCCGATCGGCCATGTGGTCGACGAGAAGGCGATCGTCAACGGTATCGTCGCGTTGCTGGCAACGGGCGGCTCGACCAATCACACGCTGCACCTGGTCGCGATCGCGCGCGCGGCCGGCATCGTGATCGACTGGAACGACTTCGACGCGCTGTCGCAAGCCGTGCCGCTGCTCGCGAAAATCTATCCGAACGGCAAAGCCGACGTGAACCACTTCCATGCTGCAGGCGGTGTCGCGTTCCTGGTCCGCAACCTGCTGGAAGGCGGCTTGCTTCACGAAGACGTGAACACCGTCGCCGGGAAGGGCCTCAAGCACTACACGGAAGAGCCGAAGCTGATCGACGGCAAGCTGCAATGGGTGCCGGGCGCGGAAAAGAGTGAAGACATGGCGGTGCTGCGCGGCATCAAGGAACCGTTCCAGCCGGATGGCGGCTTGCGTCTGATGCAAGGCAAGCTCGGCCGCGGCGTGATCAAGATTTCCGCGGTGGCGGCGCAGCATCGCATGGTGAAGGCGCCGGCCATCGTGTTCGATTCGCAGGAAGCGGTGCAGGCCGCGTTCGACAACGGCGAGCTGAAGCGTGATTTCATTGCGGTCGTGCGCTTCCAGGGCGCGCGCGCAAACGGCATGCCTGAACTGCATCGTTTGACGCCGTTGCTTGGTGTGTTGCAGGATCAAGGTTTCCACGTCGCGCTGGTGACCGACGGCCGCATGTCGGGCGCGTCGGGCAAGGTGCCGGCCGTAATTCACCTGTCGCCGGAAGCCTTGCTGCAAGGCCCGATCGGCAAGGTCCGCACCGGCGACATGCTGGTGATCGATGCGGACGCGGGCGTGCTTGACATCGAAATCGATGCAGCCGAATGGGCGGCCCGGCCGGAAGCGTTGCCGCAGCATCAGGCGGAAAACGAAGTCGGTTTCGGCCGCGAACTGTTCGGCGTGTTCCGTGCGGCGGCAGCGCCGGCGGAACAGGGCGCCTCGGTGTTCGGTCCGATGGTGGGCGAGCACGCGGCGCAACACGGTAAGCGCGTCAAAGCACACGCAGAAGAACACTCAAGCACCACTCAAGCCAGCTAAACGCTGCAGAAACAAGGAGTCTGACTATGACAGCGAAAACAGTAAGCGATATCGTGCGCCTCGGCCCGGTGATTCCGGTGCTCGCGTTCGACTCGGTCGAACAGGGTGAACACGTGTCGCGCGCATTGCACGCGGGTGGGGTGAAGGTGCTGGAAATCACGCTGCGCACGGCGGCCGGTCTGGAAGCGATCGAACGCGCGAGCCAACTGGCCGAAGATATCGTGGTGGGTGTCGGCACGATCACGAAGCCCGAGCATTGCGCTCAGGCGAAGAAGGCGGGCGCTCAGTTCGGCGTGTCGCCTGGCCTTACCCGAGACATGCACAAGGCCGCGCAAGATGCGGGTTTGCCGCTGCTGCCGGGTGTGATGACGCCTTCGGACATCATCGCGGCGCTCGAACTTGGCTACGAGATCGTGAAGTTTTTCCCGGCGCAACAGGCCGGTGGTGTGCCGATGCTGCAAGCTTTTCACGGTCCGTTCCCGAATCTGAAGTTCTGCCCGACGGGTGGCATCACCGCGGAAACGGCAACGCATTTCCTGTCGTTGCCGAATGTGGTGTGCGTGGGCGGTTCGTGGTTGACGCCGAAAGCCGCGCTCGCCGCGCAAAACTGGGACGAAGTCACGCGTCTGGCGCGTGCCGCCAGCCAGTTGGCAGCGCCGGCCCATTGAGTTGAAACGGCCCGCGTCTTAGTCCGTTAGCCAGGTCCAACGCCAAGGAGCCTCGTCGATGCAGCCTGTCAGGCTGCCGCGGCGAGGCTTCTTGGCGCTATGCGTGCCGGATTCGCACGCTGTTAGCGACAACAAACAGTAAAATTCAGCGTCCGCGCGGCTTGCCGGGTTTTCTGGCACCGCTTCAGGTCGCCGTGAGACAAGGTGCCAGCCGTGTTTGCACCGACATCAATAACGCAAAAGGAGGAGCTTCATGGAAGCTGTCCACGGCAGCACACTGCTGGTCTTCGCGGTGATCGCCATCGCACTTCTGATCCTGCTGATCACTCGCTACAAGGTTTATCCGTTTCTCGTCCTGATCATCGTGTCGCTGCTGCTGGGTCTCGTATCCGGCATGCCGATCGGCACAATCGTCAAATCGTTCGAAACCGGCAACGGCAATACGCTCGGCCACATTGCGATCGTGGTCGGTCTCGGCACCATGCTCGGCAAAATGATGGCCGAGTCGGGCGGGGCGGAGCGCATTGCCACCACGCTGATCGACAAGTTCGGCGAGAAGCATATTCACTGGGCGATGATGGTCGTGGCGATTATCGTCGGCTTGCCGGTGTTTTTTGAAGTCGGCTTCGTGCTGCTGATTCCGATTGCGTTCAACGTTGCCAAACGCACCAACAAGTCGCTGCTGCTGATCGGCTTGCCGATGATCGCGGGTCTGTCCGTCGTGCACGGTTTGATTCCGCCGCATCCGGCCGCGATGCTCGCGGTGCAGGCGTATCACGCCGACATCGGCAAGACGATTGCTTACGGGCTGATCGTGGGCGTGCCGACGGCGATCGTTGCCGGTCCGCTGTTCGCGTTGTTGATCAGCCGCTACATCAAGTTGCCGCAAAACAATCCGCTCGCGGCGCAGTTCCTCGGCGCCGCTGAGGAGAAAAAGGAAAAGCGTGATCTGCCGAGCTTCGGCGTTACGCTGTTCACGATTCTGCTGCCGGTGATTCTGATGCTGATCGGCAGTTGGGCCGACCTCGTCTTTACACCGAAGACGCTGGCGAACGATTTGCTGCGTTTTGTCGGTAACTCGGACGTCGCGCTGTTGATCGCCGTGCTGGTCAGTTTCTGGACTTTCGGCGCGAGCCGCGGCTTCAATCGTGAGCAGATCCAGAAGTTCTGTGGCGACTGTCTGGCGCCGATCGCGGGCATCACGCTGATCGTGGGCGCAGGCGGCGGGTTCGGGCGCGTGCTGATGGATAGCGGCATCTCGAAGGAAATCGTCAGCGTGGCAACGGCCATGCATCTGTCGCCGCTGCTGTTCGGTTGGCTGGTGGCCGCGTTGATCCGTCTCGCCACGGGTTCGGCGACCGTTGCGATGACCACCGCCTGCGGTATCGTCGCGCCGATTGCCTCGGCGAGCGGCGTGCAGGTCACGCCGGAATTGCTGGTGCTGGCCACCGGTTCGGGGTCACTGATTTTTTCGCATGTGAACGACGGCGGTTTCTGGCTGGTCAAGGAATACTTCGGTATGACGGTGGGGCAGACCTTCAAGACATGGTCGCTCCTCGAAACCATCATCTCGCTGATGGGCTTGGGTTTGACTTTCGCGCTCGCGACGGTCGTGTAAGGAGTTTTTGATGATTTTGATCGCAATGGGCGTGTCGGGCGCCGGCAAAACGAGGATTGGCGAAATGCTGGCGGAACGCCTGCACTGCGCATTTACCGACGGCGACGCGTTTCACAGCGCAGCCAACAAAGAGAAAATGCACCACGGCATTCCGCTGACCGACGAAGACCGCTGGCCATGGTTGCAAACCATCCGTGCCGCGATCGAAGAGAAGCAGCGGGCGGGTGAAAAAGCGGTGTTCACGTGTTCGTCGTTGAAGCGTTCGTACCGCGATGTTCTGCGCGGCGGCGGCAACGGCAACGGCGATAAAGACGTGTGCTTCGTCTATCTGAAGGGTTCGTTCGAGGTGCTGCGCGAACGGTTGACCACGCGTACGGGTCACTTCTTCGATCCGTCGCTGTTGCAAAGCCAGCTCGATACGCTCGAAGAACCGGGCCCGGACGAAGCGATCACAGTGAGCATCGAATTGTCGCCGGAAGAAATCGTCGACGAGGTGTTGAAGCAGATGGCGGTGCGCTGAGGTTTTATCGCTGACGCCGTGTCTCGACGCCCCGGCCACGCAAGTGGCCGGGGCGTTTCAATTTGGGCGCCGTTTGCGCATGTGCGACGCCGAAGTTCTAGTCAAAAAAGTGCTGTGCTTTGGGATGCGTCCGATTCGCTTGTTTTCCGTGCTTTGGTCCAATGGCAGTCTCTCTGGCAAAACTCAAAGGCGGTGAACATGGTGCACATCGAGGGCGACAGGCTCGACCCAGTCGCAAGCGTTTCAACGTGCAAGATTTGCCAGGGCAGGGCGCCACTTTGCGGTGTGCTCGATTTCAACAAGAGCTGCGAGGAGCGCCGCGGCTATTTCTTGCCGCTTGCCGCCATTCCCATTTACTACCACCGTTGCGATGACTGCGGATTGGTGTTCACGCATGCGTTCGATCGGTGGAGCAGAAGCGCCTTCACAAAGCACATTTACAACGCGGCTTATGCAGAGATCGACCCCGACTATATCGAGGCGCGTCCGGACGCCAATGTAGGGATGGTTGCGAAATTAATCGCGAGAGGCGACGGGCTCAGATGTCTCGACTACGGAGGTGGCAATGGCCGGCTGGCGGCGAGGCTGCGTGAACGTGGCGTGGATGCCCACAGTTGGGATCCGATGGAACAAGGCGATGCCGAACCTGAGCCGAACGCGTTCGATCTGGTGACGGCATTCGAAGTGCTGGAGCATACGCCCGAGCCGCGCGTGACGGTCGCAAGCGCGCTCGGCATACTCAAGCCGCACGGCGTGATGATGTTTTCGACCTTGGCGATCGACACGCTGCCGCCGCGTGCGATGGACCATTGGTACATCGCGCCGCGCAACGGACACATCACGATCCACACATGCCGCTCGTTGGACGCGCTCTTCGAGCCGTTTGGCTATCGAGTGCATCACTTCGACTCGCATATCCATCTGGCCTTTCGCGAAGTGCCGGACTGGTTGTCGTAGCATCCTTGCGGCGTTCAAATGAAAAACGCCGCTCAGTGTTCAACTGAACGGCGTCCATTGCGTGGGCGTTGCCACGCGCCAGCGTGCTGCTTTAAGCGATGCGCTTGGCCAGTTCCACAGCCTTGCCGATATACGAACCCGGCGTCATGGCGAGCAAACGATCCTTCGCATCTTGCGGAATCGCCAGACCGCTCACGAACGTTTGCAGCGCTTCGCGCGTAATGCCCTTGCCGCGCGTCAGTTCCTTCAACTGCTCGTACGGATTCTCGATGCCGTAACGGCGCATCACCGTTTGCACCGGCTCGGCCAGCACTTCCCAGCAGTTGTCGAGGTCTTCGTTCAGACGCTGCGCATTCACTTCGAGTTTGTCGAGGCCGCGGATCAGCGAGTCGTAGGCGAGCAGCGAGTAGCCGAACGCGACGCCGATATTGCGCAGCACCGTCGAGTCGGTCAGGTCGCGCTGCCAGCGCGAAATCGGCAGCTTGTCGGCCAGGTGGCGCAGCGTGGCATTCGCCAGGCCGAGATTGCCTTCCGAGTTTTCGAAGTCGATCGGATTGACCTTGTGCGGCATCGTCGACGAACCGATTTCGCCGGCCTTCGTGCGTTGCTTGAAGTAACCGACCGAGATGTAGCCCCACACGTCGCGGTCCAGATCCAGCAGGATCGTGTTGGCGCGCGACACGGCGTCGAACAGTTCAGCCATGTAGTCGTGCGGTTCGATCTGGATCGTGTACGGGTTGAACGTGAGCTTCAGACGTTGCTCGACCACTTCGCGCGAAAACGCTTCCCAGTCGAATTCCGGATATGCGGACAGATGTGCATTGAAGTTGCCGACCGCGCCGTTCATCTTGCCCAGCAACTCGACCTTCGCGATGCGGTCGATCGCGCGTTCCAGACGCGCAGCGACGTTGGCGATTTCCTTGCCGAGCGTGGTGGGGCTGGCCGGTTGGCCGTGCGTGCGCGACAGCATCGGCTGTTCGGCTTGCGCGTGAGCCAGTGCAACCAGACGCTGATGCACCGAGCGCAGTGCCGGCAGGATCACGTGTTCACGTGCACCGGCGAGCATCAGGCCGTGCGACGTGTTGTTGATGTCTTCCGACGTGCAGGCGAAATGGATGAATTCGCTCGCGCGTTCCAGTTCCTCCTGACCCTTGACCGATTCCTTCAGCCAGTACTCGACCGCTTTCACGTCGTGATTCGTCACGCGTTCGATTTCCTTGATGCGCGCGGCGTCGTGTGCGGTGAAACGCTCGGCCAGCTGCAGCAGGAATTGTTCGGACGCTTCGGAAAAGCGCGGCACCTCCGCGAAACCGGCTTGCGACAGGGCGATCAGCCAGTGGATTTCAACCGTTACGCGATTGCGCATGAAAGCGGCTTCCGAGAGCCAGTCGCGCAGGGCTTCGGTTTTCGAGGCGTAGCGGCCGTCGAGCGGGGAGAGCGCGTTCAGCGCGAACAGGGTGTCGGGGCGGGTGTCGGACATGATGGGGGCGCGAGTTGTGGCGGATTGGGGCGTTGAACGCTCGGAGGGCGCTCAATGACCAGTTCTGGAACGGAGGGAAGCGCGAATTTTACCACTGTGCGGCGGCCGGCCCGAAGTTGGCGGCGATCTTGGTGGGAATCGGATTGTGACCGGGACAGATGCGGGGTGTGCACGCCTCGCTTGCCGTTCCGGTCCGCAGATTCTGCGCTCTGTTTCTACGCGAGTTCCGTGCAAGTTTGGCGCTGGACCCCACGTCACAGCCGCGCCGCTAGAATGCTGACTTCCTCCCTCCCGCTGGCAGCACAGGCTTCGCATGGAACTGAAATGGCTCGAAGACTTCGTTTCGCTCGCGGAAACGCGTAGTTTCAGCCGCTCGGCCGAATCGCGCCACGTCACGCAGCCGGCGTTTTCGCGGCGGATTCAGGCGCTGGAAGCGTGGCTGGGCACGGAATTGATCGATCGTTCGGTTTACCCGACGCGGCTGACGGCGGCAGGCCAGGTTTTCTACGAGCAGGCGCTCGCCATGCTGTCGCAGTTCCACGAGGCGCGTGCTTTGCTGCGCGGGCACACGGCGACGCCGCAGGCGACCATCGAATTCGCGGTGCCGCACACGCTGTCGCTCACGTATTTCCCGCGCTGGCTGCAGCGCATTGAAGCGCAAATGGGTCCGATCCATACCCGGCTGCGGGCGTTGAACGTGCACGACGCGGCTTTGGCGCTGGTGGAAGGCGGCTGCGATCTGATGATGGGTTATCACCATCCGAGTCATCCGGTCGCGCTCGATCCGGCGCGCTACGACATGCTCACGCTCGGCAACGAACCGATCAGCCCGTTCTCGGCGCCGGGCCGCGCCGGGCGGCCGCGGCACACGCTGCCGGGCACGGCCGGGGCACCCACGCCCTATCTGACCTACACGCCGAACGCCTACCTGGGCCGCATGACCGAAGTGATCCTCGCCAATGCGCCGGAACGCCTGTACCTCGACCGTCTCTACGAGACCGACATGGCCGAGGGACTCAAGGCGATGGCGCTGGCCGGCCACGGGATCGCCTTCCTGCCGCACAGCGCGGTGGAAGACGCGACCGCCGACGGCAAGCTGATCCGCCTCGATCGCGCGACCCGAGGCACACCCGAAGGGCAGCTCACGCTGACCATGGAGATCCGCCTCTATCGCGACAAGCTCGCGGCAAAGAGCGACGATGCGCGGCAGATACTGGTGCGGCAGCTGTGGGACGTGGTGTCGGAGGAACTGGCGCAAGGCGCGGGCGCTGCCTGAAAAACCTGCTCGTTGACGACGCGAATTTGCAGCTTCTTAACGGTTATGCAAAAAAAACATAATCGGATAAGGAAACGGCATTGGATTTCAAATCGGTGTTTTTCGACAATGCTGCTATTCGATCAACGCCGGAGCGTTCATGTCATCCCAGCAACAAGTCGCACAATCCGCAGCAACGTTGCAGTCTGTTCCTTCCTACCTGAATAAAGACGACCTCGGCCCGTGGGGCAACTACCTGCGCCAGGTCGACCGCGTCGCGCCGTACCTCGGCTCGCTGTCCCGCTGGCTTGAAACCCTCAAGCGCCCGAAGCGCATTCTGATCGTCGACGTGCCTATCGAACTCGATAACGGCACGGTTGCGCACTTCGAAGGCTATCGCGTGCAGCACAACGTGTCGCGTGGTCCGGGCAAGGGCGGTGTGCGTTATCACCAGGACGTGACGCTGTCGGAAGTGATGGCGCTGTCGGCGTGGATGTCGGTGAAAAATGCGGCTGTGAACGTGCCGTACGGCGGAGCAAAGGGTGGTATCCGCGTTGATCCGCGTACGTTGTCGCGTGGTGAACTGGAGCGCGTGACGCGCCGCTACACGAGCGAAATCGGCATCATCATCGGACCGAATACCGACATTCCCGCGCCGGACGTGAACACGAACGAGCAGATCATGGCGTGGATGATGGACACGTACTCCATGAACCAGGGTCAAACGGCGACGGGCGTCGTGACCGGCAAGCCGATCGCGCTGGGTGGTTCGCTGGGCCGCCGTGAAGCGACGGGCCGTGGCGTGTTCGTGGTGGCGTCCGAAGCGGCGCGCCGCATTGGTGTCGACATCGAAGGCGCACGGATTGCCGTTCAAGGTTTCGGTAACGTGGGCGGCATTGCGGCACGTCTGTTCCAGGAAGCTGGCTCGAAGCTGGTCGCGGTGCAGGATCACACCGGCTCGCTGTACAAGGCAACGGGTATCGACGCTGTCGCGCTGGCGGATTACGTGGCGAAGAACGGCGGCGTGGGCGGTTTCCCGGAAGCCGACGCGGTCACGAACGAAGAATTCTGGACGGTCGAATCGGACATCCTGATTCCGGCGGCGCTGGAAAATCAGATCACCGAAAAGAACGCCGGCAAGATCAAGACGAAGATCGTCGTGGAAGGCGCCAACGGCCCGACCACCACGGCAGCGGACGACATTCTGCACGACCGCGGCATCCTCGTGATTCCGGACGTCGTGGCCAACGCCGGTGGCGTGACGGTGTCGTACTTCGAGTGGGTGCAGGACTTCTCGAGCTTCTTCTGGACCGAAGACGAGATCAACCAGCGTCTCGAACGCGTGATGCGCGAAGCATTTGCCGCTGTGTGGCAAGTGTCGAGCGAACAGAAGGTGTCCGTGCGGACTGCGGCATTTATCGTCGCATGTAAGCGGATCCTCGAAGCGCGTGAATTGCGCGGCCTGTATCCCTGATCGATTGGCATAAAACGGCGGTCCGCCAGCGCGCGGACCGCTGCGAATTCGAGCTATGACGTGGTCCACGAGACCGCGTGTTTCACCCGGCGGGCGGCATCCTATCGATGCCGCCCGCCTTTGCGTCTCCGCCGCGTTTGAATTGCCGGGTTAAGCCGCGGTCATTCCGTAGCGGCGTGGGCGCGCAACAACATGGTTTATAGCAATACTTTCAGAATAATTACTTTGCTAAACTGGCGCCGGTTCTTGCCAAGGAGATCACACATGAAGGTTAAAAAAGCTGCGCTGCTGCTCGCGACTCTCGGACTGTTTACGGTTGGCGCGCATGCGCAAGACGCTGGTACGCTGAAAAAGATCAAGGACACGGGTGTCATTTCGCTGGGGCACCGCGAATCGTCGATCCCGTTTTCGTATTACGACGACAAGCAGAATGTCATCGGCTACTCGCAGGAATTCGCGCTGAAGGTGGTGGAGGCGGTCAAGGCGAAGCTGAACATGCCTAACCTGAAGGTCAAACTCACGCCTGTCACGTCGCAAAACCGTATTCCGCTGGTGCAGAACGGCACGGTCGATATGGAATGCGGCTCGACCACCAATAACGCTGAGCGCCAGCAACAGGCTGCCTTCTCGAACACGATCTTCGTGATCGGCACGCGTTTGATGACCAAGAAAGACTCCGGCATCAAGGACTTCGCGGACCTGAAGGGTAAGACGGTCGTCACGACCGCCGGCACGACCTCCGAGCGCCTGCTTCGCAAGATGAATCAGGACAAGAGCATGGGCATGAACATCATCAGCGCGAAGGATCATGGCGAGTCGTTCCTGACGCTCTCCACCGGCCGTGCTGCCGCGTTCATGATGGACGACGCGCTGCTGGCGGGCGAACGCGCCAAGTCGAACAACCCGGGCGACTTCGTGATCGTCGGCACGCCGCAATCGCATGAAGCGTATGGCTGCATGATTCGCAAGAACGATCCGGAATTCAAGAAGGTTGTCGACGACGCGATCGCGAAGGTCGAAACCTCGGGCGAAGCCGATCAGATCTACAAGAAGTGGTTCGAATCGCCGATTCCGCCGAAGGGCCTGAACCTGAACTTCCCGGAAAGCGACGACATCAAGGCGCTCTACAAGAGCCCGAATGACAAGGCTATCGATTAAACCTTAGCTGTTTTTTTGAAACGCTGAACGAAACGGAAGGGGCCGCGCGCTTCTTCCGTTTCTTTTTGCTGGAGTCTTGGTCATGTCATATCACTGGAACTGGGGCATTCTGCTGAGTCCGGTCTCCACCGGCGAGCCGACTACGTATCTCGGCTGGCTGATGTCCGGCTTCTGGGTGACGATTACCGTGTCGCTGTCGGCATGGGTGATCGCGCTGATCGTCGGTTCGTTGTTCGGTGTGCTGCGCACGGTGCCGAACAAATGGGCGTCGGGCATCGGCACGCTCTACGTCGCGATTTTCCGCAACATTCCGCTGATCGTGCAGTTCTTCATCTGGTATCTGGTGATACCGGAGTTGCTGCCGCCGTCGATCGGCAACTGGTTCAAGCAATTGCCGCCGGGCGCGCAGTTCTTCTCGTCGTCGATTATCTGTCTCGGGCTCTTCACCGCTGCGCGCGTGTGCGAGCAGGTTCGCTCGGGCATCAATGCGTTGCCGAAGGGCCAGCGCGCCGCGGGTCTGGCAATGGGCTTCACGCAATGGCAGACGTATCGCTACGTGCTGCTGCCGGTTGCGTACCGGATCATCGTGCCGCCGCTCACGTCCGAGTTTCTGAATATCTTCAAGAACTCGGCGGTCGCGTCGACCATCGGCCTGCTGGATCTGTCCGCCCAGGCGCGCCAACTGGTCGACTACACGTCGCAGACGTATGAGTCGTTCATCGCGGTCACGCTGGCGTATGTGCTGATCAATCTGGTCGTGATGCAACTCATGCGCTGGGTCGAACACAAGACCCGGTTGCCCGGCTATATCGGAGGTAAGTGATGCATCATTTCGACTGGAGCGGTATTCCGGGCGCACTGCCTACGTTGTGGACCGGCGCCATCGTCACCATCAAGATCACGCTGATCGCCATCGTGATCGGCATTATCTGGGGCACCATTCTCGCGATCATGCGGCTTTCGCCGTTCAAGCCGTTCGAATGGTTCGCGAAGGCGTATGTCACGGTGTTCCGTTCGATCCCGCTGGTGATGGTGCTGCTGTGGTTCTTCCTGATCGTGCCGCAGGTGCTGCAAAACGTGCTGGGTTTGTCGCCGGACATCGACATTCGGCTGGCTTCGGCGATGGTCGCTTTCTCGCTGTTTGAGGCCGCGTACTATTCGGAGATCATCCGTGCCGGCATTCAGGCCGTGCCGCGCGGGCAGGTCAACGCCGCGTTCGCGCTCGGCATGAGCTACCCGCAGGCCATGCGCCTCATCGTGCTGCCGCAGGCGTTCCGCGCAATGGTGCCGCTGCTGCTTACGCAAGGTATCGTGCTGTTTCAGGATACGTCGCTCGTCTACGTGATCAGCCTTGCCGACTTCTTCCGCACCGCCACGAATATTGGCGACCGTGACGGTACGAATGTCGAAATGGTACTGTTCGCGGGCGCGTGTTATTTCGTGGTCTGCGTGATCGCGTCGAGCCTCGTCAAAGGTCTTCAGAAAAAGGTCGCAAGATGATCTCTATCAAGAATGTTTCGAAGTGGTACGGTCAGTTTCAAGTGCTGACCGACTGCACGACGGAAGTCAAAAAAGGTGAAGTGGTGGTGGTGTGCGGGCCGTCGGGTTCGGGCAAGTCCACGCTGATCAAAACCGTCAACGGCCTCGAGCCGTTCCAGAAGGGGGAGATCGTCATCAACGGCCAGTCGCTGACCGACAAGAAAACTAATCTGTCGAAGCTGCGTGCGAAGGTCGGCATGGTGTTCCAGCATTTCGAGCTGTTCCCGCATCTGTCGATCGTGCAGAACCTGACGCTTGCACAGATCAAGGTGCTCGGCCGCTCGAAAGACGAAGCCACGGCGAAGGGCTTGAAGCTGCTCGATCGCGTTGGTTTGCGCGCGCATGCGGACAAGTTTCCGGGGCAGTTGTCGGGTGGTCAGCAGCAGCGTGTGGCGATTGCGCGCGCGCTGTCGATGGACCCGATCGCGATGCTGTTCGACGAACCGACCTCGGCGCTTGATCCGGAAATGATCAATGAAGTGCTGGACGTGATGGTCGAACTCGCGCAGGAAGGCATGACGATGATGTGCGTTACGCACGAAATGGGCTTTGCCAGGAAGGTCGCGCACCGCGTGATCTTTATGGACAAGGGCTTGATCGTGGAAGACGACAGGAAGGAAGACTTCTTCGCGAATCCGAAGTCGGATCGCGCAAAGGATTTCCTGGCGAAGATTCTGCACTGAGCTTATTGCAAGCTGGGCCGCGCGGGCTGGTTGGCGTGGCCCATGCAAAAAAACCGCTTCTTTGAACTGTCCAATTTTGGGTTCAGTTCATTTCGAAGCGGCTTTTTTGTTTCTGACGTTCTGACGTTCTGCAAGAGTGCCCGCAGTTCAGGCGGTTTTTATTTCGCGAATGCAGGCGCCGACTCCAGCCGTTCGAGCATTAGCGCTAACGCGCGCGCAAGTCAGGATTCGAAAGCGGCGGCGTCATCCGCCGCTTCAAGGTCGACGTCGGCCGTGGCCATCGTCTCCTCAACCGAAGCCGCGATCGTAGTTGCCGAAGCCGACGCGTCCAGCGCCGGATTGAGCAGCTTTTCCAGCACCGAAGCCGGCACCGGCACATTGACCCGGCCGATCACTTCGCCATGTTGGAACATCATCAGATCGCCCGGTTTGAAGGCGGTCCACACTTCGTTATCGGTGAGTGGCTTGGTCGCGATCACGGCGACGCGGTCTTCCGGCGTCGTGTATTTGGCGAAATCGATCGACACGTCCGCATCGACCAGATGCGCGGTCGAGAACGGCCAGCGCCGCACAATGTAGTGCAGATGCGTCGAGCAATGCGCGAACAGCGCCTGGCCGTTTGACATCAGGAAATTGAACACGCCGAATTGCGTGATTTCACGGGTGAGCGTTTCGAGTGCCGCGAACAGTTCTTCCAGCGGCGGCTGGCAGCCTGGGAACGCTTTGCGCAAACCTTGCAGCAATGCACAGAAGGCGAGTTCGCTATCGGTCGTGCCGACGGGTTGATAGACACCATTGAGCGCCGGCGAATAATCTTTCAGGTCGCCGTTGTGCGCGAAAATCCAATGGCGTCCCCACAGTTCGCGCATGAACGGGTGGCAGTTCTCAAGCAGGATGTGTCCCTGCGTTGCCTTGCGAATATGCGCGATCGTATTCTTCGATTTGATCGGGTAGCGCTTGACCATCTCGGCGATCGGCGAGGTGGCCGACGATTGATGGTCGATGAACAGGCGGCAGGCTTTATCTTCGAAGAAGGCGATGCCCCAGCCGTCGGCATGGTGATCGGTGGCGCCGCCGCGCGCCGCAAAGCCGGTGAACGAGAACGTGACGTCCGTCGGCGCGGCGCAGTTCATTCCGAGAAGTTGGCACATGTTGCGGGTAAGCCTGTGAACGGGGCGAGCCGTTACAATGATGATTTTCCAAGCATATCACCGAGCCAGAAGCGCCAAATAGCAAAATTGACGTATGTTTCGGCCTTAGCGTTGCGATTTGTTGTGATTTGTACCGCTTTGTGCATGCCGATTTGCTTTTTTGCCGCCGAATCTCGTTCCCCTCTTTCCATGACCGCTTCCAACGCCCCTCTCGATTCCATCGATACCGTTACGCTCGCCCGCCCGGACGACTGGCACCTGCACGTTCGCGACGGCGAGATGCTCGCGGCTGTCCTGCCGGATACCGCGCGTCAGTTCGGCCGCGCGATCATCATGCCTAACCTGAAGCCGCCGGTCACCACCACCGCGATGGCAGCGGCGTACCGCGAACGCATCGTCGCCGCGATCCCGGCCGGCGCGAAATTCGAACCGCTGATGACGCTGTACCTGACCGACAACACGCCGCCCGACGAAATCCGCCGCGCGCGCGAAAGCGGCTTCGTGCATGGCGTGAAGCTGTACCCGGCGGGGGCGACGACCAACTCGGACGCAGGCGTCACCGACATCATGAAGTGCGCCAAAACGCTCGAAGTGATGCAGGAAACGGGTATGCCGCTGCTGGTGCACGGTGAAGTCACGGATTCGTCGATCGACCTGTTCGACCGCGAGAAAGTGTTCATCGACCGCGTGATGACGCCGCTGCGCCGCGAATTTCCGGCGCTGAAGGTGGTGTTCGAGCACATCACCACGAAAGACGCCGTCGACTACATCCGCGAAGCCGGCGTGGCGCCGGGGCTGCTGGGCGCGACGATTACCGCGCACCATCTGCTGTACAACCGCAACGCGATCTTCCAGGGCGGCATCCGCCCGCATTACTACTGCCTGCCGGTATTGAAGCGCGAGACGCATCGCGTGGCGCTGGTCGAGGCGGCGACTTCGGGCAATCCGCGCTTCTTCCTCGGCACGGATAGCGCGCCGCATCCGAAGGGTTTGAAGGAGCACGCGTGCGGCTGCGCGGGTTGCTACACGGCGTTGCATGCGCTCGAGCTCTACACGGAAGCGTTCGACAAGGCCGGTGCACTGGACAAGCTCGAAGGCTTCGCCAGCTTCTTCGGCGCGGATTTCTACGGTCTGCCGCGCAGCGAGGAGAAGGTCACGTTACGTCGCGAAGAATGGACGCTGCCGGCCGAGTTGCCGGTCGGCGACACGCCTGTTGTGCCGCTGCGTGGCGGTGAGTCGATTGGCTGGCGCCTCGTCTGAGCTTGCTTTAGATGCAGGTGCAAGAGACAGCGCGCGTGGGCTTTGGTTTCGCCGATATCGACTGGTCCAGGCCGTGGTTCGCGCAGTTCGTGGCGCGTGGCGAGCGCTGGCAGCAAGGTGCGCTGACGAGCTACGCCGCCTTGCTCGCGGAAATGAATGCCGATGCCGGCGAGATGCGGCAGATCACGGGGCGCGGTCAGCGCCTTGCGTTCATTGCGCAAGACGATCTGCCACCGGGCGCGGCTTACGAGGCGCATATCGCGTCGACGGGTTGCGTGCCGACGCGTCACAACCTGCATGATTTCTTCAACGGGTCGATGTGGTTTGCGTTTCCGCGTATCAAGGCGGCGCTGAACGCGCGGCAGTCGGCGGCGATCGACTTGTTAGGCGTCGGCCCGACCCGCGGCGGCGTGCGCGACACGTTGACCTTGTTCGACGAAAACGCTTTGCTGTTCGCCTGTGCCGACCCGGCGCTGAGCGCAGCATTGTGCGGGTTCGACTGGCAGACGCTGATGGTTGCTCGCCGCGACGCCTGGGGCGTGCGCTGTGAAGTGCGCTGCTTCGGTCATGCGCTGCTGGAAAAGCTGGTCGCGCCGTTCAAGGCTTGCACGGGGCACGCGTGGATCGTCGACGTGCCGTCCGAGTACTTCGAATGGGGCGCTGCGGCGCGCGACGCATGGCTGGATGAAGCTGTCAGTACGGCATTGCTGAGCACCGACGCATTGACGAGTCGCATGTTCGCGCCGCTGCCCGTACTGGGCATTCCGGGGTGGTGGCCCGAAAACGAAGCGCCGGCGTTCTACGAGGATGCCTCCGTATTTCGAACAGGACGCCGCACGCGGTAGGGCTTGTCGGTCCGCGTGAAATTGCTTGAAAGTGGGCTCATTGGGGCTACGCGCGCGACAAGCTTTCGCAGTCCACTTGTGAAGTTATTCGAGCGACGTCGGTGGATGGCCGCGCGCTCGCTGGCTGCACGGGCATGGTGTCCCAGCATCGCGGCGCGATCCGAATTGCTCACGCCTGGCCATCCGCCGTCCGGCTATTTCTCCCGCCGACGCGGCTCTCCATCCCTGCAGATGTTAAAATGCGCCCCAGCAAAGCAGGCTAGGCAGTCGCGGCCTCTGCGGCTTCGGTCAAAGAGGGCGAGGAAAGTCCGGACTCCATAGGGCAGGGTGATGGCTAACGGCCATCCGTGGCGACACGCGGAACAGGGCAACAGAAAGCAAACCGCCGATGGCCCGGCGCAAGCCGGGATCAGGTAAGGGTGAAACGGTGCGGTAAGAGCGCACCGCGGCTGCTGCAAGGCAGACCGGCACGGTAACCTCCACCCGGAGCAATTCCAAGTAGGCAGGCTAGCATCTTCGAGATGCAGGACGGGGCCCCCGTCACGTCTGCGGGTAGGAAGCTTGAGCGCGTCAGTAATGGCGCGCCTAGAGGAATGACTGCTACGCGCGTCGCGTTTTCGGACGGGGCGCGTGCACAGAATCCGGCTTATCGGCTTGCTTTGCCACCCAACAAAAAAATGCCGGCGTCCATCAGGACCGCCGGCATTTTTATTTTGACGCGCTGGTTTGGCTGGATGCGCGGCGACTTGCGCGAAGCCACTGCGCGCTGCGCTCAACCCGCGACGATATCGAACGAGTGCGTGAGTTCGGCGGTCTTGGCGATCATGATCGAGGCCGAGCAGTATTTGTCGTGCGACAGATTGATCGCGCGTTCTACCGTCGCCGGGTTCAGATTCTTGCCCGTCACGGTGAAGTGGAAGTGGATCTTCGTGAACACTTTCGGATCTTCGCTGGCGCGTTCGGCCTTCAGCGTGACCGAGCAGCCGGCGATTTCCTGGCGGCTTTTCTTCAGGATCATCACGACGTCGTACGCCGTGCAGCCGCCCGTGCCGAGCAGAACCATTTCCATCGGACGCGGCGCGAGATTGCGGCCGCCGCCTTCCGGCGCGCCGTCCATCGCGACCAGATGACCGCTGCCCGTCTCGGCCGCAAATGCCATCCCGTCTTGCCCCATCCAGCTCACTTTGCATTCCATGCTGTGCTCCACCGCGCTGCGCTTATATCGAAAACGCATTGTAGCCCGGTGTTTGCGTGTCCGCCCGAAGGGACTTTCGCCGGAACTTATGCGCGATGACGGCTTGCGTGTTGCGGTGCGGCATGTTTCGCCGATTCGGGAATGCCCTGACGGGTTTAGGGGTTTTACTCTAGAGAACGTCTGCTTAGGCAATCTCTTAAAAGAGCTTTGTCTATTGATTTTAAAAGGAATTCAGCGGGTTTTCGGCCTACAGTCTTGTCTGTCACATTGTGAAATATGATTTCACAATGCAAATGTTCTTGCGTCGCACAAGGTCGCCTCATATAATCGATCCCATCGGTTGCAGCAGTTTGCAACCTCCGCTGTCTCCTCCACCTCCTCCTTTGGTGGATTAAACCCGAACCGCTCGTTCGGGTTTTTTTTCGCTTGTACCTTCCTGCAGCCGATGCCTTTTGGAGGCTCGCGAAGAAGAGCAAATTGCGCTATCCGGCCATCGCCGCGCCCAACTTCTCGCCCAAAACCCCGCAAGTTTTGACTCGGCGTGACAAATTCCTTTATAATTCAGAGCTTTTCCGCATCCGCGCCCGCGGAGGAAGAACCAGGGAGAGCCTGCACGCGCCTCGATGCGCACACTACAAGCAGGAAAAAATACATTGGGCGCAGCAATTTTTTTGGATCGATCATGAAGACGTTTTCCGCAAAAGCCCATGAGGTTACGCGTGAATGGTACGTGATTGACGCGACGGATAAGGTTCTCGGGCGTGTCGCCAGCGAAGTGGCACACCGTCTTCGCGGCAAGCACAAGCCTGAATTCACTCCGCACGTCGACACCGGTGATTTCATCATCGTTATCAACGCCGGCAAGCTCCGTGTCACGGGCAACAAGACTACGGACAAGAAGTACTACCGTCACTCGGGTTACCCGGGCGGTATTTATGAAACGACGTTCGGCAAGATGCAAGAACGCTTCCCGGGCCGTGCGCTCGAGAAAGCGGTCAAGGGCATGCTGCCGAAGGGCCCGCTCGGCTACGCGATGATCAAGAAGCTGAAGGTCTACGCTGAAGCAACGCATCCGCATTCGGCACAACAGCCGAAAGCGCTCGAGATCTAAGGGGAGCCCACATGATCGGTAACTGGAATTACGGCACGGGCCGCCGCAAGAGCGCCGTCGCACGCGTCTTCATCAAGGCTGGCAAGGGCGAGATCATTGTGAACGGCAAGCCTATCGCCGATTACTTCTCGCGCGAAACTTCGCTGATGATCGTGCGTCAACCGCTGGAACTCACGAACCACGGCGTCACGTTTGACATCAAAGTCAACGTGAACGGTGGCGGTGAAACGGGTCAAGCCGGTGCGGTTCGCCACGGCATCACCCGCGCGCTGATGGACTACGACGCAACGCTGAAGCCGGAACTGTCGAAGGCTGGCTTCGTTACGCGTGACGCTCGTGAAGTCGAACGT
The DNA here is from genome assembly GCF_046030355.1 of Paraburkholderia caffeinilytica. Taxonomy (GTDB): domain Bacteria; phylum Pseudomonadota; class Gammaproteobacteria; order Burkholderiales; family Burkholderiaceae; genus Paraburkholderia; species Paraburkholderia caffeinilytica_B. The sequence goes on from NZ_JAQQCQ010000006.1 coordinate 167,452, forward strand.
AAGAAGGTCGGCTTCCACAAGGCACGTCGCAGGAAGCAATTCTCGAAGCGTTAATCGCTTCGGATGCAATCCGGCTTTCGGGCTGGAATGCTGCAAAAGCCGCCAACGCTTTCGCGAAGGCGGCTTTTTTCATGGGTTCGCGGCTCAGTGCGTTCGGTGCTGCCGCAACGAACTCGTCGCCCAAGCGGCGATATATCCCGCTTAGCCGGGCTGGTGGCGGTAGAACGCGCCGGCCATTGAATTTGCTGGAAGAACCCATTGATTTTGTGGGCTTCAGCACGATATCGAGATCAGCCCTACAATAGCGGTTAGAAGCTTTTTGGAGAGTTCGAATGAACGCAGTCACCGATACACCCGTGACCGAGATGCCCGCCCCCTTCGTTTTTACCGACGCAGCGGCTGACAAGGTCAAGCAACTGATCGAAGAAGAAGGCAATGCGGACCTCAAACTGCGCGTTTTCGTGCAGGGCGGCGGCTGCTCGGGCTTTCAGTACGGTTTTACGTTCGACGAAGCCGTCAACGAAGACGACACCGTCATGAACAAGAGCGGCGTCCAGCTGCTGATCGATTCGATGAGCTACCAGTATCTGGTCGGCGCTGAGATCGACTACAAGGACGACATCAACGGCGCGCAATTCGTCATCAAGAACCCGAATGCTACGACCACCTGCGGTTGCGGCTCGTCGTTCTCGGTTTGATGGCCGGCTGGTTAAGCGACACGTTGTAAAAGGAACGGGGCTTCGGCCCCGTTTTTTATTGCCTGAGCTCAATCCAGGCTTTTTGATCACCGCGGGTAGATCGCCCCCAGCACGCGCTCGTCGGCCGCGCCAGTGACTGCCGGCAAATTACCCGACAGCCGGGCCACGCAGCGCATCGCCAGCCATGCAAACGCCAGCGGCTCGACCTGGCTCGGCGGGACGCCGAGCGCGTCGGTTGTCATCACCGGCACGCCGCTTACGCCGCTGTCCTCCAGCGCCTGTTTCAGCGCTTTCAGAATCTCCGGATTGCGCGCACCGCCACCGCATACGTAGACCGCCTTGGCGTCCGACGCATGTCGCTCGATTTCGCGAGCAACGGTGACCGCGGTCAGCGCGACCAGTGTGGCTTGCACGTCGGCGGGGGCGAGGGCGGCGAACGGTTGGAGCTTTGCATCCAGCCATTGCGGGTTGAACAGGTCGCGGCCGGTGCTTTTCGGCGGCTGTTGCGAGAAAAAGGGTTCGTCGAGCAGCGCATTCAGCAAGGTGCGATCGACCTGTCCGCCTGCGGCGAAATGGCCGTTTTCGTCGAAAGGCTTGCCGAGATGGCGCTGCGCCCATTCGTCGAGCAGCGCGTTTGCCGGCCCGCAGTCGAAACCGCGCACGCCGCCAGTCGCGTTCAGGATCGTGATATTGCTGATGCCGCCAAGATTACAGACCACCCGCGTTTCGTTTTTTGCACCGAATATCGTGGCGTGGAATGCCGGCACGAGCGGCGCGCCCTGGCCGCCGGCCGCGACGTCGCGGCTGCGGAAGTCGGCGACCACGTCGATGTGCATCATTTCCGCGAGCAGCGCCGGATTGTTGATCTGCCGCGTGTAGCCCTTTTCCGGCCGATGCCGCACCGTCTGGCCATGCACGCCGATTGCACGGACTTCTGCGGCCGGCACACGGCTCGCGCCCAGCAGTTCATGGCAGCACACCGTGTAGCGTGTGGCGAGCGCATTGGCGGCCAGCGCTTCACGCTCGATCTCGTTGTCCCCTGGCTGTTGAAGCGCGAACAGCGCGTCGCGCAGGCCCGCCGCAAAGCCGACAAACGCCTCGGCCAACACCACCGGCGGCTTTCCTTTGGCGAATCTGACGGCGACACCGTCCACGCCGTCCATGCTCGTGCCGGACATCAATCCAAAGTAGACGCCGTCTGCGGGGTCTTGCGCCACGTTGCTGCTCCTCTCGATGATTTGTTGCGATCTGTTTTAGCAGATTATCGGCGCAAGCGCGGCCGAATATAAAGCGTCGCGATGCCAATCGCGCGTCCCATCCTGCCAATCGCGCGTCCCATCCGGCCGAAATCATGCGTCGGGTGCGCGCTTGCGGCCGAGTCAGTGGGCGCGGCGGCGCGCATCTATGGGACAATCTCCTTTTTTCGCGACTTCACGTTTCCAGCATGACCACCGAGTCCACCAAGCCCAGCCCCGCCTTCCCGATCACCGACGAAGTCCGTCACGCACTCGCCGTCACCAAACGCGGCGTCGACGAACTGTTGATCGAAGACGAATTCGCGCAAAAACTCGCGAAGAGCGCGGCGACAGGCAAGCCGCTGCGTATCAAGCTCGGCCTCGATCCGACCGCGCCTGACATCCACATTGGCCACACGGTCGTGCTGAACAAGATGCGTCAGTTGCAGGACCTCGGTCACACGGTGATTTTCCTGATCGGCGACTTCACCTCGCTGATTGGCGACCCGTCGGGCCGCAACGCCACGCGCCCGCCGCTCACGCGCGAGCAGATCGAATCGAACGCGAAGACCTACTTCGAACAAGCCGCACTCGTGCTCGACCGCGACAAGACCGAAATTCGCTACAACAGCGAGTGGTCGATGCCGCTCGGCGCCGACGGCATGATCAAGCTCGCCTCGCGCTACACGGTGGCGCGGATTCTCGAGCGCGAAGATTTCACCAAGCGCTTCCAGGGTGGCGTGCCGATCTCGATCCACGAATTCCTGTACCCGCTGATGCAAGGCTACGACTCGGTCGCGCTGAATGCCGACCTGGAGCTCGGCGGCACGGATCAGAAATTCAACCTGCTGGTGGGCCGTGAACTGCAGAAGCAGTATGGTCAGGAGCAGCAGTGCATCTTGACGATGCCCTTGCTCGAAGGCCTGGACGGTGTCGAGAAGATGTCGAAGTCGAAGAACAACTACATCGGCATCAGCGAAAAGCCGACCGATATGTTCGGCAAGCTGATGAGCATCTCCGACGTGCTGATGTGGCGTTACTTCGAACTGCTGTCGTTCCGTCCGATGGACGAGATCGCCGGCTTCAAGAAGGAAATCGAGGCGGGCCGTAATCCACGCGATTTCAAGGTGATGCTCGGTCAGGAAATCGTCGCGCGTTTTCACTCGCAAGCCGATGCCGAACGTGCGCTCGAAGATTTCAATCATCGCGCGAAGGGCGGCGTGCCGGACGATATTCCGTCAGTCACGCTTGCGGGCGCACCGCTCGCAATCGGCCAGTTGCTCAAGCAGGCGAATCTCGTGCCGTCCACCAGCGAGGCGCTGCGCAACATCGAACAGGGCGGCGTGAAGATCGATGGCACGACCGTGTCCGACAAGGGCCTGAAAGTCGAAGCCGGCGAGTACGTCGTGCAGGTCGGCAAGCGCCGGTTTGCACGTGTCACGCTGACGGCTTGATAGCTCGGCAATAGCACGATGGTGACTCGAGCATTGCATTCGGAGTCGAGCCGATGATCGCGCTGATCCAGCGCGTGCGGCGCGCGGAAGTGCGCGTGGGCGACCGCGTGACCGGTGCAATCGAGGCGGGCCTGCTCGCGCTCGTATGCGCCGAACGCGGCGACACGGAGGCCGCAGCCGACCGGCTGCTCGCCAAAGTGCTCGGCTACCGCGTCTTTAGCGATGCGGCCGGCAAGATGAATCTCTCCGTGCAGAATCTCGACGGCGCCGGGCGCGCAGGCGGCTTGCTGCTCGTTTCGCAGTTCACGTTGGCTGCCGACACCAACAGCGGCCTGCGCCCCAGCTTCACGCCCGCCGCACCGCCCGACGAGGGCAAGCGCTTATTCGATTACTTCGTCTCGGCCGCCCGGGCAAAGCACCCAATCGTCGAGACAGGCGAGTTCGGCGCCGATATGCAGGTCTCGCTCGTCAATGATGGACCGGTCACGTTCTGGCTGCAGACGAACGCTTGAAGTTCACTTGAGGTTCAACTGCCGCCGCAAGGTGCAAGCGGCGGCGCGCATCCACTCCTCCAGCCGCTTTTTGCGACAATAGCGGCTCGGCATAACCGGCTACTGGTGCCCACACTCATCCCATGACCACGCAGATTCTGTTCATCCGCCACGGCGAGACCGACTGGAACCGCATCAAGCGCATTCAAGGTCACATCGACATTCCACTCGCAACGACTGGCTTGGCGCAGGCACAACGCCTTGCACGCCGCATCGCGAATGAGGTGAAAGAGGGCGCACGGCTCGACGCGATCTACTCGAGCGATCTGCAACGTGCCCAGCAAACCGCGCAGCCGATCGCCGACGCGCTCGGTCTGCCGCTGCAACTGCGTGAAGGGTTGCGTGAGCGCTCGTACGGCGCATTCCAGGGACATGACAGTGACGAGATCGCCGTTCGTTTTCCCGATGAATACGCGCACTGGCAAACCCGTGATCCGGGTTTCGCGCCACCTGAAGGCGAATCGCAGCGCACGCTTTATCACCGCGTGCTGCATGCAATCGAGCCGCTGGTGGCCGCGCATCCGGGTGGACGGATCGCTGTCGTCGCGCATGGCGGTGTGCTCGATTGCGTGCGCCGCTTTGCGTGCGGTTTATCACTCGAAGCGCCGCGCGACTACGCGTTGCTGAACACGAGCGTCAACGTGGTGGATTATGCCGACGACGCCAGCAACGCGACGATCGTATCGTGGGCGGACGTGTCGCATCTCGACGCGCCGAGCGATGACGATAGCTTCAAGAGAAGAGTGCCGGAACCGGGCCGTTAAACAACGCAGTTCTAGCGTGTAGTGCCGCGTGCCAGCTGCCGGTTGTCAGATGCGTGACGGCTCAGGTCGCGGCCGCATCCCACAGGCCGGAGATGGGGCTCGAAGCGTCCGGTGCGGCGAGACCGAAATGCCGGTACGTGAGTAGCGTGGCGACGCGGCCGCGCGGTGTGCGCTGCAGGTAACCTTGCTGGATCAGGTACGGCTCGAGCACGTCTTCGATCGTGTCGCGTTCTTCGCCGATCGCCGCTGCCAGATTGTCGACGCCGACCGGGCCGCCGTCGAACTTGTGCAGAATCGCTTCGAGCAGTTTGCGGTCCATCAGGTCGAAACCGACCGCGTCCACGTCGAGCATTTTGAGTGCCGCGTCCGCCACTTGCGCAGTGATGTTGCCGTCCGCTTTCACCTCGGCGAAGTCGCGCACGCGGCGCAGCAGCCGGTTCGCGATTCGCGGCGTGCCGCGTGCGCGCCTGGCGATTTCGAATGCGCCGTCCGGGTGGATCTGCGCATGCAGCAACGACGCCGAACGCGTGACGATGCGCGCCAGTTCTTCAGCGTTATAAAACTCGAGTCGCGCGACGATGCCGAAGCGATCACGCAGCGGATTGGTCAGCATGCCGGCGCGGGTCGTCGCGCCGACCAGCGTGAAGGGCTGCAGATCCAGCTTCACGCTGCGCGCGGCCGGACCTTCGCCGATCATGATGTCGATCTGATAATCCTCCAACGCCGGATACAGAATTTCTTCGACGACCGGCGAGAGCCGGTGGATTTCGTCGATGAACAGGACGTCGTTGGCTTCGAGGTTGGTGAGCAATGCGGCGAGGTCGCCGGCGCGTTCGAGCACCGGGCCGGAGGTTTGCCGCAGATTGACGCCCATTTCCCGCGCGATGATGTGCGCGAGCGTGGTTTTGCCGAGACCCGGCGGCCCGAACAGCAACACGTGGTCAAGGGATTCCGACCGGCGCTTGGCGGCCTCGATGAAGATTTCCAGCTGACCGCGCACTTTCTCCTGCCCGACATATTCTTCGAGCTGGCGCGGACGCAACGCGCGCTCGAACGCTTCTTCGTTCGGCGAGACGGGCGTGGCCGCGATGATGCGCTCGGCGGCGAGTTTGTCGGTTTCGATCATGCGTTTATTGTACCGCGCCCCGCCCGTTGTGAAACTCGGCCGAACGGCCAGGGTGTGCGCCGCGCTGTCGTGTGCGAAGCTTTACGTATCGCACGCGGCGCCACGGCTATGGCGTGAGTTTTCACCCCTTGGACAACGCCTTCAGCGCGAGCTTGATGCCCTCTGACACGCCGGTGCCCGCCGGCACGTTCTTGACGGCCGCCAACGCTTCCTTTTCGGAGTAACCCAATGCGAGCAGTGCATTCAGAATATCGGAGGCGTGGGTGGATGCCGATGCCGCGCCCGCCATCGCCCCCAGGTCGGCGCCGATCTTGCCCTTCAGTTCGAGGAGCAGCCGCTCCGCGGTCTTCTTGCCAATGCCAGGCACGCGCGTCAGGCGCGCTGCGTCCTGCATCGTCACGGTCTGCGCCAGTTCAGGCACGCTCATGCCGGAGAGCACCGCGAGCGCCATGCGCGCGCCGATGCCCGTGATCTTCAGCAATTCGCGGAACGTCGCGCGTTCTTCGGCGGTGCCGAAGCCGTAGAGCAGATGCGCGTCTTCGCGCACGATCATGTGCGTGAGCAGCACGACGCGTTCACCGGTCGAGGGCAGGTTGTAGAACGTGCTCATCGACACATCGACTTCGTAACCGACGCCGTTGCAGTCGACGAGGAGATGCGGCGGGTTTTTTTCCAGCAGAACGCCGGCAATGCGACCGATCATGGCGGATTCAATCTTGAGAGAAAGGGCGAGTGTAGCGCAGTGGATGCGCTGCATGATGCGTAGTCGCGATTCGCGCTGTTTCCACAATTTATGCGGCGGGAAGCCGGTTTGATGGTGTGGTGGATCATGGCGCTGGCAGGCTGGAACTGAGGGCCTATCCCACCAACCGTCCGCGCCGCACCCGCAGGCCTTTCTTGGCCAGCGACGGCGCAATTCCACCAAGCGTGCTCAGGGTCGAGCCGCCGTGCGCGTGGCAGATCGCCATGCCGAGGGCATCGGCGGCGTCGGTGCCGGGCACGCCGGAGAGGTTGAGCAAGCGCACCACCATCTGCTGCATCTGCTCCTTGGTCGCGCGGCCGTAGCCGACCACGGCCTGCTTCAACTGCAAGGCCGTATATTCGGCAACCGGCACACCGCCCGCCACCAGTCCGCAGATTGCCGCGCCGCGCGCCTGGCCGAGCAGCAGGGTGGATTGCGGGTTGACGTTGACGAACACTTTTTCGATCGCCGACTGATCCGGCGAATGCTGGCGGATCAGCGTCGAAATGCCTTCGAAGATGGTGCCGAGACGTGAGGGCAGATCGGCGTCGGCGGTTTTAATCGTGCCGCTTGAGACATAGCTAAGCTTGTGGCCGTGTTGATCGATCACGCCAAAACCGGTCACGCGCAAGCCGGGGTCGATGCCGAGAATTCTCATGAGGTGCCGCACAGGCGGTAAAAACTTGGTGCTTGCGATACTACAACGAACGCGCCATGTGGCGGGCGGCGCGGCGCGATGCCGGCGGAATAAAAACTGCTGCGGTATGAACGGTACAGGCGCAACCGGGCCAACAGGAGGCATCGCGGATGGAGCGTTATCGGAATCTCAGCGGCGACTCAGGCGTCGTAGCCTATGAAATCGGTGACGACTTCATCGCGATCCGCTTCCGGCCGGGCGTCACTTACTGGTACACATCGGCAAGTGTCGGCGCGAAACATGTCGCCACGCTCAAGCGCCTTGCGCGGCGAGGGCAGGGACTCAGCACCTATATCAGCCAGCACGCGGACGTGAGCGGTGGTTACGCGAGAAAGGACCCGGACGACTGACTCGCGACGCAAACGGAAAGCGGCCAAAGCACGCGGCCCAGCGGAGACGCCTGAAGAGTGCCGCCAACGCGAGTGGCCAAAGGGCGACCTATAACCGCACGAAGCATCCAGAGAACGTGGGGAAACAGCGGGGCACAGCAAGGAGGGCACTCAAGGCTTGCCACCAGGCGCCGCCAAAAAAAACGGCCCGGTGGTATTTTCCACCGGGCCGTTTCATTCAATCTAGCTCAGCGACCGCCGCTTCAAAAAGAAGCAACCGCCAACCGCTCAGTCTGAAAAATCAATGCCGGAAGTGACGCACACCAGTCAACACCATCGCGATGTTGTGCTCGTCAGCCGCACTGACCACTTCGTCGTCGCGCATCGAGCCGCCCGGTTGAATCACGCAGGTCGCGCCTGCCGCGACCACCACATCCAGACCGTCACGGAACGGGAAGAACGCGTCCGATGCCACAGCCGAACCGGTCAGCGTCAAGCCGGCGTTCTGCGCCTTGATGCTCGCAATACGCGCCGAGTCCACGCGGCTCATCTGGCCCGCGCCGACGCCGAGCGTCATGCCGTTGCCGCAGAACACGATCGCGTTCGACTTCACGTACTTCGCGACGCGCCATGCGAACAGCAGGTCGTCCATTTCCTTCGGCGTCGGATGACGCTTCGTGACCACGCGCAATTCGCGCGGCTGCACGTTCTTCGAATCGAGCGATTGCACCAGCAGGCCGCCGCCGACGCGTTTCAGATCGAATGCGTTATGGCCGTCACCCAAAGCGATTTCCAGCAGACGCACGTTTTGTTTGGCCGCGAACACCTGGCGAGCCGCCGCGCTGAACGACGGCGCGATCAGCACTTCGACAAACTGCTTGGCCACCGCAAGCGCTGCCGTTTCGTCGACTTCACGGTTGAACGCGATGATGCCGCCGAACGCCGAGGTCGGATCGGTCTGGAACGCCTTCGCATAGGCTTCGTTCGCGTCCGCGCCCACCGCCACGCCGCACGGATTCGCGTGCTTGACGATCACGCACGCAGGCACGTCGAACGTCTTCACGCATTCCCACGCTGCATCGGAATCGGCGATGTTGTTGTACGACAGTTCCTTGCCCTGCAACTGGTTGTAGTTCGCCAGTGCGCCCGCCGGCACGGAGAGGTCGCGGTAAAACGCCGCGCTCTGATGCGGGTTTTCGCCGTAGCGCAGGTCCTGCACCTTGTCGAAAGCCAGGTTGAAAGTTGCCGGATAAGTATTGCGCGACGAATGTTGCAGCTCGTCAGTCAGGCTCGTCAGGTAATTCGTGATCGCGCCGTCGTACTGCGCCGTGTGCGCGAACACCTTGGTGGCGAGGCGGAAGTTCGTCTTGTACGAAACCGCGTTGCTATTCGCGCGCATTTCGTCGAGCACGACCGCGTAGTCGGCCGGATCGACCACGACCGTCACGTCGCGATGATTCTTCGCAGCCGAGCGCAGCATGGTCGGGCCGCCGATGTCGATGTTCTCGATCGCGTCTTCCAGCGAGCATTCTTCTTTCGACACGGTCTGCACGAACGGATACAGATTCACGACCAGCAGGTCGATGGTCGGGATGTCGTGCTTTTCAAGCGCTGCCATGTGTTCCGGCAGGTCGCGGCGCGCCAGGATGCCGCCGTGCACCTTCGGATGCAGCGTTTTCACGCGCCCGTCCAGCATTTCCGGGAAGCCCGTGTAGTCGGCGACTTCGGTGACGGAGAGGCCCGCGTCCGCGAGCAGTTTCGCGGTGCCGCCGGTCGACAGGATCTTGACGCCGAGGTCCGACAGCGACTTGGCGAAGTCGACGATGCCGGACTTGTCGGAAACGGAGATGAGCGCTTGCTTGATCATGATGAAGACGAAAAGCCGAAGGGAAACGTGGCAGGGCGCCTGAAACTACAACGAACTACAACAGACCGTGCTGTTGCAGTTTCTTGCGCAGCGTATTGCGGTTGATGCCGAGATACTCGGCGGCCAGCGACTGGTTGCCGCCGGCCTGCTCGAGCACCACTTCGAGCAGGGGTTTTTCCACGCATGAAATAACCATGTCGTAGACGTCATGCGGATTGGAGCCGTCGAGATCCTGGAAATACATGCCCAGGCTGTCGCGGACAGATTGTTCGATATTGTTCTTGCTCATGCTGCTAGTCGGTCGGTATGGTCCGGCTCGCCGTCGTTCTTACTGAGCGTCTCGTCGACGTAGACGAGGCGGTCTGAGATCGCCTTTTGGGCGTCGAAGAACTCGTTGACGGCGAGGAGTTGTTCGCGCGTGGTGTCCAGCGTATTCATGCGGTGCCGGAACACGTTGGCGCTAGAAAGGCCGCGAGTGTACCAGCCGATATGCTTACGCGCAGTGCGCACGCCCGTAAATTCGCCGTAGAACGCGTAGTGATCTTCGAGATGCTCGTTCATCACCTGCTGGATTTCGTCGATGCGCGGCGGCGGCAGCAACTCGCCCGTTTGCAGGAAATGCTCGATCTCACGGAACAGCCACGGACGCCCCTGCGCCGCGCGGCCGATCATGATGGCGTCGGCGCCGGTGGCGGCGAGCACCTCACGGGCTTTTTGCGGCGACGTGATGTCGCCATTGGCGACCACCGGAATGCGCACCGCCGCTTTGACGGCGGCGATGGTCTCGTATTCGGCGTCGCCGTGATACAGGTCGGCGCGCGTGCGGCCGTGCACGGTCAACATGGAAATGCCGGCGGCTTCGGCCAAACGCGCGATTGTCAAAGCGTTTTTGTTGTCGCGGTTCCAGCCGGTGCGGATCTTGAGCGTGACGGGCACGGCATCCGGCCCGACGCCCACCGCGCCCACCACGGCCTCGACAATGCGCTGCACCAGCGGTTCGTTCTGCAGCAAGGCGGAACCCGCGGCCACGTTGCATACCTTCTTGGCGGGGCAGCCCATGTTGATGTCGATGATCTGCGCGCCGTTCGCCACGTTGTAGCGCGCGGCTTCGGCCATCATGACGGGATCGGCGCCGGCGATCTGTACGGCGATCGGCTCGACCTCGCCCGTGTGGTTGGCGCGGCGCATGGTCTTTTCGCTTTTCCACAATTGCGCATTCGACGCCACCATTTCCGACACTGCATAGCCCGCGCCCAGCCGTTTGCACAATTGCCGGAACGGACGGTCGGTCACGCCGGCCATGGGGGCGACGAACAGGTTATTGCGCAGATTGTGGGAGCCGAGAGTGGGCATGACTTGGACGCGCCAGCAGCCGATTGTTCAGATTCTGTCAATCGGCGCGTTCGCGAAATGCGAGGGAAAACCGCTATTTTAGCGTTAACGGATAGCTGACACCCGACTTGAATCCTTCGTAACTTGTTAAATCTTCTATGAAAGTGGTCTGAATCATAGAATCGGCACCCCGCGCGCGGCGCCGTGTGCGCCGCCTAAAAAGATTGCAGCGAAGCGCGCAACGGCGGCGGGCGCGAGTGGGCGGCGCGCTCAGCGGCGCTGACCGAACATCATCTGCCGCGCCAGCGCGGTCTTCACCGGTGGCACGAATTCGAGCGCGGTGAGGGCGAGGCCGCGCAAGGCGGCGAGCGGCGGGAAATCGACGGTGAACAGGCGTGCGAGCGTGTCGGTCGCGCCGATCGTCAGGCGCCGGTCGAGCGCGCGGCGTTGCGCGAACGTCGCGAGAGCCAACGGGGTGGGGCCTTCCGCCGACAACGCGTCGGCGAGTGCATGCGCGTCGCGCAAGCCCAGATTCAGGCCCTGGCCCGCCACCGGATGCAGCGTCTGCGCCGCATTGCCGATGGCGACGATATGACCGTTCACGAGCGTGTCGACCGCGTTGAGTCCCAGCGGGAAAGACGCGCGCCCCTTGATTTGCGTAAAGCTGCCCATGCGGCTGCCGAATGCGGCGCCGAGTTCGCGCAGGAATTCGTCATCCGGGAGCTGGGCGCGCCGCGCGGCTTCTTCGGGTGAGCAGCACCAGACCAGCGCGTAATTTGCACCCCGCACGCCGCCCATTGGCAGCAGCGCAATGGGTCCTTGCGACGTGAAGCGCTCCCAGGCCACATGTGGCTGCGGCGAAGACACCGTGACCGTGCCGACCAGCGCGGTTTGCCCGTAATCGCGCGTGTCGACCTCGCCAGTCCGGCTGCCGGCTTTGCCGCTCGCGCCCTTATCCTTGTCATCGCCGAGCTTGCCGGTTTTCTGATCGCCGAACAGGCCGCCTTCGGCATTCACCAGAATTCGCGTGCGCAGATTGCGTGTGACACCGGCGGTTTCGATGGGGAGCGTGACGCCGTCGAGTTCCTGAGTCGGCGCCGCCGCGGAGGTGGAGCGGAACCAGTGCACGGAGGTCGCATGAACCGCTTCAGCGAGACCATGCACGATCGAGCCATAACGCAGCACGTAGCCGAGCGCCGGCAAGCCGTGCTCGCTGTGGTCGATCAGCGTGCGGCCGAAATGGCCGCGCTGCGACACATGGATGCGCTGGATCGCGGTGGCGTCGGCAGGCCAGCGCAGCGGTTCGAGGATCATCCGGCTGCCCTGCGACACGGCGATCGCGCGCGGATCGGCAATCGAATCTTCCGGTTCGCGCGCGTCGATCAGCGCGATCTTCAGCGCCTGCGTCGCGCTGCGTCGCGCCAGCCAGCCGGCGAGCGCCAGCCCGACCGGCCCGGCGCCGACGATCGTCACGTCGAAATCGAAAGCATGGTCGGACGCGGCGGGTTTCAGAATCACCGTCGACTGGGAAACGTCGTTCATTGCGGGTTGCTTCCTCGGGTTACTGCCTGGGTTGCTGCCTGGTTGACTGCTTGCGTTGCTTCTGGCGCGGCCGTCCCAGTCACTTTCCAGCTTGCTGGGCCGCGCGGGCTTCCTGCATCAATGCCTCGATCTCGTCGGCCGCCACGGGGACCTCGCGTGTGATCAGCTCGCAACCGGCCGGCGTGACAATCGCGTCGTCTTCGATGCGGATGCCGATGTTCCAGTAGCGCTCAGGCACGCCTTCAGTCGGACGGATATACAGACCGGGCTCGATGGTCAGCGTCATTCCCGCTTGCAGCGTGCGCCACGGCAGCGTGCCCGCTTCGTCGCGCGGCGCGCCGCGTTCGCGGTAGTCGCCGACATCGTGCACGTCCATGCCGAGCCAGTGGCCGGTACGGTGCATATAGAACGGCGCATAGGCGCGCTCCGCGATCACTGCGTCGACCGAGGCGAACTTCGTGCGGTCGATGATGCCGGTGTCGAGCAGCCCTTGCGACAGCACGCGCACGGCGGCCTGGTGCGGATCGTCGAAGGTGGCGCCGACGCGCGTGGCGTCGACGGCGGCCTGCTGCGCGGCCAGCACGATGTCGTACAGCTCGCGCTGCGCCGGCGTGAAGCGGCCGCTCGCCGGGAAGGTGCGGGTGATGTCGGAGGCGTAGCCGTCGAGTTCGCAGGCGGCGTCGATCAGGATCAGGTCGCCGTCCTGGGCGATCGCATTGCCGGCCGGGTAGTGCAGCACGCACGCATTGGCGCCCGCGGCAACGATCGACGTGTAGGCCGGCGCCTGCGCGCCGAACTTGCGGAAGGTGTAGAGCAGCTCGGCTTCGAGTTCGTACTCGCGCACGCCGGGGTGGCAGGCGGCCATCGCGCGGCGATGCGCCTGCGCGGAAATCTGCCCGGCGCGGCGCATGATGGCGAGTTCGTGATGGTCCTTGATGAGCCGCATGTCGTCGAGCAACGGCATCAGATCATGCGCGGCCGTGGGCGCGGCGACGCCGCTGCGGCCCAGCGCGCGCACGGCGTCGAGCCAGCCGCGCACCTGTTCGTCCAGTTCCGCCGAGGTGCCGAGCGCGTAATACAGCGCTGGCTTGTCGGCGAGAATGCGCGGCAGTTGCGTATCGATTTCGCTCCCGGCGAAGGCGGCGTCGAAGCCGAACGCCTCGCGTGCGCCTTCGGGTCCGAAACGGAAACCTTCCCACGTTTCGCGCTCGACATTCTTCTCGCGGCAGAACAGCACCGAGGCCGGTTCGCCCGCCGCGGCGCTTGCGTCGAGCACCAGCCACGCCTCGGGTTCCGTGAAGCCCGTGAGATAGTAGAAGTAGCTATCGTGCCGGTAAGGGTAGTCGGCGTCCCGGTTGCGCAGCTTTTCCGGCGCGGTGGGGACGATGGCGACGCCCCCGCCCGCTGCGCGCAGCGCGGCGAGTACGCGCTCGCGGCGCGTGCGGTAGACGTCGATGGCGATGGTGGGTTCGGTCGGCTGGTTCATCGTGCGATTGTAGCGCCCAATGCGGAGACTTATTTTGCACGGATACTGACGGGGAGAGGCGGCCGTTCTGAGCGCGTTAGCCATTTGGCCGGGTAGACGGCGCGCGGGCGGCGCGGCAATGTTGCAATCTATCCACAGCGAGCATCCATGCGGCTTGCGAAGCGGCTTCGCCAAGCCCGGGAATGCCGCCGGGCGCATATAACCACTTATACTTTCGCCGAATTCAAGAAAAGGCAGATGGTCATGATGAAACTCATCGGTTCGCTCGCCAGCCCGTTCGTGCGCAAAGCGCGGATCGTGCTGGCCGACAAGAAGATCGACTACGAACTCGTGCCCGAGAACGTCTGGGCGCCTGACACCACGATTCACACCTTCAATCCACTCGGCAAGGTGCCCTGCCTCGTGATGGAAGACGGCGAAGCGGTGTTCGACTCGCGGGTGATCTGCGAATACGTGGATACGCTGTCGCCGGTCGGCAAGCTGATTCCGCCGTCGGGCCGTGAGCGCGTCGAAGTACGGTGCTGGGAAGCGCTTGCCGACGGCATTCTGGACGCCGCAGTGCTGATTCGCCTCGAAAGCACCCAACGTACGCCCGAGCAGCGTGTGGACGCGTGGGTCGCGCGGCAGCAACGCAAGATCGAGGAAGGTCTGATCGCGATGTCGCAGGGTTTGGGCAGCAAGCCGTGGTGCACGGGCAATCACTACACGCTCGCGGACATCGCGGTGGGCTGCGCGCTGGGCTACCTCGATTTCCGTACGCCTGAGTTGAACTGGCGCGAATCGTATCCGAATCTGGATAAACACTTCCAGAAACTGTCGCTGCGCCAGTCGTTCATTGATACGGTGCCGGCGGATTGAGCACGGATCGGTAAAGCGGTACTTTTTGCAAAACGCGCGCTCGGGGTATGCCGGGGCGCGCGTTTTTACGTGGGGTTGGAGAGCGCCGCGGCGATTCAACCGGCGTGTAGATAGCCGGTCAGACCGCCGCGTCGGCAGTCTGACGGCGGCTTACTGCTTGCCGTTGCGCCGCCGCGTAATCCCCGGCCCGAACGCGAACCCGAATGCCAGCAGCAGCAACGAAACCGCCAGCACCGTGTTGTTGCCGCTCGTCACATAGGGCGTGCTGCCCGACGTCCCTTGCACCGACACATCGAGCGAGCCGATCGTGTACGGCGCCAGGCGCCCGATCACCTTGCCGTTGGCGTCGATCGCCGCCGTCGTGCCGGTGTTGGTGGCGCGCAGCATCGGCCGCCCGGTTTCCAATGAACGCATGCGCGCGATCTGCAGGTGCTGATCCAGGGCGATCGTGTCGCCGAACCAGGCGAGATTCGTTGAGTTGACCAGCACGCCCGCCGGCGTATCGCTCTCGCGGATGTTCCGCGCGATCTCCTCGCCAAAAATATCCTCGTAGCAGATGTCGACCGAGACCGGCTGGTTATGCACGATGAACGGCTTCTGCACCGGCGCGCCGCGCGCGAAATCGCCGAGCGGAATGCTCATCAGATTCACGAACCAGCGGAAGCCCCACGGCACGAATTCGCCGAACGGCACGAGATGGTGCTTATCGTAGCGATACACGTCGCGCGTGCCCGGCGTGACGCCGAACAGGCTGTTCGTGTAGTCGACCACCTGGCCTTCCGGCGTGACGGTGCCGCCGATCGCGCCGAACACGATCGCGGTGCCGGTCGTATCCGAGAAGTTGCGCACCGCCGCCGCGAACTGCGGCGGCAATTGCTGCGCGAGCACCGGAATGGCGGTTTCCGGCGTGACGATCAGGTCGGCCGGCTTCGACGTGATCATCTGCTGATACTGGTCGATCGCGGCGCGCATGCCGGATTCTTCGAACTTCATTTCCTGTTTGACGTTGCCTTGCAGGAGACGCACCGTCAGTGGCGCGTTGGCAGGCAGCGTCCATTGCACGAGCGGCAGCAGCAGGCCGACTGCGATCAGCGCAACCGCGATTCCACCCGGCACGGCAACGCGTGCGATACCGCGTTTAGCGCCATTGCCGGTATTTCCAGCATGGCCGCCGTCGGCGGCATCGAACTGCCCGCGCGAAGGCCGCAGCGCCACCAGCGCCTGCACGATCAACGCTGCCACCAACGCGAGCATCCAGCCCACCCCGTACACTCCCGCCACCGGTGCAAAGCCGGCGAACGGGCCGTCCACCTGCGGATAACCGCTCGCGAGCCACGGAAAACCCGTGAACACCGTGCCGCGCAACCATTCACCGATCGCCCACGCGCTCGCAAACGCGAGCGCGCCGTGCCATGTCGGTGAGAACGGTTTGTCGGTGTCCGACGCGCCGTTGCGCGCGTGCCCGGCGCAGAACGACCAGATGCCGGCAGCCAGCGCCGGATACACCGCCAGATATAAGGAGAACAGCACGACCGCCGCGCCTGCAAGCGGTGCGGCCATGCCCCCGTAGTCGTGCATGCTGACGTACAGCCACCACACACCGGTGACGAAGTTGCCGAAGCCGAATGCGCCACCCGTCAGCGCGGCGCTTTTCCAGCCGGTCGTTCGCGTGAGCCATGCGAAAAAGAACACGAAGATCACGAGTTCGAGCCAGCCGCCATGCGGCGTCGGCGCGAACGACAGCGTATTGGCCGCGCCGGCGGCCAACGCGACGAGGTAATGCCAGCGAGGCAGTGCCCTGCCGCGCGTTTCTCGCGCGGCAGGGGCACTCACGCCGCGGCGCGAACGGGATGTAATCGGGTCGGCCATTGTTGCGCGGTCGGCGTGAGGAGTTGAGGAAGCGAAGAAAAGAAGCGGATCAGGTCTGCACGTGCTGTGCTTCGCGTTCGCGCTGGCCGGCGAGCGGGTCGCGGCGCACCAGCAGCATGTGAATCTGCCGGGCGTCGCCGCGCAGAATTTCGAAGATCAGATCGTCGAGGCGGACTTTCTCGCCGCGATGCGGCACCCGTCCGAAATGATGCGTAACGAGGCCGCCGATCGTATCGACTTCGTCGTCCGGGAAATGCGTGCCGAAAGCCTCGTTGAACTGCTCGATCTCCGTGAGCGCGCGCACGCGGAAGCGGCCGTCCGGCGAGGCGATGATGTTGCCGCTTTCCTCGTCGAAATCGTATTCGTCTTCGATATCGCCGACGATCTGTTCCAGCACGTCTTCGATCGTGATCAGGCCGGCCACGCCGCCGTATTCGTCGACCACCACCGCGAGGTGATTGCGATTCACGCGGAAGTCGTGCAGCAGCACGTTCAGGCGCTTCGACTCCGGGATGAAAACCGCGGGGCGCAGCATGCCGCGCACGTCGAATTCTTCTTCAGCGTAATAGCGCAGCAGGTCTTTCGCGAGCAGCACACCGATGATGTTGTCGCGATTGCCTTCGAACACCGGATAGCGCGAGTGCGCTTTTTCCAGCACGTAGGGGATGAATTCGGCGGGGTTCTCCGCGATGTTGATCGCGTCCATTTGCGCGCGCGGCACCATGATGTCGCGCGCGCTGAGTTCGGACACCTGGAACACGCCTTCGATCATCGATAGCGAGTCGGCGTCGATCAGATTGCGCTCGTGCGCGTCCTGCAGGATTTCCAGGAGTTCTGCGCGCGAGTCGGGCTCGGGCGAGATGAAGTCGGTCAGACGCTCGAGTAGTGAGCGTTTCTCTTGCGGTTTGTCGGTTTGACGTCGACTGGGATACGTGTCGTTCATGGTAGTGCGCCCGGCGAGACTGGGCGCGCTGTTGCAGAGCATTAAGGATACACCAGGCACATGGCAGGACCGTGTCCTGCCGGGCTGGGCGATGAGTGACGCCGTGATGAATCTGCCCGGCCGCGTGCGGCGAGCATGGGTCAATCCTAACTGATTACGCGAGGAAAAGCGTTTTCGAGCAAAAAAGTACGGATTGGGGTGGTGTGTCCGGGCCCGTTAGCCTGCCGCGCGGTTTCCCTCACGGCAGCGTTCGAGTAGCGCTTCCAGTGCACGGTCGGGCATGCCGCTTTCGCGCAGCGCATGCACGGTGCGGCTAACGTAATCGAGCGTGGTGCCGTAGCGGCCGCACGCGCAACCGAGCACGGTTTTGACGACTTCGTCGCGCAGCTTGCCGGTGTAGGTCGGCACGTCGCGCCGCATCACGAACGCGAGCGCGTCGACGCGCCGGCCGTCGGCGAGCATGCAGGGCAGCCACATCGGGCGATACGAACCCATGGGCATTTCGCGGCGCCACAGCGCTTCCAGATGCGGCATCGCACCTTCGGCGGCAAGGCGGAAGGCGATGCCGGCGCACGAGCCGCCGCGATCGAGCGCGAGCACGAGGCCCGGCTGTTCGGGCGTGCCGCGATTCACGCGCGACCACAAATACAGTCCGCGGTGGTAACCGTGCACTTTGGACCGGGCCGCTTCGACGGTAGGCAGACCGGGATTCCAGATCAGCGAACCATAACCGAACAGCCACAGATCGCTCTTGCGGTCCCAGTCGCGCAACGTGCATTCGAGCGACGCGCGCAACTCCTCTTCCGTCAGCAGCCGCGGTTCGCCGAGCGCGGGCGGGTAGTCCGGACAGGGTGTGCGCCGCATATCGGCTTCAGGAGAGGACGTGCTCACGGTGGTGTCTGACGGAGAGGGTAACGACGTTGGGAAAGACTATTGATAAGGATCCGGGAAACCGAGCTTGCCGAGGATTTCGGTTTCGATAGCCTCCATCTCCTCGGCTTCTTCCTCGACCTCGTGGTCGTAGCCTTGCGCGTGCAAGGTGCCGTGCACCAGCAGATGCGCGTAGTGTGCGAGCAGCGGCTTACCCTGTTCGGCGGCTTCTTTTTCGACCACCGGACAGCACAGGATCAGGTCACCCGTCACCGGATCGTCTTCCGATTCGGCGTACGCAAACGTCAGCACGTTGGTCGAATAATCCTTGCCGCGATAGGTGCGGTTCAGCGTGCGGCCTTCTTCGGCGTCGACGAAGCGTACCGTCAGTTCGCCGTCCGCGAAGAGCGCCGCCTTGATCCAGCCGGCCACGGTGGCGCGCGGTAGCAGCGCCTTGTGTTCCGGCCAGGCCTTGGCGGCGGGGAATTGCAGATTCAACGTCAGTTTCGGTGCGCGGCTCATGCTTGTTCGGTGTGTTGCCTGGGTTGCTGCGGCCTGGCCGGTGGAGTTCGGCGCAAAATTAACGACGCAAATTAATGACGCAAATTAGCGACGCAATCTAGCGCGAATCTGCCGGACTAGCGGATTTCTGCGAATGCGCATCGTACGCCTCCACAATTCGCGCGACCAGCGGATGCCGCACCACGTCCGCGCTCGTAAAGCGCGTGAGCGCAATGCCGCGCACGTCCGACAGCACCTGCTGCGCTTCGATCAACCCGCTCTTGTGACCACGCGGCAAGTCGACCTGGGTCGTGTCGCCGGTGACCACGGCCTTCGAGCCGAAACCGATGCGCGTGAGGAACATCTTCATCTGTTCGGGCGTGGTGTTCTGCGCCTCGTCGAGAATGATGAACGCGTGATTCAGCGTGCGGCCGCGCATGTAGGCGAGCGGCGCGATTTCGATCATCTGCCGCTCGAACATCTTGGCGGTCTTGTCGAAACCGAGCAGGTCGTACAGCGCGTCATACAAAGGACGCAGATACGGGTCCACCTTCTGCGCCAGATCGCCCGGCAGGAAGCCGAGGCGTTCGCCCGCTTCGACGGCCGGACGCGTCAGCACGATGCGTTTGACCTGATCGCGCTCCAGCGCGTCCACCGCGCAAGCCACCGCGAGATACGTCTTACCCGTCCCGGCCGGGCCGACGCCGAAAGTCACGTCGTGCGAAATGATCTGCTTCAGATACTCGCGTTGCATCGGCGTACGGCCGCGCAGATCAGCGCGGCGTGTGTACAGCTTCGGGCCGAGTTCTTCGACGTCGTCGTCGCCGCTGTCGGCGGGCTGGTCGAACGGGTGATCCGGATTGCCCGGAAAGCGCGGGTCCAGCGCTTCCGCGCCATGACCGTTGCCGTTCGCGCGATGGCGTGCCGGCTGACGCACTTCAACGAGTGCGAGCTGGATGTCGTCGACCGACAAGGGCTTCTGCGAGTTGTCGTAGAACTTTTCGAGCGCGGTAAGCGCGAGTTTCGCGCCGCGCCCGCGAATCGTGATGCGGTGGCCACGGCGTTGCAGCGTCACGTCGAGCGCCTGCTCGATCTGCCGCAGATTCTCGTCGAGCGGTCCGCAGAGGTTGGCGAGCCGCGCGTTGTCGTCGCGCGGTGCGGTGAATTCCAGATGCTGCTGAGTGGTCTTCAAGGCGGAGGATCGATCCTGTCGGGTTCGTGACGCTGGCTGGCGTCGCTCAGTGGGTGGTGGCGGGCGAGTTGTCGTGCACCAGCACGAGCTCGCCACGTAACGAATGTGGGTACGCATGGACGATTTTCACGTCCACCATCTGGCCGATCAGCCGTGCATGCGACGCGATCGGCGCCGGGAAATTCACCACGCGGTTGTTCTCGGTGCGGCCCGCGAGTTCGTTCGGGTCCTTGCGCGCCGGGCGCTCGACCAGAATCCGCTCGACCTTGCCGACCATCGAGTCGCTAATGCGCTGCACGTTTTCTTCGATCGTGGCCTGCAGATGGTACAGACGCTTGAGTTTCACTTCATGCGGCGTGTCGTCGTGCAGATTCGCGGCCGGCGTGCCGGGACGCGGGCTGTAGACGAACGAGAAGCTGGTGTCGTACTTCATCTCGTGGACCAGCGCCATCATCTTGTCGAAGTCTTCTTCCGTCTCGCCGGGGAAGCCGACGATCATGTCGGTCGACAACGACAGGTCGGGGCGGATCGCGCGCAGCTTGCGGATCACCGACTTGTATTCGAGCACGGTGTAGCCGCGCTTCATGGCCATCAGGATGCGGTCGGAGCCGTGTTGCACCGGCAGGTGCAGGTGGCTGACGAGCTTCGGCACCTTGGCGTAGGTATCGATCAGGCGCTGCGTGAATTCCTTCGGATGCGACGTGGTGTAGCGAATCCGTTCGATGCCAGGAATGTCCGCGACATATTCGATCAGCTGAGCGAAGTCGGCGATTTCCGACGAGCCCAGCGTGATGCCGGCACGGTATGCATTCACGTTCTGGCCGAGCAGCGTGACTTCACGCACGCCCTGGTCGGCGAGGCCGGCGATTTCGGTCAGCACGTCGTCGAGCGGACGCGACACTTCCTCACCGCGCGTGTACGGCACGACGCAGTAGCTGCAGTACTTGCTGCAGCCTTCCATGATCGACACGAACGCGCTCGCGCCATCCACGCGCGCCGGCGGCAGGTGATCGAATTTTTCGATTTCTGGGAACGAGATGTCAACCTGAGCGCGGCCGCTTTCGCGGCGCTTGTCGATCATTTGCGGCAGACGGTGCAGCGTTTGCGGACCGAACACCAGATCGACATACGGTGCGCGCGCCACGATCGACGCGCCTTCCTGGCTCGCCACGCAACCGCCCACGCCGATGATCAGGTTCGGGTTCGCTTCTTTCAACTCGCGCACGCGGCCGAGTTCGGAGAAGACTTTCTCCTGCGCTTTTTCGCGCACCGAGCAGGTGTTGAAGAGAATGACGTCCGCGTCTTCCGGGGTGTCGGTCTTGACGAGGCCTTCAGCCGCGCCGAGTACGTCGACCATCTTGTCGGAGTCGTACTCGTTCATCTGGCAGCCGTAGGTCTTTACATAAACTTTCTTGGTCATCGATTTTCGCCGGTCGCAGTGGTTAACCTGGGGGCGTCGTTTAAAAGGTGAAGAGGGGCCAAACGTGCGGGTAGTGTGCGGACGGGCCGCGGCGCGGCGCCTGGGCTTGCTTGAGCCCATTCTGGTCCACTTTCAAGGCACGTTTGCAGCGTAGCTCAATATTATAGCCCTTCACCGGATGCGGTTTCCGCGGCGGCCTTGGCTCGCGGCTGCTCCGGCGGCAAGCCCAGCAGGGCTTCCAGTTCGTCCGACACCTGGGCGAAGCGCTCGCTCAGAAAATCGAGCAGCACGCGCACGCGCGGCGCCATGAAGCGGTTGCGGTGGTAGAGCGCGTGCAACGGCGCGTCCGGATAGCGCCATTCGGGCAGCAGGATTTTCAGGCAGTCGCTCCGCAAGTCCGCTTCCACGTCCCACATCGACTTGATGACGATCCCGTAGCCGCGCCGCGCCCATTCCCGGGCGACGGCGCCGTCGTTGGTTTCCCGGGACGTTTCGAACGGCACCGTGTAGTGCTGCACTTCGTCACCGCGCGTGAAACGCCACTCGTTGACCGGGCCGGATGCGGTGCCGAGCACGATGCAGTCGAAATTCGCCAGATCGTTCGGGTCCTTCGGCTCACCCTTGCGAGCGATGTACTCCGGCGAGGCGCACAGCACGCGCCGGTTCGGCGCCAGTTTGCGGGCCACCAGCGAGCTGTCCTGCGGCACGCCGAAGCGGATCGCGAGATCGATGTCTTCCTGCACCAGATTCGACAGCGAGTCCGACAGCGTCAGCGCGAACGTGACTTCCGGGTAAAGCGCGTTGAACTCATCGAGCCAGTGCATCAGCAGGTTGCGGCCGAAGTCCGAGGTCGCGGATATCCGCACTTTGCCGCGTACCACGCCCTGGCCGGCTTGCAGCGCGGCTTCGGCGTCGTCGAGCGATTGCAGCGCCTGGCGGCAGCAGTTCAGGTAGAGACGGCCTTCGTCCGTGAGTCTCAACTGACGGGTGGTGCGCTCGAACAGGCGCGCTTTCAGGCCGGCTTCGAGTTTGGCCAGCCGCGCGCTGGCGGCGGCCGGCGTCAGGCCCATCTTGCGGCCCGCCGCCGACAGGCTGCCCTGCTGCGCCGCTTCGACGAACAGGCGGATGTCACCGAGGTTATCCATCGGGGTCTTTCAAAATAATTTGAAAATGCTTCAAATGCTACGCCAATTATCAAATCGATGTGCTCCGCTCACAATGCACTACTCGTAAACCCTGTGTTCCGTGCCGCCTACGCCATGCAACTCGATCACGCAACGATCGTCACCGCCGACCTCGAGACCGCGCGACGCTTTTTTGTCGACATCGCCGGGCTCGCGGAGGGCGCGCGTCCGCCGTTTTCGGTCGACGGCTACTGGCTGTATGCAAACGGCCGTCCGCTGATTCATCTGATCGATGCAACGGTGCCTGCCGTGGCAGGCAGGGCGGCGCCGCGCATCGACCATGTCGCTTTCCGGCTGGAGAGCACAGCCGAATGGCAGGCGCTTTTGCAGCGCCTGCACGCGGCGGACATGCCTTATCAGCTTGCCGAAGTGCCGCAGATGGGCCCACAGCAAGCCGAACGGCAACTGTTCGTCGCGCTCGCGCCGGGTGTGGTCATCGAATTCGTGACGGCATTGCGCCACGCTCACCGCAGTTAACACGTTCAACTTTAGGACCTGGAGTAGAAAAATGCCCATTCCATTACTTGCGCTCGCGATCAGCGCTTTCGCGATCGGCACGACCGAGTTCGTGATCATGGGCTTGCTGCCCGACGTCGCGCGCGATCTGGCCGTGTCGATTCCGTCGGCTGGTTTGCTGGTGAGCGGCTATGCGCTCGGCGTGGCGGTCGGCGCACCGCTGCTCGCGGTGGTCACCAGCAAGATGCCGCGCAAGCTCGCGTTGCAGTTGCTGATGGGGGTGTTCATTGTCGGCAATACGCTGTGCGCGATTGCGTCCAGCTATTCGGTGCTGATGATCGCACGCGTGGTGACGTCGTTTGCCCATGGGTCGTTCTTTGGGATCGGCGCGGTGGTGGCGGCGTCGCTCGTGCCGGCTGAAAAGCGGGCAAGCGCGATTGCGCTGATGTTCACCGGTTTGACGCTGGCGAATGTGCTTGGCGTGCCCTTCGGTACCTTTGTCGGCCAGGAGTTCGGCTGGCGTGCGGCGTTCTGGATTGTCAGCGCGTTCGGCGTGCTGTCGCTGGCGGGCGTGTCGCTGCTGGTGCCGAATCGTCACGATTCCGGTCCGGTCGGCCTGGGCCATGAAGTACGCGTGCTGAAGGACCCGCAAGTCTGGACCGCGCTCGCGATGACGGTACTCGGCTTCGGCGGCGTGTTCGTCGTGTTCACCTATATCGCGCCGATTCTCGAGCAGGTCAGCGGCTTCTCGCCGCGTGGCGTGACGCTGATTCTGGTGCTGTTCGGCGTCGGTCTCACGATTGGCAATACCGTGGGCGGCAAGCTCGCCGACCGCGCGCTGATGCCTTCGCTGATGGGCATTCTGGTGGCGCTCGCGGTGGTGATGGCGATCTTCGCGCGCACCAGTCACTCGCAGGTGGCCGCGGCGATTACCATTTTCGTGTGGGGCATTGCGGCGTTCGCCACGGTGCCGCCGTTGCAGATGCGGGTGGTCGAGAAGGCCGCGGCCGCGCCGAATCTGGCTTCGACGCTGAACATCGGCGCCTTCAACGTGGGCAATGCGGGCGGCGCGTGGCTCGGCGGTCTGGTGATCAATCACGGTCATTCGCTCGATACGCTGCCGTGGGTCGCGGCGGCAGTGAGCGTGGTGGCGTTGCTGCTCACGTGGTTCGCGGCGCGGATGGATGCGCCGGCCAGGACCGTGGCGCAAAGCGCCTGACTCTGCGTGGGCGCACCCGACGTCCCAAGTTGTGGTTGAGTGCGTGTGAGCGTGCTCAAACGCATCTGCCCCGAACGCGCCCATATGAAAAATTCTCACAAGCTTTGCGAGAATCGTCCTCCGCAATGCTGATAACAGTGTGAAGATAACTTCGTTGGGCGCGGCGGGGCGCGGTGCTATCTTGCTTCCACTAACCGCTTGCCCGCCGTCCGGCGGCGCTCCTGGAGGCAATCATGCATTCCCCGCTTGCGCTGGTTCGCGATCCCACGGCTGACACCGATGCGTCGCCGCGTGCCGCTGAACCCTTCGATGCTCTTGAACATCTGGTCGGCGTGAATCTCGCCCGTTTGCGCGCCGAGCGCCAACTTTCACTCGACGCTCTGGCCCGCGCCTCGGGCGTCTCGCGAGCAATGCTCGCGCAGATCGAGTCGGCGCGCAGCGTGCCGTCGATCAAGGTGCTGTGTAAGGTGGCCGCCGCCCTGAAGGTGTCGGTGGCGGCGTTTTTGCGGCGCCATGCGACTAACGGCTTCGAGCATTTGCCGGCGGAGCGTTCGTCGCGGCTCGTCAGTTCCAATGGACGCTACTCGGCCCGGCCGCTTTATCCCGATGCGGAGCCGACCGCCGCCGAGTTTCACGAGCTGCGCATCGCGCCGTTGCATACGGAAGCCGGCACGCGCCGCGCGCCCGGTACGACCGTGAATCTGGTCGTGAGCGAAGGCACGCTGGAAGTCAGCGTGCACGACCAGCGTCAATTGCTGGCCACGGGCGACGCGATCGTGTTCGACGCCGACCAGCCGCACAGCCTGCGCAATCCGGGCGACACCGAAGCGCGCGCGTTCCGCGTCACGCTGAAGGCGGAAACGCCGCCGCGCTGGGATGTGCCCGCGCCACACGATTTGACGCGCCAGGCCGCGCCGGTCTGACGGATAAGGTTTTTCAGGCGGATGGGCTGTGGAATGGGTTGTGAAGCCCGAGATGTCCGTCTAATCAGTAGGGGTTGCGCTGCAGGTTGCGCGCGACTGTTGTATCCTTTGCCAGCCGGTTGATCCGGCAATCAGTGCGTCTTCAGGGCGGGGCGAAATTCCCCACCGGCGGTATGCCGGCAGCGCGAAAGCGTGAGCCGGTGAGCCCGCGAGCGCTCGTGTCGTCAATGTGTTCGATGCGGGGTCAGCAGATCTGGTGAGAAGCCAGAGCCGACGGTTAGAGTCCGGATGGAAGAAGATGTGCAGATAGTCATGTTCGTTCCCGTGACGCCGCCAGAGGTTTGGGCGGTGCGCGAGCGCCGCTTTGCGCGGCGTTCAACGGCGCGTCTTTGTCTGTTTGCAATGCCCTGAAACGTTTTTCGCCCAACTTTTGCGATGAGCGTTTCAACTATGTCCTTTGCTACTTTTCCTGCTCCGTCGGTGATTGCGGACGCCCCGAGGGAAGTCCCCTTGTGGGACGTACCTATGGAAGCCCCCTTGGGGGGCAGCGCAATTCTCGACCTTCCGCTGCTCGCCACCGAGCCCGTTCCGCCGCGTATCGCCGCCGCCTTGCAAGCCATGCGCGATGGCCGCGCTGTCGTCCTGCAAGACGATCACGACCGCGAGAACGAAGCCGATCTGATCGTTTCCGCCGAGCGTCTTTCCGTCGAAACCATGGCCTTGCTGATTCGCGAATGCAGCGGCATCGTCTGCCTGTGCCTGCCCGACGACAAAATCCGCGCACTCGAACTGCCGCCGATGGCCGTCAACAACGAAAGCCGTCACGGCACCGCGTTCACGGTCTCGATCGAAGCACGCGATGGCGTGACCACTGGCGTGTCCGCCCTCGATCGCGTGACGACAATCCGCGCGGCCATCAGCGATACGGCGAAGCCTGCCGATATCGTGCGTCCGGGCCACGTGTTCCCGCTGCGTGCGCAGCCGGGCGGCGTGCTCGCGCGTCGCGGCCATACCGAAGGCACGGTCGATCTCGCGATTCTTGCGGGTCTGAAGCCGGCCGGTGTGCTGTGCGAGCTGATGAACGCGGACGGCACGATGACGCGCGGTGCGGACGTGGAGCGTTTCGCTCAACAACACAATCTGCCGATGCTGACGATCGCCGAACTGGTGGAATTCCGCCAGGCACTGGCGACAGCGCGCGAATGCGTGGCCGACGAGGTTTGATGCGCTAAGGGTGTGTCGCGTGCCGTGATCCGGTTGATGGTTGAATGCGAACGCTTGGCCGTTCGGTGCGGCTGCGCCGGCCAGCACGGACTCGACGCACTCGTGCGCCGCTGAAAGAAAAAACCCCGCGCTTGAAAAAGCGCGGGGTTTCTCAGGAATGTGAAGCTGGCTATCGCAGCCGGCTTTTTCTATTGCCGCATCCGTTAAGACTGCACGTCGCCAAATTCGCCGCGGACACCGGCTTCGACCAGGGCGGGCAGTTCATCCATATGCTTCATGATGCGTGTCATGCCCATCTTGCGCAGCGCATCTGCATAACCGTCGGGAATATGGCTCGCACCGACGAAAGCAATCGTCTTCATGCCCGCCGCGCGTGCCGCATTCAAACCGGCCACGCTATCTTCCACGACGACGCAGCGCGAGGGTTCCACACCCAGCGTTTTCGCCGCGAACAGATACACGTCCGGATAGGGCTTCGGTCGCGCCACCTGTTCGGCGCTGAAAATCCGTTCGCCGAAAATCTGTTGCAAACCCGCGCGCCGTACCGACGCATTCACGCGCGCCATCCGGCTGTTCGACACGACCGCTGCCGGCAGCGTGACGCGTTGCAAGGCGTCGCGCACGCCGTTGATCGGACTGAGCGATGCCGCGAGTTCGAGCTCGACATTGTGTTCAATCGTATTGAAGAAATCGGCGGGCAGCGTGATCTCGAACGACTTCTCGATACCTTCGAGAAAGCGTGAGGTCTGCTGGCCGAACGCCGTCTTGACGACAGGTTCGAAGTCGAGGCCGGGGAAGGTGGCGGACAGTGTTTCGAGCATCACGCGGTCAGCGATGATTTCGCTGTCGACGAGCACGCCGTCGCAGTCACAGATGAGGTGGTCGATCATGCTTTAAGACGGAAAGCGAGAGGTACGCGAGCAGGACAGTTGCAAGCTCATGCGCGGAGATTGAAAGCATCATGATACGTGCTTTGGCGCCGCGTGCGCGGCGCCGTCGCTTTCCGTCGGCGTTTACTTACGCCGTGAGCGCGTGTTTAGTGCGCCTTGCGTGCGCCCGATATACGCCCCACGTGTGCCGCAGTATCAGTGCGCGTGCAGATACAAATACAACCCTGTTGCCGCCGCGCCGCCCAGCAGCGGACCGCACACCGGAATCCACGAATAATGCCAGTCGCTGTCGCGCTTGCCCGGAATCGGCAGCAACGCGTGCATCAGGCGCGGCGACAGGTCGCGCGCCGGGCTCATCGCGTAACCGGTCGGGCCGCCGAGCGAAATGCCGATGCCGAGCACCAGCAGGCCGACCGGCAGCGCGTCGAGCGCACCGAGGCCAACTTGCGGCGAAGCCAGATATAGCACGCCGAGAATCAGCACGAAAGTCGCGATCATTTCGGTGAGCAGGTTATGCGGCACGCTGCGAATCGCGGGCGACGTGCAGAACACGCCGAGCTTCACGTCGGCATCGCCTTCCTTGTTGAAGTGCTGACGATACGCGAGCCACACGAGCAGGGCTCCCGCCATCCCGCCGAGCATCTGCGCCACGACGTAGCCCGGTACTTTCGCCCACGCGAATTTGCCGGCCAGCGCGAGGCTGATCGTGACCACCGGATTCAGATGCGCGCCGCTATACGATGCCGTGACGTACACGGCGATGAACACGGCCATCGCCCAGCCCATCACGATGACGATCAGGTCCGCGCCTTTGCCCTTGGTGCGTGCGAGCAGCACGTTGGCGACCGCGCCGTTGCCGAGCAGCACCAGGAGTGCGGTGCCGATGAATTCCGCAATGTAAGGAGACATTATTGGTTATCCGAAATATAGTTATTAGGGAAGCCGCGGGATAGGCGGCTTCGTTATGTCGAAAGGTGTCTTGTGGAACCTGTGGACAGCAATCAGGGCGTGTCGGCCCAAGCCTTCGCGGCGCGGATCGCGCGCTTCCAGCCATCGAGGCATTCCTTGACCTCGGCGTGCGGCAAGGCCGGTGTGAAACGACGATCGAGTGCCCACTGGCTTTTCAGTTCGTTCACATCCTTCCAGTAGCCGACCGCGAGGCCGGCCAGATAGGCCGCGCCCAACGCGGTCGTCTCCGATACCTTCGGCCGTACGGCGTCGACGCCGAGAATGTCCGCCTGGAATTGCATCAGCAGATTATTCGCGCAAGCGCCGCCGTCCACGCGCAATTCGCCGATGCGAATCCCGGAGTCGGCTTCCATCGCTTTCAGCACGTCGAGCGATTGATAGGCGATCGAATCGAGCGCGGCGCGGGCGATGTGCGCCGAACTCGTGCCGCGCGTCACGCCGAACAGCGTGCCGCGGGCCCGTGCGTTCCAGTGCGGCGCGCCGAGACCTGCAAACGCCGGCACCAGATACACGCCGTCACTATGCGGCACGCTGCGCGCCATCGTTTCGATTTCAGCGGCGTTCTTGATGATGCCGAGGCCGTCGCGCAACCATTGCACCACGGCGCCGCCGATAAAGATGCTGCCTTCGAGCGCATAGTTGATCTGGTCGCCGATCTGCCACGCGATGGTGGTGACGAGATTGTTCTTCGATTCGATCGGCTTGTCGCCGGTGTTCATGACGAGGAAGCAGCCCGTGCCGTAGGTGTTCTTCACCATGCCGGACTCCGTGCACATCTGGCCGAACAGGGCCGCGTGCTGGTCGCCGGCGATGCCTGCGAGCGGAATCTTGGAGGCGAATACCGTGGTCTTGGTCGGCCCGTATTCTTCCGACGACGCACGCACTTCCGGCAGCATGTTGCGCGGAATGTCGAGCGCTTCGAGCAGTTCGTCGTCCCACTTCAGCGTGTGGATATTGAACAGCATGGTGCGCGACGCATTGGTTACGTCGGTGACGTGCAGACCGCCCTTGGTGAAATTCCACACCAGCCAGCTATCCACCGTGCCGAAGGCGAGGCGGCCTTGCTTCGCTTTTTCGCGGGCGCCTTCGACGTTGTCGAGAATCCAGCGAATCTTGGTCGCCGAGAAATACGAGTCGATCGGCAGACCAGTTTTCGCGCGGACTTTTTCTTCCAGACCTTGCTCTTTGAGCTGATCGCAGAAGTCGGCGGTGCGGCGGTCTTGCCAGACAATCGCGTTATAGATCGGGTGGCCGGTTTCGCGATCCCACACGATGGTGGTCTCACGCTGATTGGTAATGCCGATCGCAGCGATCGAGGTGCCGTTCATGCCGGCACGCGTGACGGCTTCGGCGGCGACGCCGGCCTGCGTCGACCAGATTTCCTGCGGGTCGTGCTCGACCCAGCCTGGACGCGGATAGATTTGCTGGAATTCTTTCTGAGCGGTCGACACGATATTGCCGAGCCGGTCGAACAGCATCGCGCGTGAGCTGGTGGTGCCTTGGTCAAGCGCGAGGATGTACTGATCCTGCATTGTCTCTTCTCCATGCGTTTTATGAATCGCCGGCCTGTTGACCGGCGACGGGAACGGCTTATTGTTTTAAGCGGGCTGCAACAGCTTGTGGTTGTGCGTCCCGGCTTTGTCAGTAGCCGAGGGGTGAAAATCGATTCGGTTAATACGGGTTCATGCAAATAGCGAGGCCGTGTCGCAGTAGCCTGACTATGCGGCTCAGCTAAATGGCTTAACTCAGTGACCTGACTAAATGACCAGACTTAGTGGTTTAACCCAGCGGTCCAACTCAATAAACAATCCAACTAACCGGTTTGGCTAAGCGCTCTGCCGGACGGGCTCGCGGGCGAACCACGCGTCAATGTCGCGTGTGATCGAATCGAGCGTGCCCGGTTCGACGTGCAGGCCGAGTTTCGAGCGGCGCCACAGTACATCCTGCGCGCTGCGCGCCCATTCGGTGTCGCGCAAATAGGTGAGTTCGGCTTCGTAGAGACCCGGCGCGAAAGCGCGGCCGAGGTCCGCCACCGAGCGGGCGTTACCTATGACATTTTTTACGCGGGTGCCATACGCACGCGCGAGGCGATGAGCCAGGTCGGCGGGCAGCCACGCATTCTGCTGCTTGAAACCGGTGAGAAAGCGCTCGAAATTGGCTTGCGGAATATCTCCGCCGGGCAGGGGTGCGCCGGCCGTCCACGAAGACGCGCTGTTGTGCAACGCGTGCGCGAGTTTGTCGACGGCTTCTTCCGCCAGCTTGCGGAAGGTCGTGATCTTGCCGCCGAACACCGACAGCAGCGGTGCTTCGCCCGCGGGCGCATCGAGTTCCAGCGAGTAATCGCGCGTGACCGCCGATGGGTTGTCCGCGCCTTCTTCCTCGAGTAGCGGACGCACGCCCGAGTAGGTCCAGCGCACGTCTTGCGGCGAGATCTTTTCTTTGAAGTAGCGGTTGATCGAGTCGCACAGGTACTGTGTTTCGTCGGCATTGATCGCTACTTGCGACGGGTCGCCACGATATTCGAGGTCGGTCGTGCCGATCAGCGTGTAATCGTGTTCGTACGGAATCGCGAAGATGATCCGCTTGTCCGGATTCTGGAAGATGTACGCGTGATCGTGTTCGAACAGACGGCGCGTGACGATATGGCTGCCCTTCACGAGGCGCACGCTGTGCGTCGCTTCGCGGCCGAGCGCGCCATGCAGCAATTCGCCGACCCACGGTCCGGCCGCATTCGCAATCGAGGCGGCGCGCACGTCGAGGATCGTGCCGTCCGCGCGCTTGAGTTGCGCGCGCCACTCGCCGCCGGCGCGCACCGCGCTCAGCAGCTTGGTGCGCGTGAGAATCTTTGCGCCGCGCTCCTGTGCATCCAGCGCGTTCAGCACGACCAGACGCGCGTCGTTCACCCAGCCGTCCGAATAGACGAAACCGCGCTTGATCGAATCGACCAGCGGCGCGCCGGCGGGATGGTTGCGCATCACGATGCCGCGCGAACCGGGCAGCAGTTCGCGTTTGGCGAGGTGATCGTAAAGGAACAGACCGGCGCGGATCAGCCAGGCCGGACGCAGATCGGGCATGTGCGGCATCACGAAGCGCAGCGGCCACATGATGTGCGGCGCCGCGCGCAGCAGCGTTTCGCGCTCCTGCAGCGCCTTGCGCACCAGTCCGAACTCGCGGTATTCGAGGTAGCGCAGGCCGCCGTGAATCAACTTGGTGCTGGCCGACGACGTATGGGCCGCCAGATCGTCCTGTTCGCAGAGCAGCACCGACAGGCCGCGGCCCGCCGCATCGCGTGCGATGCCTGCGCCGTTGATCCCGCCGCCCACGACGAGCAAATCGTATCTCGAGCCTTGCGTCACCTGCTGTGTCCCCTGCGTCGTATTCGGAAAATGGTTTGGAAAATCTATCGAACCGATAGTGTTCGTTTGCGAACTTTAATGAACATATTCGAAAAAGTAAAGTTCGGTTTTATCAGGTGATCCTCTAACGATTGGCCAAGGTGGTGGCGCAACGCGCAGCGAGGGACGATACTCTCGGCAGCAGCCATTTCGAGGTGAATTCATGCGTGGACTTTGGATGATCGGCGCCGCTGCGCTCCTGACGGGATGCGTGAGCTCGCCGAGCTTGAACGGGACGATGGGCGCACCCTCATTCACATCGTTGCAGCAGATGTGCAGCGCCCAGACGGTCGACTACGGCAACGACGCGCAAGGTGTCTACGCGACCCTGTTCGATGCCTACGTGGCGAACCGGCGCGGTAAGTTGTCGAAGGATGATTTCTGCGCGTTCCAGGCGTCGCTGGCGCAGCATTACACGAGCCTCGGCGCGAGTGCCGACCCGCAAGTGCGTAATCAGTGGGTGACGTTCTTCACTGACCAGCGAGCCAGAGCGTTGAGCTGGCGCGCGGCGGCTGATCCGACTTTGCGCGCCGGCTGAGCTTCGCGCCCGGGCTTTTCTTCCCGATGCTTCCCGCGGTTATTCGCGTTGAGTGAGTTGATGGACTAAGCCGGGCTCGCCGCGCTGCGGCTGCGCCCCGCGCCATAACATCCGGCGAATCTGCGCGAAGACGGCCTCGCGCGTGGGCGCGTTGCTTCCCGCTGCCTGTTGCGCCTGTTGTGCCTGCGGCAAAGGCAACTGATTGGCGAGCGCCAGCATGGTGAAGCCGTGCAGGCTTGCCCAGTAGGCGTAGCCGATCAATTGCGGATCGCCCTCCAGAATGCCCGCGGCAACGAGCTGCTCGAAGTGCGCCCCGAGCATGCGCCAGGCGCGGTGCGATGCGGCTCGGAGTTCCGGATAGGCATCTTCCTGCTGGGTCAG
Organism: Paraburkholderia caffeinilytica; assembly: GCF_046030355.1. Taxonomy (GTDB): domain Bacteria; phylum Pseudomonadota; class Gammaproteobacteria; order Burkholderiales; family Burkholderiaceae; genus Paraburkholderia; species Paraburkholderia caffeinilytica_B. The sequence goes on from NZ_JAQQCQ010000006.1 coordinate 200,107, forward strand.
ATCGAACATCAGGCGGTAGGCATGAGGCTCGTCGAGCGCGAACGCCACGTAAGCCTCGCTGACGGCGGAGCGGTCGGTCACGGAAGCGTCCTTCGCCACGGCTTCGAGCCGCGCCGCAAAGCGGTTGAACGCCGCCGCGCGGACCATCGCAAGGATTTCGTCTTTGTCGCGGAAGTAGCGATAGGGTGTCATCGCGCTGCAACCCAATTCTTTCGCCAGTTCGCGCATCGTCACGCCTTGCGCGCCGCGCGTGGCGAACGCATTTTCGGCCACGCGCCGCATGGTTTCGCGGAAATGCTGGATGTCGTCGGCGGAGAGCGTTTTTGGCATGCGCGAGGGCAGAAGGTCCGTCGCGTCAATTTACTGTGTAAATGATTTGGGCACAACAAAGCGGCCGTTGATGCGGCCGCTTTGCTTTGTGATCCAACTTACTAGGAAAAACGCTTGATCGCGCGGAGTGCACTGTCGCCGGTTTCGGTCACGCGCCATTGTTCGTTGCCCGACGCGAGCCGTTCAAGTTGCACGAGCTGGCGTTCCAGCAGGGCGTCGAGTTCTTCTCGCTCCATGTCGACTTGATTGGGAGCGTCCTTGACGAGCAACAACGTGGCGAATTCATGCGGACTCAGCATCGTTCTCTCCATGTCAAGCAAACGCGGACGGCCTTGCCGGCGACTGGCACGATGCCAGTGGAGTCCGCTAGAGGATCAGGCGGGAGGTATGGCTAACACGACAGGTTCACGCTGCCGGCACTCCGCGTAACGCGGAACGGACGCCGGGGAACTGGAGTGTAGTCAACCGCCGGACAAACACCAAAGGGGCCCCAGTAAATTTTCCGTTTGACAATTGGGACGCGCAGGGGCGGTTTGGGATAGCGGCCAGATCCTTGATTTCACTCGAAGTTTTGCGTGCGCTGCAGCATGGCCGAAGACACCTGGGATCACTCGGCGACATACACCTGGCAATTGGCGGCCGTAAGCGTTTCGTTCATTTCGGCGGGCGGTGCGGCGTCGGTGAAAAGCGCGTCGATCTGGTCGAGATGCCCCTGGCGGACGAGCGCCGGGCGGCCGAACTTGGAGTTGTCGGCGGCGAGAAACACGGTGCGCGCATGCTGGATGATCGCCTCGGCCACGCGCACTTCGCGGGTGTCGAAATCACGCAGCGTGCCGTCCGTTTCAATGCTCGACGTACCGATGATCGCGAAGTCCACCTTGAATTGCCGGATGAAGTCGATCGCCAGTTCGCCGACGATGCCCTTGTCCCACGGCCGCACGATGCCGCCCGTCACCAGCACTTCGCAATCCGGATAGCCGCTCATCATGCTGGCGACATTCAGATTGTTGGTGATCACGCGCAGGCCGCGGTGCCGGTTGAGCGCTCGCGCGACTTCTTCGGTGGTCGTGCCGAGGTTGATAAAAAGCGACGCCTGATCGGGAATGTGAGTGGCCACTAGCGTCGCAATGCGCCGCTTCTCTTCGTGGAACATCCGCTGACGCGCCGTGTACGAGACGTTCTCGGAGCTGGTCGGCAGACTGGCGCCGCCGTGATAACGGCGCAGCAGGTTCATGTCGGCGAGCCAGTTGACGTCGCGGCGGATCGTCTGCGGCGTCACGTCGAAGTGGGCCGCGAGGTCGTCCACGGTCACGAAGCCGTCGCGTTGCACCCACTCCAGCAGTTCCTGTTGCCGGGCATTGAGAGTCAGGCGGGGGTCTCGGGTCATGTGTCTCGGGTCGTGGGTTTTTATCGGTGCTGCCCGCCGCCGGCCCAATAAGCCGAGCCGGAAAGCGGGTCATGCGTGAACGAGGGTGAGCTATTGTAAGACCATCGCACGTCTTGTCTGCCAACTCATGCGTCACGGTTCGGCTCGAGGACGACTGCACGGATCCATTCAGGCAATTTGCGCATTTATTCATTTGATAAATGAATTTGTTTTTTGTGCCGGATCGCGCTGCAATCCAAGGTTCCGCGCTTTACCCGCTTTACCCGCGTTTCACCCGTTTCCATGGTGTCCGGCGTTCGAGAACGCGCCGGACCACGCTTTCGAGAGTGTTCGACATGACTGGCTTCAACTGGCAAAACCCTTACCCGACACCGCGTCTGCCTGTATTCGCGCGCAACATCGTTTCGACTTCGCATCCGCTCGCCGCGCAAGCGGGTCTGCGGATGCTGTGGAAGGGCGGCAATGCCGTCGACGCGGCGATCGCGGCGGCGGCGGCCATCACGGTGGTCGAACCCGTGTCGTGCGGGCTGGGCGGCGACGCCTTCGCGCTGGTGTGGGACGGCAAGAAGCTGCATGGCCTGAACGCGTCCGGCGTGTCGCCCGCGGCCTGGAACGTCGATTACTTCAAGCGCAAGTACGGTGAGGAAAACGGTCTCGCGAAGCAACCCAAGCGCGGCTGGGATGCCGTGACGGTGCCGGGCGTGATCGCCGGCTGGGAAGCGCTGCATCAGAAATTCGGCTCGCTGCCGTTCGCCGACCTGATGGAGCCGGCGATCGAAATCGCCGAGCGCGGACATGCGGTGGCAAGCATCGTCGCTTACAAATGGGCGGCCGCCGTGCCGGAATTGAAGGACCTGCCGGGCTTCGCGCAAACCTTTATGCCGTGCGGCCGTGCGCCGGAAGTCAGCGAGCTGGTGCGCTTTCCGGGTCACGCCAGGACGCTGCGCAAGCTCGCCGAACAAGGCCCGCGCGCGTACTACGAAGGCGAGATCGCCGAACAGATCGCGGCGTTTGCGCGTGAAGGCGGCGGCGCGCTGACCCTCGACGATCTGCGCAACTACAAAGCGGATTGGGTCGAGCCGATCGGCAAGGATTATCGCGGCTACACCGTGCATGAAATTCCGCCGAACGGCCAGGGCATCGCGGCGCTGATCGCGCTGGGCATCCTCGAAAAGTTCGACGTGAAGGAACTGGCTGTCGACAACGTCGAGTCGCAGCATTTGCAGATCGAAGCGATGAAGCTGGCATTCGCCGACGTCTACCGCTACGTCGCCGATCCGCGTTCGATGGACGTGACGCCCGAGCAGATGCTCGACGACGCGTACCTCACGTCGCGCGCGAAGCTGATCGACCACAAACGCGCCACGCAATTCGACTTCGGCATGCCGAAGGCCGGTGGCACGATCTACATGTCGGTGGCGGACGAGCGCGGCATGATGGTCAGCTTCATCCAGTCGAACTACATGGGCTTCGGCTCGGGCATCGTGGTGCCCGATAGCGGCATCGCGATGCAGAACCGCGGCTGCGGCTTCTCGATGGACCCGAAGTCGCCGAACGTGGTGGAAGGCGGCAAGCGGCCGTTCCACACCATCATCCCGTCGTTCCTGACGCAACAGGTGGATGGCAAACAGGAAGCGGTGATGAGCTTCGGCGTGATGGGCGGCGATATGCAGCCGCAAGGCCACCTGCAGTCGGTCGTGCGGATGCTCGACTACGGTCAGCAACCGCAGGCCGCCTGCGATGCGCCGCGCTGGAAGGTCAACCGCGACTTCACGATCGACATCGAATCGACGCTCGATCCGGCGACCGCCGCGGCGCTGCAGAAGCTGGGCCACACGATCAAGTCGGTCGACGATCCGTATATGGACTTCGGCTCCGGCCAGTACATCTGGAAGCTCGATCGCAACGATCCGGACCGTGGCTATGTGGCGGCGAGCGACAGCCGTCGCGACGGGCTGGCAGCGGGGTTCTGAATGAACATCCGTGCGTCGCAACTCGCGACAGCTTCCCCGCCTTCCACGTCCGCACCGCTTTCCAAAGCCATGGTGCGGCGGATCGTGTTTTCGTCGTCGGTCGGCAATGCGCTCGAGTGGTTCGACTTTCTGGTCTATGGTTACTTCGCGACCATCATCGCCAAACAGTTCTTCCCGATGCAGGACGAGTGGCTCTCAACGCTGCTCGCCATCGCCACCTTCGGCATCTCGTTCCTGATGCGGCCGTTGGGCGCCGTCGTGTTGGGCGTCTACAGCGACCGTAAGGGCCGCAAGGCGGCGCTCACGGTCGCCATCGCGCTGATGATGGTCGGTACCTTCACAATGGCGGTGATGCCGCCGTATGCGTCGATCGGTCTTGCTGCGCCCGTGTTGATCCTGCTTGCGCGGCTTGTGCAAGGTTTCGCGGTGGGCGGTGAGTTCGGCAGCGCGACGGCGTTCATGGTCGAACACAGCGCGTCACGGCGTGGTTACTACGCGAGCTGGCAGTTCGCGAGCCAGGGCCTGGCCGCGATCACCGCGGCAGCCTTTGGTTCGCTGCTGACCGCGTGGATGCCGCCCGAGCAACTCACTAGCTGGGGCTGGCGCCTTCCGTTCATCTTTGGTCTGCTGATCGGGCCGGTGGGCTATTACATCCGGTCGCATCTCGACGAGACGCCGGAGTTTCTCGCCTTGCGCGAAGCGCGTGAGTCCGCGAGCAAGCTTCAGGTGGCGTCCGACGAGAAGAAGGCGTCGTTCAGCAACCAGTGGGTGAATCTGCTGCTGGCCGTGGGCATCGTCGCGCAATCCACGGTGGGCGTCTACGTATTGCAGCTCTACATGCCGATGTACGCGGTCAAGCAGTTGCACATGCCGGCTGCGGCGTCGTTCGGGGTCGTGGTGCTGAACGGCGGCTTGCAATTCCTGCTGTCGCCTGTGATGGGCGCATTGTCCGATCGCATCGGCCGGATTCGCATCATGCTGACCACGTCGATTCTGATGGGCGCGCTGATCTATCCGATGTTCGCGTTGCTGCAGTCGCATCCGACGATCGGCTGGCTGCTGCTGTTGCAAGGCACCGCCGGAATTTTCAAGGCGGCTTATTCCGGACCGATGCCCGCGCTGATGTCCGAGATCTTTCCGACGCAGGTGCGCTCGACCGGTCTTTCAATTGGTTACAGCATCGGCGTAACGATTTTCGGTGGCTTTGCACCGACGATCGTGGAGACCTTCATTCATTTGACCGGCGACAAGCTTGCGCCAAGTTACTACGTTCTGGTTGCGGCCGTGCTCTCGGGTTTGTCGCTCGTGGTGGTCGCGTGGCGTATGCGGCGCGTTCGGCATCTCGAAGGTGTTCAGCCCGCATGACGGTGTTGCCGATGGCCGTTGTGCATCGTAGCGAGCCTTGTCGCGCTTGATATGCAATCATCGTTTCAAATCAAAGCCAGTTCTCCGAGCTGGCTTTTTTTGTGCCTTGCGTGCGCCCTTGTAATCAACCGAAGGATTCGACTACCGTGAATCTGGAACTGCGGCGGTTCGGCACGGTCTGTGCTGGGTTATCTGCAGAGTTGTGAAACACCGGCTAAGATGCAAGATACAAGGGGTTAACTCTAATCAAGATGCTGTATCTGACACGGCGGGCCGCCCTTGCGATAGTGGGCGGTTTCGAGCGCTCCACGAGTCGATACAGCTTTCGGAGCAAGAACAATGCACACTGAGCTGAACCATGTGATGCCCTGGCGGATCGAGGATATCGACCTCACCCGCATAGATCGTCAGAAGGCCGTCGCTAACGAAGACCTGCTGCTTCTGTTGTGCGCCGCCTCCTTCATCGAAAGCGGTACCGATCTTTACACCAGTAACCTGAGCACTTTCTTCGACGGCGATCCCGAAGTCTCGGCCTGGCTCAATCAGGAATGGGAGCCGGAAGAGATGCAGCACGGCCGGGCTCTCAAGACGTATATCGCCTACGTCTGGCCTGAGTTCGACTGGGACACCGCCTTCCGCAATTTCATGGAAGAGTATTCGCTGACCTGTTCGGTCGAAGACTTCGAAAAGACCCGCGCGCTCGAGATGGTCGCGCGCTGTGTGGTGGAAACGGGTACCGCAACGCTGTACCGCGCGATTGGCGAATGTTCGGATGAGCCGGTGCTCAAGCAGATCACTGACAACATTCGCACTGACGAAGTCCGTCACTACAAGCACTTCTTCAAGTTCTTCAAGAAGTACAACAAGATCGAAGGCAATGGCCGTCTTGCGGTTCTCGGCGCGTTGATGCGGCGTGTGATGGAGATCAAGAACGAGGACTCGGAGATTGCGTTGCGGCATGTTTTCGCGATCCGCTATCCGGAGCGCGTGCATGATTCGGCCTATAACCGCGAACGCGCGGCGCGCATCAATGCGCTGGTGCGGCGCAATCTGTCGGCTGACATGTGCGTGAAGATGCTGCTCAAACCGCTCGATCTGCCGGCCAAGATTCAACCGGGCGTGCATTATCCGCTCGCCAAGATCACACAGCACGTGTTCTTTCGCTGATGTTTGTCGGCTGAGTTCGCGAGATACGGATGAAGATGAATGGCCCGCTTATGCGGGCCATTCATCTTTCGAGGCATGATTGATCCTTGCAAGCTTGGCAACCTCGGCAACCCGCCACTGACCGGATCGATACGATGAGCGATTCCCCTTCACCCGAACGTCCGCTCGAACAGCACGTGTTTGACGAATGGCCCGACGTTGTCCGCACGTTGTTCGACGGCTCGTCGCTGGCGAGCAAGACGGGGTTCACTGCGTCGCTGCTGACTGTCGATGCGAACGGCCATGTGCGCACCTCGCTGCTGGGCGTCGGCGAGTTGTACGCATCTGATTCGCGCTCGCTGTGCATCGCATTGTGGCCGCAAGCGCGGGCGGCGCGTGTGATCGCGCAAAGCGGCCGGGCCGCACTGACGTTTGTCTGCGACGAGGCGTTCTATCAGGTGCAGTTGCGTCTGACGCCGCTAAAGGGCGTGACAGGCGATGACAGCGGCCTCATGTATCTCATCGGCTCGATCGACACAGGGGAGGCGCAGAGCGTGCGTTATGCGCGCCTGACAAGCGGCATTACGTTTGAACTGGCAGGGGAAGAGAAGGCGGTGCTCGACCGATGGGAACAGCAGATCGAGCACCTGAAGCAGGCTGCCGCTGCGGCTAGCCGGTAGTCTGGGACTACGGCCAGCGAGCGGCAGTGCTTGAAACTTAAAACTTAACGGCCGCGCTGACCGCTGCGCGTCGGCTGGCCGCCACGCGGCGCGTCGTTGCGCGGCTTTGCGCCACCCAGCAAAGCACCCGGATTGCCGCCTTGCGGTTTTGCAGCCTGTGGTTTGCGCGGTGCATGTTGCGCGGCGCTGCCTTCGTGCGCCGCTGCACGCGGCTGACCGTCATGACGCTGACCGTCGCGGCGCGGCTGGCCGCCGTTGCCGGCCGGCTTCGCCCCTTGCGGCTTCGGCTGCTGCTGACCATTCGCTGGGCGCTGACCCGAACGTTGTGCGGGCTTTGCTGACGACGCACCATCGCGACGGCCGCCGTCACGCTGACCACCTTCACGCTTCGGCGCACCCTGGCTCTGGCGCGGCTGACGATTGCCACCGCCGCTACCCTGACCACGGCGCAGAATCGGCTCCGGCTTTGCAGTCGGATCCGGCTCAAAACCGGCGATCACTTCCTGCGGCACCTGGCGCTTGATCAGCTTCTCGATGTCCTTCAGCAACTGCAGTTCGTCGACGCACACCAGCGAGATCGCTTCGCCCGACGCGCCCGCACGACCCGTGCGGCCGATGCGGTGCACGTAATCTTCCGGCACGTTCGGCAAATCGTAGTTGACCACGTGCGGCAGTTGATCGATATCGATGCCGCGTGCGGCGATGTCGGTCGCGACCAGCACTTGCAGCGTGGCGTCCTTGAACTCGGTGAGCGCGCGCGTGCGGGCCGATTGGCTCTTGTTGCCGTGAATCGCCAGGGCGCTGATGCCGTCCTTCGTCAGCTGTTCGGCAAGGCGGTTCGCGCCGTGCTTGGTGCGCGTGAACACCAGCACCTGGAACCAGTTGTGTTGCTTGATGAGATGCGTGAGCAGCTCGCGCTTCTTATCGCGGTCGACCGGGTGAATCTTTTGCGCGACCAGTTCGGCTGTGGTGTTGCGGCGCGCGACTTCGATCAGCGCCGGCGAGTCGAGCAGGTTGTCGGCGAGCGTCTTGATCTCGTCGGAGAAGGTGGCCGAGAACAGCAGGTTCTGACGCTTCGGCGGCAACTTCGCGAGCACGCGCTTGATGTCGTGGATGAAGCCCATGTCCAGCATGCGGTCCGCTTCGTCGAGCACGAGAATCTCGAGATGCGACAGGTCGATGGTCTTCTGCTGCATGTGGTCGAGCAAACGGCCAGGCGTGGCGACGACGATGTCCACACCGCTGCGCAGTGCGCCGATCTGCGGATTGATGCCGACGCCGCCGAACATCACGGTCGACTTCAGCTTCAGGTACTTGCCGTACGCGCGCACGCTTTCTTCGACCTGGGCGGCCAGCTCGCGCGTCGGCGTGAGGATCAGCGCGCGCACGACGCGCTTGCCCGAGGCCGAGGTGACGGCGGGCATGGTGTTCAGACGCTGCAGGATCGGCAGCGTGAAGCCGGCGGTCTTGCCGGTGCCGGTCTGCGCGCCGGCCAGCAGGTCGCCGCCGTTGAGCACGGCGGGGATCGCTTGTGTCTGGATCGGAGTCGGGGTGGTGTAGCCGAGTTCGTGTACAGCGCGGACCAGCGGTTCGGACAAGCCGAGGGAATCAAAAGACATAAATGCTCTTTGCAATGCAGTTTCGCGAACGGCACCAGACGGCACCCCATGGACCCAGGCGGGTACCAGCGAGTACAGGCACGGCATGAACACGCCTCTATGGCGCGTTCGAGGCCAAAGCCCAGTTCCGGTCGCAGAGAAATCGGCGGCACGCTCAGATGCGTGCCGAATGCTTCAACGCGCTATGCAGACACGTTGACTGGCCTTAAGTTGCATTTCGCCGCCGTGGGATGTCACGCGACGTAGCGCGCAACACTGACGAATTGACACAGACTGCCCGCCAGTACGAACAGGTGCCAGATACCATGTCCGTGCCGGATGCGCTCGTCGTTGATGAAGAAGTAGATACCGGCGCTGTAGATGATTCCGCCGGCCACGAGCCAGGCGGTACCCGCTGCCGGTAAGGCTTGAACCAGCGGGCGGACGGCAACGAGCGCGAGCCATCCCATCAAGACATACAGCACCATCGAAACGCTGCGGGTGCGTCGCCCGAGCGTCAGTTCCTGCACGATGCCGAGAGCGGCAAGCCCCCAGCTTACGCCGAATAGCGACCAGCCCCACGGTCCGCGCAAAGTGACCAGCGTGAACGGGGTGTAGCTGCCGGCGATCAACAGATAGATCGCCGAATGGTCGCATTTCTGCAGAACCGCTTTGACACGCGGGTTGCGCACGCTGTGGTAAAGCGTCGAGATAGCATACAGCACGAACAACATCGCACCGTAGACACTGAAACTCACCACCTTGTACGCGTCGCCGTCGAGCGCGCCCATTGTCACGAGCGTAGCCAGCCCCGCCACCGACAGCACGGCGCCGACGAGATGGGTAATGCTGTTGAAACGCTCACCGACATGCACGGCTCTTTCCTCCTGCGCGATTTCATAAGGGTATGTACTACCCACATGATACCGGTCCTGAAAAAACGAAGGGCGCGGCCGCGTTTTTCGCAGGCCGCGCCCCAGGTGCATCAAACGCTGCTTAGTCGAGCGGCGCCGAGCGCAGATCGGACACTTGCTGCGGCGACACAGCCGTACCGTGGTTGCCCCACGACATACGAATGTACGTCACGACGGCTGCCACTTCCGTGTTCGACAGTGCCTGTGCGAACGGCGGCATGCCATACGGATGCGGATTGGCTTCCGTGCTCGGCGGGTAACCGCCGTTCAGCACCATACGGATCGGATTGACCGCCGACGGCATCTGGATCGACTGGTTGTTCGCCAGCGGCGGGAAGGACGGCGGCATACCAAGACCGTTTTCCGCGTGGCACTTCGCGCAGTTGTCAGCGTAGATCTTCTGACCTTGCTTCAACAGTTCGCCACCGAACTTTTCCGAGGTCTCGAGCTGCAGCGGTTCCGGTGCTTCGCTCTTCTGCGGAATCGTCTTCAGGTACGTGGCCATCGCGTTGATGTCTTCGTCCGACATGTACTGCAGGCTGTTGTGAACCACTTCAGCCATCGGACCGAACACCGCGCCGCGATTCGACACACCGGTCTTCAGCAGGTCGGCGATGTCTTTGGTTTCCCAGTCGCCGAGGCCGGCTTCCTTGTTCGACGTCAACGACGGTGCGTACCAGTTCTGCAGCGGGATCAGGCCGCCAGCGAACGCAGCCGAACTGACCGGGCCGCCCATGGCGTTGATCGACGTGTGGCACATGCCGCAGTGGCCGAGGCCTTCGATCAGGTAAGCGCCACGGTTCCATTCGACCGACTTGGTCGGATCAGCCTTGTACTCGCCTTCGCGGAAGAACAGCGTGCGCCAGCCGATCAGCATGTTGCGCTGGTTGAACGGGAATTTCAGTTCGTGCGGACGGCTCGGCACGTTGACCGGCGTGACCGAGCGCAGGTACGCGTAGATCGCGTCAGAGTCGGCGCGCGTGACCTTCGTGTAGCTCGTGAACGGGAAGCCCGGGTACAGCAGGCTGCCGTCTTTCGAACGACCCGTGTGCATGGCGCGGTAGAAGTCGTCCTGCGTCCACTTGCCGATACCGTACTGGTCGTCAGGCGTGATGTTCGGCGTGAACATCGTGCCGAACGGCGTCGCCATCGGCAGGCCGCCGGCGAACTGCTTGCCGCCGCGCACCGTGTGGCAGGCGATACAGTCGCCGGCGCGGGCGAGGTACTCGCCCTTCTTGATCAGCGCGGCCTGGTCGGCGGGCGTTGCTGCCATTGCCGTGCCGTTATGCAGGTTGTCGCCGCCCGACCACAGGACGGGAACGAGTGCGGCAGCCGCAACGACGACGACTGCCGAGAGGGCGAACAAAGACTTGCGTTTCATTTGAGTGTCTCTCCCGGTGCCTTATTGCGGTTCGCTGCCGCAGGCAAGCGGAGTCTTCATCGAGCGGGCCGGAGCCGGCACGGGGTTTTGTGGGGCCTTTTGCGTGGAAAGCCAGGCAGCAACGGCGTTCACGTCTTCGTCGGTCAGACGGGTGGCGATGGTGTGCATGCAATCAGGTGCGATGGCATGGCGCGAGCCCGAACGCCATGCGCCCAATTGCGCGCTGATGTAGTCAGCATGCAGGCCGACCAGACCCGGGATAGCGGGTTCCATGCCGGTCAGCGCCTTGCCGTGGCAAGCCGCGCACGCCGGAATCTGTTTGGATGCGTCGCCGTTCAGAACGATCTGCTGGCCGCGCGCAACGATGGCCGCCGACACGGTCGGCTTGGCCGGCGTGGGGTACGGCGGGCGTTGCTGCGAGAAGTACGTGGCGATCTGATGAAGGTAGTCGTCAGAAAGATACGTGACGAGGTAGTTCATGGGCGGGTACTTGCGGCGCCCTTCGCGGAAGTTCTGCAACTGGTTGTACAGATAGTCGGCCGGCTTGCCCGCCAGACGCGGGAAGTAGTCGTTGTCGGTACCTTGGCCGTGCGAGCCGTGGCAGGCCGTGCAGCCTTGCACGCGCGCTTCCATCGTATCGGGGGCCTTCGGTTGAGTCTGCGCTTTCGCAGCGCTATAGACACCCGCGGAGCCGATCAGCAGAAGGGCAAGCAACGGGCGGAAAATGCGTCTTGAAGACACGCGTAACTCCATCAAAATCGGGGACCTGACCGAACTTCGAGCGGCTCGGTGTGAAGGGCAGCCGGCGCTGCGGCGACGCAGCATTCTATCATCGAAGGGTGATGGTGACTATTTGCCACATTAGAGAAGGTTCCGGGTGTCACGGCGATGCGACAGTTTGACGCGTACCGCCCGCGGCACGCGGGTTGGCCATCTCGATTTTGTCGGCGGGATTGCCGGCACACAGGGCGTTTCCGCGGTTTTGCGTGACAACGCAGGTTGAACCGACGCGCGCGCCGGCCATCGAAGCGTACACTTCCGGGCGCGCCGGCGTCCGCCCGACGCGGGCGTCCTTCGGCTCACCGCCTACCGTTTTACTTTCCACAAGCTATCGGCCTTACATGAAGCTATTCAAATTTTCCCGTCCGGCGCTCCATGCGTTGACGTTCGGCGCCGCGGCGCTGGTCATGACGTCCACCGCTTTTGCGCATGCGCATCTGGTGTCGAGCGAGCCTGCGGCGAACGCCGAAGTGGCCGCCGCCACCGAAGTGACGATCCATTTCACCGAGCCGCTCGAGCCGGCTTTCAGCCGGATCGAACTGAGCGACGCGAGCGGCAAGCCGGCCGCGCCGGCGGCGTCGCAAGTCGACCAAAGTGATGCAAAGGTGATGCACGTGGCGCTGCCGCAACTGACGGCCGGCCGCTATGCGGTGCACTGGATCGCGGTTGCCACGGACGGCCACCGTACGCAAGGCGACTTCGCGTTCATCGTCAAATGAGCATGGACGGACTGTGGATCGGGCAGGTCGCCATGGCCGCGCTCATGAACATCGCGTTTGCGTTTGCCGTCGGTTCGGCGTTGCTCGGCGCGTGGCTCGCCAAAGACGCGCAGGCCAAGATCAACCCTGCACGACCCGCCTGGTTGCGTGCGCAACGCTCCATGCTGACGGCCACCGTCGTGCTGGTACTCGCGGATCTTGGCTGGCTGCTGTATCAGGCGGCATCGATGAGTGGCGTCGCGTTGCCGTCGGCGATTGGCGTGGTGCCGACCGTGCTGACCGAGACCCATGTCGGCTACGGCTGGAGTGTGGCGTTTGCCGGCGCGCTGGTGTTGCTGGGCACGGCCATGGCAAGTCACACGGGCATGCTGCGCAATGCGCTGCTGTGGCTCGCGGTGATCGCGATTGCGGCGGGCAAGGCGTCGCTCGGGCATGCGGCCGATGCCGGCCCGGTCTCGGCGGCGATCGGCATGCAGACCTTGCATGTGCTGGTGACGAGCGTCTGGGGCGGGCTGGCGATGGCGGCGGGGCTCGCGGTCTTGCCTGCTCTCGGCACCTCGACCGCACGTGGAATGCTGATCCGCACGGCGATGCAGGTGTCGAACGTATCGATCGTGGCGGTTGGGCTGGTGCTGGTGACCGGCATCTTCAACGCCGTGCGCGGATCGGGCGGCTCGTTTGAAGCGATTCAGATGAGCACGTGGGGCCATGTGCTGACCCTGAAGCTTGCGCTGGTCGCGCTCGCGCTGGTGCTCGGCGGGCTCAATCGCTTCTCGGCGCTGCCGCGCCTGCGTCGCACGGCGTCCACGATGGACGCGCATACCTTCGTCAATGTGCTCTATCTGGAAGCGCTGGCGATGATCGGTGTGTTCGTCGCCGCGGCCGTGTTGTCGCACAGCGTGCCGGCATTCGCCGCGTTGGGCTGAGACTAAAAAAAGCGCCGCACAGCAAGGGCGTGCGGCGCAATACACACGGCCGCCCGGCGGTGGCCGGCTGAGCCGTTACTACCCTCTAGGCGGCGAGCGCGTTGTGCACCCGTTCCAGCGTCTCTTCCGGAAACATCTCCTGCTGCAATTCGCCGTCGTTGCCGAACCACTGGCAAATCAACCAGTTACCCGGCGCGAACAGGACGGGCCCGCTCCAGGTGGCGGTCATCGGGCGTCCACCGGATTTTAGCGTCAGGACGTCGCCGGCGCGGTAAGCGGGTTTTGCAGGTTTCGCGCGCCTTGCTGGGCGTTTTCCCAATCGCATGGTGAGCATCCGTTCGTGGAAACCGGTTATTCGAGGCCGAGCCGATGGCCGAGAATCGGTGCGCAGAAGAGCGCGATTGCGCAGCCTGCTGCCTTGCCTTCCAGTTCCGCGCCTGCGGCACGCGAGCCGTACATATGCGTCAGCAGATCGAAGAGCTGCGGCAGGCAGTACAGCACGGCGGCAGCGATAAAGCATTTTTCGACTACCGAGATGCGCCAGCCGCGTTCATAGGCGAGCATTGCGCCGATGATGCGAAGCACGCCGAACACCACCAGCGCGCCGACGGCGGCCTGTTCGCGGATCAGATAGTCTGGAAGGAATTCGCCCATGATGCTCCCCAATGCATGTGTCGTTTGCATGCATTTGAGCAAGGAGTGGGCCATGCGTATGTCTGGTGTCGAACAAACGGGCTGAAAGCCTTTCTGGGTAAGGCTTTGCGGGTGGTGTGGCGGCGCCCGGAAAGGCCCGCGAAGGGCGTATTCCAGCCGCGTCGGTCCGCAGTGTTACGTAACTGAGACGGCGCGCGCTACGTCTGCCGTAACGTGCGCGCAGGTGAGGCTGAGCTCCGCCGTCTTCATCACCGACCGCGCCTGCACCCAGGACGTCGGCTTTCAGGCAAAAGTTTTTCTGACGACGGCCGCGCGTGGTTCAAAACAAAACGCCGCCCGCAGGCGACGCTCCATCAAGCCATCAAGCCATCAAGCCATCAAGCCATCAAGCCATCAAGCCATCAAGCCATCAAGCCATCACCATTCCGCGACGCTGCCATCCTCATGGCGCCACACCGGATTGCGCCAGCGGTGGCCGACCTTCGCCATCTCGCGCACCTTCTCTTCGTTGACTTCGATGCCGAGCCCCGGGCCTTGCGGAATCGACACGAAGCCGTCTTCGTATTTGAAGACTTCGGGGTTCCTGATGTAATCGAGCAGGTCGTTGCCCTGGTTGTAGTGAATGCCCAGGCTCTGTTCCTGGATGAACGCGTTGTAGCTCACGGCGTCGATCTGCAGACAGGTGGCCAAGGCGATCGGACCGAGCGGGCAGTGCAATGCGAGCGCGACGTCGTACGCCTCGGCCATCGAGGCGATCTTGCGGCACTCGGTGATCCCGCCCGCGTGCGACGCGTCCGGCTGGATGATGTCGACGTAGCCGCCCGACAGGATGTGCTTGAAGTCCCAGCGCGAATACAGACGTTCGCCCAAGGCGATCGGTGTGTTGGTCTGGTTGACGATGTCGCGCAAGGCTTCCGCGTTTTCCGACAGCACCGGCTCTTCGATGAACAGCAGCTTGTACGGGTCGAGTTCTTTGGCCAGCACCTTCGCCATCGGCTTATGCACGCGGCCGTGGAAGTCCACGCCGATGCCGATGTTCGGTCCAACCGCTTCGCGCACGGCGGCGACGTTATTGATGACGCCTTGCACCTTGTCGAAGGTGTCGATGATCTGCAGCTCTTCCGAGCCGTTCATCTTCACCGCCTTGAAGCCGCGCTCGACCACGGCGCGCGCGTTGTTCGCGACGTCGCTCGGACGGTCGCCGCCGATCCACGAATACACCTTGATCTTGTCGCGCACCTGGCCGCCGAGCAGCGCGTGAATCGGCACGCCATGATGCTTGCCCTTGATGTCCCACAATGCCTGGTCGACACCGGCGATCGCGCTCATCGTGATCGGGCCGCCGCGGTAAAAGCCCGCGCGATACATCACCTGCCAGTGGTCTTCGATCAGCAACGGGTCCTTGCCGATCAGATAGTCGGACAGTTCCTCGACGGCGGCCGCCACGGTATGCGCCCGGCCTTCGACCACCGGTTCGCCCCAGCCGACGATACCCTCGTCGGTTTCGATCTTCAGGAAGCACCAGCGCGGCGGAACGATGAAGGTTTCGAGCTTGGTGATTTTCATGGCGTGCGTCTCCTTGGGGCCGGGGTGCCTGCGTGTGCGGACAATTTCGAGGATTCACATGCTACAACAAAAGCGCGCTTAAGTACTATTAATAGTACTATTGGCCAAATAGTGGCCAGGTGTTGACGAAGATGCTGGCTTGGACGACTGCATATTCGCCGGGCGGCCATGAGGTCGCAGCCGAACGCCAGCCAGCATGCCAACGCCGGAATGGCGCCGAAACCCGGGGCCGGCCGGTCGAGATGCCGGATAATCGCGATCCATCCCGGGCTCAGGTCCGATATCAACAGCGCCGAGAGGCAGCGGGGAGAAAGCTATTCAGCACGATTTGCATGGGCGCGTCGCCCATCTGCTGGCGACCGCGATACTGCGTGGCGACTATGCGCCGGATTCGATCTTGCCGCGCGAAGCGGAGTTGATGGACACCTTCGGCGTGAGCCGGACGGTGTTGCGCGAGGCGCTGCGCACGCTGACTTCGAAAGGGTTGATCGAATCGCGGCCACGGGTGGGCACGCGGGTGCGGCCGAAACACGCGTGGAATCTGCTGGATGTCGATGTGCTCGATTGGTACTCGCGCGTTGCCGAGCCGATGGCCTTCGCGCTCAAGTTGCAGGAAATGCGTGAGATGATCGAGCCGTACGCGGCGGCTCTGGCGGCAGCCTCGCACACCGCCGACACCTTCAACGCGCTGGCGGCCGCGCATGCGTCGATGGCCGGCGCGCGCAATGTCGATGAATGGGTGCGCGCCGATCTGCAGTTTCATCTGAGCGTGCTGACGGCCTGCAGCAACGAATTGCTGATTCCGCTCGGCACGCTGATCGAGCGCACGCTTGAAGCGCAGCTACGCCTGAATGCGAAACGCGCGGATGTGTTTAACGCGTCGTTGGCGGAACACACGGCGGTGTTCGAAGCGATCCGCGATCGTGATGCGACGGCGGCGCGCGCGGCGATGGCCGGATTGCTCGGCGTAACGCGCGGACGTATCGAAGGGTGAGAGCCGCCGCGCCGGCTCCCTTAGTCAGTCAGCCTGCGGGAATCAGGTTCAGCGCGGCATCGTTCGGCGGTTGCAGCGCGCACGACGTACCGCCCGGCGTGTACATCATTACCACACAGCGGTTGCACGACGTGCAGCCCGAGGGCTTCGCCGGCGCCGAGCGCAGCCTCTCGACAAAGGCAGGATCGAAAACCAGCGCGCGGGCCATCGCCACCGCCTCGAATCCCTCCTGCATGGCCAGTTCGATGTTCACGAGCGAACGCACGCCGCCGAGATAAGCGAGCGGCAACCGAACCGCTTCGCGCACCTTGCGGGAATGCTCCAGAAAGTACATTTCCTTGAAGCCATCGAATTTGGGCTCGGTGAGCTTCTGCAAGGACATGGCATATCGCACGATGGGATTCGACACATTGGCGCGTGCTTCAGCCGGCATTGGACTGCCGAACAACTGCCACACCGATTCGACATTCATCCCGCCGCTCAGCACCAGCATATGCGCGCCTTCGGCTTCGAGCACGCGGGCAATTCTGGCGGCGTCTTCAGCGGTGCCGCCGCCTTTGACTCCTTCGGTCACGCCGATCTTGCAGAGCACCGCCATATCGCGGCCTACTTCGTCGAGCACGGCGCGCAGCACCCTGGCGGGAAAGCGGGCGCGCTTTTCAGGTGAGCCGCCGTATACATCTCGACGATGGTTGTAGAGCGGCGACAGGAACTGGCTGAGGAGATAGCCGTGGCCCATGTGGATTTCAACGGCATCGAACCCGGCTTCGCGGGCGGCGCACGCGGTTTGCACGAATTGGCGCACAGTCGCGTTCATCTCCGGCTCGGTCATCGCCTGTTTGAAAAAGCGGCCACTCATCAGGCCGACCTTGTTGAAGCCGCCCGACGCGCTGAGGGGACGTCGCGTCGATAGCTCGGGCAGGAAGGTGAAGCAGCCGCCGTGCGTGATCTGTGCGCAGGCAGCGGCGCCCTGCCTGTGGACCGCATCGGTCAAGGCGCGAAACGGTGCGAGCGTGGTGGCGCCGAGTTGGGCCTGATCGACGAAAGTGCGGCCATCGGCACTCACCGCGCAGTAAGCGACCGTCGTCATCGCTGCGCCGCCCGCCGCGATGCTTTCGTGCAGCTTCACAAGCAATTGTGAAGGCACACCGCCTGGCGTCATGCCTTCGTTGGTCGCTGATTTGATCAGGCGGTTGCGCAGCGTGAGCGGGCCGATGCGCAGGGGGCTGAAAGGACCAGGCGTGCTGGCAGGGCCGGGCGGACACGGGATGGCGTTCATGGAGAGGGGGTTCAAGGCGCGGCAAGAACCTCATTCTGAAGTTGCCGCCAGCATGCACATCGTCCGTACAGACTAAAGAGGATTGCCTTGCTGCTATGCTCAATCCATCGCGGCATGCGCCACCGACGCATCCGGTGCTTCGCGCGCCGGGCGAATCAGCAGCAACAGCGGAATGACCAGCAGCGTGGCCACGAACATCAGCTTGAAATCGTTCAGATAGGCGATCATCGACGCCTGCTGCGTAATCGAAGCGTTCAGCGCCGCCATGTCGTAATTCGAGCCGCTGTTCAACATCGGCTGGATTGCCGGATTGAACTGCGTGATATTCGCCGCGAGGTCCGCGTGCGAGACCTGCGTGTTGCGCGTCATCAGCGTCTGCACGATCGAAATACCGATACTGCTGCCGATATTGCGCATCAGGCTATACGTCGCGGTGCCGTCCGCGCGCAATTCGGGCGTAAGCGTGGAGAAGGTCAGCGCGCTCAACGGCACGAACACGAGGCCGAGACCAAAGCCCTGAATCACGCCGGGCCAGACAATGTCCGACTCTGACAGCACGATCGTGTAATGCATCATCTGCCACAGCGCGAATGCTGAGATCAGGAAGCCGGCGAGCAGCAACAGCCGGGCATCGATCCGCTTCAATAGCCGTCCGGCAAACAGCATCGCGACCATGGTTCCCGCGCCGCTCGGCGCCGTGACGAGACCCGTGGTCGCGACGGGATAGTTCATCAGGTTTTGCAGCATCGGCGGCAGCAATGCGCGCGTCGCATACATCACCGCGCCGATCACGAAGATGAAGAAGGTGCCGGTGGCGAAGTTCGGGTCCTTCAGCAACTCATATTTGAAGAACGATTTCTTGCCGACCGTCGCCGTATGCACGAGGAAGAACGCAAAGCTGATCGCCGCGACCAGCGCCTCTATGACGATCTCATGCGAGCCGAACCAGTCGAGCTGCTCGCCGCGGTCGAGCATCGCCTGCAACCCACCGATGGCGAGACCCAGGGTGGCAAAGCCGAACGCGTCGAACTTCGCGTCGTGCTTCGGTTCACGCGCAGGCAAGAAGGTCGCCACGCCGAACAGGGCGAACGCACCGATCGGCACGTTGATGAAAAACACCCAGCGCCAGTTGTAGCTATCCGTGAGCCAGCCGCCGAGCGTGGGCCCGAGAATCGGCCCGACCATCACGCCCATGCCCCACACCGCCATCGCCTGACCCTGCTTTTCGCGTGGATTGATGTCGAGCAGGATCGACTGCGACAGCGGCACCAGCGAGGCCCCGAAGATTCCCTGCAGCAATCGCGACGCGACGATCTGCGTCAGCGTTTCCGACAACCCGCATAGCGCCGAGGCCACCGTGAAGCCACCGATCGCGAAGATCAGCAGCCGCTTGACGCTCAGCCGGTCGGACAGCCAGCCGGTCAGCGGCGTAGCGATCGCGGCCGCGACGATATACGAGGTCAGCACCCACGTGATCTCGTCCTGTGAAGCCGACAGCGTGCCCTGCATGTGCGGCAGCGCGACGTTGGCGATCGTGCTGTCGAGCGTCTGGATCAATGTCGCGAGCATGATCGAGACGGTGATCATCGGCCGGTTGAGCGGAGCGGCGGCGCTCGTCGGCGGGGAGGCGGAGGGCATGGGGCAGCGGGATTGTCGATATAGTAAGCATGCTTAGTATATCGGCTGCGAGCGCGCACGCCCACCAGGAATTATGCGTAGCCTGAATTCGCCCGTTTTGCACCCATTCCGACGATGACAAACGAAACCCTTTCGTATAATCCGCGCATGACTACCCAACTCGAAGAGCGCTTCGGCTTTTTGATTTCCGACGTCGGCCGCCTGACGGGCAAGCGTTTCGACGATCTCGCGAAGTCATCGGTCGATCTGACGCGTGCGCAGTGCCGCGTGCTGGCCAATCTCGCCCACTATGGCGACGTCAATCAGGCGCGCCTCGCCGACCTGCTCGAGGTCGCGCCGATTTCGGCGGGACGCCTGCTGGATCGCATGGAAGAGGGCGGCTGGATCGAGCGCACGGCGAATCCGGAGGATCGCCGCGAGCGCCAGGTGCGCATGACGCCGAAGGCCGAGCGCACGCTCGGCAAGGCCCGCAAAGTGGGCGATGAAGTCGCGCTCGAAGCGCTGAACGGTTTTACCGACGAAGAAGCGAAGCAACTCATCGCGCTGCTGCAACGGGTGCGCGGGAATCTCAGCCGCCTCGTGGATCGCTGAACACTGAGCACTGGTCTGCAATCACTGAAGCCACGCGTATTGCATCGCAGGCGCGCAGCCGTCTCATGGCTTAGCTTACAAAATCAAAAGCAATTTTTAACGAAATTGCCATGTAGTGGTAATAAATTGGAAGTTTTGCTTTCTAGCCTTCCATGCTCGCACCGCTTCTGGTCGCCTTTTATGAAACCGTCCGGCAGGGCAGTGTCACCGCCGCCGCGAAGCGTCTTGAAGTCAGTCAGCCGACCATCACCGCGCGTATTCAGCAACTGGAAAAGCAGTATGGCGTCGAGTTGTTCCATCGGCGCGGCAGCCGTTTTGACCTGACGGATGCCGGCGCCGCGCTGATGCCGCTGATCGACCGCATGCAGCAAACCGAAAGCGATATCGATTTCACGCTACGCAACGAACGCGAGTTGGCGGCCGGCAACCTGCGCGTCGGCGCGACGGGGCCTTATTACATTCTGCCCGCCATCGCGGCGTTTCATCGGCAGTATCCGGCCGTCAAGATCTGTGTGGAGATCGGCAATTCGCAGCAGATCCTCGATGCGCTGCTCGACTTCCGCGTCGATCTCGCGGTGTCGTCGCAGCGAGTCGACGATCCGCGTTTGGCACGCCGTACGATTGCCGACGATCCCCTCGTCGTCGTCGCGCATTGCAGGCATCCGCTGGCCGCGCAGAAAGTGGTCAGGCTGACCGACATCGCCGCGCACACGCTGCTGCTGCGCGAGCCTGGCTCCCGCACCCGCGAGGCCACCGAGACCGCCCTCAAACGCATTGGCGTCGCACCGAAAATGCTGATCGAAATCGGCAGCCGCGAGGCGATTTACGAAGCGATTCGTCACAACATGGGGTGCACGCTAATGCCGGTCGGCGAGGCGCCGGCGCATCCCGATCTGCGACAACTGCCTTTGGACAGCGATGCGCCGATCCTTCAGGAGTATCTGTATCACCTCGAGGCACGCACCGCTTCGCGCCTCATCACCGCCTTCATGGCTAATGTCGACGCCCCCGCCTAGCGGTCCCTAAAAAATGCTGATGCCGTTATCGGCCAGCTTGCGCAGAACGACATAGCGGCGTCGCCCGCGTTCCCTATCGTTGCAAACAACTCGCCGGATGGTCCGGCGCATATCGGCATCGGGAGAGGACAAACATGAGACGGCACACCGTCGTGCAATTCGCATGCGGCCTGGCGCTGCTCGGCGCGCTGGGAGCCACGGCCGCGCTGAGTGGTTGCGGCGGCGCATCGCAATCCAGCGGCAACACTGCCGGCAATGGCGCAGGCAACACGCAAGCCAGCGCGGGTACGCCGGCCAGCACACCGGGCACGCCCAGCACGCCGGCAGCCAAAAAAATGCTGCTTGTCGAACTCGACGGCGTGACGTATAGCGCGTTGAGCGCGGGCATCGCCGGCGGCAAACTGCCCAATCTTGCGAAGCTGACCGTGGCGCCCGCGTACAGCGGCGGTGTCAACGGTACGCTCTCGCAGCAACCGAACCTGGATACGCCGGGTTGGGCGACCGTTCTGACCGGCACATGGGCCGATCGTCACCAGATCAACTCCGACGCGCCCAATCAGGCGTCGCACAGCAGCACCGTGTTTCAGATGCTCAAGAGCGCGGGAGCCGGCACGCTGGGTGCGGCTGTCGATTCGAGCGGCCTCGCGGCTTTGCTGACGCCGGACCAGAATGCCGGCAATCTCGACACGCTGGTGAACTGCGCATCGGTCGACGCCTGCGTCACGCAGAACAGCGTGAACCTGATCGACAACGGCTACTCGCTGGTGGTCGCGCAATATCATTCGGCGCAGGACGCCGCGCTGAACGACGGTTTGTCGTCGGCGAACTATGCGAGCACGTTGGCGCAACTGGACATTGCGCTCGGCACGCTGGTCGCCGAAACGGCCAAGCGCAGCAACGAGAACTGGCTGGTCGTGGTGACCAGCAGCCACGGTCTGAACGCGGCCGGCGGCACCGACGGCTTGCCGCTGCCCGCTGAATCGACCAGCTTCATCGCGTTGAACCAGGCGCCGAATGCGCGCCTCGGCAACACCACCGCACCGACCACGATGGCCGCGCTCTACACGCGCGCCAGCATCGCCGACATCACGCCGACGCTGCTTGCGTATAAAGGCGCCGTGCCGGATCCCACGACCTACGCGCTCGACGGCGGCGAGTTCATTGGTGCCACGCCCGTTTCGCAACTGCTCGGCGCCACCGGCAGCGATAACGCCAGCCTCGTCCTCACGTGGACGGCGCCCGCCACCGGCGCGATCAGCGTGCTGCGCAACGGCACCTTGATCGCGAGCCTGCCCGCGGGCACCGCGACTTATACCGACAGCCAGCTCGGCCTGACGACCACCGGCGTCTATTCGTTCAACTACACGGTAGTGGCCGGCACCGCACCGCTCGCGACGATCACCCAGGTCGTGTACGTGCAGCCTCCGCCGCCGCCGCCCCCGCCGCCGCCGCTCGCGACGACGCTGACCACCGGCCTCTCCAGCTACTACCCGTTCGGCGCACTGCCGCCGGTCGACCGCCTCGCTGCCAGCACGATGGCGCCGTGGGCCGCGGACGCGAACGGCGGCTCGCTGGTCGCCGACCCGTTCGGTGGCAAGGGTCTGCAGATCGACACCCATACGGTCGACAGCAACGGCTTCGATGGTTACAAGCTGACGCAGACCAACGACGTGACGACCCACGCGCAATTCACGATCGGCTTCTGGTTCTACACCTCGTGCGCGAATGTCACGGGCAACGGCACGCCGGTGTTCTCGAACAAGAACTACTACTCGGGCGGCAATGCCGGTATCGCGATCGGCCTGTTCCCGGGGTCGGGCGCGAGCTGCAACATCCGCTTCAATCTCGGCGACGGCAGCACGCGCAACGACATCAACAGCCTGAACGTCAGCGCCAACAAGTGGACCTATCTCGCGCTGACCATCGACACCGCCGCGAAGAAGATCAACGCGTACATCTTCGATCCGGTGCTCGGCGAGCAGAAGGTGCTGGGCCAGGCGCTGAGCGTCAACATCGCCAAGCTGCCGGGCCTCGGCGTGTTCGGCCTGAACGAAGACGGCACCGGCCAGTACTACATGAACGCCTGTAAGGACACGCCGCCGTACACCGTCGGCCAGTGCGCGGCGACGCCGCCGGACGTGCAGGCGTTCAGCGATCTCGCGCTGTGGACCCGTATCGTTACCGAAGCCGAGTTGCAGTCGATCTTCGGCTCGGGCCAGCCGCTGTCCACGCTCACCCACTGACCGGAGTCCCGCGATGAACCCGACGACTTCCTTTTCGAAAGCGCCTGAGACAAATGAGGTGTGCGCGGCGCGTGACGCGCATCACACGCCCACACGGCGCGGGCCTCGGCGTGTGCGCGGCCTGCTGACGGCCGCGGCCTTGTTCGCGCTGTGCGTATCGATGGCCGGCTGCGACGGCGGTTCGAGCAGCAACAGTGCCGGCAATAGCGCAAGTGGCTCCAGCACCGCCGCGAACGACGCGGCGGCCGGTGCGGGCGGCGCAAGCGCGCCGGTGCCGATCGTCGCGGCGCCTGCCTCCGGGGCATGCGCCTCGCTGGGTGCGAGTGCCGCGCAGCCGTTGCAGAACACGCAGCTCGTTTGCGCGCCCTGACGCGCTGATTGCCAGGTGCGCCTTGCCGCCTGCCTGCCCAGCCATTGGCTGCAGCGGCCGGCAAGCGCACAGATTCTGACGACCCCAACACGCCAAACATGACCTCATTGGACCGCCGTACCTTCCTGCGCAGCGCCGCGGGCGCCGCCGCGCTCGGCCTGTTTCCGCCCGCGATCCGCCGCGCGCTTGCGATTCCCGCGAACAACACGACCGGCACCATCAACGACGTCCAGCACGTCGTCATCTTCATGCAGGAGAACCGCTCGTTCGATCATTACTTCGGCACCCTGCCGGGCGTGCGCGGCTTTAGCGACCGCTTCACGATTCCGCAGCCCGGCGGCACGACCGTGTTCCAGCAGAACGACGGCACGCGCACCGTGCTGCCGTTTTATCTCGACAGCACCAAGGGCAACGCGCTGCTGGCCGGCGGCCCGCATTCGTGGAGCGACGCGCATCAGGCATGGGACAGCGGGCGCATGACGCAGTGGCCGAAAGCCAAGGGCGACGTCTCGATGGGTTACCTGAAGCAGGCCGACCTGCCGTTCCACGTCGCGCTGGCGAATGCTTTCACGATCTGCGATGCCTATCACTGCTCGCTGCATGGCGGCACCAACTCGAACCGGATCTTCCTGTGGACCGGCACCAATGGCGCGAGCGCCGGCGCCAACCCGGTCGTCAACAACGATGGCTGGGACGGCCTCGGCGCCTCGGCCACCGGCCTCACGTGGACGACTTATCCGGAGCGCCTGCAGGCGGCCGGCGTGAGCTGGAAGGTCTACCAGAACATGCCGGACAACTACACGGACAACTCGCTCGCCGGCTTCGCGACGTACCGCAAGGTCAACGAGACGCTGCCGGGTTCGCCGTTGTTGCCGTACACGCAGTCGCTGGAAGCGGTGGCGCCTTTGTATAAGGGCATCGGCAATACGATGCCCGACGGCGGTTTTTTGCAGGCGCTGAAAGACGACATCGCTGCCGGGCAGATGCCGCAAGTGAGCTGGATCGTGTCGCCGCAGGCCTACTGCGAGCATCCCGGCGCGTCGACGCCGGGGCAGGGCGGCTACTACCTGCAACTGCTGCTCGACACGCTGACGGCCGACCCCGACGTGTGGAGCAAGACCGTGCTGTTCGTCAATTACGACGAGAACGATTGCTTCTTCGATCACATGCCGCCGCCCGATGCGCCGAGCAAAAATACCGACGGCACGTTCGCGGGCAAATCGACCGTCAACACGCAGTACGAATACTTCACGAAGGCCAATCCGCCCGGCGACTCGTCGCCGATCGTGCCGGACGGACAATGCTTCGGGCCGGGCCCGCGTGTGCCGATGTTCGTCGTGTCGCCATGGAGCACGGGCGGCTGGGTGAATTCGCAAGTGTTCGACCATACGTCCGTGCTGCGGTTTCTGGAGCAGCGTTTCGGCGTGATCGAAACCAACATCAGCCCGTGGCGGCGCGCGGTGTGCGGCGATCTCACGTCGGCATTCAACTTTCGCAATCCAAACGATGCGCCGGTGGCGGCGCTGCCCGCGCCAACCAAAGCGCAGGCCGATGCGCAGAACACGCAGCAGAGCGCCTTGGGCGCGGTGCCCGTGCCGTCGGCAGCGAGTCAGCAGATGCCGCAACAGACGCTGATGTCGCGGCCGTCGCGCGCGTTGCCGTACCTGCTGCACGTGAGCGCCAATGCCGATGTGCAGGACGGCCTGATCTGGCTGATTTTCAGCAATACGGGTACGGCCGGCGCCGTATTCCACGTGTACGACCAGTTGCATCTCGATCGGCTGCCGCGGCGCTATACCGTCGAAGCGGGCAAGGAACTATCGGATTCGTGGGCCGCGCTCGCCGACGATGCCGGTAACTACAGCCTGTGGGTGCTGGGGCCGAACGGCTTTCATCGATCGTTCCAGGGAAATGTCGCGACGGTCGCGACCGGGCCGAATCCGGAAGTGCGGGTCTGCTACGACATCACGAACAATGCCGTCTATCTGACGATCATGAACACCGGCAATGCGACAGCTAACGTGACGGTCACCTCGAACGCGTATCGCAGCGATGGCCCGTGGACGTATGCGGTGCCGGCGGGGATGCAGGTTGAACCGTACTGGTCGGTGAGCGCGGTGGGCGGCTGGTATGACTTCACGCTGGCTGCGCCGGGCGGGTTGACGCGGCGCTTTGCGGGCCGTGTCGAAACCGGCAAGGACAGCGTCAGCGATCCGGCGATGGGCGTGGCGAGTTAGGGCAATAGCAGTGTCGCGTTGTATACGCGAGGAGTGGCACTTGATGGAGTCAGCTTCGGCTGACTCCTTTTTTTATGGTTGCTTGCCAGGGTGGTCATGTTGCCGGATTGTGGCTGAGTCTGTTGGGGGTTGCCACGCATGAATGAGGCCGGCTGCGCCCGAGCGTGAACTGGGCGAGCTTTATCGCTGCGTTGTGCGGCAAGTGTGGAGCTGGCTACGCCCTAAAGCGGGCGGAGCGCAGCGGGTGGTCACGAACGTGCGCGACTACTTGGCCTCAGAGGCCGCAGCCGCGCCCGACGGCTGACCCAGTTCGAAGCAGGCAGCCGACGCGGTTTGCGTTTTCGATTTCGTATCAGGCTGCTGCGGGTCGATGCATTTGAATGCGCTTTGATCGCGCTGAACGAAAATTGTATCGGCCAGCCCGGCATTGCCGTGTGCGCCGCTCACTACGGCGACGATTTTATAGCCGTCCTGGAGCAACGTCGAAAGCGTGAGAGGACTGGCGCGCCACTGACTGTCGGGCGGCGTTTGGGCGAGGGCGGAGAGCGGCGATGCAGCGGCGAGAAGCGTGATCGAGGCGGTGGCCACGGCAAGCGCGGCGGTGCGGAATGTCATCAAGAAACCTCCTTGAAGTTGCAGTTTGGAAAGCCAAAACAAAAAAGCCGCTGACCTTGTGGATCAGCGGCTTTTTCTTGCAACTGGTGGCGAATCAGGGACTCGAACCCCGGACCTGCGGATTATGATTCCGTCGCTCTAACCAACTGAGCTAATTCGCCGAAAGAAGCGAGATTATGAGGATAGGGCCGGGGGCTGTCAACCCCCGGCGCGCAACTTTTTTAAATTGCCCTGTCCGTCAGGTGTTTCAGTCCTGTGCGTAGATGTCCGAGTCCTTGGTTTCTCTCACGAACAGCAAGCCGATCACGAGGGTGACGAGCGCGATCACAATCGGATACCACAGCCCCGAGTAAATGTCGCCCTTGGCCGCCACGATCGCGAAGGCGGTCGCCGGCAGGAAGCCGCCGAACCAGCCATTGCCGATGTGATACGGCAGCGACATCGAGGTATAGCGGATGCGCGTCGGGAACATCTCCACCAGCATCGCCGCAATCGGCCCGTAGACCATCGTCACGTAGATCATCATGATCGTCAGGATCACCACGCTCATCGGCCAGTTGATCTGCGACGGATCGGCCTTCGGCGGATAGCCGGCGGTCTTCAGCGTGGTAGCCAGGGTCTTGTCGAACACCTTGCCCTGTTCCTTGGCGTCGGCGGCCTTGCCGTCATACGCGTTGATCACCGTATCGCCGACCTTGATCTCCGCCAGCGAGCCTGCCGGCGCCGCGACATTCTCGTAGTTCAAACCGGCTTTCGAGAGCGCGCTCTTGGCGATGTCGCAGGAACTGATGAACTTCGCCGTGCCGACCGGGTTGAACTGGAACGAGCACTCGTCCGGGTTCGCGATCACGACAATCGGTGATTTCGCCGTAGCCGCTTCCAGCGCCGGGTTCGTGTAATGAGTCAGCGCCTTGAACAGCGGGAAGTACGTGCAGGCGGCAATCAGCAGGCCGGCCATGATGATCGGCTTGCGGCCGATGCGATCCGACAGCGAGCCGAAGAACAGGAAGAACGGCGTGCCGATCAGGAGCGCGATCGCGATCAGGATATTGGCCGTCCCGCCATCGACCTTCAGCGTCTGCGTCAGGAAAAACAGCGTGTAGAACTGACCCGTGTACCACACCACAGCCTGGCCGGCGGTCAAGCCGATCAGCGCGAGGATCACGATCTTCAGGTTTTTCCATTGGCCGAATGCTTCCGACAGCGGCGCCTTTGAGGTTTTGCCTTCGGCCTTGATGCGCTCAAACACCGGCGATTCATGCAGTTGCAGGCGAATCCACACCGACACGCCGAGCAGGATGATCGACGCGATGAACGGGATGCGCCAGCCCCAGGCGCCGAACGCGTCTTCACCCATGACCGTGCGCACGCCCAGAATCACGAGCAGCGACAGGAACAGGCCGAGCGTGGCGGTCGTCTGGATCCATGCGGTGTAGAAGCCGCGGCGTCCCGGCGGCGCATGTTCGGCGACGTAGGTGGCGGCACCGCCGTACTCGCCGCCGAGCGCGAGGCCCTGCAGCATCCGCATCGCGATGAAGATCACCGGCGATACGATGCCGATCGATGCATAGCCGGGCAGGAAGCCGACCAGGAAGGTCGACAGACCCATGATCACGATCGTGATGAGGAACGTGTATTTGCGGCCGACCATATCGCCGAGTCGTCCGAATACGATCGCGCCGAACGGCCGCACCGCGAAGCCCGCGGCGAAGCTGAGTAGCGTAAAGATGAAAGCGGCAGTCGGATTGACGCCGGAGAAAAAGCTCTTGCTGATGAAGATCGCAAGTGAGCCGGCCAGATAGAAGTCGTACCACTCGAAAACCGTACCTAGCGACGATGCGAAGATTACCCGCTTCTCATCGTGCGTCATCGGCACGTGCGAGATTTGCCCGCCAACGGTAGCCATATGTCGTCTCCAATATTGATATGTGCACGCGGTCCGCCGGCAAAGGCGTTCCCGTGAAACCGATTATTGGAGTGGAAACTTACGGCGTACTGACGTGGAAGGGTGGAATGGCAGTTTCGAGCGTGCAGAGGAAAGTCCAATAAAAATACGTCAACAACCCTCTAAGTTCTCGTAAAAATTGACAAAATCATCTCAATAAGGATGTGGTCGACGCGTGAGTCATTGTGCCCTTAGGGTAAGTCCCGTCCCCGTGCGAGCACGTGCAAGCTGACACGCACGAGCGTGCCGGCAAGCCGCGGGGCGGTTTGATAGACGTTATCGTCGATAGTCATTTCCCCGCCGTGCATCGTCGTGATTTCACGGACGATCGCGAGCCCAAGGCCGCTGCCGTCGCCTTCGCGGCCGAGAATCCGGTAAAAACGCTCGACTACCCGTGAACGCTCGGCCACCGGAATGCCGAGTCCGGTGTCTTCTACTTCCAGATGCACGAGTCGCGCGGTCACGTCGTGCCGCACCCGCACGGTGATCCGCCCGCCAGCCGGCGTGTAGCGGATCGCGTTGTCGATCAGATTCGACAGCATTTCCCGCAGCATGACCGGATTGCCGTCGACTTCGACTGGCTCGTCGGGGGCTTCATAGCCGAGGTCCATCTGCTTGACGAGCGCGGCTTGAACCCAATCGCGCACCGCGCTGCGCGCCACTTCGGTCACCTCGACCGGCGTGAAAATCTGGCCCGACATGCGGTTTTCCGCGCGCGCCAGCGCCAGCAACTGCGTGACGAGTCGCGCTGCATGCTCCGAACTGGTGGCGATCTGTTCGAGCGAGCGATGGACTTCCGCGGAGGCGTCCTGGCGCAACGCGAGCTCCGCCTGGGTGCGCAGGCCGGCAAGCGGCGTTTTCATCTGATGCGCGGCGTCGGCGATAAAGCGTTTCTGCAACTCCATGTTCTGTTCGAGGCGCGTCAGCAGGTCGTTGAATGACGTTACCAGCGGCTCGATTTCCGGCGGCGCGCGGCGGGCCTCGAGCGGCGACAGGTCGTCCGGGCGGCGCGCGCGAATGTGCGCCTGCAGGGCATGCAGCGGCGCGAGTCCGCGCGACAGGCCGAACCACACCAGCAGGATCGCCAGCGGCAGGATGACGAACTGCGGCAGGATCACGCCTTTGATGATGTCGTTGGCAAGCTGGCTGCGCTTGTCGAGCGTCTCGGCGACCTGCACGAGCACCGGCTGGGCGCCGGGCGTCTGCGGAAACTCGACGGTTGTATAAGCGACGCGGATATCGTTGCCGCGCAGTACGTCGTCGCGGAACTCGACGAGACCCGGCTGCGGCCTGTCTTCCTCGTGCGGCAGCGGCATGTCGCGCTCCCCGCTCACCAGTTCGCCGCGCGTGCCGAGCACTTGATAGAACACGCTGTCGACATTGTCGGCGCGCAGAAAGTCGCGGGTGGAATCGGGTAGCGACAACTCGGCCACGCCGTTGATCGGATGGATCTGGCGGGCGAGCACGTAGGCGTCGGTTTCCAGCGCGCGGTCGAACGGGCCGTTGGCGATCGACTTGGCGACCAGGTAGGTGACCGCGAGGCTCATCGGCCAAAGCAGCAGGAGCGGCGCCAGCATCCAGTCGAGAATTTCGCCGAACAGCGAGCGCGGACGCGCTTCGGCGGCGGCTTCGGTCTCGTCGGGCGGGGCGAACGGATTGGCGTAGCGCTCGTCGCGCACCTCGTCGAGGTCCGCCGCGTGCGCCGTAGCGCGGTCTGCGCGTGCGGACATGAGCGTCCTCTATTTGTAGTGATGGCTCGCCGGCATCGCGGCCGACGGCGGCGAGGAGGGCGGCTCGGGCTCAGCGGGCGCGTTGGCGCTGAGGTTCGCGTTCGCGGCTGACGGCAGGGCGGCTTTCTCGAGGCAGTACCCGAGACCCCGCACCGTAATGATGCGCACGCCGCTCGGCTCGATCTTCTTGCGCAGCCGGTGGACGTAGACTTCGATCGCATTGTTGCTGACTTCTTCGCCCCATTCGCACAGATGGTCGACGAGCTGTTCCTTCGATACCAGCCGCCCGATCCGTTGCAGCAGCACTTCGAGCAAACCGAGTTCGCGCGCCGACAGATCGATCACCTGCTCGTTGACAGAGGCGATCCGGCCGACCTGGTCGAAAGACAGCGAACCGTGCCGCACCACCGTCGGGCCGCCGCCGGCGCCGCGCCGGGTCAGGGCGCGCACGCGCGCCTCGAGTTCGTTCAGCGCGAAGGGTTTGGCCATGTAATCGTCGGCGCCGAGATCGAGGCCCTTGACGCGCTCATCGACGCTGTCCGCCGCCGTGAGAATCAGCACCGGCACGGTCGAGTTGCGGGCACGCAGGCGGCGCAGCACCTCGAGTCCGGACATGCGCGGCAGGCCCAGATCGAGGATCAGCAGG
Organism: Paraburkholderia caffeinilytica; assembly: GCF_046030355.1. GTDB lineage: Bacteria > Pseudomonadota > Gammaproteobacteria > Burkholderiales > Burkholderiaceae > Paraburkholderia > Paraburkholderia caffeinilytica_B. Next base: position 230,830 of record NZ_JAQQCQ010000006.1, read on the forward strand.
TCGAAAGTTTGCATCGACAGGGCGGTGTCGGCCTCGACGCCGTTCTTCACATGATCGACGGCATAGGCCGATTGGCGGAGTGATCGAACCAGACCGTCCGCGAGTATGCTGTCGTCTTCGGCAATCAGAATTCGCATGGTGCGCCAACCTGGCGTTGCCGGCACCGTGGGGTGTCTCCCTGGCGCACAGCGGTCTCCGAAAATTATTGTGGGTAGTTGGGCAGCGCGACGGTAAAAATGCGCGTTCGCATGAGAATCGCGCTTGCCAAAACTACTGTTTTTTTATACAGTGTCTGAGTTTCGTGTGCTGTCCTTCAAGAATCTTGAAAAGGCGGGCCGCACATCTGCCTCAGACGCCGTTCATCATAGCAAAGGACGATTCATGGAAGAAAGCAAGAAAGGCTCGGCTGGACTGACTGCTGAAAAGAGCAAGGCACTCGCTGCCGCGCTTGCGCAGATCGAAAAGCAGTTCGGCAAAGGGTCGGTCATGCGGCTCGGCGCAGGTGAGGCGGTCGAAGATATCCAGGTGGTCTCAACGGGATCACTCGGCCTCGATATCGCGCTGGGCGTCGGCGGTTTGCCGCGTGGCCGGGTGGTCGAAATTTACGGTCCGGAGTCGTCCGGTAAAACCACGCTGACACTGCAAGTCGTCGCCGAAATGCAGAAGCTCGGCGGCACGGCAGCGTTTATCGACGCGGAGCATGCGCTGGACATCCAGTACGCGGGCAAGCTCGGCGTGAACGTCAACGACCTGCTGGTTTCGCAGCCGGATACCGGCGAACAGGCGCTCGAAATTGCCGACGCACTGGTGCGCTCGGGCTCGATCGACATGATCGTGATCGACTCGGTCGCGGCACTCGTGCCGAAGGCTGAAATCGAGGGCGAAATGGGCGATTCGCTGCCGGGTCTGCAAGCGCGTCTGATGTCGCAAGCGCTGCGCAAGCTCACCGGTACGATCAAGCGCACGAACTGCCTCGTGATCTTCATCAACCAGATCCGTATGAAGATCGGTGTGATGTTCGGCAACCCGGAAACCACCACGGGTGGTAACGCGCTGAAGTTCTACGCGTCGGTGCGTCTGGATATTCGCCGGATCGGTTCGATCAAGAAGAACGACGAAGTGATCGGTAACGAAACGCGCGTGAAGGTGGTGAAGAACAAGGTTGCGCCGCCGTTCCGCGAAGCGATTTTCGACATTCTGTATGGCGAGGGCATTTCCCGTCAGGGCGAAGTCATCGACCTCGGTGTGCAGGCCAAGATCGTCGACAAGGCCGGCGCCTGGTATAGCTACAACGGCGAACGTATTGGTCAGGGTAAGGACAACGCGCGCGAATTTCTGCGCGAAAATCCGGACATCGCCCGTGAGATCGAAAACCGTATCCGCGAGTCGCTGGGCGTGAATGCCATGGCGGAAGTGGCGACCGGCGCGGCCGCTGAAGTCGCAGGCGAAGAAGAGTAACCCGCACGTGATACGCAAGGGCCGGCCGCTGTCCAGAGCTGCAAATGCTGGGCGCAACGCGGACGGCCCGCGTGTCGATGACGCAGATCCCTTCGACGACCCTTTCGAGTCATTCGACGCGCACGATCGCGCCGAAGGTCGCCAGCCGCAACCTGATCCATCCGCGCAGGCTGCAATAGATCCGTCCGAAACTACTTACTCCCGCTCGCGCCGCACGCCTGGCGAGGCGAAGCCAGAGCAGGACGACGCAAAAAAATCCCAACGCCCGGCCCGTTCGCTAAAAGGGCGTGCGCTCGGCTATTTGTCCCGGCGTGAATACAGCCGCTCCGAACTGGCGCGCAAGTTGAAGCCATTCGTCGAAGAAACCGATTCGCTGGACACCGTGCTCGATTCGCTGGAAGCTGAAAACTGGCTGTCTGACTCGCGTTTTGCCGAAAGCCTGATCCATCGGCGCGCGTCGCGATTGGGCGCGAGCCGGATCGTCGGCGAATTGAAGCAGCATGCGGTGGACCAAACGCTGGTTGAAGAAGCCAGTGCCCAGCTGCGCGAAACCGAACTGGCGCGCGCTCAAGCCGTCTGGCGTAAGAAATTCGACCGGCTTCCCGACACTGCCGCCGAGCGGGCCAAACAGGCGCGTTTTCTGGCATCGCGCGGTTTCTCGGGCGCCACGATCGGCAAAATTCTCAAAGGGTTCGACGAGGAGTGACGCGGCGGCTAGCTGCGCTATCCCGTTTGGCGCACCGCGCGTGCCGGATACCTGCGCGGGTCCCACTTTGAGATAGCGTCTATCGCGCTCTCCGGCCTGCTGGGCGGCCCTGCGTATTCCGGCCTGTCTCAAATACCCAGTATGCTAAAATTCATGGGTTTTCCAATCCGGCCTTTCCTTCCCGCATGCCGCTCTCCCCGCCAGTATCCCGTCAGTTGCGCCACCGTCGCGCAATCAGAGCGGAAGCCTATGAGCGAGCCGATGGCCTGTGGGATGTGGAAGCGTGCTTGACCGACGAAAAACCGCGCGATGTGGTGCTTGCGTCGGGCGTCCGGCCCAATGGTCAGCCGATCCATGAACTCTGGCTTCGCATCACCATCGATCGCAAGCTCAACGTCGTCGACGCCGAAGCGTCGTCCGACTGGGTGCCCTATCCAGGGTTGTGCCAGGCCAGCAATCCCGCCTACCGTGCCCTCATCGGGCTCAATCTGTTCAACAACTTCCGTCGCGATGCTGCCCGTTTGCTGGCCGGCACGGCAGGGTGCACGCATCTCACCGAGTTGTGCGCGATCCTGCCGACCGCAGCGATCCAGGCGTTCGCCGGCGACGTGTGGAACACCAATGAAGGCACGCCGGGTGCAGCGGCGAGTTCCGGGACCGAGCAGGCCAGAAGCAAAGACAGTACAGACGAGCATTCCAACAATAAACCGCCATTCCAGCTGGGACGCTGCCACGCGCTGCGTTTCGACGGCGAGGCGGTGCAACAGTTTTATCCGCGCTGGTATGGCCGCGCTCCGTATACAGCGGATCGCGCGGCATCGTCAGGCCACGGGGCAGCCCGCCAGACAGGTGAGGGCGGCAACGCGTCCGGCATGAATGACGGCAGCGGAAACGAAGTTCAATCCAACTCTCAGACTGAAGGGAATCACGCATGAAGATTCACGAGTACCAGGGTAAGGAAATCCTGCGGAAATTCGGCGTCGCGGTACCGCGCGGCAAGCCGGTCTTCTCGGTGGATGATGCGGTCAAGGCCGCGGAAGAGCTCGGCGGCCCGGTATGGGTCGTGAAGGCTCAGATCCATGCGGGTGGCCGTGGCAAGGGCGGCGGCGTGAAGGTCGCCAAGTCGCTGGAACAGGTTCGTGAATTCTCGAACCAGATCCTCGGCATGCAGCTCGTCACGCACCAGACCGGTCCGGAAGGCCAGAAGGTGAATCGTCTGCTGATCGAAGAAGGCGCTGACATCAAGAAGGAACTGTATGTCGGCCTGGTGATCGATCGCGTTTCGCAGAAGATCGTCGTGATGGCATCGAGCGAAGGCGGCATGGACGTCGAAGAAGTCGCGGAAAAGACGCCTGAGCTGATCCACAAGATCGCTGTCGACCCGTCGACCGGTCTGAAAGACGCCGAAGCCGACGAGCTCGCCACGAAGATCGGCGTGCCCGCCGCTTCGCTGCCGCAAGCACGCGCGATCCTGCAAGGCCTGTACAAGGCATTCTGGGAAACCGACGCGTCGCTGGCCGAAATCAACCCGCTGATCCTGACCGGCGACGGCAAGGTCATCGCGTTGGACGCCAAGTTCAACTTCGATTCGAACGCACTGTTCCGTCATCCGGAAATCGTCGCGTATCGCGATCTGGACGAAGAAGATCCGGCTGAAGTCGAAGCGTCGAAGTTCGACCTCGCCTACATTTCGCTCGACGGCAACATCGGCTGCCTCGTGAACGGCGCTGGCCTCGCAATGGCAACGATGGACACCATCAAGCTGTTCGGCGGCGAACCGGCGAACTTCCTGGACGTGGGCGGTGGCGCCACGACCGAGAAGGTCACGGAAGCGTTCAAGATCATGCTGAAGAACCCGAACCTGACCGCGATTCTGGTCAACATTTTCGGCGGCATCATGCGCTGCGACGTGATCGCGGAAGGCGTGATCGCGGCGTCGAAGGCCGTGTCGCTGAAGGTGCCGCTCGTGGTTCGCATGAAGGGCACGAACGAAGACCTGGGCAAGAAGATGCTCGCTGAATCCGGCCTGCCGATCATTGCGGCAGACAGCATGGAAGAAGCGGCTCAGAAGGTCGTCGCGGCCGCTTCGGGCAAGGCGTAAGCCTTAGCTGAGCCAAGCGATTTCCAGGCGGCTGTTGCGGGGCGCTGTAGTCAGGCGCTCCTGCCAGGATAACCAGGATTACGAATGGCGGCGCGTGAGCGGCGCGGGCGGAGAACATCCTGCCTCGTGGCGCCACCGCGCGGCGCCAAACGAACAGAGGTCAATACATGTCGATTCTGATTAACAAAGACACCAAGGTCATCACGCAGGGCATCACCGGCAAGACCGGTCAGTTCCATACGCGTGCTTGCCGTGAATATGCAAACGGCCGCGAAGCGTACGTTGCAGGCGTGAACCCGAAGAAGGCCGGCGAAGATTTCGAAGGCATTCCTATCTACGCTAGCGTCGCTGAAGCCAAGGCTGAAACGGGCGCGACCGTGTCGGTGATTTACGTGCCGCCGGCAGGCGCTGCGGCTGCCATCTGGGAAGCCGTCGAAGCCGACCTGGATCTCGCCATCTGTATCACGGAAGGCATTCCTGTCCGTGACATGATCGAGCTCAAGGCACGCATGCGCGCAAAGAACAGCAAGACGCTGCTGCTCGGACCGAACTGCCCGGGCACGATCACGCCGGACGAACTGAAGATCGGCATCATGCCGGGTCACATCCACCGCAAGGGCCGCATCGGCGTCGTGTCGCGTTCGGGCACGCTGACGTATGAAGCAGTCGGCCAATTGACGGCGATCGGCCTTGGCCAATCGTCGGCAGTCGGTATCGGCGGCGACCCGATCAACGGTCTGAAGCACATCGACGTGATGAAGATGTTCAACGACGATCCGGAAACGGACGCCGTCATCATGATCGGCGAGATCGGCGGTCCGGACGAAGCGAATGCCGCTGAGTGGATCAAGGACAACATGAAGAAGCCGGTGGTCGGCTTTATCGCAGGTGTCACGGCGCCTCCGGGCAAGCGCATGGGCCACGCCGGCGCGCTGATCTCGGGCGGTGCGGATACGGCTGAAGCCAAGCTGGAAATCATGGAAGCCTGCGGCATCAAGGTCACGAAGAACCCGTCGGAAATGGCGCGTCTTCTGAAGGCGATGCTGTAAAAACGAAATTCGCGCGCAGTCACGGCGCGTTTTTGATACGCTTACGAAACCCTTTCGTGAGCGGGCAGTCCTAAAAAGCGGGGGAGTGTAGACTCCTCCGCTTTTTTATTGCTCGCGCGGCCGATTCCTTCTTATTCTTTTACTCATGCTCGAGTTTTTCGCCACGCTCCATTGGGGCGCAGTCATTCAGATCATCGTTATCGACATCCTGCTGGGTGGCGACAATGCCGTCGTGATCGCGCTTGCCTGCCGCAATCTGCCGCCTGCGCAGCGTACGAAAGGCGTGCTGTGGGGCACGGCCGGCGCCATCGTGCTGCGCGTTGCGCTGATTGCGTTTGCCGTGGCGCTGCTCGACGTGCCCTTGCTGAAATTCGCCGGCGGCCTGTTGCTGTTGTGGATTGGCGTGCGGCTGATGGCGCCCGCGCATGACGTCCATGAGAACGTCAAGCCGGCGGATAAGCTGATATCGGCGATCAAGACCATCATCGTTGCGGACGCGGTGATGAGTCTCGACAACGTGATCGCGATTGCCGGCGCCGCCGAGGCGGCTGATCCGGAGCATCGGCTGGCGCTGGTGATTTTCGGGCTGCTGGTGAGCATTCCGTTGATCGTGTGGGGCAGCCAGTTGGTGCTGAAGCTGCTCGACCGCTTTCCGATCGTCATCACGCTTGGCGCTGCTTTGCTGGGCTGGATCGCGGGCGGCCTGATCATCAACGACCCGGCCGGCGACCGTTGGCCGATTCTGGATTCGCCGGTGGCCGAATACGGTATGAGCATCGCCGGCGCGCTGTTCGTCGTGATCGTCGGTTATCTGCTTAAGCGCCGTAATGCGAATCGTGCGGCGGCTTGACGCAGAATCTGAGTTTTGGTTTTAGTCGACGAGCGTTGCGGCACATGCTGCACGATGGGTTGAACCTGAACTTAAGGCACGAGCGAACCAGCGCAACGCGAGCCGCACGCCGACCTGGACTAACCTGAACACCGCCGCGTCGGCGCAACGTTAGCCATTCGGCTGACTGTGTGGAACGCTCACTGCTGGCTACGATTGAAACGCCTGTCCCCGATTCGAGGGGCAGGCGTTTTTCGTTTCAGGAGCCTGCCGATGACCGTTACTTTGCCGTATTCCCCTTTTTCACAGTCCACGCGTTCACCACGGAGCGTGCTCGAACGAGCGCGCTGGACCGTGTCCCTCGCACAAGCCTGTCGCCGCTTTGGCTTCGGTTTCGGCTTTACGCTGATCGAGCTGATGATCGTGCTGGCGATTGTCGGTGTCATCGCGGCCTATGCGATTCCGGCGTATCAGGACTATCTGGCCCGTAGCCGCGTCGGCGAGGGTCTCTCGCTGGCGGCATCTGCGCGGCTCGCGGTGTCCGAAAACGCCGCGAGTGGCAATGCGTTCGGCGGCGGTTATGCGTCGCCGCCGGCCACCCGCAACGTCGAGTCCGTTCACGTCGACGACGACACTGGCCAGATCACCGTCGCTTTTACAACGCGCGTCGCGCCGGCGGGATCGAATACGCTGACGCTGGTGCCCTCGGTACCGGACAATGCCGACGCCCCGACTGCGCGGATTGCCCTGAGCAAGGGCGTCGTGCAGGCGGGCGCTGTCGCCTGGGAATGCTTCGCCGGCGGCAAAACGGCCTCCTCGTTGCCCGCACCGGGCGCCGGGCCTGCACCTGCCAACGCGCCGTCGCTACCATCGAATCTTGCACCGCCTGAGTGCCGCGCCTGAGCGATGGCGAGAGTGATCGGATGAGTAGCCGTCTGAACGTAAAAGGCTGATTTTCGGGATATTTCAGCCCGGCCGGCGCACAGCAGGAGAATTTTTTTGTATAGTGCGCCGGTTGCTGACGCCCACCGGTTACTCGATGCCCACCCCATTTGCGCGCTACCTGTCTCTCATTCTGTTGGCTCTCGCGTTGGTGCTGCCTTATGCCGTCGCCAACCACACGTATCCGATTCCGACCTTCTACGCTGAATTCACGGCGCTCGCGCTGTATTTGCTGACGGGCGCGGGCGTCGTGCTGCTGGTGTGGACGGCCAGTCCGCGCGTGACGTTTGCTTCGCCGGTTGTTGCGCTGGTGCCGTTGCTGTTCGGGCTCGTGCTGGTGGCGCAATCGGTGCTGCTACCGGTCTCGCAGCCGTCGATGAACTGGCTCGGCGGCGGTTACCTGCTCGCCGCACTCATGGCGACGCACGCCGGATACGGCTTCACACGCGCCAGGCTGAATGAAACGGCATTGCGCTGGGCAGCCGGGGCGTTGATCGCCGGCGGCCTGTTTGCGGTGTTCTGCCAGGTGATCCAGTTGTTTCACCTCGAGGTGCGCGTGTCGCCGCTGGTTGTCGCCTATAACGTGACCGTCGAGCGTCGGCCGTTCGGCAATATGGCGCAGGCGAATCACCTCGCCACTTATATCGCCTTCGCGATGGCAGGTGCGCTGTTCCTCGTGCAGACGCGCCGTCTTGCACTCAGCATCTGGCTGCTCGTGTCGACGATTTTCGCCGTTGGGCTCGCGCTGACCGTGTCTCGCGGCCCCTGGCTGCAGATGGGTGTGATCGTAGTGGCGGGTTTCTGGATGGCCTTCGCGCAGACGCGTAGTCAGCCGCTGCTCCGCCGCAGCAATCGCGAATGGCTGATCCCGATCGCGCTGGCGGTGCTGTTTTTCGTCATCAATGCGTTGATCCGCTGGGCCAATGTGCACTATCACCTGGAGCTTGGGCAGTCGGCGGCCGAGCGCTTCAAGGACGCCGGCCAGATCGCGCCGCGCCTTGCACTGTGGAAGTACGGCTGGACGATGTTCAAAACGCATCCGCTGCTGGGTGTCGGTTGGGGCGAGTTTCCGAGCTACCAGTTTGAATACGTGAAGTCGCTGGGCGGCGTCGAGATCGCCAACAACTCGCACGATATTTTCATCGACCTGCTCGCGAAGACCGGTTTGATCGGCCTCGCGATCGTGCTGTTCGGCCTGATCACATGGCTGGTGCGCGTGGTCCGCGCGCCGCAGAGCGCCGCCCGCGTGTTCGGTATCGCGCTGATCGGTGTGCTGGTCATGCACGCGCTGGTCGAGTATCCGCAGCAGTACATGTTTTTCCTGCTGCCGGCGATGTTCGTGTTCGGGTTGCTCGAGACACGGCCGCTGCGCCTCGTGCCTGGCCGCCTTTCATTCGGCGCGTTCGTGGTGGTCGTTTTCGGCGGGCTAGCCGCGCTGTATCCGGTCTACAAGGATTACGCGCGCGCCGAGGTGCTGTATTACGGCTCGCGTCCGGCAGAGCAGTATCGGGCGGATCCGTCGTTCCTGTTCCAGGCGTGGGGCGAGTATGGTCTTGCTACGCTGGAACCCATGAATGCGATGAACCTGCAGCACAAACTCGCCATGCACAAGCAGGCGATTGCGCTGCTGCCGGGCGAAACCGTGCTACGCCGGTATGCGGTGCTGCAGGCGCTGAGCGGCGATACGGCAGGGGCGTTCGACACTGTCGAGCGTCTGAAGATCTTTGCTCAGGAGTTGAAGGACTGGCCGTCGCAGCTGGCCTATGTGTATGAGCTGTGCGATGAGCAGAAGACGCTGGCCGGTTTCAAGGCGGAACTGGTCAAGCGTTACGGCATGCCGCCGGGCGATGTCAATCAGGACGACGACAGCGACGACGATTGAGCGGCGCTGTTGTTTGTAGTCTCATTCTTCGCTGTAGCTGTAGCTGTAGCTGTAGCTGTAGCTGTAGAGGTGTAGCGGGTCGTCATCAACCCGCTCCACCCAATCTCCTGACTTCTCGCCGTGCTTCTCCAGCACCTTCACATCGTGGCAATCGTCAAGCAACAATCCGTCCTTGCACGCACCATCCTCGACAGTGTGACAGCAGGCAGCATCCGACTCTGGCGCGATGTAAGGATCAATTGTGACCACAATCTTAGTGAAAGCGCCGTGCGGATGGTCGCAATAGCCGAATTATGGCGAGGCCTCTAAGCAGTCTCCAATGTCATATTTCTTGCAGATGCTTAAGCTGAATAAATTTGCGGTTTTTATTGACCTTGGATCAACGCGATAAATTCGCTGTCTATGCCGTAATGTTTAACTTTTGGATGGTTAATGATGAACTCCCAGGCCTCCGAATTCGTTTTGAATGGCGTTAGGCCATAGATCTCGTCAAGCTTTCTGGTGACCGCCATAAAATAGGGCGCCGTCCCATACTTTCTAACCTGCTCATTACTCGCGTAGCGCTGTTCCTGGCCCATCGCGATCATCCAGAACAGCGGGCGCCACCATGAGTACGAGAAGTCGCACCTGGCAATGATTTCCTTGGAGTTACTTTTCCCAGTCAATAGCGTAAAGAAATTGATTAACTCATCAAGCTTGTAGCGGTACCGTTGTTCGCTTTTCAAAAAATCGTCGAAGTCCTTGCAGTAGGTCGCCTTCGAAACTTTTTCCCAACAATCCGCAGGGAACTCCATTTGCTCCGCAACGAAGAAGCGAGTGACCACGAAGTCGTAATATTTCTTGCTAGCCACACATGGAATCAAGACGCTCATGGATGAGTCCTTCACCGTCTGGAAATACTCGCTGCAGTATATTTTGAACAGGTCGAGTATCGCCTGCTCATCAGAGTGCGCGACCATTTTCAGATTTGCTGCCGCGGTCTCGGCCGCGGCTCTCGCCGTGGTTGCGCTTGAATCGGCCGTCCGCTTCAACTCTTCACGGGTGTCTTTTAGTTCGTAAATTTGATAGTAGACAGTGATGATTACGCCGGCGAATGCCAGACCAGCAAAAAGAGCATTGATACTGCTGAACATATCTGCAAGCGGCTGAGAAGTCATTGACTTGAAGATCGGCTCTGTAGCCATAATCCAGGCACCAATCCAGACGCCAAAAATAACGGCCAAAACAATGGCCATGAACCTCAGAGTGGCAGATCTATTCATGCTTGAGCCCCGGACGTTGTGATTTAGAAAGCACGTCTATGTTTTTACAACGAGTTCTTCATGTATTTCAAACGAAGGTATCGTTTGCGAATAATCTGGGCTTGCCGCCGCCCGTTCCATTGCCTGATCGATGCCCTACGCATACCTTTTTGGGGGGCACGCGTCGGACAAGACCTCATTTTGACGGATATGTGCGTCGGGCGCGATATGACTCAACTTTGCGTCGATATCGGGATGAAGAAGATGTGGGTGGGTGAAAAACCAAAAAAATGAATGCCCTAACCCGCCGCCACCCAATCCCCCGACTTCCCCCCGTGCTTCTCCAGCACTTTCACATCAGTAATCGTCATCCCCCGATCCACCGCCTTGCACATGTCGTACACGGTCAGCAGTCCGACTTGCACGGCGGTTAGCGCTTCCATCTCCACGCCCGTGCGTCCCAGCGTCTCCACTTGCACCGTGCAATGCACGCCGGGCAACGTCTCATCGAGATCGAAATCCACTTTTACGCGGGTCAGCGCGAGCGGGTGACATAGCGGGATCAGATCGGCGGTGCGCTTCGAGCCTTGAATCGCCGCGATGCGCGCGATTCCGATCACGTCGCCTTTCTTGGCGTTGCCGTCGCGGATCAGCGCGAACGTTTCCGGCAGCATGCGAATCGAGCCACGCGCGACCGCGATGCGCCTGGTTTCCTGCTTACCGCCGACGTCCACCATATGCGCCTGGCCGGCAGCGTCGAAATGAGTGAGTTCAGGCATGGTTGGGCTCCTTCAGAGGGCGCCTATCATAGCAGCGTGATTGGGCGGGTCGAGATGATTACAATCACCCTATGCCCGCTATCTTAGTCCGAGCGGCGGGCGTCGCTTTTCGACTTCGTCATATCGACCTCGCAATGCGTTCGAAACGGTTTCTCGCTGCGTTATTGTCAGTCGCGCTCGCGGCGCCGCCGGGCGCGTACGCGCAATCGCGCGGCGTATCGAATACCAACGCGAATACGAGCGCGAGCACGAGCCTCGCGCTCAACATGCAGTCCGCGGAACCGCCATTGGAAAGCGGACCGGTCGAAACTTTCGCCGACCCCATCGTGCCGCCCGACATCGCCCGAGGCGTATTCGGTGTCTATGGCGGCGCGCAGAGCCGGCTCTCCGGCAACGCTGGGGCGACCGCCAGTTGGCGCGCCCCAATCGTCACCCAGCAATTGCCCGATCTCGGCAACGGCGGCTCCGGCTCGCTGACGCCGCAAGCCGAGCGCAAGCTCGGCGAGCGCGTGATGCGCGAGTTGCGACGCGACCCCGACTATCTCGACGACTGGCTCGTGCGCGACTATCTGAACTCGGTCGCCGCGAAACTCTCGGCGGCGGCGAACGCGTTGTACATCGGCGGCTATCGCCCGGACTTCGAGCTGTTCGCGGTCCGCGACACGCAGATCAACGCTTTCTCGCTGCCGGGTGGTTTTATCGGCGTGAACACCGGTTTGATCGTGACGACGCAGACCGAGTCCGAACTCGCCTCCGTGCTCGGCCACGAGATGGGCCACGTCTTGCAGCGGCACATTTCGCGGATGATCACCACTGGCGAGCGCAGTTCCTACGCCGCGCTTGCCGGGCTGTTGTTCGGCATTCTGGCGGGCGTGCTCGCGCATAGCGGGGACCTTGGCAGCGCGATTGCGATTGGCGGCCAGGCTTATGCGATCGACAACCAGTTGCGTTTCTCACGGTCCGCCGAGCACGAAGCGGATCGCGTCGGCTTTCTGCTGCTGGCCGGCGCAGGCTACGATCCCTACGCGATGACGACGTTTTTCGGCCGTCTCGATCGCGCGGCGATGAGCGACACGGGCATACCGGCTTACGCGCGCACTCATCCGCTGACTGGCGAGCGGATTGCCGACATGGAAGACCGCGCGCGCCGCGCGCCTTACCGGCAACCGCACCAGACGTCCGAATACGGATTCGTGCGGGCGCGGGCGCGCTTGCTGCAGGACCGCTCGCGTAGTGAATATGCGGATGAGATTTCGCGTCTGCGCTCCGAAATCGAGGACCGTACCGCGGTGAACGTCGCCGCGAACTGGTACGGGATTGCATACGGACAGATGCTGCTCGAGCGCTATGACGATGCGATCGCGTCGCTGGCTTCGTCGCGCGCTGCATTTGCCGCGGGCGAGCGCGGCGAAGGCGAGCCCATGCGTAGTTCGCCGAGCCTCGACGTGCTGGCGGCCGATATCGCACGCCGCGCCGGGCGGGACGACGAGGCGGCTCGTCTGGCCGAGTTTGCGCAGAAGCGCTGGCCGCAATCGAACGCCGCGATCGATATGCATATCCAGACCTTGCTGACCTTGAAGCGATATGCCGACGCGCAAGCTTTGGCCCGGAAGGAGACGCGTGCGCAACCCGATCAGCCTGCCTGGTGGATGTATCTCGCGCAGGCAAGCGCCGGCAGTGGCGATGCACTGACGCAGCATCGGGCGCTCGCCGAAAAATTCGCACTCGAGGGGGCGTGGCCGTCGGCGATCCGGCAGTTGGAGGAAGCGCGGGATCTGAAGGCGATCGGCTACTACGATCTCGCGACCGTCGACGCCCGGCTCCATGAAATGGAGAGCCGCTATAAAGAGGAGCGGCTTGACGAGAAGAGTTAGGGATTGCTTCTGGCCTTCGCTATCTGACCGGAACAGGGGCGTGGACAGGACCCAGACGCCAGGCGGGCAAAAGACTTAAGCGCTCGCAGCCGGACTATCGACAAACCCGAACCGCGCGGCAACCTCATTTCGCCGCACACCCTGCAAGGGCAGCACAACCCCATTGTTCCAGCGAAACGCCCCGCTCATCGAATCGTCGGCCAACGTTGCGTGATCAGAAAAAACCTCGAGGTCGTGATCGTGCAAAACAGCGACCCTCGGCGGCGTCGAACCGTCGGCAAAGAGAATCCCGCCTTCATCGTCGACAAACACAGCTGAAGGCTCGAAAGCCCCACCGGCCTGATCCGTCAAGGTCAGCCCCCCAGCGGTATCGGCCGACAATCTCACCACCCACGGCGTATAGCCCAACTCGACATACACCCGCTGCGGCCCATTCTGGAAAAACCACTGCCCATGCTCGTCGGCGCCGTAATTCCGATTGATAAACCCGAGCAACGCCTCATGCCGAATCGCAGTTCCTGGCTCACCGCTAGCCTGGGCGGCTTCGTCCCGCATGCGCCAGTTGCCGCGCCGGTCCAGCATTAACCATCCCGTGCAACTCGGCACGTTCGGCCATTTGACCAATGCCTGCTTGACGATGTCATCCATGATCGACGTACTGTTCCAGATAGCCGAGCACGCGCCGCGACAACCAGTCGATGCGGCCCGGAAACGGCCCGGTCATAAAGCCCGCGTGGCCGCCGTGTTGGGGTTGATCGAGTTCTACCGCCGCCGATACCTCGTGCTGTGCCGGTAACGCTTCAGCCGGCAAGAACGGGTCGTTGCGCGCGTTCAGCACCAGGGTCGGCACGACGATTCCCGGCAGCAATGGCCGGGTGGTCGCGCGGCTCCAGTAGTCGTTCGTATCGCGAAAGCCGTGCAGCGGCGCTGTCACCACGTTGTCGAAGTCATACATGGTGCGGCTCGCCAGCATGGCATCGCGGTCGAACAGCCCCGGAAACTGAGTCAGCTTCCGCTCGGCCTTCTGCTTCAGCGTCTTCAGAAAACTGCGCGTGTAGATCATGCCGAAGCCCTGCGACAACGCGCGGCCGCCCGCGTGCACGTCGATCGGCGTTGAAATCGCCGCGGCGGCCGAGAGCACCGGCGACGCATCTTCGCGCCGCTCGCCGAGCCAGCGCAGCAGCACATTGCCGCCGAGCGATACGCCCGCCGCCACAATCGGCCCACGATGCGCGGCGCGCAAGCGCCGCAGGATCCAGTCGACCTCGTTGCTGTCGGCGAGATGGTAGAAACGCGGCAACCGATTCAGCGGCCCGCTGCAACTGCGAAAGTGCGGCACCACGCCGTGCCAGCCGTACTCGCGCGCAGCCGCCATCAACGTGGCGGCATAGTGCGACGTTGAACCCCCTTCGAGGCCGTGAAACAGAACGAACAGCGGCGCGGTGTCGGCGGGAAGGCGAGGCAGGGAGGCTGGGATGTGCGCTGCGGCGGTCGTTCCGTCATGCACCACCCAATCCAGATCGATGAAATCGCCATCCGGCGTATCCCAGCGCTCGCGCCGGAACGTGACGGCCGGGCGGCGCGCAAACAGCGCCGGGACAATGGTCTGCACATGCCGGTTCGGCAGCCAGAGCGGCGAGCGGTAGAGCAGCTCGACGGTGGCCTCGACGGCGGCCGCAGCGCGCGCTACGCCGGTGGAAGCGGATTGATTGTGCGTCGTTCCCCAATCCTCCGTTTTCCCAAGGGAATTGCCGTCGGGGCGGGGGACATCGTTCGGGGCGGGCGACTTCCTGCGGGGCGTGCTCATGCCGGCGTCGAAGCAAAAAAGTAAAACGGTGAATCAGGCAAACCCAGGCAAACCAGACGAAACGCCCGACAGACGTCAGTGCAGCGACCCCTGACCATGCCGCATCTTGGTCGCGAACTGACTGGCTGCCTCATTCGGCATCGGACTCGCATGAATATGCGCGATCCGCCATTCGCCGCGTTCGTGGACCATCACGTAAGTGGTGAACACCATCGCGGGTGCCGCCTTCGGATCGGCCGGGCGGTGCGCTTCGGCAATGGCGTAGACGACGGTGCCGAGGCTGTCGTAGACGCGAATATCGAGCGGTTCAATCGAAACGGGCGCGGTTTCAAGCTGGATTTGCAAGCCGGCGCGAATGCTCTCGAGGCCGTGCAGGTGGGAGCCGTCGGCGCAGATGCAACTGACGAATTCCTCATCGATCCACAGGCCCATCAAGCTGTCGATATTCACTTCGGCGATGGCCTGGTAATAGGCGTTCAGCGTATCGGCGGCGGCTTCGAAGATATGGGCAAAACGTGGCATGGCTCGTCAGTCTCTTGTGCGCGGCGCGCGGTTGCGGGGCAGCGGTCAGCGGGACAGTCCGGAGCACCGGACAATCGCACCCAAGCGCGAGGATGCCCGCGCCGCAAGGCGCGAACATGACGCGACGCGCTCAGGGCGTGCGGTGTTGCGTGCAAGTATCAGCCGAATCAGCCGGGTTCAACGTTGCGCAAGCAACATGCCGCGCAAATCGCCGAATACCTGCTCGGCACTCAACTGCCTCAGGCAGTTCAGATGCCCAAGCGGACACTCGCGCTGAAAACAGGGGCTGCATTCGAGATGAAGCCATTGTACCTTCGCGAGCTCGGACAAGGGCGGCGTGTGGCGCGGATCGGTCGAACCATACACGGCCACCAGCGGCCGGCGCAGCGCGGCGGCCACGTGCATCAGGCCGGAATCGTTGGTGACGACCGCGTTGGCCCGCGAGATCAACGCGCAAGCCTCGCTCAGCGCGGTCTGGCCGCACAGGTTGCGCACGTTCGGCGCTTTTTCGGCGATGGCCTGAGCAAGCGGCGCGTCTTTCGGCGAGCCGAGCGCGACGATCTGCGTGTAGGGGAACGACTGACCGACGATCTGCGCGAGCGCTGCGAAATGCTCGGGCGGCCAGCGCTTGGCCGGACCGTACTCGGCACCCGGACAGAACACCAGCAACGGCACACGCGTGTCCAGATTGAAGCGCGCCGATACCCGCGATGCTTCGTTCAGGTCCGCGTCGAGCCGCGGCATGGGCAGGTCGTCGGGGACCTTGGCGCCGGGCGCGTAGGCGAGGGCGGCGTAGTGGCCGACCATCGGCGGGCGCTCGTCTTTGCGTGGATTCGCGTGACGCACGTTGAGCAGGCCGTAGCGGCTCTCACCGGTGTAGCCGATGCGCAGCGGAACGCCCGCCATCCACGGAATCAGCGCTGATTTGAGCGAGTTCGGCAGGACATAGGCCGCGTCGTAGCCGACATCGCGCAAGTCGCTCGCCAACTGCCAGCGGCGCAGCATCTGCAGCTTGCCGTGCGCGAGGTCGGTTGCGTAGACGTCGCGAATCTCGGGCATGCGTTCGAGCACGGGTGCGACCCACGAGGGCGCGACCGCGTCGATCACGATGCGCGGATGCAATTTCACGAGGCGCGCAAACAGCGGCTGCGCCATCAATGCGTCACCGATCCAGTTCGGTGCGATAACCAACGCGCGACGCATCAGAGTGAGTGTCCGGTATCGAAACGAAGCGCCGCGCGCGCTATGCGCGTGGCGTTCGATTGTATAAAAAGGGAAAAGCCGCGAGCCTTGCGGCGCGGATCCGGCATGGCCGGCCCCGCCGCGGCTGCGGCGTTGCTGCGAAGCGCTTGCGTTGCCGTCACCGGTTGCCAAAGCACCGCCGGCCCGTCGCATGACGACCCAGACAGCAGGCGCGCCGGCAAAGAGCGCAGCAAGCGATCAGCGCTCAGTGTTCACAAGATTAGTGACCCTTGACCACTTCGCCGTCGCGCAGCTTGTAACGCGTGCTGCAATACGGGCATTTCGCTTCGCCGTGCGTGACGTCGATAAAGACACGCGGATGCGCGCTCCAGCGCGGCATGGCCGGATTCGGGCAATACGCCGGCAGATCCTTTGCCGACAGTTCGACCAGCGGCATTTCCTTGATTTCGCTCATGGGGGCTTTCTCGTTGTATGCAGGGTGCGTGCGTTGCGCCGGCAAAAAGGCCAAGGGCCAAAGCCGGCGCAGCGCGCGTTAGATCTTGGTGAGCCAGTGCGCGTACTTCTCGCTCTTGCCGTTGACGATATCGAAGAAGCCCGATTGCAGCTTCTCGGTGATCGGGCCGCGTGCGCCCGAGCCGATCGTGCGGTTGTCGAGTTCGCGGATCGGCGTGACTTCCGCGGCGGTGCCGGTGAAGAACGCTTCGTCGCAGGTATAGACCTCGTCACGCGTGATGCGCTTTTCGATCACCTGGATGCCCGCGTCGCGCGCCAGCGTGATGACCGTGTCGCGCGTAATGCCGTCGAGGCACGACGACAGGTCCGGCGTGTACAGCTTGCCGTTGTTCACGAGGAAGAAGTTTTCGCCCGATCCTTCCGACACGTAGCCGTCTACGTCGAGCAGCAGCGCTTCGTCGTACCCGTCGGCAATGGCTTCCTGGTTGGCGAGGATCGAGTTCACGTACCAGCCCGACGCCTTGGCGCGGACCATCGACACGTTCACGTGATGGCGCGTGAACGACGAGGTCTTCACGCGGATGCCCTTGGCGATACCGTCTTCGCCGAGGTAAGCGCCCCACGGCCAGGCGGCGATCGCCACGTGGATCGTGTTGCCCTTGGCCGACACGCCGAGCTTTTCCGAGCCGACCCAGATGATCGGGCGCAGGTAGCAGGATTCCAGCTTGTTTTCGCGGACCACTTCGCACTGCGCGGCAGCCAGCGTTTCGTGGTCGAACGGCACGTCCATCTGGAAGATCTTGGCCGAATTCAGGAGGCGCTTGGTGTGTTCCTGGAGGCGGAAAATCGCCGTGCCGCCGTCCGCCGTCTTGTAGGCGCGTACGCCTTCGAAAACGCCCATGCCGTAATGCAGCGTGTGGGTGAGCACGTGGATCTTGGCGTCGCGCCAATCGATGAGCTTGCCATCCATCCAGATCTTGCCGTCGCGGTCGGCCATTGACATACGATTCTCCAGCGGTGCGGTGAAAGAGCGTTATTTTAGCGTCTTTTGCACAAGGAACGGGCATTTGGCCGCATACCGGACGCTATAATTCGGCGCACGCATAATTCAAATCCGGATGCGCCAGCGGGTGCTTGACGACCTGGCGCCGACCTCCCTTCGTTGCGGCGCCCCGTGGCGCCCGCGTTTCGCCTGATGCTCGCTCGCCTGTCAGATACCGATCGCCGTGCCTTTCGTGAGGGCGCGCGCGACTATTCGCCCACGCTGATGGCGATCTTCTCCTGGGGCCTCGTCACCGGCATCGCCATGAGCAAGTCCGTGCTCACGCTGCCGCAGGCGCTCACCATGTCGCTGTTGTGCTACGCCGGCTCATCGCAACTGGCCGTGCTGCCGTTGCTGGCCGCCAAACTGCCGATCTGGACCGTGCTGCTCACCGCCGCAATGGTCAATACGCGTTTCGTGATCTTCAGCGCCGGTCTCGCGCCACATTTTTCCTATCTGCCGATGTGGCGGCGCATCGTGCTCGGTTATTTCAACGGCGACGTGATCTATTTGCTGTTCCAGAAGAAGAGTTTCCAGACCGGTTACGTGCCGGGCAAGGAGGCGTACTTCTGGGGCATGGCGACGTGCAGCTGGCTGTCGTGGCAGGTGTCGTCGATCGTCGGCATTTTGCTGGCGAGCCTGATTCCGGACAACTGGGGCCTCGCGCTGGCCGGCACGCTGGCGCTGCTGCCCATCATGGTGTCGGCCATTGCCACGCGTTCCACGCTGGTCGCCGTCAGCATTGCCGGGCTGGTGTCGCTGCTCGCGTTCGACCTGCCGTACCGGCTCGCGCTGCCGCTCGCGGTAATCGCGGCGATTATCGCCGGCAGCGCGGCCGATCTGATGGTCGAGCGCGCCGACTTGCGCCGCATCCGTAACAGCGCCGGAGATTCCCGATGACATCCACGCAGATCTGGCTGGCCATTATCGGCATGACCTTCGTCACCGCGGTGACACGCGCGATGTTTCTAATCGGCGGCGAGCGCACGGTTTTGCCGGCGCGCGTCCAGCGAATGCTGCGCTATGCGCCGGCCGCGGCGTTGGCCGCCGTCGTGCTGCCCGATGTGCTGGCGACGCCGGAGGGGCTTTCGTTCGCGCCGTCGAATCACGAGTTTTACGCGACGCTGTCCGGTCTCGCATGGTTTATGTGGCGGCGCACCATGCTTGGCACGATTGTGGTGGGAATGGTCGTGTTCACGCTCCTGCGTCTCTTCATGTAGTTGATTGAACTGAAAATGCTGCGCCGCGACATGCGCGGTGCATCCTCCAAATACGGGACATTCGCCTGGCCGCGAGTCAGAAGGCAGTGTGGATCAGTTAAAATGGTCGTTTCCGGGATAAGCGCGCCGCTGCATGGCGCGACCGCCGCGGCCCTGCCGCCGGCGCCCGACTCAGTGGAGCCGCTGCCGTGCCGAAGCGCTGGAGTTCGCCGCGCTTGGGGTCCCCAGCGCGTCGTCTGCCACCGCCTTCCCATCAACTCGCACCTACACGCCCATGAACAAGGTATTGCGTCTCTCCGATCTGATCGCCGAAGGCAAGCTGTCCGGCAAACGCGTGTTCATCCGCGCCGATCTGAACGTGCCGCAGGACGATCAAGGCAACATCACCGAAGACACCCGTATCCGTGCCTCCGTGCCGGCGATCAAGGCCGCGCTGGACGCGGGCGCTGCCGTGATGGTCACGTCGCACCTGGGCCGCCCGACCGAAGGCGAATTCAAGCCGGAAGATTCGCTCGCGCCGGTCGCGAAGCGTCTGGCGGAGTTGCTCGGCCGTGACGTGCCGCTGGTCGCCAACTGGGTCGAAAACGGCGTGAACGTTGCGCCGGGCCAGCTCGTGCTGCTGGAAAACTGCCGCGTCAACAAGGGCGAAAAGAAAGATTCCGACGAGCTCGCGCAGAAAATGGCGAAGCTCTGCGACATCTACGTGAATGACGCATTCGGCACCGCGCACCGCGCCGAAGCCACCACGCACGGCATTGCCAAATACGCGCCGGTCGCGTGCGCCGGCCCGCTGCTGGCTGCTGAGCTCGAAGCGCTCGGCAAGGCGCTGGGCGCGCCGAAGCGTCCGCTGGTGGCGATCGTCGCCGGGTCGAAGGTGTCCACCAAGCTGACTATTCTGAAGTCGCTGGCCGACAAGGTCGATCAGCTGATCGTCGGCGGCGGCATCGCCAATACGTTCATGCTGGCGGCCGGCCTGAAGATCGGCAAGTCGCTCGCCGAAGCCGATCTGGTCGCCGAAGCCAAAGCGATCATCGACGCAGCGAAAGCCCGCGGCGCCTCGGTGCCGATCCCGACCGACGTGGTCACAGCGAAAGAGTTTTCGCCGACTGCCAAGGCAGAAGTGAAGGCCGTCGCGGACGTTCAAGACGACGACCTGATCCTCGACATCGGACCGGAAACCGCCAAGGTACTCGCCGCGCAACTTGAAAAGGCCGGCACGATCGTGTGGAACGGCCCGGTCGGCGTGTTCGAATTCGACCAGTTCGGCAACGGTACGAAGACGCTGGCTGACGCGATCGCCAAGTCGTCGGCGTTCTCGATCGCAGGCGGTGGCGACACGCTCGCCGCGATTGCCAAATACGGCATCCACGACAAGGTCAGCTACATCTCGACGGGCGGCGGCGCTTTCCTCGAGTTCCTCGAGGGCAAGACACTACCCGCTGTCGCAGTTCTGGAATCGCGGGCTTAACGTGGCGACGCGCTCCCCCTCAGCGAAGTCTGCAAAAGCGCGCGGCAGCCGGCCTACCGGCAAGCCGCGCAACACCGCAGCAGCAACGGCAGGGGAGCGCGAAGCGCGCTCCGCCGCCACAACGGCCGTGGCTGAAGCGACGGCCCCGCAGCAGCAGGAATCCGAGTCGCCCCTCGCGCTCGCGGAGTTGACCACTGCCAGTGAGGCAGCGGAGTTGTCCATCGGACAAGCCGCCCACTCGCCGGCAGAACTCCCGGACGCTGAGGTCGCGCTCGCACCCCCGCCGGCACGCTCCGTGCTGGTGTCGAACACCGCTTCACCCCATAAAGCGACGCTGGTTTCAACCGGCGCGCAGCCCCCCGTAGCACCCTTCGGTGCGCAGCCTCCGCATCCGACTCGCAGCGCTCATTCCAGCGATCCCATCCAGACGAGGAGACTCATGCATCGCGCTACCAAGATTGTCGCTACCATCGGACCGGCTTCCAGTACGCCGGAAATCCTGCTGCAAATGATTCGGGCAGGGTTGGACGTAGTGCGGCTCAATTTCTCACACGGCACCGCCGACGACCACCGCCAGCGCGCCGAATTCGTGCGCGAGGCGGCCCGCCAGGCCGGCCGCGAAGTCGCCATCATGGCCGACCTGCAAGGCCCGAAGATCCGGGTCGGCAAGTTTGAAAACGGCAAGATCATGCTGGTCGCTGGCGAGCCGTTCATCCTCGACGCCGAATGCGAACTCGGCAACGAGCAACGCGCCGGTCTCGACTACAAGGACCTGCCGCGCGACCTGAAACCGGGCGACGTGCTGTTGCTCAACGACGGCCTGATCGTGCTGGACGTCGTCCGCGTGATCGGCAGCGAGATCCACACAACGGTGAAGATCGGCGGTGAGCTGTCGAACAACAAGGGCATCAACCGCCAGGGCGGCGGCCTGTCGGCGCCTGCGCTGACCGCGAAAGACATGGAAGACATTCGCACGGCGATGTCGCTCGGCGTGGATTTCGTCGCGGTATCGTTCCCCAAGAACGCCACCGACATGGAAATGGCCCGCCAGCTCGCGAACATCGCGGGCGCGCCCTACGGCATCAAGCCGAAGATGATCGCGAAGATCGAGCGCGCGGAAGCGATTCCGGCGCTGCAAGGCATTCTCGACGCATCGGACGGCATCATGGTCGCGCGTGGCGACCTGGCCGTGGAAGTGGGGAATGCCGCAGTGCCGGCGCTGCAAAAGCGCATGATTCGGATGGCGCGTGAATCGAACAAGTTTGTGATCACCGCGACCCAGATGATGGAGTCGATGATCTACGCTCCGGTGCCGACCCGCGCCGAAGTGTCGGACGTCGCCAACGCGGTGCTCGACGGCACGGACGCGGTGATGCTGTCGGCCGAATCCGCCGCGGGCAAGTACCCGGTGCAGACCATCGAGACGATGGCGGCGATCTGCGTGGAAGCCGAGAAGTCGGAGCAGTCGGAGCTGGACAAGGATTTCCTCGACCGCACGTTCACGCGCATCGACCAGTCCATCGCCATGGGAGCGCTGTTCACGGCGTTCCACCTGGGCGCAAAGGCAATCGTCGCGTTGACCGAATCGGGTTCGACCGCGCTGTGGATGTCGCGTCACTGGACGCACGTGCCGATTTTCGCGCTCACGCCGCGTGTCGGCAGCGAGCGGGCCATGGCGATCTACCGCAATGTCACGTCGCTGCATCTGGATACCAGCACCGACCGCGACACGGCGTTGCAGCAGGCGTTGGAAACCGTCGTCAGCAAGGGCTATGCGTCGCGCGGCGACATGGTGGTGCTGACTGTCGGCGAGCCGATGGGTCAGGCAGGCGGCACGAATACGCTGAAGATCGTGCGTGTTGGTGAGCCGTATTGATTCGGCTTAAGCCGAAAACTGTTTAAGTTGGAAACTGCTTGATCGGCGCAGGCTTGATTGAGCGAAGCAGGCTGTCATGCCCCGCGAGAGGCGGCGCACAGACTCCAATCGCGCGTGCGGTAAAAGGTCCGCAGGTGACGCGCTTTAGGGAATGTGTGAACGGGTATCCAGCTTGCTTCGCGATAAAATCGCCAAAAAAGATGCCGGCGGCACAGAATTCGTTTCAATCTAAGGAGTTAAGCATGCCTCTCGTATCAATGCGTCAACTGCTGGACCATGCCGCCGAAAACGGTTATGGCATTCCGGCATTCAACGTGAACAACCTGGAGCAGGTGCAGGCGATCATGTTCGCAGCGGATAAGGTCAACGCCCCGGTCATCATGCAGGCGTCGGCCGGCGCGCGTAAGTACGCGGGCGAGCCGTTCCTGCGCCACCTGATCGAAGCCGCGGTCGAGTCGTACCCGCATATTCCGGTCGTGATGCACCAGGATCACGGCCAGTCGCCGGCGGTCTGTATGGCGGCGATCCGCAGCGGTTTCACCAGCGTGATGATGGACGGTTCGCTCGAAGCCGACGGCAAGACGGTCGCATCGTACGAATACAATGTCGACGTCTCGCGCAAGGTGGTTGAAGCGGCGCATTCGATCGGCATCACGGTGGAAGCGGAACTGGGCGTGCTCGGTTCGCTGGAAACCATGAAGGGCGACAAGGAAGACGGCCATGGTGCGGAAGGCACGATGACCCGCGAGCAACTGCTGACCGACCCGGAGCAGGCCGCCGATTTCGTCAAGCTGACGCAATGCGACGCGCTGGCGATCGCGATCGGTACGTCGCACGGCGCGTACAAGTTCAGCAAGAAGCCCACGGGCGACATTCTGTCGATCCAGCGCATCAAGGAAATTCACCAGCGCATTCCGAATACGCACCTGGTCATGCACGGTTCGTCGTCGGTGCCGCAGGAACTGCTCGCGGAAATCCGCGAATTCGGCGGCGACATGAAGGAAACCTACGGCGTGCCGGTCGAGGAAATCCAGGAAGGCATCAAGAACGGCGTGCGCAAGGTCAATATCGACACCGACCTGCGTCTGGCGATCACCGGCGCGATCCGCCGCTACATGGCGACCAACCCGGGCAAGTTCGATCCGCGCGATTATCTGAAGCCGGCGCGTGAAGCCGCGATGAAGATCTGTCTCGAGCGCTTCACCCAATTCGGCTGCGAAGGCCAGGCCGGCAAGATCAAGCCGGTTTCGCTTGATAAAATCGCGGAGAAGTACAAATCGGGCGAACTCGCGCAAGTCGTCCGCTAAGCTATAACCAGGCGCTACACCTGGCCGAAAGGCCAGGTTGTCGTTCGATCGCCGTTCCCGCATCATCCGGGGAACGGCGTTTCCCTTTTGTTCCGGCCACACTTTTTGCCCCACTTTTAGCGAACCACGACGATGTCTACCCTTTACGAATCCACGCTCCACTCGCTGCCGCTGCTCGGCCGCGGTAAAGTCCGCGACAACTATGCGGTGGGCAACGACCAGTTGCTGATCGTCACGACCGACCGTCTGTCGGCGTTCGACGTCATCATGGGCGAGCCGATTCCGAATAAGGGCCGCGTGCTCAACGAAATGGCGAACTTCTGGTTCGAGAAACTGAAGCATGTGGTGCCGAATCACCTCACGGGCGTGGCGCCCGAATCCGTGGTGGCGGCTGACGAAGTCGAGCAGGTGAAGGGCCGCGCGGTGGTGGTGAAGCGCCTCGAGCCGATCCTCGTCGAGGCGGTGGTGCGTGGTTATCTGGCCGGCAGCGGCTGGAAAGACTACCAGGCAACCGGTTCGGTATGCGGCGTGGAACTGCCGCCGGGCCTGCAAAACGCGCAGAAGCTGCCTGAGCCGATTTTCACGCCGGCAGCCAAGGCCGAAATGGGCCACCACGACGAAAACATCACGTACAACGAGATGGAACGCCGCATCGGCACCGAGCTGTCGGCCACGATCCGCGACATCTCGATCAAGCTGTACAAGGAAGCCGCTGACTATGCTGCAACGCGCGGCATCATCATCGCGGATACGAAGTTCGAATTCGGTCTGGACAACCACGGCCAGCTGTATCTGATGGACGAGGCGCTGACCGCCGACTCGTCGCGCTTCTGGCCGGCTGACCAGTACCAGGTCGGCACCAACCCGCCGTCGTTCGACAAGCAGTTCGTGCGCGACTGGCTCGAAACCCAACCGTGGAAGAAAGAGCCGCCCGCACCGAAGCTGCCGGACGACGTGGTCACGAAAACGGGCGAGAAGTACCAGGAAGCGCTTGAACGCCTGACCGGACACAAGCTCGCTTAAGTCCGCGCTTCGGGTTAGATCCGCACAGCGTGAGAAGACGTCGGGCCTCCCCAGGTTTTACGCCCCGGAGGAAGTCCCCTTTGGGGATCACTCCTCCACGGGGCTGGCGCGAAGCGACAGGTACCGGGGGCGCTTTAACCAAACGCCGGACCGCCGCAAGTTGTCCGCCCCGCAGGACGTTCCCCCGGGGGCCTGGCGCGAAGCCGCAGGTTGCGGGGCGCTCTCAAGAAACAAGGAAGCCGTAAGATGAGTGAAGTCCAGACCGCCCATACGCCCGCCGCGCCGGTTGTCGGCGTGCTGATGGGGTCCAGTTCCGACTGGGAAGTGATGAAGAACGCCGTTGCGATTCTGCAAGAGTTCGGCGTGCCGTACGAAGCCAAGGTGGTGTCCGCGCACCGGATGCCCGACGAGATGTTCGCGTATGCCGAGAGCGCACGCGAGCGCGGCATTCGCGCGATCATCGCGGGCGCGGGCGGCGCGGCGCATCTGCCGGGCATGCTGGCTGCCAAAACCACGGTGCCGGTACTCGGCGTGCCGGTGGCGAGCAAATATCTGAAGGGTGTCGATTCGTTGCATTCGATCGTGCAGATGCCCAAGGGCGTGCCGGTCGCCACGTTTGCAATCGGTGAAGCGGGCGCGGCGAATGCAGCGTTGTTCGCGGTGTCGATTCTGAGCGGCACGAGTGCTGAATATGCGGAAAAGCTGGCGGCGTTCCGCGTGCGCCAGAACGAAGCGGCCCACGCAATGGTGTTGCCGGCGCTGTAAGCGCCAAGGCTGATTGTTTTTTAGACGTCCCCCATGTCTGACCCACGGCCGGATGCCGCTATTGCACGTTTTGCAGACGCATCCGGTCGCGACCGACCACTAAGATGAACCCAGACAACACACCGGTTTCACCGATTCTGCCCGGCGCATGGCTTGGCATGGTCGGTGGCGGCCAGCTCGGCCGCATGTTCTGCTTTGCCGCTCAGGCGATGGGCTATCGCGTCGCCGTGCTCGACCCGGACGAAAACAGTCCCGCGGGCACGGTTGCCGACCGTCACATCCGTGCGGCTTACGACGACGAAGCGTCGCTCACCGAACTCGCGCGGCTATGCGCGGCGGTGTCGACCGAATTCGAGAACGTGCCGGCCGCGAGCCTCGATTTTCTTGCGAAGACCACCTTCGTGAGCCCGGCCGGCCGTTGCGTCGCCGTGGCGCAGGACCGGATCGCCGAGAAGCGTTTTATCGCGTCGTCAGGCGTGACGGTGGCGCCGCACGTGGTGATCGAGTCGTCGAACGCGCTCGCCGCGCTCGCCGATGCGAAGCTCGAAGCCGTGCTGCCCGGCATTCTCAAGACGGCGCGCATGGGCTACGACGGCAAAGGTCAGATCCGCGTGCGTAACGCCGAGGAAGTGCGTGAGGCGCATGCGTCGCTCGCAGGCGTTCCATGCGTGCTGGAAAAGCGCTTGCCGCTGAAGTTCGAAGTGTCCGCGCTGATCGCGCGCGCGGCGAGCGGCGCGTCAGTGGTGTATCCGCTGGCGCAGAACACGCATCGCAACGGCGTGCTGTCGCACACCATCGTCCCCGCACC
The DNA here is from genome assembly GCF_046030355.1 of Paraburkholderia caffeinilytica. Taxonomy (GTDB): domain Bacteria; phylum Pseudomonadota; class Gammaproteobacteria; order Burkholderiales; family Burkholderiaceae; genus Paraburkholderia; species Paraburkholderia caffeinilytica_B. Next base: position 257,185 of record NZ_JAQQCQ010000006.1, read on the forward strand.
GGATGCAAGCCCGACGCTGGTCGAGCAGGCGCAACAGGCCGCGCTGCAAATCGCGGACAAGCTCGGCTATGTGGGCGTGCTGTGCGTCGAGTTCTTCATTCTCGAAGACGGATCGCTGGTTGCCAACGAAATGGCACCGCGTCCGCACAACTCCGGCCACTACACCGTCGACGCCTGCGCGACCAGCCAGTTCGAACAGCAGGTCCGCGCCATGACCGGCATGCCGCTCGGCGACACGCGCCAGCACTCGCCGGCGGTGATGCTGAACATCCTCGGCGACGTCTGGTTCCCAGGCGGCCCGAAGGGCGCGGCGGTCACGCCGCCGTGGCATGAAGTCGCCGCGATGCCGGCAGCGCGTTTGCATCTGTACGGCAAGGAAGAAGCACGGTGCGGCCGCAAGATGGGGCACGTGAACTTCACGGCGGCGACGCTTGAAGAAGCTCGCACGTCGGCGCGCGATTGCGCGCGGCTCCTGCATATCATCACGAGCTGACACGAGCACCATGCCGGATCAACAGAAACCCGCCGGGGGCGCCACGAGCGCCTTGCCTGTGAGCGCTGAGCAGATCGAACACGCTGCCGCGCTGCTCGATGCGGGCGGCCTCGTTGCGTTCCCCACGGAGACGGTGTACGGACTCGGCGGCGACGCCGAAAGTCCGGACGCGGTCGCGCGTATTTACGCGGCGAAGGGGCGGCCGGCGAATCACCCGGTGATCGTGCATCTGGCGCCGCAGGGCGATCCGAACTACTGGGTCGAGCATTTGCCCACGGAAGCTCAGCGTTTGATCGATGCGTTCTGGCCGGGTCCGCTCACGTTGATCCTCAAGCGTGCTGAGCGGATTAATGCCGCAGTGAGCGGTGGCCAGGATTCAGTGGGTTTGCGGTGTCCTTCCCACCCGGTTGCGCAAGCTTTGCTGGAGGCGTTCAGCGCATTGCGCGGCGGGCATGGCGGCGTGGCTGCGCCATCGGCGAATCGCTTTGGCCACGTTAGTCCGACCACCGCGCAGCACGTGCGCGATGAATTTGGCAGCGCGATTCATGTGCTGGACGGCGGCGCATCGGATGTGGGGATCGAATCCACGATTCTGGATCTGTCGCGCGGGTTTCCGGCGTTGTTGAGGCCGGGGCGGGTTACGCCGCAGGAAATTGCCGACGTGCTCGGCGAAGCACCGCGACTGCCGGACGGCTCGGATGCAACGGCACCGCGCGCTTCGGGGACGTTGAAGGCACACTACGCACCACGCACGCCATTGGCCTTGCTGCCTTTTGATGCATTGCAGGCTTTGCTCCTGGCGCGCCAGGGCGATGAACGCGTGGCCTTGGTGGCGCGTGCGTCCCGCGCAGGGGAGTGGGCTCATGCCGAGGGCGTGCATTTCATTGCCGCGCCTGAAGATCCGCACGTTTATGCGCGCGAGTTGTATGGGCTGCTAAGGGCACTCGACCGCGCGGACGTGAGCCGGATTCTCATTGAGAAGTTGCCGGACACGATCGAGTGGATCGCTGTGAACGATCGGCTCGGCCGGGCCGCGGCGGCTTTTGAGGCGCAAGCTTGAGGTTGGATCTTTTTTCCTGCGTGGCGCCTAGGTTGCACGCAGCAGGCGAATAGATAACCAGCGCCGCGTAAGCCAACAAAACACATCGCGCTGACACTGCTGGCACCTGATCCGAAACACCGCGCAGAGAATAAAAAACGCCCGGCTTGACCAGCAAGCCGGGCGTTTGCAGAACGCGCATTCTGCTGCCGCTATGCGGCAGCCCTCAACTTATTTCCCCAATCCCGAGGCGGCGATCTGCTGCTGAACGTACTGCGCGAACAATGCGTGCGTATGCGTGCTCGGATGCACCAGGTCCGCGAACATATACGTCTGGTCCGCGCCGGCCACCGTGTAGGTCTGCGGGGAGCAGAACAGCGACGACCCGAACTGAGCGCCGTATTGCGCCGGCGTCAAGCCGTTCGTGGCGGCCGGATTGGCAGTCGCGTACGCCGTTGCGTTAGCGACCATCGACGTCAGATTACATGCCGTGCCGGTGTTGGACACCGTGAAGCCCAGCGCCTGGTAGTTCGGCAACTGCTGATCCAGCCACGTGAACGCATCCGCCACGATGACCTTGCCCGTACCCAGCAGGCCGAGGCCCGTCAGGCTCTGGACCAGGATGCCGTTATACGCGGCGGTAATCCCCGACAGGAGTGCGGCCGCGCCCGGCGAGGCTGCGTCGGCTTGAACACCTTGCGGCGTATTGCCGATGTCAGGCACCGTCGACACCACCACGTGGGTCGCACCCGAGTTGACGATGGTCTGGACTTGCGCGGCGAGCTGCGCGGCGGCCGTCGCGATCTGCGGGTCGGCCAGCTGTTGCAGGTAGCCGGCGATAAACTGTACCTGGCCTGCCTGCGAGTTCGGCAGTTTGCCGGCCTGCACGAGCAGCGGGTATTGCGTCTGCAGCGCGGTGGCGAGCGCCGTCAGATTGGCGGTGGTCCCTGCGAACTGGAAGATGTCGTTCGCGCCGCCGTTCACCAGCACGAGCTGGTTCGAGTTGAAGCTCGTATGCGCGCCCAGGTAGTTTGCCACCTGGGTCACCACCGGCACGGTCGTCGCCGCCATGTTGTTCGGTGCCCAACCTTCGCCCTGGGCGTTCACGACGTCCGAGCCGCCTTGCGCATAGCCAAACCCGCCCGTTGCGACCAGCGGTTGACCGAAGCCGCCCACATATGCGGCGGTCAACGTGCCGCCGTAGTATTCCGCGACCTTCTGGGTCCACACTTCGCCCGGGTTGGTCGTGAAGCGGCCGCCGCCGAAGCTCGACTGAATCACCGGCGCGTACGTGCCGACATCCGACAGGCTGTCGCCGAACGACACGACCTGCAATTTCACGCCGCCCGCCGGCGTATTGCTGCTCGAACTGTTGTTATCGCTGCCGCCGCCCCCGCAAGCCGCGAGCCATGCAAATGCCGCACTGGCGATGGCGATTTGCGTGACGCGGACGAAATTGCGTTTCTTCGATGCTGTTTGTTTCATGTTGACTACATCTCCTCGTATGTGTGGCTCTATGCCATGTATTGCAGGCATCGCCCACCGCGTCGGCGGCATGACGACAGCTTACAGAATCTTCTACGGCCTGCGCGGTGTTTGAAACGCGGTCGTATGGTTTTCTTCAATGCGCGTATCCCCGCTGGATGGCACGGCATGGGCACTCGCGCCGTGGCCGGCGGCGCGGCGCGCGTGATAATCCGCGGCCCATGCGGGCGGTGCGAACAACGCGCGCAACTTGTTGCGCCAGCCTCGCACGCTCACGAAATCGGCGGCCATCGACGCCCATTCGTGAAACGTCGCTTTCAGCGGGTTATAGGTGTGCAGCGGTTCGACGATGCCATACACCGGCGCATCGTGCGGATCTTCCTCGACGTAGCTGCCGAACAGGCGATCCCAGATCACCAGGACGCCGGCATAGTTGCGGTCGATATAGCGGTCGTTGCGCGCGTGATGCACGCGGTGGATCGACGGCGTATTGAACACGTATTCGAGCCAGCCAAGTTTGCCGATTGCCTGGGTGTGCACGAAAAACTGGAAGCCCAGGTTGATCAGCACGATCGCGACGATCTGCTTCGGCGGAAAGCCGAGCACGGCGAGCGGAATCCAGAACAGCCACATGCCGGCGATCGGATACATCAGGCTCTGCCGGAATGCGGTCGAAAAATTCATTCGTTCCGACGAGTGATGCACGACATGCGCGGCCCATAGCCAGCGCACACGGTGGCTGCACCGGTGAAACCAGTAATAGAGCAGATCCTGAGCAACGAACAGCACGACGAACGACACCCAGCTCGCCTGCCAGGTATAGACGCGATAGTGATCGTAGAAAAAAGCATAGACGGGGATGATCGCGAGCCACGCGAGTTTGTCGGCGGCTTGCTGCATCAGTGCGAGCGCGGCGTTGCAGAACGTATCGCGCCAGCTATAGATCTGCGCAGCGGGGCGCGTGCGCCGCAGGTGCCACGCCTCCCAGCCAATGCATGCGAGAAAGACTGGCGCCATGGCGAGCAGCAGCAATTCGGCATCGAATTGCATTGTGTCTTCCTCCGTGGTCCCTGGCCGCTGCGCTTGCCGCAGCGGACGTTGTCGTTATCGTTTGATTGGGCCACGCGGCCGTAACGGTTGCGCGGCTCGTGCGCTATGCGTTACGTTTTACGCGCGCCTCAAACACTGCCCGACAGCGTACACGCTTGGGCGCGTTGCGGCGCGTGGGTTCTATAGAAGGAATCCTCAATGGGCGCCGCGCTTGTGCGGGTTTTTCCTGGGCTTGCTGCCGCGCGGTTCGGCGACGGGGTCGGAGACCTTCGTGAATCCCTGGGACGGTCCCTGGTAGACCCATTCGAGCAAGGCGTCGTGCGCGGCGCGCGCGGCCTCCGAATGCGGGTCGTTGATCAGGCTCACCACCACATAGCTGTTGCCATCCGCCGAAGCCACGTAACCGGCGATTGCCCGCACGTCGCGCAGGGTGCCGGTCTTGATGTGCGCGTTGCCGCCCGCGCCCTGGTTGGTCAAGCGGTTGCGCATCGTGCCGTCGACACCCGCAATCGGCAGCGATTCCACGAACACCTGGGCGACCGGGCTCGCATTGGCCCGCTGCAGCAGATCGGCGAGCGAGAGCGCGGTAACGTGCTCGTCGCGGGACAGGCCCGAGCCGTTGTCGAGCGTCAGGTATTGCATGTCGATGCTGTCGCGGCGCAGAAACGCCTCGATGGCGCGCGCCGATTTCGCGGGCGTGGCGGGCGGTTTTTCTTCCGTTGCGCCGATCGTCAGGAACAGGTTGCGCGCCATCGTGTTGTTACTGAACTTGTTGATGTCGCGCACGATGTCGGCGAGCATCGGCCCCTGGTGTGTGGCGACGAGGCGCGCGCCGACCGGCACCGGACCTTCACGGGTCGCGCCGCTGAACGTGCCGCCGGTTTGCTGCCACAGGGCGAGGAAGCCGCCCGCGAAGAACGCGGAATGATCGAGTACCGCGACGTTGATCGTGCGTGGGCCGCAGCGCACCGGGTAGTCGCCGTCAAACGACGCCACCACGGTGCCGTTCGGCTGCGGCGTCACGGTGGGCGTGACGGCCTCGCCGCGGCATGGGCCGTTGATCGCGTGCATCTGATTGTCGATCTGCAACTGCGAGAGCGCGGGCAGCACGTCGATGGCGACGTTGCCGTCCGGGGAAGGCGTCAGCGTGAACGACAGCGATTTGAAGGCGTACAGCAGCGGATCGGGGCCGACGTTGTACGGCGCGGTGGTGTCGTCGTCGAACGGCGGCAGATCGCGCGTGGACGTGTCGAAGTAGCGCTTGTCGAGCACCAGCGCGCCGTCGATGCCGTTGATGCCCGCCTTGTGCAGCTTCTGCACGAGGTCGATCAGTTCTTCGGGCACGAGTTTCGGATCGCCCGTGCCCTGAATGTACAGATTGCCGTGCAGCACGCCGTTGGCGTCGAGCGTGCCGTCCGCGTAGGCGCTCGTGCGCCAGCGGTATTCCGGACCGAGGATCGACAGGCCGGCGTAGGTGGTGACGAGTTTCATCGTCGAGGCGGGCATCATCGGCTTGCCGGCGTTCAGCGCGACGATCGGCGTGCGATCGCCCACTTTCTCGACCACCACGCTGATCGACGATAAGGGCACGTGTGCGCGCTGCAGGCCGATCATCACCGGCTGTGGCAACACCGTGGTGACGTTGACGCTCGGATGCGTGGCCTTGACGCGCGCCTGCGCGGCGCTCGGCAACGCCGCGCCGCAGCCGAGCGCCGCGCAGGCGAGCAGCAGCGCCGTCGTACGCGCGGCGAACCGGCGAGGCAAGGCATCTGCGGGGGAAGAAGACAGCGGACGCAGCGCCACACGGCGCGCGAGAGAAGGCAAAAAGGCAGGCAAAAAAACGTGCGTCATGGACAGGCGAAGAAGCAAGATTTCGGGGCGCGGTGGCGCGCGGCATCCAGAGTGTGTCGAAGCATCGCGTGACGCGCAGAACACCGCGGCGCGACGCAAAGCGCCCATTGTAGAGACATGCCGCAACGCTGCGGTGAAAAAGCGTCCGCGGCGTGCATGCCGGGAGCGGGGCGCTAGAATGCGGCATCATCAAATGTTTCGGGACCGTGCCAACCATGCGCATATTGCTAGTCGAAGACGACCGGATGATTGCCGAAGGCGTGCGTAAGGCGCTACGCGGTGAAGGCTTCGCGGTCGACTGGGTGGAAGACGGCGAAGCGGCGCTCAGCGCTGCGGCCAGCCAACCTTACGATCTGGTGCTGCTCGATCTCGGCCTGCCCAAACGCGACGGTCTCGACGTGCTGCGCACGCTGCGCGCCAAAGGCCACGCCATTCCGGTGCTGATCGTCACGGCGCGTGATGCGGTCGCTGATCGCGTCAAAGGTCTCGACGCCGGCGCGGACGACTACCTCGTCAAACCTTTCGATCTCGACGAACTCGGTGCCCGTATGCGCGCGCTGATTCGCCGGCAGTCGGGCCGCAGCGATTCGACGATTCGCCATGGCAATCTGACGCTCGATCCGGCCTCGCATCAGGTCACGCTCGACGGCGCGCCGGTCGCGTTGTCGGCGCGTGAATTCGCCCTGCTCGAAGCCTTGATCGCGCGGCCCGGCGCGGTGCTTTCGAAGAGCCAGCTCGAAGAAAAAATGTATGGCTGGGGCGAGGAAATCGGCAGCAACACCGTCGAGGTCTACATTCACGCCCTGCGCAAGAAGCTCGGCGCGGACCTGATTCGCAACGTGCGCGGTCTGGGCTACATGATCGCCAAGGACGCCTGAGCCGATGCGTTCGATTCGCCGTCAATTGCTGTTCTGGCTGCTGGCGCTGGTGTTGCTCGGCGTCGGCATTGCGGGTTGGCTGATCTACCGGCAAGCACTTGCCGAAGCCAACGAATTATTCGATTACCAGTTGGAGCAGATCGCCGCGGCACTGCCGTCAGAGCCGTTCTCGCAAGTGCTCGGTTCGCGCGACACCGGCGACGAAGGCATCGTGCTGCAAATCTGGAACCGCAATGGCGTGCTGATGTACTACTCGCGCCCGCGTGCGCCGCTTGCGCCGCGCGCCGAACTCGGCTTTTCGACCGAGCACACGGAACGCGGCGATTGGCGGGTGTATGGCGCGATCGTCGGCGATAACGTCGTGCAGCTGGCGCAGCCGGTTTCGGTGCGCAACCGGCTGGCGGCAAATGTGGCGTTGCGGACGTTGTGGCCGTTGATCGTGCTGTTGCCTTTGTTGGGCGTGGCGGTGTGGGTGGTGGTCGGGCGCGGGCTGCGGCCATTGCGGCGCGTGACCAGCGCGCTCGACGCACGTCACCCCGAGGCGCTCGATCCCTTGCCCGATCAGCGTCTGCCGCTCGAAGTACAACCGCTCGTGCGGGCATTGAACGGCCTGCTCGAACGGCTCGCCACCGCGCTCGATATTCAGAAAGCATTCGTCGCCGATGCCGCGCACGAATTGCGCACGCCGCTTGCCGCCGTGCAGATCCAGTCGCAACTGGTGGCTCGCGCGAAAGACGACACCACGCGCAGCGAAGCGCTGGCTGATCTGCAAGCGGGTGTTACGCGCGCCACGCGTCTCGCCGAGCAATTGCTGGCGCTCGCGCGTTCGGAGCCGGATGGCGTCGCCGCGACGAACGCGATCGATCTGCACGCGCTGCTGCAGGACTGTGTGGTGGCATATGCGCCGCTTGCGCAGAATCGCGGCGTCGATCTCGGGATCGAGGCGAGCGAACCGGCCACGGTGACGGGCGACGCCGACGCGCTGCGCGTCATGTTCAACAACCTCGTTGATAACGCGACCAAATACACGCCGCGCGGCGGCCGGGTCGACGTCAGTCTGCATGTCGAAGCAGGGCGTCCGGTGGTGCGGATTGCGGACAGCGGGCCGGGCATCGAGCCGGCCGAACGCGATCGCGTATTTGATCGCTTCTACCGGGCCGGCGCCGGTGTGAACCGCGCGCGCACCGATGTGGCGGGCAGCGGTCTCGGTCTTGCGATCGTGCGCCGCATCGCTACCCAGCACCATGCGACGGTGAAGCTCGACGAATCGCAAGCGGGTGGTTTGCAGGTCGAAGTGCGTTTCTGACTATGAGGCTTTCGGTTCGTAAAGTGGCTCAAACATGGCTTAAGCGGGGCTTAAACAAGCTTAAAACGTAGGCTTGATGCGATCTGGCGCTGCTTAAGACTCTTTTAAGCGATGCCACGTACGCTTCATCTCATTCCAAAGCCTCTTTCTCCCAGTCAGGAGTACACGATGAACGCGAAAACCTTGTCCCGCAGCGCTGTTGCAGTGGCTGTCGCCGTGGCGCTGTCCGCCGGCTATGTGGCGGGGCATCGCGACGTGCCCGCGCCGCAGGTGATCACACCGGCGCAGGCCGCGATGATGCCTGCCGAAGCCGCCGCGAAAACCGGCGTGCCCGATTTCTCAGGTCTCGTCGAAACCTACGGCCCGGCTGTGGTCAACATCAGCGCGAAGCACGTGGTCAAGCAGGCGGCATTGCGCGGCAACGGCGGTAATGGCGTCGGCGGCGGCAACCAGTTGCCGATCGACCCGAGCGATCCGTTCTACCAGTTCTATAAGCACTTCTTCGGCGGCATGCCGGGCATGCAAGGCGGCGACGGCGGCGATGCGCCCGATCAGCCGAGCGCGAGCCTCGGTTCGGGATTCATCGTCAGCAGCGACGGCTACATCCTGACCAACGCCCACGTGGTGGACGGCGCGAACGTCGTCACCGTGAAGCTCACCGACAAGCGTGAATTCAAGGCGAAAGTGGTCGGCGCCGACAAGCAGTCCGACGTCGCCGTGCTGAAGATCGACGCCAGCAGCCTGCCGACCGTGAAGATCGGCGATCCGCGTCAGAGCAAGGTCGGCCAGTGGGTGGTCGCGATCGGCTCGCCGTACGGTTTCGACAACACGGTGACCTCGGGCATCATCAGCGCGAAGTCGCGCTCGCTGCCGAACGAAAACTACACGCCGTTCATCCAGACGGACGTGCCGGTGAATCCGGGCAACTCGGGTGGACCGCTGTTCAATCTGCAAGGCGAAGTGATCGGCATCAACTCGATGATCTATTCGCAGACGGGCGGCTTCCAGGGCCTTTCGTTCGCGATCCCGATCAATGAAGCGATCAAGGTCAAGGACGACCTCGTCAAGACCGGCCATGTGAGCCGCGGACGTCTCGGCGTCGCGGTGCAGGGTATGAACCAGACGCTGGCCGATTCGTTCGGCATGCAAAAGCCGCAAGGCGCGCTCGTCAGCTCGGTCGATCCGGGCGGCCCGGCCGCCAAGGGCGGGCTGCAACCGGGCGACGTGATCCTGTCGGTGAATGGCGAGCCGGTCGGCGATTCGTCGGATCTGCCGTCGCAGGTCGCGGGTCTGGCGCCGGGCAGCTCGGCCACCGTGCAAGTGTGGCGCGACAAGACCACCAAAGACCTGAAGGTGACGATCGGGTCGTTGTCGGATGCCAAGGTGGCCTCGGATAAAGCCGATCAGCCGACCCAGTTGCAAGGCCGTCTCGGTGTGGCGGTGCGGCCGCTGACGCCGGAAGAGAAGAGCGGTGCGTCGGTGTCGCACGGTCTGCTGGTGCAGCAATCGGGTGGCGCGGCTGAAAATGCCGGCATCCAGCCGGGCGACGTGATCCTGGCGGTCAACGGCCGACCAGTCACGAGCGTCGATCAGTTGAAGCAGATGATCGCCGGCGCGGGTAATAGCATCGCATTGCTGATCCAGCGGGATAACGCGCAGATTTTCGTGCCGGTCGATCTCGGCTGAGTGTGGGCGGACTAGTCAGACGGAAAGCACAGGCGACGTGCCGGGTTGACCGGTCCACACATTCATTGAAGCAATGCTTGCCGGTCCTTGCACTTTCTGCCGACGGACCGGCATTTTTGTCTGTCTCAAAGCCGTACTTAAAGCCTTGAGTCAACGCTGTGAAGCAGGGCGCTCTACGCCGCGTGGCATGGCGCAGCAGCGGTTTCCATACGATACCGACTGACGGCTGGCACGCAGGTTGCGTCTGCGTTGTCGATCTGGATCCTCCGAGGGACTCCCGGACGACAAGGACCTTAAGAAGGAGAGAACTGATGAAAACCCAACGCAAGCAGCGAAGGATCGTAGCCGCCGCGGTATGCGCGGCGCTGACGCTCGGTCTGGCGGGCGGCGCGTATGCGCAGGCGAGTGACGTAACCGGTGGCACGACCACCGACCAAAGCAGCGCGGGCAACGCCAACGGCGGCGGCCTGCCGCAAATCCAGCAGCAGGGCGACGTCTCCTTCGTGTCGGGCGGCGTCGGTCTCGACGAATCGAAAGCATTGCAGCACGCGCAAAGCCAGTGGCCGCTGTCGATGCGCTTCACCGGCCCCGGCTCCGATTTCCTCGCCGACATCCACGTGCGAATCGTCGATGCCCACGACGGCAATGTGCTGACCGCCACCTCGCGTGGACCGTACATGCTGGTCAAGCTGCGCCCTGGCCGCTATACCGTGCACGCGCAATACAAGGACAACGATCAAACCAAGGCGGTGACGATTCCGGCCAAGGGCACCGCCAAGGCCGCGTTCTACTGGAATACGCAATGAGCGCGCAATAAGCGGCTCGCTTCTCTGAGCGGCGCCGGGCACGACACGCCGGCACTATTAGGAAGGCCGCGCAATCGGATGAAGTTTGGTCGATAATGAAGCCACGGGCGTACCCCGTGGCTTTTTGTTTGTACGACCGTACGCCGAGTTGCACACCCGGGTTGAACACCCGGGTTGTACACCATCACGGAGCCGGGACATGAGCGATGCCTTGACACCTCACGGAGGCCCCGGCACGGGCGGGCACACCATCGCCATCAGCGGTAACAACCATCGGGTGCGTGTGATTCACGGCGGCGTGACAATGGCCGACACTCAGGCCGGCTTGACGCTCACCGAAACCGGCTTGCCGGACGTATTCTATTTTCCGCGCGGCGACGTCAACATGGCGCGCCTCGAACGGTCCACCCATACTTCGCACTGCCCGTTCAAGGGCGATGCCTCGTACTACCATCTGCGCACCGAAGACGGTCTGATCGAAAATGCTGTCTGGAGCTATGAGACGCCGCTCGAGCCGGCGGTACGGATAAAAGGGTATCTCGCGTTTTACGCATCGCGCGTCGACCGCATCGATCAGACATCCTGACCGGCTGTCGCGCGTTCATCGGGGAGGCTGTCATGGAACTGAACGACGCGTTACGGATTCCGCTTGCGCCGTCCGACGTTTGGGACGCATTGCAGGACCTCGCCTTGTTGCGTGCCAGCCTCGATAACTGCGAGTCGTTCACGCGGCTTGGCCATGGCGAATATGCGCTCATCATGACCGTGCCGCTTGGGCCGTTGCGCGCCCGTTACGAGGCGCGCGCCCACATAGCCGGCCAGGATTCCGGACCGGCGGACGCGCAGCGCCGTACCATCAACTTCAAGGCGCGCGCCGAGGGCATCGGTTCGTTGCGCGGACAGATCGAAGTGAGGTTGCGCGCTGAGGACGGCTCGCATGGCGTGGGTCGGGAGCGGGGCACGCGGATCGACTACACGATCTGGGCGACCGCGTCCGGGCCGCTCGCCGAACTGCCTACGCGCCAGTTGGAAAACGCGTTGCATCAACTGGCCGACGATTTTTTCGACGAGTTCGGCGCGGTCGTTCGCGCGAAGCATGGGCAAGGGCCGAACCGCGCTCGCAGTTCGGCTGGGCGTCGGCAGCATGTGTTTCTGCGGCCGATCACGCTCGGCGGCATCGCCCGGCGTACGCGCGTGGAGCACGGCAATGCGCTGACCGGGCGGGCGGCGAGCGCGTCGCATGGGGGGGGCCACGGTATGTCGCATGGGGTTTCGCATCGCGAGCCCAGTCCGCATGTAGTGCCGAACTGGGCGTGGGCGGTGATGATTTTTCTGGTGGCGCTGCTGTTATATGTGGCGCGCTGGATTAGCGAACAGTAACGGACTGGCTTGGCCTCTCTTGGCCCACCGCTGTCGTGTCGGCGCGACTACGAAATTCCGGTGGTTACTACGAAACGCCGTTGGCCATGCGGCATTTGCGGTCCCTGAGCGCTTGATCCGTGACTGATCCGTTCTGATCGCTTCATCCGCGTTCACACGCCGCGAAACTCCCGCCTCCACGCGGATGGCGAGGTGCGGAACGCTTCCGCGAAATGCTGCCGTAGCGAGGCAGTCGAACCGAATCCCGCAATTCCCGCGATCGCTTCCACGGACTCATCCGTGCTTTCCAGCAGTTGCTGCGCGCGGGCGAGCCGCTGCGCCAGCAGCCATGCGCTAACGGTCGTGCCGGTGGCGAGCCGGAAGCGCCGCGTAAAGGTACGGCGGCTCATCAGCGCGCGCTCGGCGAGCGTGTCGAGCGTATGCGGCGCATCCAGATTCCCGCTCACCCATTCGAGCAGACAGGACAGGCGGTCGCCGCGGACGTTCGGCGCGACCGGCTGCTGAATGTATTGCGCCTGATTGCCCTGCCGATGCGGCGGCACTACCAGCCGGCGCGCGACATAGTTCGCCGCTTGCGCGCCGCACATCTTGCGCAGGACATGCAGGCAGCAGTCGAGGCCGGCAGCGGTGCCGGCCGAGGTCAGCACGTTGCCGTCGTCGACATAGAGCACGTCCGGATCGAGCCGCACGCGCGGATAGCGGCGCGCGAAGTCGTCCGCCCAAGCCCAGTGAGTCGACGCCGGCCGGTCGTCGAGAATGCCGGCGGCGGCCAGCACGAATGCGCCGAGGCACAGCCCGACCAGTTGGGCGCCGCGAGCATGGGCGGCGCGCACGGCGTCGAGCAGGGCGTCGGGCGGCGTCTCGTTCGGATCTCGCCAGCTCGGCACGATGATCGTGTGCGCGTCGGCGAGCGCGTCCAGCCCATGCGTAACGGCAATCGAGAAACCGGCCGTGGTGGTCAAGGCGCCGCGCTCGGCGGCGCAGACGCGAAAGTCGAATTCGGGCAAGCCGGCGCCGCTGCGCTCCTCGCCGAACACCACGCACGGCACCGAAAGATGGAATGGGCTGATGCCGTCGAACGCGACCACCGCGACGATGTGGCGGGGCGCGTCGCCGCGCTCCGCAGTGGAGGAAGTGGGAGTCGCCATCCGATGCCGTCGTCCTATGAAATTCAACGATGATCCAACATGGCCCGATTCTAGCGAATATTGTCATTCGGGTCGCTGTCGGCGAAAAGGCGGCTGACGAACAATGCAGTCATCGCCGCTGTCCATACAGCGCCCGCCCCGGGCCACGCAGCGCGAGCCTTATCTCACAGGAGTCTTGCCATGACTACACCGCGCCGTGCGCTGATCGTGATCGACGTGCAGAACGAATATGTGACGGGCGATCTGCCGATCGAATACCCGGATGTGCGAACCTCGCTGGCCAACATCGGCCGCGCGATGGACGCGGCGCGCGCTGCCGGCGTGCCGGTGGTGGTCGTGCAACATTTCTCGTCGGCCGGCTCGCCGGTGTTTGCGCGCGGCAGCGAAGGCGCCGCGCTGCATCCGGTGGTGGGCGAGCGGGAACACGATCACTATATTGAGAAGTCGCTGGCGAGCGCCTTTGCCGGTACTGATCTCGCCGACTGGCTGGCCGCGCAGCAGGTCGACACGCTGACGGTCGTCGGTTACATGACGCATAACTGCGACGCGTCGACGATCAACCACGCGTGGCATGCCGGGCTTGCCGTCGAATTTCTGCACGACGCAACCGGCTCGCTGCCCTACGAGAACAGCGCGGGCTTTGCGAGCGCAGAGGAGATTCACCGGGTTTTCAGCGTGGTCTTGCAGTCGAACTTCGCGGCGGTGGCGAGTACGGAACAGTGGATTGCGGCGGTGCAGGGCGGCCCGGCGCTCGAGCGCGGCAATATCTACACGTCGAGTCAGAAGGCGCGTGCGCGCGGGGTCGCCGCGTAATTATCGCCGCTTAAGTATCTAGCCAGTCTGGTCGGGTGAGCGGGCGGCCGGCGCCGTCCGATTCCCGGTGCGCAACGCCGGACTCAGCAGCAAGGCATCGAACATCCCGGCGACCATCTGCTCCGCGTGCTTGCCAAAGTCTGTCGCATCCGGCAGGAACAGCATGTCGCGCAGCGAGCCGCTGACGAACGCGTGGACCATCGCCGCGGCCATCTTCGTGTCGAGATCGGGCGGCAACTGCGCTTTGGAGATCGCATTGCGCAGACCGCCTTCGATCTTCCCCAGCCCTTCGCGCATGTTGGTCTGATAGCGGATCATCACCGGTCCCATCTCCTGGACCAGCTCACACTTCAGAAACAGAATGTCGAACACCCGCCGGCGGCGCGGGTCGTTGGCGGTGTCGCGCAGGCAGACCGTGCAGATTTCCATCAGGCGCCCAAGCGGGTCGGGCTCATTGGGGTCTTGCGAGGCGGCCTTGAGTTCGTCGAGCGGGAGCAGCACGCGGTCGAACATTTCGGTAAACAGATCGCTTTTGTGCGCGAAATGCCAATAGATGGCGCCGCGCGTGACGCCGGCGGCCTGCGCAATGTCGGCGAGCGACGTGCGCGACACGCCTTTCTCGAAGAAAACCCGTTCGGCCGCGTCGAGAATGCTGTTGCGCGTCTCCTGCGCCTCTTCTTTGGTTCTTCTGACCATATTGCCGTGACCTGCCCTGATTGTGGGGGTTTTCCCGGGCGCTTTTAAGTACGCTCGATGACAATCTGTCTGCTGTTAAGCAATTTACGAAGCGATCTTGCAGACCCCCTGCCCGCAAAGATGTAAACGCACTTTTACATGCATTCATGAATGTATATATAATAGCATCCCACGATCGGATAGCCCAAGCCGTGACGACCGGTTAATATCCGTCACTGTTGCCTTTCAAAACGCTCTTGCGCCGTGCCCCGACGGGCGGCGCCGTGCGGCATTTTCCCGGTATGGCGCATTTCGCTCAGGATGCCCCTGCAGGTGCGGTTTGCATCCACGGGCTTCCGGTCACGCGTCGCAAGACGCATGTGTGCGCTGTCGTCCCCGGGGTAGGGATGCGCGCACTTTTTCATTCTCAGTCTTTGACAGAGGTCGCTCCATGCGCGTCGAACGGGTTCCATTCCGCTTAATCAGTGCCGCGACGGCTGCCGTATTGCTGGCAGCGTGCGGACCAAAACAATCTGCCCCGCCGCAACAAACGCCCGAAGTTGGCGTCGTCACCGTTCAGCCGACGGCTGTGCCCGTCGTTACCGAATTGCCGGGCCGCACCAGTGCCTTCCTCGTCGCGCAAGTGCGTGCACGGGTCGACGGCATCGTGCTGCGCCGCGAATTCACGGAAGGCGGTGAGGTCAAGGCCGGTCAGCGTCTGTACAAGATCGATCCGGCGCCTTACATCGCGACCTTGAACAACGCGAAGGCAACGCTGGCGAAAGCCCAGGCCAACCTCGCGTCGACCACGGCGCAAGCCAACCGCTACAAGGTGCTGGTTGCCGCCAACGCGGTCAGCAAGCAGGACTACGACAACGCGGTGGCCGCAGAAGGCCAGGCCGCGGCTGACGTCGCCGCCGGCAAGGCCGCGGTGGACACGGCGCAGATCAATCTCGGCTACACCGACGTGACCTCGCCGGTGACCGGCCAGATCGGCGTATCGCAAGTCACGCCGGGCGCGTACGTGCAGGCGAGCGCCGCGACGCTGCTGGCAACGGTCCAGCAACTCGATCCGGTCTACGTGGATCTGACGCAATCCAGCCTCGACGGTCTGAAGCTGCGCCGCGACGTGCAGGAAGGGCGCCTGAAGACGAGCGGCCCGGACGCCGCCAAGGTCTCGCTGATTCTCGAAGACGGCCGCACCTATTCCGAAAAGGGCAAGCTGCAGTTCACCGACGTAACGGTCGACCAGAGCACGGGCTCGGTGACGGTTCGCGCAATCTTCAAGAACACGGACAAGGTGCTGCTGCCGGGCATGTTTGTGCGCGCGAGGATCGAGGAAGGCGTGAACGACAACGCGCTCGTCGTGCCGCAAGTCGGCGTGACGCACGACCAGAAGGGTCAGCCGACCGCACTGGTGGTCGGCGACGACAACAAGGTCGCGTTGCGTCAGCTCGTCACCTCGGGCACGTACGGTTCGAACTGGGTGGTGGAAAGCGGCCTGAAGGCCGGCGACCGCGTGATTGTCCAGGGCACCGACAAGGCGCATCCGGGGCAAGAGGTCAAGGCCGTTGCCGCGCAACTTCCCGCCACACCCGCTTCCGACGCATCTGCTCAGGGTGCGCCGGCCGCCAGCGGTGCGACGCAGACGGCTCAACCCGCTTCTGCTGCATCGGGCGCGTAATAACAGGGAGCCCGCCTCATGGCAAAGTTCTTTATTGATCGCCCAATTTTTGCATGGGTGATCGCCATTATTCTGATGCTCGCGGGTATCGCGTCGGTCTTTACGTTGCCGATCGCGCAATACCCGACCATCGCGCCGCCGGCCGTGCAGATCAGTGCAACGTACCCGGGCGCATCGGCGAAAACGGTGGAAAACACCGTCACGCAGGTGATCGAGCAGCAGATGAGTGGTCTCGACCACTTGCTGTATCTGTCGTCCACTTCGGACGACTCGGGTACGGCAACCATCACGCTGACGTTCGCAGCCGGCACCAATCCTGACATCGCGCAGGTGCAGGTGCAGAACAAGCTGCAGCTCGCCACGCCGCTGTTGCCGCAAGCCGTGCAGCAGTTGGGCACCAAGGTCACGAAGTCGAGCAGCAGCTTCTTGCTGGTGATGGCGTTCGTGTCCGAAGACGGCAGCATGAACAAGTACGACCTCGCCAACTACGTCGCGTCGAACATTCAGGATCCGGTCAGCCGGATCGACGGTGTGGGTACGGTGACGCTGTTCGGCTCGCAGTACGCCATGCGGATCTGGCTGGACGCGAACAAGCTGACCAACTTCGGCCTCACGCCGGTGGACGTGCAGACCGCGCTGACCAACCAGAACGTGCAGGTCGCGGGCGGTTCGCTCGGCGGCACGCCGTCGGTGCCGGGGCAGGTGCTGCAGGCGACCATCACGGAAGCCACGCTGCTGAATACGCCTGAACAGTTCGGCAACGTGCTGCTCAAGGTGAATCCGGATGGCTCGCAGGTCCGCATCAAGGACGTGGCGCGCATCGAGCTCGGTGGCGAAAACTACAACTTCGACACCAAGTACAACGGTCAGCCGACGGCAGGTTTCGGTATTCAGCTCGCCACGGGTGCTAACGCACTGGCTACGGCCAAGGCGGTGCGCACGAAGGTCGCGGAACTGTCGAAGTACTTCCCGCATGGCCTCGTCGTGCAGTATCCGTACGACACCACGCCGTTCGTGCGCCTGTCGATCGAAGAAGTGGTCAAGACGCTGCTCGAAGGTATCGTGCTGGTGTTCCTGGTCATGTACCTGTTCCTGCAGAACCTGCGCGCCACGCTGATCCCGACGATCGCGGTGCCGGTGGTGCTGCTGGGCACGTTCGCGGTCATGGGTCTGGTGGGCTTCTCGATCAACACGCTGTCCATGTTCGGGCTCGTGCTGGCGATCGGCCTGCTGGTGGACGATGCGATCGTGGTGGTGGAAAACGTCGAGCGGGTGATGCAGGAGGAGGGCTTATCGCCTCGAGATGCGACCCGCAAGGCGATGGACCAGATTACCGGCGCGCTGATCGGCGTGGCGCTCGTGCTCTCGGCGGTGTTTGTGCCGGTGGCGTTCTCGGGTGGTTCGGTCGGCGCGATTTACCGGCAGTTCTCGCTGACGATCGTGGCGGCAATGGTGCTGTCCGTGCTGGTCGCGTTGATTCTGACGCCGGCGCTGTGCGCGACGATTCTCAAGCCGATCGAAAAGGGCCATCAGGAAAGAACCACCGGTTTCTTCGGCTGGTTCAACCGCACGTTCAACAAGAGCCGCGACAAGTATCACTCGGGTGTTCACCACGTGATCAAGCGCTCGGGCCGTTGGCTGATCATCTACATGGTGGTGATCTTCGCGGTGGGCCTGCTGTTCGTGAAGTTGCCGAAGTCGTTCCTGCCTGACGAAGACCAGGGCACGATGTTCGTGCTGGTGCAGACGCCGTCCGGCTCGACGCAGGAAACCACGGCGCGCGCGCTGAAGGACGTCTCCGACTACCTGCTCAACGGCGAGAAGAGCATTGTCGAATCGACCTTCACCGTGAACGGCTTCAGTTTCGCCGGCCGCGGTCAGAACGCTGGTCTCGTGTTCGTGCGGATGAAGGATTACGCGGAGCGTCAGCATTCGGATCAGAAGGTGCAGGCGCTGGTTGGCCGTCTCTTCATGCATTTCTCGGGCTACAAGAACGCGCTGGTGTATCCGGTGAATCCGCCGTCGATTCCTGAACTCGGCACGGCCGCCGGCTTCGACTTCGAGTTGCAGGATCGCGCCGGGATTGGCCACGAGAAGCTGATGCAGGCTCGCAACATGCTGCTGGGCATGGCCGCGAAAGATCCGACGCTGGCTCAGGTGCGTCCGAACGGCCTGAACGATACGCCGCAGTTCACGGTGAACATCGATCACGAGAAGGCTTCCGCGCTCGGCGTGTCGCTGTCGGTGATCGACCAGACGTTCTCGATCGCATGGGCGTCGCAGTACGTGAACAACTTCCTCGATACGGACGGCCGGATCAAGAAGGTGTATCTGCAAGGTGACGCACCGTTCCGGATGAAACCGGAAGACCTGAACGCCTGGTACGTGCGTAATACGGCGGGTGGCATGGTGCCGTTCTCATCGTTCGCGAGCGGTACGTGGTCCTACGGATCGCCGAAGCTCGAGCGCTACAACGGTATCTCGGCAGTGGAAATCCAGGGCGCGGCGGCACCGGGCAAGTCGACCGGTCAGGCGATGACCGCCATGGAAGCACTCGTGGCGAAGCTGCCGGCGGGTATCGGCTACGAATGGACGGGCTTGTCGTTGCAGGAACGCCAGTCCGGTTCGCAGGCGCCGATTCTGTACGGCATCTCGATCCTCGTCGTGTTCCTCTGTCTCGCGGCGCTGTATGAAAGCTGGTCGATCCCGTTCTCGGTGATCATGGTGGTGCCGCTCGGCGTGATCGGCGCACTGCTGGCCGCTACGCTGCGCGGGCTCGAGAACGACGTGTTCTTCCAGGTGGGTCTGCTGACCACGGTGGGGCTGTCGGCGAAGAACGCGATTCTGATCGTGGAATTCGCCCGCGAGTTGCAGCAGGGTGAAGGGATGGGGCCGATCGAGGCCGCGCTCGAAGCCGCGCGTCTGCGGTTGCGTCCGATTCTGATGACGTCGCTCGCGTTCATTCTCGGCGTGATGCCGCTCGCGATCAGTAACGGTGCGGGTTCGGCCAGCCAGCACGCCATTGGTACGGGCGTGATCGGCGGGATGTTGACGGCGACCTTCCTCGCGATTTTCATGATCCCGATGTTCTTCGTCGTGATCCGCGCGAAATTCGGCGGTGAGAAGGAAGACCCGGATGAGGCGCTCGCACACTACAACCAGCACCATCCGCATGATCCGCAAGGTGGCGGCTCCGCTGGTAATGGTTCGGGCAAGGACGGACATTGAGATGCAAAAACACTCTTTGATTGCAGTGGCGGTTGCGCTGTTCGCCGCGGGTTGCACAATGGCGCCGAAGTACCATCGCCCGGATGAACCCGTGTCGGCGACCTTCCCGACCGGCGGCGTGTATGAAACCCAGCCGGGCGCGACCCAACCGGGTGCGGGGCCCACGGGCACGTCGACCGCGGCGCGCAGCGCCAACGGTCAGGCGGCGGCCGATATCGGCTGGCGCGATTTCTTCGTCGATCCGCGCATGCAGCGGTTGATCGAGATCGCGCTGAAGAACAACCGTGATCTGCGCGTGTCGGTGCTGAATATGCAGGCGTCGGCGGCGCAGTACCGCATCGTTCGTGCGGGTCTGTTCCCGACGCTCGACGCAGCGGCTTCGCAAAGCAAGCAGCGCACGCCACGGGACCTGTCGTCCACGCCCATGACGATCACGAACACGTACTCGGTCGGTCTGAACGCGTCGTGGGAAATCGACTTCTTCGGGCGCATTCAAAGCCTGAAGGATCAGGCGTTGGCGCAGTACCTGGCCACCGCTCAGGCTCGTAAAGCGGCGGAAATCCTGCTGGTGTCGCAAGTTGCCGATCAGTACCTGACGGTGCTCGAACTCGACGATCTGCTGACGGTGACGCAGAACACGCTGAAGACCTCGCAGGAGTCGTATCGGATCGCCAAGCTTCAATTCGATAACGGTACAGGTTCGGAACTCGATTTGCGGCAGTCGCAAACCGTGGTCGAACAGGCCAACGCGAACCTGCAGGCGCAGGCACGTCTGCGCGCCCAGGGTGAGAACGCGCTGGTGCTGTTGCTCGGCGAGCCTTTGCCTGCCGACTTGCCGCCGGGCCTGACGCTGAACGACCAGAATCTCCTCACGGATATTCCGGCGGGTCTGCCGTCCGATCTGCTGACGCGTCGTCCGGACATCATGGAGGCCGAACAGAATCTGCTGGCGGCCAACGCGAACATTGGCGCGGCACGAGCGGCGTTCTTCCCGAAGGTCTCGTTGACCGGCAGCTTCGGCACGCTGAGCCCTTCGCTCGGCGGCTTGTTCAAGCCGGGTTCGGCGGCGTGGAGCTTTGCGCCGTCGATTACGCTGCCGATCTTCGAGGGCGGTGAGAATCTCGCCAACCTCGACCTTGCCAACATCCAGAAGAAAGTGCAGATCGCAACGTATGAAAAGGCGATCCAGACGGCCTTCCGCGAAGTGGCGGACGGATTGGCGGCACGCGGCACGTACGATCAGCAGATCCAGGCGCTGGAGCGCAATACCTTTGCCGAACAGCGTCGACTGGATTTGTCGAATCTGCGTTATACGAACGGTGTCGACAGCTATCTGTCGGTGCTGACCGCACAGACTGATTTGTATTCGTCGCAGCAGTCTTTGATCACCGCGCGGATGCAACGTCTCCAGAACCTGGTCGATTTGTACCAGGCCTTGGGCGGAGGCTGGATCGAGCGGGCCGGCGAGCAGCCGCGTCCGGCAGATGCGCCGGTCGACTACGGTGCGGCGAGTGCGCCGGTGGCGGCTTCGGCAGCTGCTGCGGGCTAGGCCGAGGGACTGAGCCGGCGGCGGGTTACAGTTACGCCGGCTTCAGTCCAGTAATAGCTGGCGCGCACGGATGGTTTCAGTTTCAAGGAAGCGGTCCTGCTCAGTCGGTAATAAAAAAACGCCACGGCATGCCGTGGCGTTTTTATTGATACGTACCTCACTTCACCTCAGCGCCCTGGCGATCTCTGTCGCGCGGCGCTGGCTGCAGCCAGATGCTCAGTGCGCATCCGCGGCACGCAGCATCTCATCGCCGCCCGCAGGCTCATTACCACCGCGTCCGTCGAAATCATGGCCGGTCTTGCGGATTTCGCACTGCGCCTTCTTCTCGCTCTTCACACCGTTGAAGATCAGGTTCAGCACGACCGCCGACACCGACGCCAGCAAAATCCCGCTATGCAACAGCGGCGACAGCGCCGGCGGCAGCTTCGAGAAAAATTGCGGCGAGACCACCGGTACCAGACCCATGCCGATACTGACCGCGACGATGAACAGGTTGTGGTGGTTCCTCACGAAGTCAACCTTGGCGAGCACCTTGATGCCGTTCGCGGCGACCATGCCGAACATCACGATGCCGGCGCCGCCGAGCACGAAAGCGGGCACGGAAGCCACCACTTGCGCCATCTTCGGGAACAGGCCAAGCAACACCAGGATCACGCCGCCCATTGCGCAGACAAAGCGGCTCTTCACGCCCGTCACGCCGATCAGGCCAACGTTCTGTGAGAACGAGGTATGCGGAAACGAGTTGAAGATACCGCCGATCAGCGTGCCCAGACCGTCGACACGCAGACCACGCACCAGCGTCTTCTGATCCACCGGACGATCCACCATGTCGCCGACCGCGAGGAACATGCCGGTCGATTCGATGAAGGTGACGAACATCACGGTGACCATCGTCGCGATCGCGAGCGGATCGAAATGCGGCAGCCCGAAGTGGAACGGCATCACAATGCCGACCCACGGTGCGTGCGTGACGCCGTCCATGTTCACGCGGCCGAGCGCCAGCGCGATGATGAAACCCGCAACGATGCCGAGCAGCACCGAAATATTGGCGAGGAAGCCCTTGGCGAACTTGTTGATCAACAGAATCAGCATCAGCACCATCAGCGACAGACCGAGGTAGACCGGGTTGCCGTAATCAGGATTGCCCACACCGCCGGCTGCCCAGTTGATGCCCACTTCCATCAGCGAGAGGCCGATCACTGAGATCACCACGCCGATCACCACCGGTGGGAAAAAGCGCAGCAGCTTGCCGACCATCGGCGCGAGAAGGATGCCGATGACGCCGGCCGCGATCGTCGAGCCGAAGATGTCGAGAATGCCGAGCGAAGGATTGGTGCCGATTGCGACCATCGGACCGACGGCTGCGAACGTGCAACCCATGATGACCGGCAGACGGATGCCGAAGATCCACAGACCGAGCGTCTGAATCAGCGTGGCGATGCCGCAGGAAAACAGATCGGCGCTGATCAGGAACGCGATCTGGTCTTTCGGCAATTTCAGCGCCGCACCGATGATCAGCGGCACCGCAACTGCGCCTGCGTACATCACCAAAACGTGCTGAATGCCGAGCGTCAGCAACTGGCCCGCGGGCAGTCGCTCGTCGCACGGGTGAACCGTGTTCGATTGCATTTTGTCTCTCTCCACCATCTCGTTTTGGGATGGCTCCAAGGTATGCGGAACGAAAAGCCGCAACAAGACCACTGGGGCCTATTCCGGCATTCCCGGTGACGATATGGGTGAGGCTCATTTGAAAGCAAAAAGAAATGCGTGCGCCGCACAAATCGGCCGTCAGCCCCTTGCAGCGGCCATGGATGCTCGCTCGCCGCGCGTGCCCGTCGTAATAGGATATGTGTGAGAATCAATGAGGTGTATCTCGCTCGTCGCATAGTGCTGTTTTTGTGCTGCTCGCGGCGTGGCGGGGTTAACCCGCGATTCCGGGTTTTTAGCGTGCATTCGGGTGGACTTCCGAAGCCGTGCAGCGGTGATGGAAAATACGCCGTTCCAGGCACTTTTCGCGTGCTTATCCCCAAGCTCAAATTGACGTCCTATCGCCCATGAGTTTTCTTGGCATCGACCTAGGCACCGGCTCCCTCAAAGTCGCAATCATCGACGAAAGCGGGCGCGAGCAGGCAGCGGCGAGTGTTGCGTATGCACTCGACACTCCGCATCCCGGATGGGCCGAAATCGCGGTGCAAACCTGGTGGCGTGCGCTTCGCGAAGCGGCGGGGCGTTTGCCCGACGGTTTGCGCCGCGAAGTGCAGGCAATCGGTTTTTCCGGGCAGATGCATGGTGTCGTGTTGATCGACGCCGATGGCGAAGCCGTGCGCCCCGCGATGCTCTGGCCCGACACGCGTGCGTTGGCTTTGCTCGACCAGTGGCCCGAGCCGCAGCCGAATCCGGTTGCGCCAGGCATGGCGGGTCCTTTGCTGCGCTGGATCGTGCAGAACGAACCGCAGTCCGCGCACAAGACGCGCTGGGCGTTGCAACCGAAGGATTGGCTGCGTGTCGCGCTGGGCGGCGTGGTCGCAACCGATCCTTCCGATGCCTGCGCGACCGCGCTCGCTGATCCCGCAGGCGTGTGGGACCAGGCGCTGCTTGAGCGGTTTGAATTGCCGCGTGAATGGTTTGCGCCGCTTGCGCCCGCTTATGCGGCGGGCGGGGTTTTGTCGTCCGAGGCTGCGCGGGAGTTGGGTTTGCGCGCCGGCATCGTGCTGGCAATCGGCGCCGCCGATACGCCGTGTGCTGCACTCGGCAGCGGGCTTGCACGGGACGGCGACGCGTTGCTCACCACCGGCACAGGAGGGCAAATCGTCGTGCTCGCCGAGCACGCACCGCAAGCGGTAAGGGGACTGCATCGCTATCGAGCCGCGAGCGACCACTGGTATCGAATGGCGGCGATGCAAAACGTCGGTGTCGCGCTCGAACGCGTGCGCGGCTGGCTGTCGTATGAATGGGTTGATGCTTATCGTGATGCCTTTGGCGGTGCATCCGGCGGTGCATCCGGTGATACATCCGGCGATGTGCCGAGCGCGCTGATCGGCAATGCATCCGGCCGTCTCTCCGGCAACGTATCGCATGGTGCTCGCGACGAGACGACAGTCGCGATCTCCAGCGCAGCAGCAGGCCTCACCTTTCTGCCTTACCTCACCGGCGAGCGCACGCCATGGCTCAACCCGGCCGCACGAGGCGGCTGGCTTGGCCTCGCGTTCGACCACACGCGCGGCACGATGATGCGCGCTGCATTCGAAGGCGTCGCGTTCTCGCTGCGTGCAGGCCTCGACGCGATCCGCGCGAGCGGCGCGACGGTGACGAGCTTGAAACTCGCGGGCGGCGGTTCTGTCGATGCACGCTGGCGGCAGTTACTCGCCGACGCGTTAAACGTCGAGCTTTATGCCGTGGATTGTCCAAACGCGGCGCCGCGTGGCGCGGCTATCCTCGGTGGCCTGGCGAGCGGGCATTGGCACACCGGCGACCTCGCCGCGCTTGCGCCGGGTGCGACACGCGTTGCCGGGCCGCAGGGCGATGCAGCGCTTGCTGAACGTTATGCGCGCTTTCTCGATCTGTATGGCCGCGTCGAATCATGGTTCGGCGAAACCCCGCTTCGCTGAGCAATGCGATGTCAGCTACAGACAATGCCGCGACGTACTTTGCAATACCATGACGGCTTTCGCGCGTTAAGGTATAGGCCGGCGAACGATGCCGGACGGCAACGGCACTGCCCGTTCCCAGTCCAGCACACGAACTAAACTGCGGAACCGCGAACCGCGAACCGCGAACCGCGAACCGCGAACCGCGAACCGCGAACCGCGAACCGCGAACCGCGAACCGCGAACCGCGAACCGCGAACCGCGAACCGCGACACCGGCACGCCGCGCGACATCTCACCGCGACGCGCCAGGCATTCACAGACTCACAGGAGCATTCACGATGAAAACCAAAGCAGCAATCGCATGGAAAGCCGGCGCGCCGTTGACGATCGAAGAAGTGGATCTGGAAGGCCCGCGCGCGGGTGAAGTGCTGATCGAAGTGAAAGCGACGGGTATCTGCCACACCGATTACTACACGCTCTCAGGTGCCGATCCCGAAGGCATCTTCCCGGCAATTCTCGGCCACGAAGGCGCGGGCGTGATCGTCGATGTCGGTCCCGGCGTGGGCACGTTGAAGAAAGGCGATCACGTGATTCCGCTCTACACGCCGGAATGCCGCCAGTGCAAATTCTGTCTGTCGCGCAAGACCAATCTTTGTCAGGCGATCCGGTCGACACAAGGCAGGGGATTGATGCCTGACGCGACGTCGCGGTTCTCGCTGGACGGCAAGCCGCTGTTTCACTACATGGGCACGTCCACGTTTTCGAATTACATCGTCGTGCCGGAAATCGCGGTGGCGAAGGTGCGTGAAGATGCGCCGTTCGACAAGATCTGCTACATCGGTTGCGGCGTGACGACGGGCGTTGGCGCTGTCGTGTATTCGGCGAAAGTTGAAGCGGGCGCGAACGTGGTGGTGTTCGGTCTCGGCGGCATCGGCCTGAATGTGATCCAGGGCGCGAAGATGGTCGGCGCGGACAAGATCATTGGCGTCGATCTGAACCCGGGGCGCGTTGAACTGGCGAAGAAATTCGGCATGACCCACTTCATCAACCCGAACGAAGTCGAGAATGTGGTCGACCACATCGTGCAACTCACCGACGGCGGCGCGGACTATTCGTTCGAATGTATCGGCAACACGAAGGTGATGCGTCAGGCGCTGGAGTGTACGCACAAAGGCTGGGGCCAGTCGTTCATCATCGGCGTGGCGGCAGCGGGCGAGGAGATCAGCACACGTCCGTTCCAACTGGTGACAGGCCGCGAGTGGAAGGGCTCGGCATTTGGCGGCGCACGCGGGCGCACGGACGTACCGAAGATCGTCGACTGGTACATGGAAGGCAAGATCAATATCGACGATCTGATCACGCACCGTCTGCCGCTCGAACGCATCAACGAGGGCTTCGATCTGATGAAGAAGGGCGAGTCGATCCGCTCGGTCGTCCTGTACTGATGCAGCATTAATACGCCACTAATGCACCACTAATGCAGCACTCATGCACCACTGACCCGGCACAGAAAGGAGCATCGCGAATGCCTGAACTCTTGTCCTCGCATGCCTGCCATGGCGGCGAGCAGCGGATCTACCGGCACGACTCGCAGACCATCGGTCTGCCAATGCGCTTCTCGGTGTATCTGCCGCCGCAGGCCTTGCAGGCCAATGCGAACGTGCCCGCGCTGTTCTATCTCGCGGGCCTGACCTGCACGGAAGAAACCTTTCCGGTCAAGGCGGGGGCGCAGCGCTTCGCAGCGCAATATGGCATTGCGCTCATCGCACCGGACACGAGCCCGCGCGGCGCGGGCGTGCCGGGCGAAAGCGCCGCATGGGACTTCGGTGTGGGCGCGGGCTTTTACGTCGACGCGACGCAGCAGCCATGGGCGACGCACTACCGGATGTACTCGTACGTGCGCGACGAACTGCGCGAAACGGTGCTCGCGAATCTGCCGGTGGACGGCGCGCGCCTGGGCATCTTCGGGCATTCGATGGGCGGTCATGGCGCGTTGATGCTGGCGCTGCGTAACCCGGAGATCTACCGGTCGGTGTCGGCGTTCGCGCCGATCGCCGCGCCTTCACAGTGTCCGTGGGGCGTGAAGGCGTTCAGCGGCTATCTGGGCGAAGACCGTGAAGCGTGGAAGCAGTACGACGCGAGCGAGCTGGTCGCCCACACACCACGCAAGTTCAAGGAAGGGATTCTGGTCGATCAGGGGCTGGCGGATCAGTTCCTCGCCGAGCAGCTGAACCCGGATGTATTCGAAGCCGCCTGCAAGGCTGCGGGACAACCGCTGACGTTGCGTCGTCATGCGGGCTACGACCACGGCTACTACTTCATCTCGACGTTCATCGAGGATCATCTCGCGCATCACGCGAAGGTGCTGCTCGGCTGACATTCGTTCGGGCGATGGCGGCGGCACGCAGTGTGTCGCCGCTATTCCTGATCTTCGCCGATGCGAAATGCGCCGCCGCAGCGAATGTAGCCTGGACTACGCAATGGCACGCGCAGTCAGCCACTCAGGACACCAACGCCGCTTCCACGTGCGTTAAGCGCGGCTCAGCGTCGCCCCAACAAACTTCCGCCATACACGACAGCCGACAGCACGGTGATCCAGAAGCTCGTCGGCCAGTCGGTATAAAACGCCAGCGTGAGACCGAGCCAGGCCTGCACCAGCGCGAACACAGCGGCAAGCACGAGACCGGTCGAGAGCCGCGTCGTCATGTTTTGCGCGGCGGCGGCCGGCCCGACCATCAGCGTGAACACCAGCAGCACGCCGACAATCTGCGTGCATGCCGCCACGGCGAGCGCGGCAATCGAGAGAAACAGCACCGACACCCTGCGCAACGACACGCCCTTGGCTTCGGCCAGTTCCGGCTGCAACGAAGCAAACAGCAACGGCCGCATGATCGCGGCGAGCGCCAGCAAGCTGATGACGCCCAACGCCGCCAGCACGCCGAGCGTCGACGCATTCACGCCGAGCACGTTGCCGAATAGCAGCGCGGTGACCTGCGTTGCGTACGCGGTGAAGAAATGCAGGAACAGCAAGCCGAAGCCGAGCGACAGCGACAGGATCACGCCGATCGCTACATCGCGTCCGGCCAGCTTCTCGCCGAGCGCGCCCATCCCGACGCCCGCCGCGAGCGTAAAGCCGATCATCCCCCAGATCGGCGAGATGCCGATCAGCACGGCGCCGGTCGCGCCGGTGAAGCCGACGTGCGAGAGCGCGTGGCCCGCGAAGGTCTGCCCGCGCATCACCAGAAAATAGCCCACCACGCCTGCCAGCACCGCGACGATCCCCGACGCGGCGAACGCGTTCACCATGAAATCGTATTCAAACATCGTGCTTGTGTCCGTGGCGTGAGTCGTGCTGATGTGAGTGGCTGTCCGCGCCACCGTGGTCGTGCGAATGGGCGTGTCCGTGCGAGTGGCTATGGCCACCGTTCTCGTCGTGTTCGTGCTCGTGATCGTGTTTTTCGACTTCGACGTCGCCCGACATCACGAAGATGCGGCCGTTCACGCGCATCACGTCGATTGGCGAGCCATAGAGACGCGACAGCACCGGCCGCGTAATGACTTCATCGACGGTGCCGAGCGCGGCGACGCCGCTGCCGAGATACAGCACGCGATCGAGCGCGTGCAGCAGCGGATTCAGTTCATGCGCCGAGAACAGCACGGCAATGCCGAGTTCCTGCTGCACGCGCCGCACCAGTTCCACCACGCTCTTCTGATGATGCGGATCGAGGCTGATCAACGGCTCGTCGAGTAGCAGCAGCTTGGGATTGCCGAGCAGGCATTGCGCGAGCAGCAGCCGCTGACGCTCGCCGCCCGACAGTTCCGATAAGGGCCGCTCGGCCAGCTGACGGCCGCCCACCAGATCGAGCACCCGCTCGACATCCGCGCGGGTTTTGCTGTCCGCGTGGGGCAGGCCCCAGCGGTGTCCGTCGGCGGCCATGGCGACGAAGTCGCGGCCGCGCACGCGGCGCCCGGCCAGCGCACTGCGCGTCTGCGGCATATAACCGATCGAGGCGTTACCACGCTCGACCGGCTGCCCCAGCACGCGGATCGCGCCGCTCGCCGCCGGCACGAGACCGAGCACGGCGCGCATCAGCGTGGTCTTGCCCGCGCCGTTCGGCCCGAGCACGCCGATGAATTCGCCCTGGTTCACCACGAAGCTGGCGTCGCGCAGAATCGTGCGGCCGCCGAGTTCGAGCGTCACGCGCTCGAGTTCAAGCACGGGCGCGGTGCTGGATGCGCTCGTCGATACATTGGCTGGCGTGCTGCGGCCAGTTTCGGTCATTGGGTTTTTCCTTTGGCGGGGGTTGCCGCCGCATTCGCTCCGCCCGCATCGCCCGCGGCCAGCGCCGTGCCCAGCGCGTCGAGCTGCGTCAGCATCCACGTCTGATAGGTCTTGCCGGCCGGTTCGGTTTCGGTGACGCTCATGGTCGGCACCTTCGATTGCTGCGCGAGCTTCAACATGCGTTTGGTCAGGGCCTCGGTTGCCTGGCTGTTATAGATCAGAACGCGTACGCGCTTTTCGCGCAGATCGCGTTCGAACGCGGCAATATCGGCCGCGCTTGCTTCAGTGTCGTTCATCGTCGCCAGCTGGAAGCGCAGATTGCGCATCGAGAGGCCCACCGCGTCCGACATATAGCCGAACACCGGCTCGGTCGCCGTCACCGGCACGCCGGCGTAGCGGCCATGCAGATCGGCGACCTTGGCGTCGATAGGCTTCAGCGAATCGAGAAACTTCGCGAGGTTCGCATCGTACGCCGACTTGTGCGCCGGGTCAGCCGCGACGAGCGCCGCGCTCACCGCGCGCGCCACCTTCGGCATGGTTGCCGGGTCGTACCAGAGGTGGGGATTATCGCCGCTCTTCTTGCCCGTCAGCTCGGCGGCAATGATCGTCGTGCGATTCGAACCCTTGGAAGCGGCCAGCAGCTTCGCCATCCACGGATCGTAATCGGCGCCGTTGTAGACCACAAGACTCGCATGCTGCAAGGCGCGCGCCGTTTTCGGGCTGGCTTCGAACAGGTGCGGGTCCTGATCCGGATTGCTGAGGATACTCGTTACGTCGACGCGATCGCCGCCCAGTTGCTGCACGACGTCACCGTAAAAGTTCTCCGCTGCCACCACCGGGATTTTCGCATCCGCGGCCAGCGCGCCGTGGCTGAGCGTGACAGCAGCAGCGATCGTCGCGCCCATGGCCATAGCCTTCGACAGCTTCAGCGCATGGCGCGCCCCGTTCAACATCGAGCCGAATTTCTTCATCGTTGTTTCCTGCTGCGTGAGAGTTGGATGAACTACAAACCTTGGGAGCGGCGCGCTTCGGCGTTCTTGCGGTCGCTCATGCGCACATGCCGCCGGGCCGTGCCGCGCGGGGATGCGCCTATGCCCACCGCTCAAAACCGGGCGAGGCCGCAATGATATAACGTATCTCGAATTTTTGTCAGCGGCTCGAGCTAAAAGCAGATGAGCGATCTTCGATTTCTCGTATTTGTGCCGATCGAGGCGAGAAGAAGGCGCGTGAGGGTCCTGCCGCGCTGCACCATCGAAATCTGGTCGAGCGCCTTGACATGATCCGGTCCGTATCCGATCATTCGATCACCAACAGAGCAATTGATCGCGCAGCGAGCGTTCGCTCACCGCGCCTCAAGATGCGAAACGAACCGGAGACAGGCAAGTGGCGGCACGACTGCAAGACAAGGTGGCCATTCTGACGGGCGCGGCAAGCGGAATCGGTGAAGCCGTGGCCCGCCGCTATCTGGACGAAGGCGCGCGCTGCGTGCTGGTCGACGTCAAGCCGGCGGACAGTTTCGGCGACGCGTTGCGCGCCGCTTACGGCGACCGTGTGCTGACCGTCAGCGCCGATGTGACGCGCCGCGAAGACATCGAACGCATTCTCGCAAGCACGCTGGAGCGCTTCGGCCAGGTCGATATCCTCTTCAACAACGCGGCGCTCTTCGATATGCGCCCGATCCTCGATGAATCCTGGGACGTGTTCGACCGCCTCTTCGCGGTCAACGTGAAGGGCATGTTCTTCCTGATGCAAACCGTCGCGCGGAAAATGGTCGAGCAGGGCCGCGGCGGCAAGATCATCAATATGTCGTCGCAAGCCGGGCGGCGCGGCGAAGCGCTGGTGTCGCACTACTGTGCAACCAAAGCCGCCGTACTCAGCTATACCCAATCCGCCGCGCTCGCTCTCGCGCCGCACAAGATCAACGTGAACGGCATCGCGCCGGGTGTCGTCGATACGCCGATGTGGAAAGAGGTCGACGCGCTCTTCGCCCGCTATGAAAACCGGCCGCTCGGTGAGAAGAAGCGCCTCGTCGGTGAAGCGGTGCCGCTCGGCCGTATGGGTGTGCCGGACGATCTGACCGGCGCAGCCCTGTTTCTCGCGTCGGCGGATGCCGACTACATCACTGCGCAAACCCTGAACGTCGACGGCGGGAACTGGATGAGCTGAGCGGATAGCAATGTGGAGGAAGGAGCGAACCTGCTTGACCAACCCGCCTCACCCATCGTCATTTTCGTAGAACAAACGCAGCATCACATAACGTACGAGAAAGGAGACAACACATGAAACCAGCTACAAAATCCGCGCTGAAAGCGCTCAGTGCCGGTGCGCTTGCCTGCTTCGCGCTGAGTGCGTCGGCGGCCACGGTGACCATCGCCACGTTGAACAATCCGGACATGATCGAGCTGAAGAAGCTCTCGCCCGCCTTCGAGCAGGCCAATCCGGACATCAAGCTCAACTGGGTGATTCTCGAAGAAAACGTGCTGCGTCAGCGCGCCACCACCGACATCACGACGGGCAGCGGCCAATTCGACGTGATGACGATCGGCGCGTACGAAACGCCTCAATGGGGCAAACGCGGCTGGCTCACGCCGCTCACCAGTCTGCCCGCCGATTACGATCTGAACGATGTCGTGAAGACGGCACGCGACGGCCTCTCGAGCGGCGGCCAGTTGTACGCGCTGCCGTTTTACGTCGAAAGCTCGATGACGTATTACCGTAAGGACCTGTTCGCGGCCAAGGGTCTGAAGATGCCCGATCAACCGACCTACGACCAGATCGCGCAATTCGCCGACAAGCTCACCGACAAAGCCAACGGCGTGTACGGCATCTGCCTGCGCGGTAAGGCCGGCTGGGGCGAAAACATGGCGTATGCGACGACCGTGGTGAACACGTTCGGCGGCCGCTGGTTCGACGAGAAGTGGAACGCGCAACTGACCTCGCCGGAATGGAAGAAGGCGATTACGTTCTATGTCGATCTATTGAAGAAAGACGGCCCTCCGGGAGCGAGTTCGAACGGCTTCAACGAAAATCTCACGCTGATGTCCTCGGGCAAGTGCGCGATGTGGATCGACGCAACGGTGGCCGCCGGCATGCTCTACAACAAGCAGCAGTCGCAGATCGCCGACAAGGTGGGCTTTGCGGCGGCGCCGACGGCGGTCACGCCGAAGGGTTCGCATTGGCTGTGGGCGTGGGCGCTGGCGATTCCGAAGTCGTCGAAGCAGGCGGATGCGGCGAAGAAGTTCATCGCGTGGGCCACGTCGAAGCAGTACATCGAACTGGTTGCGAAGGATGAAGGCTGGGCGTCGGTGCCGCCGGGAACGCGTCAATCCACTTACGCGCGTCCGGAATACAAGCAGGCTGCACCGTTCGGTGACTTCGTGCTGAAGGCCATCGAAACGGCGGATCCGGATCATCCGACGCTGAAGCCGGTTCCGTACACCGGTGTGCAGTTCGTCGGGATTCCTGAGTTCCAGTCGTTCGGCACGGTAGTCGGTCAGAGCATCTCCGGCGCGGTTGCCGGTCAGATGACGGTCGATCAGGCGCTGGCAGCCGGGCAGGCCACGGCGAACCGCGCTGTGCAACAGGCCGGTTATCAGAAGTAAGCCGGCTTGCATGCACTGCAACGTAACGTGAAACGCGCCGGCTGACGCCCGTCAGCCGGCCCATGCAGCACAGCGGGCCGTCCCAGCCGCTCCTTTGCCGTTCATTTGCCACTCACGCGCCGCGAGATCGCAAGGCGGCACGGTGAGTGATGCGGCTAAGGCGGTGTCTTCGCCGGACAGCCCGCGCAATACCGAACAGGTGGTCAATCATGCGTCCTCTGCGCCTACCTCTCATGCATGCCCATCCCAAGACAGAAAAAGAACGCGAAGTCCGCAAAGCCAATTCCGCCCGCTGGCTGGTATCGCCCTCGGTCGCGGTACTCGTGCTGTGGATGGCCATTCCGCTGGCCATGACGATCTGGTTTTCGTTCTCGCGCTACAACCTGCTGAATCCGGATCTGAAGGGTTTCGCCGGATTCGACAACTACAAATATCTCGCCACTGATCCGTCGTTCGGACCGTCGATCGGGCACACGCTCGAACTGATCATCTCCGTGCTGGTGATCACCGTGGTCGGCGGCGTGCTGATGGCGATCCTGTTCGATCGTAAGTTCTACGGTCAGGGCATTGCGCGACTGCTGGCGATCGCGCCGTTCTTCGTAATGCCGACGGTCAGCGCGCTGATCTGGAAGAACATGATCCTGCATCCGGTGTATGGCCTGATCGCGCAGGGCATGCGCGCGATCGGCATGCAGCCGATCGACTGGTTCGCCGACTATCCGCTCACGGCGGTGATCATGATCGTCGCGTGGCAATGGCTGCCGTTCGCGTTCCTGATTCTGTTCACCGCGATCCAGTCGCTCGATCAGGAGCAGAAGGAAGCCGCGCGCATCGACGGGGCGGGTCCGTTCTCGATGTTCTTCTACATCACGCTGCCTCACCTGAAACGGGCGATCGCGGTGGTCGTGATGATGGAGACGATTTTCCTGCTGTCGATCTTCGCCGAAATCTATACGACCACGGGCGGCGGTCCGGGCACCGCGACCACCAATCTGTCGTACCTGATCTATTCGCTGGGCCTGCAACAGTTCGACGTCGGTCTCGCTTCGGCAGGCGGCATTCTGGCTGTCGTGCTGGCTAACATCGTGTCGTTCTTCCTTGTGCGGATGCTGGCGAAGAACCTGAAAGGGGAGTACGAAAAATGAGTCATGTTGCCTCCACTCCGGCGTCGAGCACGACGCCCATGACGGTGCCGGCGAAGTCGCCGTTCGCTGCGATTCGCCGCGGCATTCCCGGCGTGATCGCCTGGCTGGTCGCGTTGTTGCTGTTCTTCCCGATCTTCTGGATGACGATCACGGCATTCAAGACGGAGCAGCAGGCGTATTCGTCGTCGCTCTTTTTCGTCCCGACGCTCGATAGCTTTCGCGAGGTGTTCGCGCGCAGCAATTACTTTTCGTTTGCGTGGAATTCGATCCTGATTTCCCTGGGCGTCACGGTGTTGTGCCTGCTGCTCGCCGTGCCGGCCGCGTACGCGATGGCCTTCTTTCCGACGCGCCGCACGCAGAAAGTGCTGCTGTGGATGCTGTCGACCAAGATGATGCCGTCGGTCGGCGTGCTGGTGCCGATCTATCTGCTGTGGAAAAACAGCGGCCTGCTCGACACGGTGTCGGGTCTGGTGATCGTCTATACGCTGATCAATCTGCCGATTGCGGTATGGATGTCGTTCACGTACTTCGCTGAAATTCCGCGCGACATTCTCGAAGCCGGCCGGATCGACGGCGCCGTGACGTGGCAGGAAATCGTCTATCTGCTGATGCCGATGTCGCTGCCGGGACTGGCCTCCACCGCGCTGCTGCTGGTGATCCTGTCGTGGAACGAAGCGTTCTGGAGTATCAACCTGTCGAGTTCGAACGCCGCGCCGCTGACGGTGTTCATCGCCTCGTATTCGAGTCCTGAAGGCTTGTTCTGGGCCAAGCTCTCCGCTGCTTCGCTGCTCGCGGTCGCGCCGATCCTGATCGTCGGCTGGCTGTCGCAGAAGCAACTGGTGCGCGGCCTTACGTTCGGGGCGGTCAAATGACCGCAGATACGACGGTAGGTCATTTCGCGCTGATCTGCGATTGCGACGGCGTGCTGATCGACAGCGAAGCCGTAGCGGCGCGCATGCTGGTGCACGAACTCGAAGCGCGCTGGCCCGATGCCGACGTCGAGCCCGTGGTGCTGCCGCTGCTCGGCTTGCGCATCGAGAAGGTATTGCAAGGCACCGCGGCGCAACTGGGCAAGAGCCTCAGCGCCGAGGATATCGCGGCGATCCGCACAGCGGTGGAAGCGGCAGCGATGCAGGCGCCGGCGGTGGCCGGCATCGAGGCCGCGCTCGCGCAGGTGCCGCTCACCAAGGCATGTGCGAGCAACAGTTTCCAGCCGTACGTGGAGAACGTGCTGGCGCGCACGGGCCTCGTGAAGTTCTTCGGCGACCGGCTCTTTTGCGCCGATGCGGTGCCGAATCCGAAACCCGCGCCCGATGTCTATCTCGCTGCGGCGTCGGGTCTCGGCCTCGCGCCGTCCGCCTGCCTCGTCGTGGAAGACAGCGTGACGGGCGTGACGGCGGCGACTGCCGCGGGCATGGCGGTGCTGGGCTTTATCGGCGGTGGCCATGCGAGTGACGCACAGATCGACGCCTTGCACGCGGCGGGTGCGCGTACCGTGTTCGACGACATGTTGCAGTTGCCGGAACTGGTCGCGCAATGGACGCTGAGCGCAACGGCAGCGGCGCCGTAAGCGCGGCAGGTCAAAGCCAATGAGCAGGACTTGAACGGCATATAGAGAGAAGCGAATCAACGCAGCTGAAGCACCGGCTAGCAACACAGCAATACACGGAGACACATCATGGCAAGCGTAACTCTGCGCAACATCAGAAAAGCCTACGACGACAACGAAGTGATGCGCGACATCAACCTCGACATCCTGGACGGCGAATTCGTCGTGTTCGTGGGCCCGAGCGGTTGCGGTAAATCGACGCTGATGCGGATGATCGCCGGCCTCGAAGACATCAGCGGCGGCGACCTGACCATCGACGGCACACGCGTGAACGATGTGCCGCCCGCCAAGCGCGGCATCGCGATGGTGTTCCAGTCGTATGCGCTGTATCCGCACATGACGCTGTACGACAACATGGCGTTCGGCCTGAAACTTGCCGGCACCAAGAAGCCGGAGATCGACGCTGCCGTGCGCAACGCGGCGAAGATCCTGCACATCGACCATCTGCTGGATCGCAAGCCGAAGCAGCTTTCGGGCGGCCAGCGCCAGCGGGTTGCAATCGGCCGCGCGATTACGCGCAAGCCG
The DNA here is from genome assembly GCF_046030355.1 of Paraburkholderia caffeinilytica. Taxonomy (GTDB): domain Bacteria; phylum Pseudomonadota; class Gammaproteobacteria; order Burkholderiales; family Burkholderiaceae; genus Paraburkholderia; species Paraburkholderia caffeinilytica_B. The sequence continues at coordinate 293,008 of NZ_JAQQCQ010000006.1, forward strand.
AAGGTGTTTCTGTTCGACGAACCGTTGTCGAATCTCGACGCCGCGCTGCGTGTGAAGATGCGCCTCGAATTCGCGCGTTTGCATGACGAGCTGAAGACCACGATGATCTACGTGACGCACGATCAGGTCGAAGCCATGACGCTGGCCGACAAGATCGTCGTGCTGTCGGCGGGCAATGTGGAGCAGGTCGGCAGCCCGACCATGCTGTATCACGCGCCGGCCAATCGTTTCGTCGCCGGCTTCATCGGTTCGCCGAAGATGAATTTCATGGAAGGCGTCGTGCAGTCGGTGACGCACGACGGCGTCACGGTTCGCTACGAAACCGGCGAGACGCAGCGCGTCGCGGTGGAGCCGGGCGCGGTGAAGCAGGGCGACAAGGTCACCGTCGGCATTCGTCCGGAGCATCTGCATGTCGGCACGACGGAAGACGGCGTCTCGGCGCGCACCATGGCGCTCGAATCGCTCGGCGACGCAGCGTATCTGTATGCGGAGTCGAGCGTTTCGCCGGATGGCCTGATCGCGCGGATTCCGCCGCTCGAACGGCACAGCAAGGGCGACACGCAGAAGCTCGGCGCCACGCCGGATCACTGCCATTTGTTCGACAGCGAAGGGAAAGCCTTCCAGCGGAAGATCGTCGAAGTGCTAGCGGCGTGAGTCGGTAAATGGGAAAGCGGCGGGCGTGCCGCTTTCCTGTAGTCAAGCTCAGGATAAGCCGGCGTGGCGCGGCTTTCGAACGATGCCTACGACGCTGGGCAGCGTGTTGCAACAAGCCGTCGCGGGAGAGCCCTGTTTTTACGCTGCGCTCAGGCTTCCAGCGCGGCCCGCGCACACAATTCGTCGGTCACCAGCCCTGACAACCAGCCGCCTTTGAGCACTGCGATCAACGCCTCGCGCTTGCGCTCGCCGCCGGCAAAGCCGATGGTGGGGCGCGGCGGCGGCGAGTCGAGCGCGATGCTGGTGACGCGCCGGCCCGTCGGCGATTCGACGTGCGCGCCGGCGGCATCGATCGGCAGGCCAAGCATTTCGGCCACGGCGCCGCTCTGCACCAACTCTTCCACTTCCGCCGTCGTGATAAAGCCGTCTTCGTGCAACGGGCATTTCGGCCCGATATTGCCGATACCGACAAACGCGACATCCGCCTCGGCCGAGAGCGATTCGACGATCCGGTAGAGCCGGTGATTGCACCACTGCGCGCGCTCGGCCTCACTATCGGCGAGCAGCGGCGCGGGCAGCAGAAAATGCTTGCCGCCAGTCTTCTCCGAAATGTGCAGCGCGACGTCGTAGCGGTTCGAGGAGCCGTCCTGGGCGATCGCCCCAACCATCGATACCAACCGGTGCTGCGGACGCTCCAGCTGGGCGATCTGATCGACCGCGGCCTTCAGCGTACGGCCGCTGCTCACGGCGACCACCATCGGCTTTTCTTCGCCGAGATAGCGTTCCATGACCTGCGCGCCCGCCACCGCCAGCTTGCGGTCGACTTCTTCCGACGTATCGCTGTCGATCGGAACGACTTCGCACATGCTCAGCCCGTAGCGCTTCGAGAGTTGGTCGGCGAGCGCCAGACAATCGGCCAGTTTGTGATCGACACGCACGCGAATCAGATTCTTTTCCACCGCGAAGGCGACCAGCCGCTGCGCGACCGGGCGCGACACCTGCAGTTTCTCGGCAATCTCGTTCTGGGTATTGCCCGCGACGTAGTAAAGCCACGCGGCGCGGGTGGCGAGATCTAATTTTTCTGTGGACTTGGGCACGGTGACGGTTCGCTTGAAGTGCGCCGATGATAGCAGCCGGTCCCCGCCTCTCAACGGGAACCGGCTGTGCTTTGCCGGTTAGGCGAGCGGTTGCCGCGCGGGGTCGAACAGCGGCCGCACATGGCGGTAGAGCGCGCGATACGCTTCGAGCCGGTTGCGCAGTTCGGCATGCCGTCGCGGGTTCGGCGTGAACTCCTTTTCGATCGGCGGCTTGGTCAGCACCTTGGCGGGATCGCCGCCGGCCGCCAGCCAACCGAGGCGTGCCGCACCGAGCGCCGCGCCGGTTTCGCCGCCGCCATGCTTGCGCGTGGCGGTGTCGAGCGCATCGGCGAGCAGTTGTGCCCAGTAGTCGCTGCGCGCGCCGCCACCGAGCAGGGACAGCGCTTTCGCTTCGGTGCCGGCCGCGCGCAATGCGTCGAGGCCGTCCGTGAGCGCGAGCGTCACGCCTTCGAGTACCGCATAGCCGAGCAACGCGCGATCGGTCGCGTGATTCATGCCGAAGAACACGCCCTGCGCATACGGATCGTTGTGCGGCGTGCGTTCACCTGACAGATAAGGCAGAAAGAGCGGGGCAGTCGTCAGCGCTTCTGCGGGGAGCGCCTCGATTTCGGCGAGCAGGGTTGGCTCGTCGGTGGAGGTCAGCTTGCAGACCCAACGCAAACAGCTTGCCGCCGACAGCACCACGCTCATTTGATGCCAGCGATCCGGAATCGCGTGACAGAACGCATGCACCGCGGAGGCGGGATTCGGCCGGAAACTATCGCCGACCACGCACAGCACACCGGATGTGCCGAGCGAAACGAAGCCGTCGCCCGGTTGCGTCGCGCCGATGCCGATCGCGCTCGTGGCATTGTCGCCGCCGCCGGCAGCGACGATGACGCCGTCGCTCAAACCGAACTCGCGCGCCACTTCGGGCAGCAGGGTGCCGGACGGCTCGCTGCCTTCGCAGAGGCCAGGCATCTGCGCGCGCGTCATGTTGCAAGCGGCGAGCAGCGAATCGGACCAGTCGCGTTTGGCGACGTCGAGCCACAACGTGCCGGCTGCATCCGATGGATCGGATACCTTGCCGCCGGTCAGTTGCAGACGCAGGTAGTCCTTCGGCAGCAGCACGCAGGCGGTTTGCGCGAAGATTTCGGGTTCGTGGCGCGCAACCCAGAGCAGCTTCGGCGCGGTGAAACCGGGCATCGCGAGATTGCCGGCCACGGTGTGCAGCTCCGGCGCGCGCTCGGTCAACTCCGCGCATTCCTTGTCGCTGCGCATGTCGTTCCATAGGATCGCGGGCCGTAACACGCGATTCTGCGCATCCAGCAAGACGGCCCCGTGCATTTGCCCCGAGAGGCCGATGCCGTGAATCTGCGCGAACTCGTCGGGATGTTTGGCGCGCAACGCGGCCAGCGCCGTGCGCGTGCCGGCCCACCAGTCTTCGGGATTCTGTTCGGCCCAGCGCTGATGCGGGCGCGAGACGGTAAAGGGTGAGCCAGCGGTGCCGATCACGCGTCCATCGGAGGCGAGCAGCAGGACTTTCACTTCGGACGTGCCGAGGTCGATGCCGAGATACATGGGCGCGAAACCTTCGTCGTTAGGGATGCGTTACTTTAGCCGCAAGCGCCAAGCGGTGCCATGCGCATTAAGCCTGGCACCGGCGCACGAATCACGCTGCGCCGCGTTTGGCCAGCCACACGTCGACACGCGCCAACGCGCCCGCCAATGCCGATTCCAACTCCGGCGTCTGCGCCATGCTGCCCCATAGCAGCCGGTCAGCAGCGAACGCCTGCAACGGATCGGGGGCGGCAAAGAAGCCGCGCGCAACGTTTTCATCCATCACGCCATCCTGATACGCATACGGCAGTGCGCCGGCGTTCCAGCGCTCCAGAAAGCGGAAGAACAGCGCCGGCAGCATCGCCGTGGCCGCAGGCGTGACGCCACGTTCGAAGCATTCCGAGAGCGTCGGCGCGATAAAGCCGGGCAGCTTCGAAAAACCATCGGCCGCGACGCGCTGATTGGTGTCCTGGATGTAGGGATTGCCGAAGCGTTCGAGCACGACGTCGCGATAGCGTTCGAGATCGAGCGGGCTCGGCGTGAGGCACGGAATCACATCTTCGGTCACGTAGTCGAAGGCGAACTTGTTGATGTCCGGGTCAAGCGTCCCTTCGTGGATGTAGTTCAGTCCGACCAGCGTGCCCGCCCACGCAATGCAGCTATGCGTCGCGTTGAGAATGCGGATCTTCGCTTCTTCATACGGCAGCACCGAGTCGACCAGTTCCGCGCCGACCTTTTCCCACGCGGGGCGTCCGGCGATGAAACGGTCTTCGATGACCCATTGGATAAAGGCTTCGCCCATCACCGGACAGGCATCGTCGACACCGGTGGCGGCTTTGACGCGTTCACGCACGTCGGCCGTTGGACGCGGCGTAATGCGATCGACCATCGAACTCGGACACGCGGTGTTGTCGTCGAACCATTGCGCCAGGTCGTTTGCGCCGCGCCGTTCGAGAAACTCGCTCATACCCGCATGAAAACGCTCGCCGTTGCTGCGCAGGTTATCGCAGGTCTGCAGCGTCACCGGACCGGCGCCGCGTTTCATGCGGGCGTCGAGAATGGCGGCGAGCGCGCCGTAAATCGTCGTGTGGCCGCCGTTCAGGTCAGCCGCGAGATCGGCATTGGCCGTGTCGAGTTCGTCCTGTTCGTCGAGGTAATAACCGCCTTCGGTGACGGTGAACGCAATGATCTTGCAGGCCGGATCGGCGCCTGCTTCGATCAACGCATCGAGACTCTCGGTCCATGGCACCACGCGCTCGATCGAACGAATCGTCTCGTACGCGCGCTCGCCCTGTGGCGTGACGGTTTCGAGCGTATAGACGCCGTCTTGCGCGGCGAGCGCCTCGAGCACTGCGTTCATATCGCTGCGGATATTGCCGACCGTTAGCGACCAGTGCGGCTCGCCCGCCACCTTCGCCTCGTTCAACCGATGGAGATACCACGCCTGATGCGCGCGATGAAACGATCCCGCGCCGATGTGCAGGATCACGTGTGCGGCCGTGCCGCTGACTTGCCCGCTGTTCATGTGCGTCTCCTGAATGTCCTTGATCGCACGGCTCGGAGCCTGCGTTTTTTCTTGAGGTGGAGCATTTGCTCTGTCTGTGAGCGAATGATCGTACCCGGCGAAACGAATGTCAAGGCGACGCCGACGGCTTTTCGTGGCGCAGCGCGGCGCGGCGGGGCTTTGGGCGCGACTCGCAGGGCGCGTGCGCGTTATGGGACGTGTCTCGCCGTGCGTATTGCATTGCATCAAATTTGACTTTCCCCGCGCCAGGACTAACCCGAATGCAAAAAAGTATCGGTCTGCGGTTTGATTTTTAGTGGTGGATCAGGCTGTAGAGGGCTACTTTTCGCTATACAAGACGAAGTTCAGCGGCACTCGCAACACGCCGCTTCATGGAGGAAGACGCGAATGCAACCCGATCTGGAAGTCGTCGCCGTACGGCGCGACGAATCCTTCAAAGTGTGGTCGCACGGCTATCCGTATCGCACGGTGCGCTGGCACTTTCACCCGGAATACGAAATCCATCTGATCGTGGCGACGACCGGCAAGATGTTCGTCGGCGACCATATCAGCAGCTTTGCGCCCGGCAACCTGGTGTTGATGGGACCGAACCTGCCGCACAACTGGGTCAGCGACGTGCCGGACGGCGAGACGATCGCGCAGCGCAATCTCGTCGTTCAGTTCGGTCAGGAGTTCGTGTCGAGTTGCATGGGCAGTTTTCCGGAGTGGCGCCAGGTCGAGGCCCTGCTCGCTGACTCGCGCCGCGGCGTGTCGTTTGGCGCGCAAACGAGCGCCGCGATTCAGCCGCTGTTCCTCGAATTACTGGCTGCGCGCGGACTGCGCCGCCTCGTGCTGTTCATGTCGATGCTCGAGATCCTGATGAACGCCGAGGACCGCGAGATGCTCGCGAGTCCCGCGTATCAGGCCGATCCGACCGGTTTCGCGTCGACCCGTATCAATCACGCGCTCTCGTATATCGGCAAGAACCTGTCCAACGATCTGCGCGAATCGGATCTCGCGCAACTTGCCGGGCAAAGCGTGAGTGCGTTCTCGCGTTACTTTCGCCGTCATACAGGGTTGCCGTTCGTGCAGTACGTGAACCGCATGCGCATCAATCTCGCATGCCAACTGCTCACCGACGAAGACCTGAGCGTGACCGATATCTGCTTCAAGGCTGGCTTCAACAACCTGTCGAATTTCAACCGGCAGTTCCTCGCGGTGAAAGGCATGGCGCCTTCGAAATTCCGCCACTACCAGCAATTGAACGACGCGAGCCGCGACGCCTCTGAAGAAGCCGCCGCGCGCGGCGCGGGCATCGACAATGCGCCCGCGATCGTGCTTGCGCCAGGTTTGCCACGCAGCGCCGCGGCTGCCTATCCACCGACGTAGTCCTCCACCAGGCTTTAAGCCGAAGCGTTTCACTTCACCCGAGTTTCAACACCTATCGCGCTGCCCCGGGACAGCGTGAGGGACGTGCTCATCTATCACCTCAACGAACAGTTTTAATAACGGAGACAACCATGACGCAATCCACTTCCAGGCAGACATCGTTGAAGACCTTCGCGCGCAGCACAGCTGCGTTGGCGACGCTGGCATTCGGCCTGTCGTTCATCGCCGCGCCGGCCGCACAGGCCGCACCGCTGAAGATCGGCATGACGTTTCAGGAGTTGAACAACCCGTACTTCGTGACGATGCAAAAAGCGCTGAACGACGCGGCCGCGTCGATTGGCGCGACGGTCGTCGTTACGGACGCGCATCACGACGTCAGCAAGCAGGTGAGCGATGTCGAAGACATGTTGCAAAAGAAGATCGACATCCTGCTCGTGAATCCGACCGATTCGACCGGCATTCAATCGGCCGTGACGTCGGCCAAGAAAGCGGGCGTGGTGGTGGTCGCCGTCGATGCGAACGCGAACGGCCCGGTCGATTCCTTCGTCGGTTCCAAGAATTTCGACGCGGGCGAGATGGCTTGCGATTATCTGGCGAAATCGATTGGCGGCAGCGGCGAAGTGGCGATTCTCGACGGCATTCCAGTGGTGCCGATTCTCGAACGGGTGCGCGGCTGCAAGGCGGCGCTGGCGAAAGTGCCGGGCATCAAACTCGTGGATACGCAAAACGGTAAGCAGGAACGCGCGACCGCGCTGTCCGTCACCGAGAACATGATTCAGGCGCATCCGAATCTGAAGGGCGTGTTCAGCGTGAACGACGGCGGTTCGATGGGCGCGCTTTCGGCGATTGAATCGTCGGGCAAGGACATCAAGCTGACCAGCGTCGACGGTGCGCCGGAAGCGATCGCCGCGATCCAGAAACCGAATTCCAAGTTCATCGAAACGTCCGCGCAATTTCCGGCCGACCAGGTGCGGATCGCGCTCGGCATCGCGCTTGCGAAGAAGTGGGGCGCCAATGTACCGAAAGCCATTCCGGTCGACGTGAAGATGATCGACAAGAGCAATGCCAAGGGCTTCAGCTGGTAAGCCGAATGTTCGTCGCCGTGATTCCTGGATGAACATGGCGACGAGCAGCAGAGGAGGACCCGATGGACACGATACTCAAGCTCGACAACATCACCAAAAGCTTTCCCGGCGTGAAGGCGTTGCAAGGCATTCACCTGGAAATTGCGCGCGGCGAGATTCACGCCTTGCTCGGCGAAAACGGCGCGGGCAAATCGACGTTGATGAAGATCCTGTCTGGCATCTATCAGCCTGACGAAGGCACGATCACGATCGCGGGCGAAACGCGCCACTTCACGAATTACCACGATGCGGTTGCGGCGGGCGTCGGTATCGTGTTTCAGGAGTTCAGCCTGATTCCGTATCTGAACGCGGTGGAGAACATGTTTCTTGGCCGTGAGCTGAAGAACGGTTTGGGTTTGCTCGAACGCGGAAAGATGCGGCGCGCGGCCGCCGCGATCTTTCATCGGCTGGGTGTGGCAATCGACTTGACGGTGCCGATCCGGGAGCTGTCGGTCGCGCAGCAGCAGTTCGTGGAAATTGGCAAGGCGTTGTCTCTGGAAGCGCGCATCCTGATTCTGGATGAGCCGACCGCCACGCTGACGCCGGCCGAAGCCGAGCATCTGTTTGCGATCATGCGTGACCTGAAGACGCAAGGCGTCGCGATGATCTTCATCTCGCATCACCTTGAAGAAATCTTCGAGGTGTGCGATCGCATTACGGTGCTGCGCGACGGTCAGTACGTCGGCATGACCGAGGTCGCGCAATCCAATGTGAGCCGTCTTGTGGAAATGATGGTGGGGCGCCGCATCGAAAACAGTTTTCCGCCGAAGCCGCCGCTCTGCACCGATGCGAAGATCGTGCTCGACGTCGAGAAGCTGCAGTTGCAGAAAGACAGTCCCATGCTGAGCTTTACGCTGCGTGAGGGCGAGATTCTCGGCTTCGCAGGACTGGTCGGGTCGGGTCGCACGGAAACCGCGCTGGCGGTGATCGGCGCGGACCCGGCGTATGTGAAAGAAATCCGCATCAACGGCACGGCCGCCAAACTCTCCGATCCCGCCGATGCGCTGCGCGCCGGCGTCGGCATCTTGCCGGAGAGCCGCAAGACCGAAGGTCTGATCACCGATTTCTCGATCAAGCAGAACATCTCGATCAACAACCTCGGCAAATACCGCTCGCTGCGTTTCTTCATCGACCAGGGCAGTGAAACGCGCGCCACCGCTGACATCATGAAGCGCGTCGGTGTCAAAGCGCCGACGATGCACACCGAAGTCGCGACACTCTCCGGCGGCAATCAGCAAAAAGTGGTGATCGCCCGCTGGCTGAATCATCACACCCATATCCTCATCTTCGACGAACCGACGCGCGGCATCGACGTCGGCGCCAAAGCCGAAATCTATCTGCTGATGCGCGAACTCACCGCGCGCGGCTATTCGATCATCATGATCTCGTCTGAACTGCCGGAGATTGTCGGCATGTGTGACCGCGTCGCCGTGTTCCGGCAGGGCCGGATCGAAGCGATGCTCGAAGGCGAAGAGATCGACTCGAACGCCGTGATGACTTATGCAACAGCCGGCACCCGTGGAGCCACTCATGAACACGCCTAATCCTTCTTCATCGCCGAAACCGTCGACCGTCAGCAGTGACACCCCGGGCGCACCCGTGCGCTTTACGTGGGCCGCGTTGAAACGCTCGACGCTGTTCTATCCGTTCATCGGCTTGCTGGTGGTGTGCATCGTGATGGTGTTCGCGAGCGACAGCTTCCTCTCCGGCGCGAATATCGAGAACGTGCTGCGCCAGGTGTCGATTAACGCAATCATTGCTGTTGGGATGACGTGCGTGATTCTGACTGGTGGTATCGATCTCTCCGTTGGCTCCGTGATGGCTTTGGCGGGCACGCTCGCCGCGGGCTTGATGGTGGCCGGGATGAATGCCGTCGCTGCTTTGGCGGTCGGCATTGCGGTCGGTTTGGGCTTTGGTGCGGCCAACGGTTTCTTCGTCGCATTCGCCGGCATGCCGCCGATCATCGTCACGCTTGCGACGATGGGTATCGCCCGCGGTCTCGCACTGATCTACACAGGGGGTTATCCGATCGACGGCCTGCCCGACTGGGTCAGCTTCTTCGGCAGCGGCAAGATCCTCGGTATCCAGGCGCCGGTCGTGATCATGGTGGTGATCTACGCGATCGCATGGGTGTTGCTCGAACGCATGCCGTTCGGCCGCTACGTATACGCGATTGGCGGCAACGAACAGGCGACGCGTCTGTCTGGCGTGCGTGTGGCGCGCGTGAAACTGATTGTTTATTCAATTGCCGGTTTGACCTCCGCTTTCGCCGCCATCGTGTTGACCGCGCGCTTGATGAGCGGCCAGCCGAACGCGGGCATCGGCTTCGAACTCGATGCCATCGCCGCCGTGGTGATGGGCGGCACTTCGATTTCCGGCGGGCGTGGTTCGATCATCGGCACGCTGATCGGCGCGTTGCTACTGGGCGTGTTGAACAACGGTCTGAACATGGTCGGCGTGAATCCCTATGTGCAGAACGTGATCAAGGGCGGAATTATTTTATTGGCTATCTACATCAGTCGCGACCGCAGAAAGTAACTCTTAAACGACCTCTTTTAGCAGGACCATGCAATGACTCAATCCACGCAATCCGATAAGCAAAACATGACGGCGATCGTCTGCCACGCACCGAAAGACTATCGCGTCGAACAGGTGTCGAGGCCCAAGGCTCGCGCGCATGAACTGGTGATCCGCATTGCCGCGTGCGGCATCTGCGCGAGCGACTGCAAATGTCATTCGGGCGCGAAGATGTTCTGGGGCGGCCCGAGCCCGTGGGTCAAAGCGCCGGTGATTCCGGGCCACGAGTTCTTCGGTTTCGTCGAAGAAATCGGCGAAGGCGCGGCCGATCACTTCGGCGTGACGATTGGCGATCGCGTGATTGCCGAACAGATCGTGCCGTGCGGCAAGTGCCGCTATTGCAAATCCGGCCAGTACTGGATGTGTGAAGTGCACAACATCTTCGGCTTTCAGCGCGAAGTTGCGGACGGCGGCATGGCCGAGTACATGCGCATTCCGCCGACGGCAATCGTCCACAAGATTCCCGACGGCATCTCGCTCGAAGATGCCGCGATTATCGAACCGCTCGCATGTGCGATCCACACCGTGAATCGCGGCGATCTGCAACTCGATGACGTGGTGGTGATTGCCGGTGCCGGTCCGCTTGGCTTGATGATGACGCAAGTCGCGCATCTGAAGACGCCGAAGAAGCTCGTGGTGATCGATCTGGTTGAAGAGCGTCTGGCGCTTGCACGCGAATACGGTGCGGACGTGACGATCAACCCGAAGCAGGACGACGCGCTGGCGATCATCCATTCGCTGACCGACGGCTATGGCTGTGACGTCTACATCGAAACGACCGGTGCGCCGATCGGCGTCAATCAGGGCATGGAGATGATTCGCAAGCTGGGACGCTTCGTCGAGTTCTCCGTGTTCGGTGCGGATACGACACTGGACTGGTCCGTGATCGGCGACCGCAAGGAACTCGATGTGCGCGGCGCGCATCTGGGTCCATACTGTTATCCGATTGCGATCGATTTGCTGGCCCGCGGACTCGTGACGTCGAAGGGTATTGTCACGCATGGTTTTTCGCTGGAAGAATGGGACGAAGCGATCAAGGTTGCCAACTCGCTCGATTCGATCAAGGTGTTGATGAAGCCGCGTGCCTGAGCGCCTGGCGCGGCGCGGGGCAAGGACGAGCGGCACATAAACGGAGACTGTATGGACTACGTCATCGGCGTCGATATCGGCACGCAGAGCACCAAGGCGCTGCTGGTCGATCAGCACGGCGCGATCGTCGCGCAGCATGCGTCGAGCTATCAGCCGGATACACCCAAGCCGCTATGGGCCGAGCAATGGCCGGCGGTGTGGTTGAAAGCGGTGGTGGAATGCATCGCGGCGTGCGTGCGCAAGGCGAAGGAGGCGGGCGTCGCCGCGAAGTCGATCAAGGCCGTGTGTGTGAGCAGCCTGTATGGCGGATCGGGGATTCCTGTCGATAGCGATATGCGGCCGCTTTATCCCTGTCTGATCTGGATGGACCGGCGTGCGACCGATCAGGTCGAGTGGGTGCGCGCCAACATCGACCTTGAACGGTTGTATGCGATCACGGGCAATAGCGTGGACAGCTACTACGGGTACACGAAGATGTTGTGGCTGCGTGATCATGAGCCGGAGGTGTGGGCGCATACGCGTTACTTCCTGCCGCCGAACGCCTATGTGATTTATAGCCTGACCGGCGAGGTCGCCGTCGATCACAGTTCGGCGGGCAATATCGGCGGTATCTACGATATGGGTCGACGCGACTGGTCGGATGAAGCACTCGACATGCTCGGCATTCCTGCGACGATGATGCCGGAGCGGCTGGTGGAATCGTCGGAAGTGGTGGGTGGGTTGTTGTCGCAATGGACCGAACAGTTAGGGCTGGAGGCGGGCACGGCGATCGTCGCGGGCGGCGTGGATGCAGCGGTGGCGACGTTTGCCGCGGGTGTGACGCGCGCGGGACAACACGTTGCCATGATCGGTACGAGTATGTGCTGGGGATATATCAACCAGACCGTCGATGCGCGACATGGGCTGATCAGCATGCCGCATGTGTTCAATGGTCAGCACGATATTTATGTATTTGGCGGGGCGATTACAGCGGGTGCTTCCGTGACGTGGTATCGCGAGCAGTTCTGTCATGCGGAGACCGAGGCCGCGCGCGCGATGCCAAATGGGGATCCGCATCGCCTGCTTGAAGAGAGCGCGTCCCGGATTCCGGCAGGCGCTGACGGGGTGATGTTCTTGCCGTATCTGATGGGCGAACGAAGCCCTGTGTGGGATGCGAAAGCGAGTGGGGCGTTTGTTGGCTTGAGCCTGTTTCACACGCGTGCGCATTTGTATCGTGCGGTGTTGGAGGGCGTGTCCTTCGCATTGAAACATAACATCGAAGCGGGGCGTAAAGGCGCGCAGTCGCTCGATGACAAGTTGATCGTGGTGGGCGGCGCCGCGCATTCGGATCTATGGATGCAGATCATTACCGACATTACCGGCTATCCGGTCTATACGATCGAGCAGGACGTGGAGGCGGCAATGGGCGCGGCGTTGCTGGCCGGTGTCGGCGTCGGTCTGGTATCGCGTGAAGAGGCGCAGAACGGATGGGTCACGCTGATTGAACGCGCGGAGCCGAACGCGCAACGAATGGCGTTGTACGAACAGCGGTTCGGTGTTTATACGGATTTGTATCCGGCGTTGAAGCCGGTCATGCATCGGTTGCAGACATCATGAATGCTACTTTTGATTTTTCTGGTCGCTCGATTCTTGTGACGGGGGCGTCGAGTGGCATCGGACGGGCGACGGTGGAAGCGTTGTGCGCGTCTGGTGCGAGTGTGGTCGCGGCGGCGCGGAATGTGAACGAGCTCGCGCGGCTGGCTGAGGAAACGGGCTGCGAACCGCTGATGCTCGATGTGAGCGATGAAGCCGCTATTGATGAAGCGTTGGGTTCGCTCGAAGCGTTCGATGGGCTCGTGAATTGTGCAGGGATTGCTTTGTTGGAGCGTGCGGTGGATACGACCGGTGCGAGTTTCGATCGCGTGATGGGGGTGAATGCGCGCGGAGCGGTGCTGGTTGCCAAGCATGTGGCGCGCGGGATGATCGATGCTAAACGCGCTGGCAGTATCGTGAATGTTTCCAGTCAGGCTGCGCTCGTGGCGCTGGATGATCATTTGAGTTATTCGGCTTCGAAGGCGGCGCTCGATGCGGTTACGCGGGCTTTGTGTATCGAGTTGGGGCCGTACGGTATTCGGGTGAACAGCGTGAATCCGACAGTGACGTTGACGCCGATGGCGGTGCAGGCTTGGAGTGATCCTGCAAAACGCGATCCGGCTTTGATGGCGATTCCGTTACGGCGCTTCGCGGAGTCTGCGGAGGTCGCCGCGCCGATTATGTTTTTGTTGAGTGACGCGGCTTCGATGATTAGTGGGGTTTGTTTGCCGATTGATGGGGGGTATACGGCGAGGTGATGGATAGCGTGCGAGGGGCGCAGGCTTGCACTCTAACGGCTCGAACGGCGCGCTTTGGCGATAATTCCGCCGGTGAGCGCAAGCAAGAAAGCACTGGCCAATGCACAGCGAAGGGCGAATGCCAAAGCGTGTGCGCCGCACTCGTCGCCGCATTCGACTGTCGAATGTGGCAGCGCGATGTACAGTCCAGTCAAACCGCCAACGATAGCACCGCTGACGAATAGTGCGAGAACGAGCATTGCTGTTTTCACGCAATTTCCCAGAATAAAATCTGCTTCGCGTCCGCGAGATTGGAAAATAGATTCTCCGGCCCGACGCCAATGAGTTCTTTCGCACTGAAGCCGGGAGAGTGGCGGGTGGCTTAGTCTGTGATTCCGCTTACACGCTGACCCTCCGGAACGAGGTCAGGGTGTTGCTTGTAAATAGGGATGAGTGCTTGTTCGAACATCATGTACATGATTTCTCCCATTGCCCGTTTGAAAATTTCAAGATCTTCGGTGGAGCAATGCGCTTGAACAAAGACAATCGCTTCGTTAAGCGATTCATTTATCCCCAACAAGCGGTTGCACACTTCCAGGGCCATTGCCTTATCTTTAATCATGCGTCTACTCCAAATTGACCTATGTAATCTGTGATTCGCTGCCGAGGCATCGCGTGCTCCGGCGCTACACTGACAAGCACTGTTCCTTTTAAGTATCTAGTAGGTTATCCGGAACAGGGTATATCTGCGGGTTGGTGGGTTTGGTGATGTGCGAGCAGAGCCACTTTTCCCTCGACCCGCACACCGAACGGACGTTGGAGCTAGAACAACTTCATCACGAGCCGAGTGATCGGCCCATAGTTCGCAAGGTTCACTCCTAGATCGTTTAGTCTTCCTTGCAAATAATGAATTGTGTCGGAATAACGTAATACTGCTTTTCCGTCACAGTCGACTGCGTAAATCCAGTATAACTTTGGATTTTCCTCGAGAAGGTCGGCGTGCATGCGGGGACATCCGAACGTCAGAGAAACGCGGTTGTTAAATGCCCCAGAGCTGACTGGGCCGGGATTTTTCCTCGGCCTCCTGGTCGGTACATCAACGAATCTTCCCCATGCCTGGTGCCCGTCCGGAAACTCTAACACTACGAATCCGTCGGTCACTAGTGAATAGACGACACTCACCGGCGAATGGATCAGTTCCGCTTCCGATGGATCTGTGAATTTTTGGTAGTCGTTTGCAATTTCCAGGTGGCGCTTCAGTTCTCCGGAAACGATAAATCCGGCGCAGAATATCAGGATGAGGATCCCTCTAGTCCACTTAGCCCTTCGTGTGAGTAGTTGGCTTTCGTTAACTTGCATATCGAGGACTTTGGAGTGTCTTGCGTCCTGAGGTTGATTGCGGAGTCCCACCGCTTCTCAAATGAGAGCGGGCGCATGATGGGGTTGATAGGTAGGTCGACGGAGGCGAAAGCGGGGAAGTCAAAAATCCCCACCTTCGTTGCCAACCCGTAGGAAATGATGGAGAGCAGCGGCGCGCGAACGTAAAAAATCGCGTTGGAGTGTCGACCACGCCTATCAGCTGTAAGGGGATAGGGACTTCGCCCCAGCGGCGTTGGCGTACACCGCCGCCCGACCATCTATCAGGTCCAGTCCAGACGAATGCACGTTAGTGCTTCACAGTCGCCGGCTTTACATCTGTCCGTGCGCATGCGGCATTCCTCACACGCTCCTGCTTACGCGTCACAGCTTTATCCGGCGCAGCTTCTGCTTCCGCCGCAGCTTCCCCTGCCTCTCGTCCCGCCTCCGCAGCATCAGAGAGAAGTTTCGTCGCGAGCTTGGCCGTGATGCGACTGTGCGGAACCCCCTTCGCGTCGAGCGCGATCACCTGGTACAGGTCACGGTCGCATTCAACTTCCTGCTGGTATTGCTCGACCGTATGGAGCAGGTGTTCCAGCAGGTTGCGCTCACGGTGTCGTTCCTCAACCGTCGTCGCGGGGCATCGGGTGATGCTTGCCGCGAGATCAATCAGTGTTCGAAGCTGTTGGATTTGTCGGTCGCACGCGCCAAAAGCCGACAGCGCAAGTTTTTCGTACTGGAGCGCATCAACGGGCGGTCGTGATGCCGTTTGAGTCTTTTTGGTGGTTTTGGTCATGGTGCGATTTCCGATGTGTTTCTGAAACGCCCGACACTCTCTAACAGATAGGGTGAGCGGGCACATAGCGAGTTTGAGAGACCGGCGGTAGTTCAAACCGGCGGGTCTTTCGACCCCCTCACTACGACCCGCCCATTGAATAGACGTGCAGAAGCAAGTACACGACCTACGAATGTAGGTTATGCGAACTACCGTTCAGGCTCTCACACCCGGCCGTCTTCCAACGGCACATAGAAATCTAACCCAACCGTTTTTTAAGACGATCAACCACACAGGCTAAACACGCGAGTTATGACCAATCTTTACATTAAACCCAACATACCTACGGTTCGCCATGTACTGCATGAGCGCGGCCAATGCATCGCGCATTGACCACGACGTAAAGACGCCTTAAAGCATCGTCCTCACATGCCAAAGTTCAGGAAACAAAACGACATCCAGCATCTTCCGCAGATAAGGCGCGCCACTCGTCCCACCCGTGCCTTGCTTGAAGCCAATAATCCGCTCGACCGTCGTCACATGCCTGAATCGCCACTGCCGAAACGCGTCTTCGAGATCGACAAGTTCCTCCGCCATCTCGTACAACTCCCAATGCTGCGACGGATTGCGATATACCTCTAACCACGCAGCCTCAACGGAAGCATCATGCGCAGTAGGCTGCGTCCAATCCCGCTCCAATCTGGAAGGTGAAATCGCAAACCCACGCCGCGCGAGCAGTCGAACCACTTCATCGTAAAACGAAGGTGCTTGCAGCGAAGCCGTCACCTCGGCAAGAACATCCGCCCGGTGCGCGTGCGGCTTCAGCATCTGCTCATTCTTATTGCCGAGCAGAAATTCGATCTGCCGATACTGATAAGACTGAAACCCGGAAGAGCTGCCCAGATACGGTCGCATCGCTGTGTACTCAGACGGCGTCATCGTCGCGAGAACGCTCCATGCCTGCACGAGTTGCTCCATGATCCGCGACACGCGCGCGAGCATCTTGAACGCCGGCGGCAACTCATCGCGATGCACCGCCTTCAAGGCCGCGCGCAACTCATATAGCGCGAGCTTCATCCACAGCTCACTCGTCTGATGCTGGATGATGAACAGCATCTCGTTGTGATCCGGCGATAACGGATGCTGCGCATCCAGCACCGTCCCCAACGAAAGATAATCGCCGTAACTCATCGACTCCGAGAAATCCAGCTGTGCGTCATGCCAGCCATCACCGGAATCGGCGGCAGCAGTGGCCGTAGCCGCAACCGAAGGAGCAACCCCACTACCATGCCCAAACGGACACCCTTGCATCGGCTTCTCTTCCGGCAATCCCGGCGTTTGCATGTGATCGGTCATCGCGCGCTCCTTAGGTCACCGCGCCGCGAGCGGCAAATTCAGGCGCCCGCCAGGTCTCTTGCGTAAGCACCTCGCGCAGCGTCTCCACCGCATCCCACACATCGACAAAGCGCGTATAAAGCGGCGTAAAACCAAACCGCAACACATGCGGCTCGCGATAGTCGCCGATTACGCCACGTGCGATCAGCGCCTGCATCACTTCATAGCCATGCGGATGCTCGAAGCTCGCATGCGATCCGCGCTGCGCATGCTCACGCGGCGTCACGAGCTTCAACGGAAACTCGGCGCACCGCGCTTCGACCAGTTCGATAAACAGATCGGTCAACGCGAGCGACTTCGCGCGGATGGTCTGCATGTCCGTTTGCAGGAACACATCGAGGCCGCATTCGACCAGCGACATCGATACCATCGGCTGCGTGCCGCAGAGGAAGCGGCCGATGCCATCGTCAGGTTGATACGCCGGGTCCATTTTGAACGGCGCGCGATGTCCCCACCAACCGGACAGCGGCTGCGCGAAATCGTTCTGATGCCGCTTCGGCACCCACACGAATGCGGGCGAACCCGGGCCGCCATTCAGATATTTATACGTGCAGCCCACCGCGTAGTCCGCGCCAACGCCATTCAGATCGACCGGCACCGCGCCCGCGGAATGCGCAAGATCCCAGAGCGCGAGCGCGCCCTTATCGTGGATCAGTTGGGTCAGGGCGGCCATGTCGTGCATGTAGCCGGTGCGGTAGTTCACGTGCGTGATCATCGCGATCGCGGTGTCGTCGCTGATCGCGGCAGGCAACTCGGACGGATCGTCGACGAGGCGCAGCTCATAACCGCGGTCGAGCTGTTCGATCAGCCCTTGCGCGATATACAGATCGGTCGGGAAATTCGAGCGCTCGGAGACGATCACGCGACGTTTCGGATCGCGCGCATTCGCCAATCGCACAGCGGCTGACAGAAGCTTGAACAGGTTGATCGAAATCGTGTCGGTGACAACCACTTCGTTGTCAGCCGCGCCGATCAGCGGCGCGAGCTTGTTGCCAAGGCGGCGCGGCAGCTCGAACCAGCCGGCAGTGTTCCAGCTGCGGATGAGACCTTCGCCCCACTCGGCGCCGATCACGGTCTGCGCGCGTTGCGCGGCGGCGGCCGGCGGCACGCCGAGCGAGTTGCCGTCGAGATAGATGGTCGTCGACGACAGCGCGAACTGGTCGCGCAGCGTGGCGAGCGGGTCGGCGCTATCGAGCGCTACGGCTTCTTCACGAGTATTCATGATGGGTCCAGTCAATCAGATCAGGGAGTTCGGTGAATGCGATGAGTGCGGTGATTCGGTTTGCCGTGCGCCGGTGATCAGCGAGAGGCGGGCAGCGCACGCAACACGGCGCGCACGGGGCTCGCATCGAGCGTGGTCAGCTTCAGCGGCAGCGCGATCAGCTCGTAGTCGCCGGGCGCGACGGCGTCCAGCACGATGCCTTCGAGAATCGCCATGCGGTGCGCGCGAATTCGGTGATGCGCGTCCATCGTCTTCGATTCCTGCGGATCGAGCGACGGCGTATCGATGCCGATCAGCTTTACGCCGCGAGCAGCGAGCAGATCGATGGTCTCCGGCGCAACGGCGCAGAACGCGCTATCCCAGACCGCAGTCGGCGCGTTTTTGTAAGTGCGTAGTAAGACTCGCGGCGGCAAGTCGTCGAGCGAGCCGGTCAGATGTTGTGGCGTGACAACAGGCGACGCGCCGATGCAATGAATCACGCGGCAGCGTCCAAGGTAGGCATCGAGCGCGACCTGGCCGATCGCCGCGCCCTCTGCGTCGTAGTGAAGCGGAGCGTCGGTGTGAGCGCCGGTATGCGGCGACAAGGTCAGCCGCGCGACGTTGACCGGCGAGCCTGCCTCCATGCGCCACACGCGTTCGATACCGACCGGCGTATCGCCGGGCCAGACGGGTGTCGAGGTGTCGACGGCGGGGGTGATGTCCCAGAGTGTGTCCATGTCTCCATCTGCGGATTGTGTCTATCCGGGAATGATAGGTGGCTTGTCGCGAAATGTGATTGCGAAAAAATCTCCTTCTGAGCCCTGTCTTGGAACATAATTTGAGTCAAATGGGAAAGGGAGACCGAATATGAACGCGATCTCGCTCGACGCCACCGATTGCCGTATCTTGACGGTGCTTCAGCAAGAAGGACGCATCAGCAATCTCGATCTGGCGGAGCGCATTTCGCTTTCGCCATCGGCCTGTCTGCGACGCCTGCGTCTGCTGGAGGAGCAGGGCGTCATCGCGCATTACCGCGCGTGTTTGAATCGCGAAGTGCTGGGTTTCGAGCTGGAGGCGTTTGTGCAGGTGTCGATGCGCAACGACCAGGAGAACTGGCACGAGCGTTTTGCGGAGGCGGTGCGGGACTGGCCGGAAGTGGTCGGCGCGTTTGTCGTGACCGGCGAGACGCATTACCTGCTACGGGTACTCGCCCACAATCTCAAGCACTATTCGGATTTCGTGCTGCAACGCCTCTATAAGGCGCCGGGCGTGATGGATATTCGTTCGAATATCGTGCTGCAGACATTGAAAGAAGATTCGGGCGTGCCGGTGTCGCTGGTGCCGAAAACCAGCGGACACAGCGCGCCGCATAGCTGAGTGCGAATGACGGCTCAGCTTTTGGGTTGACGTATCCCCAACTTTTGCCTGCTTGCGGGCCGCTGTTAAAACACAGCGGCGTCGCATTCAGAGCGTCTTGAGTCCGTGGAATTGACCGTTCTGGAACACCAGCGGCGCAATCTCCGCGGCATTCTCGTGGACGCCGCAGCGCTCCACTTCGCCGACGAAAATCACGTGGTCGCCTTCTTCGTAGCGGCTGCGGTTATGGCATTCGAACCAGGCGAGCGCGCCGTCGAGTACCGGCATGCCGGTGTCGCCTTCAGCGTGCGACACGCCTTCGAAGCGATCGCCCTTCACCGTGGCAAAGCGTTTGCACAGGTCGAGCTGCGACGCGGCCAGCACGTTGACCACGTAGTGACTGTTCGCCCGGAAGACCGGCATCGAAGCCGAGCGTGTGGCGAGGCTCCACAGCACCAGCGGCGGATTGAGCGAAACCGAATTGAATGAGCTGGCCGTGATCCCGATCAATTGGCCGGACGCCGCGCGCGTTGTAATGACGGTGACGCCGGTAGCGAATTGGCCGAGCGCCTGTTTGAAGGCGGCCTGGTCGAAGTTAGGCGGGCTGGCGTGCTTCATCGGGCGGAAGCCTTCGGCGCAAATCGGGCGAACCCCGGACTGAAGCCATCGCCTGTGCGGCTGGAAATAAATGATTCAAAAGTCATAGTGAAAATCGTCGATTTGTCCCAATTTTAACTGCAATCGCGGTGGACTGGCCGCGACACCTGCCGGTTAATGGAAAAACCGCTAAGCTGGAAAGTCTTGGTGGTGGCATGAGCGTTGCGCTTAACCGGGACCGGCATCGGCCGACTATAAGTATCAAGGAGCAAGCAGCATGAGTCAGACAGGCGAAGTCGCCACCCTGGGTGGCGGGTGTTTCTGGTGTCTCGAAGCGGTGTATCTGGGCGTCGAAGGCGTGAACGCGGTGGAGTCGGGCTATGCGGGCGGCCAAACCCAGCGGCCGACCTACGAGCAGGTGTGCGACGGCGTGACGGGTCACGCGGAAGTCGTGAACGTCGACTTCGATCCGGCGAAAATCAGCTATCGCGAGATTCTCGATATTTTCTTCGCGATCCACGATCCGACCCAGTTGAACCGGCAGGGCAACGACGTCGGCACGCAATATCGCTCGGTGATTTTCACGCACTCCGACTCGCAGCGTGAAACGGCGCTACAGGCGATTCGCGAGATCGGCGAACAGGGGATCTACGACGGCCAGATCGTCACCCAGGTGCTGCCGCTCGACGGCAACTACTGGCCGGCCGAGGCGTATCACCAGAACTATTTTGCGCAGCACCCGAACCAAGGGTACTGCTCGTTCGTGGTGGCGCCGAAGGTCGCCAAGTTCCGCCAGAAGTTCGCACATCGGATCAAGGCGAGTTGATCTGGCGCGTGGCGCGGTTCAGGTGTCGGCTTCGTGCTCGTGCTCATGGGCAAGGCGCGCGTATGCCTCGACAATCTCCCGCGCCAGTTCCACGCAGCTTAACGGCGCCGACCCTTCCGCCTTGTTGTTGACGGCGATCACCACCGGCTGGCCGGCCAGCGCATAGCGCGCGGCCAGTTCGGCGAGCGCACTGCGGGTCGCCGGGTCCTGATCGACCAGCTGGTTGAACGGTTCGTACTTGGCCTTCGCCTGTTCGTATTTGAAGCCGCCGTGCAGACTCCAGCGCACGATCAGCGGCCCGGCCGGCTCGCCGTCCAGCAGGGCGAGCGCCGCCGCCTGGCGCAGCGGATCCGGCATCCGCGCATGAATCCCTACGCAATATCGCACGCCCGCTGCCTTTAGCGTGCGGATAAAGCGTGGCGTGAGCAAACTCGCGTCGCGGATTTCGATCGCATAGCAGGTACCTTCGGGCAGCTTCGGCAATGCTGTCAGGAATTCCGCGAGCCGCTCGATGAACACCGCCGGTTGCGCGAGCATCTGGTCGGGCAGCGGCGACAACTGGAACACCAGCGCACCGGCTTTCGCGCCGAGGCCTTCGAGACATGGCGTGACGAACTCGTCGATTGCCATTTGCGCGTTCAGAAAGCACGGGTTCAACGCAACCGGCTCGCCGCGTTCGGCGCGCACGGTGGCGTCGGTGATCGTCATCGGCGCTTTGACGATGAAGCGGAAGTGCTCCGGCACCTGCTGCGCATAGCGCAGGTATTCGGTGACGGTGAGTGCCTGATAAAACGACCGGTCGATGCTGACGGTCTTCAACAGCGGATGCGCGCCATAAGCCGTCAGACCTTCGCGCGAGAGTTTGCTGTTGCTGTACTCGTCGCCGTAGACAATGCCGTTCCAGCCCGGAAACGACCATGTCGATGTACCGAGGTGGACCTGCGGCGGCAGTTCGGCGGCGAGCGCCAGGAGTTCAGCAGAGGGCGGGGCGGCGAGAACGTCGCGTGAGCGGCGCTTTTTGGGTGTATCGGTTGCTGCTGGTGCTGCATTGGCATCGGCTGCGATTTCGGCGGGTGCCGGTGAGTCGTCTTCCTGCCAGAGCAGCGCTGCGCCGCTTGCCTTTGCGCGCGGTCGGCGCGGCTGCCGTTCAACCTGCGTCGCGGCGGCGGGCGTTGACGTTGGCGTTGCGACCGAGCTTGCTAGTGTGGATTCGGCTTCGGCGCTGGCAGTCGCGCGCGGTGCCTTTGCGCCCGCTTCGGGCTTCGACGGGGATACCGGCGTCTGCGCCACCGGCATCCCGAACAGATCGAACTGCGGCGCGTCGGCCTGTGCGTCTGGCTCGCCGCTCACCGGCTGTTCAACTTCGCTTGTCCCGCTCTGGTCCATCGATGTTCGACCTGCTGTTGTTTAAGGTTTGCGCCGCGTCGGCCTGCTTATGCAGTGCCCGTAGCCCCGGCACGCGGCGACGGTAAATCGCCACGGCGCAACCGTATCACAACGTTTTGTCGTACATATAGCGACGCGACCATGGCAAGGTTTTCGCGCTGCGGCCGGCTTTGCGGCACACCACCTGGTAGATCGAGACGTCGTCGGTTTCGAACGCGTACGCGCAACCGGCGAGATACACGCGCCAGATGCGGAATTTTTCGTCGTCGACCAGCTTGCGGGCTTCGTCCGCATGCGTTTCGAAGTTTTCCGCCCAGATGTCCAGCGTGTGCGCATAGTGACGGCGCAGGCTTTCGACGTCAACCGCTTCGAGCCCGCCACGCTGCATCGCTTCGAGCGCAAGGCTGATGTGCGGCAGTTCGCCGTCCGGAAAGACATAGCGGTCGATGAATTCGCCGCCGCCCAGCGCGGTTTCGCCGCTGTCCGAATCGCTCGATGTGATGCCGTGATTCATGGCGATGCCGTCGTCGACGAGCAGATCGTGGATCTTCTGGAAGTAGCCCGGCAGATTCTTGCGGCCCACGTGCTCGAACATGCCGACGCTGGTGATGCGGTCGAACTGTCCTTCGACGTCGCGGTAATCCTGCAGACGAATCTCGATCTGGTTTTCCAGACCCGCGGCTTTCACGCGAGCGGTAGCGAGATCGAACTGGTTCTGCGACAGCGTCACGCCCACGCACTTCGCGCCGAATTTCTGCGCTGCGCGCAGCACGAGCGCACCCCAGCCGCAGCCGATGTCGAGCAGGCGCTGCCCCGGTTGCAACTGGATCTTGGTGAGGATGTGGTCGATCTTCTTGATCTGCGCGGTGGCGAGATCTTCATCGCCATTCTCGAAGTACGCACACGAGTACACCATGTTCTCGTCGAGCCACAGCTTGTAGAACTCGTTCGAGACGTCGTAGTGATACTGAATGGCTTTCTTGTCCGACGACTTCGAGTGATGGAAGTAGCGCCGTACGCGCGCCAGCTTGCTCGCGCTGGTCACGGTGTTGCGCGCCAGCTGATAGCCGATGTTGATGATGTCCGACAGCTTGCCTTCGATGTCGATCTTGCCCTTCACGTACGCCTCGCCCAGATTGTCGAGGCTCGGTTCGAGCAGATAGGGCAGCGCCGTGGCGCTTTTGACATGGAGCGTGACCCGGGGCGCGGCGAACTGCCCGAAGTCATGTTGCTGACCGTCCCACAGCACAAGGCGTGCGGGCAGGTTAGCCTTGGTTTTTACCTCTTCCACCCACTGCGCCAGCTTTTTCTCCCAGAACATGTGATTTCTCCGTGTCCGTTGAACTAAAGCAAAGCCTGTGTGGATCGCTGCTCACTGCGGTGCCACTCCCATACCGCGAGGCGCAATCCGGTCGTCGCGCGCTGCTGCGTTGGCAACGCGCATACGTGTTGTGTTCCGATTCAAGGCGATAGGCGGGAGATTTGCCAGTCGCTGCTTTCGCTTGAACGCGTGTAGAGCAGACGGTCGTGCAGACGCGACGGCCGGCCCTGCCAGAATTCGATTGCTTCGGGTACCAAACGATAACCGCCCCAGTGCGGGGGGCGCGGTGGCTGGTCACCGTATTGCAGGCTGATTTCGCGTTCGCGTGTTTCGAGCTGCGAGCGGCTTTCAATTACCTGACTTTGATTGGATGCCCATGCGCCGATACGCGAACCGAGCGGACGCGACGCGAAATACGTATCGCTCTCTTCGGTACTGGTTTTGACGATGCGGCCTTCGACGCGCACCTGGCGTTCCAGTTCGATCCAGTAGAACAACAGGCTCGCATAAGGGTTCGCAGCCAGTTCGCGGCCCTTGCGGCTTTCGTAATTGGTGAAGAACACGAAGCCGCGCTCGTCGACGCCTTTGATCAGCACGATGCGCGCCGACGGCCGGCCGCGCGAATCGACGGTGGCCAGCGTCATCGTATTCGGTTCGGGCAGTTGGGCGTCTACCGCCTGCTGAAACCACGTGTCGAATTGACGAAACGGGTTGCGGTCGATATCGGCAACGTCCAAAGAACCCAGCGAATAGTTTTTTCGAAGTTCGGCGAGTGAGGTCATGTTCTTATGCGAACGCTACAGTCCAATCAGTATAGCCAGGGCGCGAATTTTTTGCGCGTGGCCAGGTCAAGGCCCGCCGCATTGTGTGGACATCCACGCCATTACGTTTGCGGCCATTCGTGCTTCCAGGTGGGTGCGGGCATGTGAATTGGCGCGATCAGGCAAAATACGGGTTGCGAACGCCTGAGCGTGCCTGTGCGTGCATGAGCGTCTTCATCACTTTGTGTTTTGCCTGCTTTGAACGAGCCTTCCATCATGTCCAGCCCCGCCGCGCATTCCGATCTTACTACCAGCCTCGACGGGAGCGAAACCGCCGACCGCGCGCGGCGCTTCGGCGGCATTGCCCGCCTGTACGGCGCGCCGGCGCTTGCTGCGTTCGAAGGAGCCCATGTGGCGGTGATCGGTATCGGCGGAGTCGGCTCATGGGTGGCGGAGGCGTTGGCGCGCAGCGCGGTCGGCCGGCTGACCTTGATCGATCTGGACAATGTCGCGGAGAGCAACACTAACCGTCAGATCCATGCGCTGGACGGCAACTACGGAAAACCGAAAGTCGAAGCAATGGCCAAGCGCATCGCGGCTATCAATCCGTTCTGCGACGTGCGGCTGGTTGAAGACTTCGTCGAGCCGGACAATTTCGCGGCGACGCTCGGTGGCGGTTTCGATTACGTGATCGATGCGATCGACAGCGTGCGCACCAAGACCGCGTTAATCGCGTGGTGCGTCGAGAAGAAGCAGCCGTTGATTACGGTGGGCGGCGCGGGCGGCCAGCTGGACCCGACGCGCATCCGCATCGACGATCTCGCGTTGACCATCCAGGACCCGCTGCTGTCGAAAGTGCGCGGGCAGTTGCGCAAACAGCATGGCTTCCCGCGTGGTCCGAAGGCGAAGTTCAAGGTGAGCGCGGTGTATTCCGATGAACCGCTGATTTATCCGGAGGCCGCTGTCTGCGATATCGACGAGGAAGCGGAGCACGTCACGACCTCGCCGGGTCATACGGGACCGGTCGGTTTGAACTGCGCGGGATTTGGATCGAGCGTGTGTGTGACGGCGAGCTTTGGTTTTGCTGCGGCCGCGCATGTGTTGCGGGCGTTGGCGAAAGCGGCGCGGCCCGTCGCCGCGCCTGCTTCGCCTGAAAACACACCCAGTTAATACAACAACGCGCTCAGCTTGCGCCGCCATTGCGACACCAGCTCCGGCTGATGCGCGGCGAGATCGAACACCGACAGCATCGTCTTGCGGCCGATATCGTCGCGGAAGGTGCGGTCGCGCTGCACGATGGCCAGCAGATGTTCGAGCGCGCCTTCGTATTTGCGGCGGGCGATGAATGCGCTGGCCAGATCGAAGCGTGCTTCAAGATCGTCCGGGTTCGCTGCGACCTTGGCTTCGAGTGCATCCGTAGGCGGCAGATCCGCCGCAGCATCCACCGCATCGAGCCGTGTCTTGATCGCGTTGAAGCGGGCGTCGATCCCCTGCGTGGTTTTCGGCGACAGCAGATCGACTTCATTGCGCGCTTCGTCGATGCGGTTATCTTCGAGCAGCATGTCGATGAGGTCCATGCGTGCTTCGTCGAAGCCTGGGTCGTAGGCGAGTGCGGCTTGCAGCGCGTTGTAGGCATCTTCACGACGGCCCTCGGCCAATGCCGCTTGCGCTTCAAGACGGGCTGCGTCCGCGCCTTGCGGCACGAGGCGCTCGATAAACTCGCGCAACTGGCCTTCCTGCAGCACGCCGACGAATTGATCGACCGGCTGGCCGTCGGCAAACGCCATGACGTGCGGAATGCTGCGCACCTGGAAGTGTGCGGCCAGCTCCTGATTCTCATCCACGTTGACCTTCACCAGCTTCCATTTGCCGGCGGCTTCGGCCTCGAGCTTCTCGAGCATCGGGCCGAGTGTCTTGCAGGGACCGCACCACGGCGCCCAGAAATCGACCAGCACAGGGGCCAGTGTCGACGCCGCGATGACGTCTTGTTCGAAAGTGGCCAGAGTGGTGTCCATTGCGTCCTCATCGATAAAACGGTTGGTTGGCTAGGTGGGGCCGCGCGCGGCGAATTCAATGTGCCTCCTGCTCACTTTTAGTGGTCTGGATGCGCGCTTATTTTCTTGTCGGCAGCGGAATCCATTCGGTTTCACCCGGCACCTTGCCCATTTCCTGCTGGGTCCACGCCAGCTTCGCGGCTTCGATCTTTTCACGCGAACTGGCGACGAAGTTCCATTCGATAAAGCGCTCGCCATCCAGCTTCTCGCCGCCGAGCAGCATCACGCGCGCACCGTGGGTGCTGGCCAGCGTGACGGTTTCGTCGAGCGCGAGCACGGCCATCTGACCCACTTCGAGCGGCGTGCCGTCGATCTCCAGATCGCCGTCCACCAGATAGACGCCGCGTTCCTCGTGCTCCGGTTCGAGCGCGAAGGCGCCGCCCGGAGCGAACTCCGCGGCGACATACAGCGTGCCGGAAAAGGTTTCGACCGGCGAGGTTTCGCCGAACGCCGTGCCGGCGATCACGCGCAGCGTGACGCCGTTGCGCTCGACCACCGGCAGCGTCGCGGCCGGATGATGCGAGAAGGACGGTTCGATGTCTTCGTCTTCGAGCGGCAGCGCGACCCAGGTCTGGATGCCGTGCATGGTCAGTCCGCTCGCGCGATCTTCGGCCGGCGTGCGCTCGGAATGGACAATGCCGCGGCCTGCCGTCATCCAGTTGACGTCGCCCGGAACGATCTTCTGCTCGGAGCCGAGGCTGTCGCGATGCATGACCGAGCCTTCGAACAGATAGGTGACGGTCGCGAGGCCGATATGCGGGTGCGGACGCACGTCGAGTCCGACGCCGGGTTCGAGCGTGGCGGGGCCCATGTGGTCGAAGAAGATGAATGGGCCGATCAGGCGCGCCGCCATGGCCGGCAGCACGCGCCGCACGGTGAGGCTGCCGACGTCGCGCAGATGGGGTTTGAGGACTGCTTTGATCGAGGAAGACATGGGCAGGCTCGGCTGAAAGGGTGAGTCGGATTTTTCTTAATAGACGATTCTACTGCGGCTGACGGAACGCCGACGGTTTGCGCCGTTTTACCATTCCGGGATTCCGTAACGCGTGCCATCCCCTCACTCCGCAGGCTCCGCTAAACTGCCGGATCCAGCAATCAAATGGAGACCGGCATGTCGCCGAAGGATTTACTGCTCGCGCTGGTCGTGGTGGTTGCGTGGGGCGTCAATTTCGTCGTGATCAAGGTGGGCCTGCATGGCGTGCCGCCAATGCTGCTCGGCGCGCTGCGTTTCACGCTCGCCGCGGTTCCGGCGGTGTTTTTCGTCAAGCGGCCGCAGATGCCGTGGCGCTGGCTGTTCGCCTACGGCGCGACGATTTCGTTCGGGCAGTTCGCTTTCCTGTTCTCGGCGATGTACGTCGGCATGCCCGCTGGGCTCGCCTCGCTCGTCCTGCAGGCGCAGGCCTTCTTCACGCTGATTTTCGCGGCGCTGTTTCTGCATGAGCGCTTTCGCGTACCGAATGTCGTCGGTTTGCTGATCGCGGCGGGCGGCCTCGCGGTCATCGGCATGCAAGGCGGTCACGCGATGACGCTCGCCGGTTTTGTTCTCACGCTGTGTGCCGCGTGTTCGTGGGCGCTCGGCAACATCGTCACGAAGAAGGTCGGTAAGGTCGATCTGGTCGGGCTGGTGGTGTGGGGCAGCCTGATTCCGCCCTTGCCGTTTTTCGCGCTGTCGTACGCGTTCGAGGGGCCGCAGCGGATCGCCGCGGCGCTGTCCGGGATCAGTGCGACGTCGATTTTCGCCGTCGTGTACCTCGCGTTTATTGCGACGCTGATCGGCTACGGGCTGTGGAGCCGGCTCCTGTCGCGCTATCCGGCGAGCCAGGTGGCGCCGTTCTCGTTGCTGGTGCCGATTGTCGGGCTGGCGTCGGCGTCCCTGTTTCTGGACGAGCGGTTATCCGCGGCGCAGATCGTGGGCGCCTTGCTGGTGATGGCGGGGCTGGCGGTGAACGTGTTCGGCGGTTGGGTCGTGCAGCGGCTTTCACCGGCGCGTTGACGGCCTCTTAAGCGTGAAGCAGAAAAAAACGGACGCATCGAGCGGCCGTTTTTTATTGCCGGCATGACGCGGTGTCATGCCGGCTAGCAATCAGGTCATGCGGCTCTTCGCTAACGGTGGATTCGCCGCGAAATAGCGCTTGATGCCGGTCATGATCGCGTCGGCCATTTTCTCCCGATACGCGTCGTCGTTCAGGCGGCGCTCTTCGTCCGGGTTGCTGATGAAGGCGGTCTCCACCAGAATCGACGGAATGTCCGGCGCTTTCAGCACGGCAAAGCCGGCCTGTTCGACCGAGCCTTTGTGCAGCTTGTTGATGCCGCCGATCTCCTTCAGCACGAAGTTGCCGTAGCGCATCGAATCGCGGATCTGCGCGGTGGTCGACATATCGAATAGCGCGCGGTTGACGGTGGCGTCGGCGGACTTGATGTTGATCCCGCCGATCTGATCCGACGAGTTCTCCTTGTTCGCCATCCAGCGCGCCGCGGCGCTCGACGCACCGTGCTCCGACAAGGCGAACACCGACGAGCCCTTCGCGTCGGGCGTGGTGAACGCGTCCGCGTGGATCGATACGAACAGGTCCGCGCCCACGCGCCGCGCCTTCTGCACACGCACGTTCAGCGGCACGAAGAAGTCGGCGTCGCGCGTCATCATGGCGCGCATGTTCGGCTGCGCGTCGATCTTCGCGCGCAGTTTCTTCGCGATGTCGAGTGCGACGTGCTTCTCATACGTGCCTCCGCCGCCGATTGCGCCTGGGTCCTCGCCGCCGTGACCCGGATCGATCGCGACGGTCAACAGACGCACCGTGTTGCTCTTGCCGGTTTTCGGGTTGGTGAAGGCGTAACTATCGTCGCCGTCGTTGTCGTCGCCGAGATTGCTGGCGCTGCTGCCACTGCTGTTGCTGCCTTTGTTGCGGGCGATGGCGGTTGGCGGCGCGACGGGTGCTGTCGGTGTCGAGGGCTTGCCGAGAATGGGCGGAGCCGGTGTCGGCGTGACATGCGCCGGCGGACGCGGCACGCCTGACGAGGTTCCGCCGCCGTTCTGCGCATAACGCTCGAAGAAGGCTTCGCTGTTGTCGGCGGTGGGCGGCGTGGTACCCGGGCCGCTCAGCGTGGCGGGCGGCGCGTTGCTTTCGTCCAGCGTTTGCTGTTTGCGCTCGGTCTGCGCGAGCAGATCCATCAGCGGATCGGGCGCGACAGCGGGGTACAGGTCGAACACCAGCCGGTATTTGTACGCGCCGACCGGCGGCAGCGTGAACACCTGCGGTTTCACCGAGCCCTTCAGATCGAACACCATTCGCACCACGTGCGGCTGATATTGCCCGACACGCACCGACTGAATCTGCGGATCGTTCGGCGTGATCTTCGATACCAGATCCTTCAGTGCCTGATCGAGATCGAGGCCGCTCAGATCGACCACCAGCCGGTCAGGACCCTGCAGCAACTGCTGCGCGTTCTGCAACGGCTGATCCGACTCGATCGTCACGCGCGTGTAATCGCGCGCGGGCCAGACCCGCACGCCCAGCACCGAACTCGCCCACGCGAGACGCGGAGCGACAAGGCCGAGCACCAGCGTGGACGCGCCCGCGCGCAGAATCTGCCGGCGCCGCCAGTTATGCGTTGCGGTAGCCGCCGATTCGATCGAGCGGAACGGTTTGATCAACATCTTTCGAGACATGCCTTTCCTGATTCGCTGTATGCCCGTGCGACGAGTACCCGGCCCTCGCCTCCGCTGTCCAGGTCGAGCGAGAAGACGAGATCCGGAACGCCCAGGAGACGCCCGGCACGCTGTGGCCATTCGACGAGGCAGATGGCGCCGCTGTCGAAGTACTCGCGAAAGCCGGCGTCGGCCCATTCGGCCGGGTCGGTGAATCTGTACAGATCGAAGTGATAGAGCGTGAGTTCCCCAGCGGGCCGCTCGAGCACGTAAGGTTCGACGAGTGTGTAGGTGGGACTGCGCACGCGGCCGGTGTGGCCGAGGCCGCGCAAGGTTGCGCGCACGAGTGTGGTCTTGCCGGCGCCGAGGTCGCCGACGAGTTGGACTTGCAGTCCGTGGAATGCCTGACTCCCCGCAGCGTGTGGCGTGTGCTGTTTCGCTGTTTGCTGCGCGTTGTGCACCGGATTCTGGTTCGACTCGCGCACGCTTTCGATCGCCTGTGCGAAGCGTTCGCCGAATGCATGGGTGGCGGCCTCGTCCGCGAGCGCGAAGGAGCGTTCGAGCAGGACATGGGCGGGCGGTTGGATCGCGAGATCGGGATTGACGGGCATTCTCGTAAAATGGCGTGATGAACCGAAGTCCGGAGTCCCCTGTTTCCTGCACGCCTGCGTCAAACGACGATGCGCGTGCCGAGCGTCATTTCGATGAAGCGGCGCTGAATGCGCTCGCGCTCAACATCAAAACGTGGGGCCGTGAACTGGGTTTCGGGGCGGTCGGTATCAGCGACACCGATCTCTCCGCTGCCGAAGCGCCGCTTGCAGCATGGCTGGATGCGGGTTGCCACGGCGAGATGGATTATATGGCGAAACACGGCATGAAACGCGCGCGTCCCGCCGAGCTTGTGGCCGGCACGCGACGTGTGATTACCGCACGCATGGCCTATTTGCCCGCAGAGACATTGAGTGGAAAGGCGCACGAAAGCGCTTTGCACGACACGCCGCCCGTACCGCAAGACTGGCGTGCAGCCGAGCATGCGCGGCTTGCGGACCCATCGGCGGCGGTGGTGTCGATCTATGCGCGGGGCCGCGATTATCACAAGGTGATGCGTAACCGTCTGCAACATCTGGCCGAGAAAATCGAAGCGGCGATCGGTCCGTTCGGCTACCGCGTATTTACCGATTCGGCGCCGGTGCTTGAAGTAGAACTTGCGCAGAAGGCCGGGATCGGCTGGCGCGGCAAGCACACGCTGCTGCTGCAGCGCGATGCCGGTTCGCTGTTTTTTCTCGGCGAAATCTATGTCGATGTGCCGCTGCCCACCGACGCCGAGACTTCGCCCGGCGATGCACCCGAAACGCCAGGCTCGCATTGCGGCAGTTGCACGCGCTGCATCGGCGCATGCCCGACGGGCGCGATCGTGGCGCCCTATAAGGTCGATGCACGCCTTTGCATTTCGTATCTGACGATCGAATTGAAGGGCAATATTCCCCTGGAAATGCGGCCGCTGATCGGCAATCGGGTGTACGGCTGCGACGATTGCCAGCTCGTGTGTCCGTGGAACAAGTTTGCGCAGGCCGCGCCGGTCGCCGATTTCGATGTGCGGCATGGGCTCGATCGCGCGACGCTGGTCGAACTGTTTGCATGGAGCGCGGCGGAGTTCGATACGCGCATGCAGGGCAGTGCGATTCGCCGCATCGGTTATGAAAGCTGGCTGCGTAATCTGGCGGTGGGGATGGGTAATGCGCTGCGTGCGTCGTCCGGGAGTTTGAGTGCGGAGGCGCGCGAGGCGATGGTTCACGCGCTGAAGTTACGCGTCGAAGACCCTTCGGCGGTGGTGCGCGAGCATGTGGAATGGGCGCTGGAAGCGGCGTAAAGTAGCGCCATTCCGGCGAGGCGTTTGACTGGGTGGAGCGCCTGTACCCCATGCAGGTACGCTACCCCGACACTTGACACTCCTCGCGAATCACGGAGTAAGCAACCATGTTCAACGCAGTGATCGATGCACCGTTCGGCAAAGTCGGCATTCGCCTCGAAGGCGAGGCTGTGCGCGAGATCGTCTATCTGCCCGAGTCGACGCAGAACGTCGCACCGGACTCGCCCCTGGCGAGGCAAGCGGCGGAACAGATCGAGCGGTATTTCGAGCGGGCGTCCGCGAAGTTCGAATTGCCGCTGGCAGCGGTCGGCACCGCGTTTCAGCAACGCGTCTGGCAAGCGATCAGCGATATCCCGCCGGGCACGGTGCTGACCTATGGACAACTGGCAAGGCAGATCGGCAGTGTTCCGCGCGCGGTCGGCCAGGCGTGTGGTTCCAATTACTTTCCGATCGTGATTCCGTGCCATCGGGTGGTCAGTTCGAGCGGTATCGGCGGATTCGCGCATCACGCCGGAGACGGCTTCTTTCGCAACGTCAAGCGCTGGCTTCTGGCGCATGAAGGCATTCCCTACGCATGAGCGATACCGTGACGGACGACGCGCCAATCGCGTCACCTTTGTTTGTGTCGAGCTCGGCCTCGATCGACGCGTTCTGTGACGCGTTGTGGCTCGAACACGGTTTGTCGCGCAACACGCTCGATGCCTACCGGCGCGATTTGCGCCTGTTCTGCGAATGGCTCGCGCAAACCCGCAACACCTCGCTCGACACCGCCAGCGAAGCCGATCTCAACGCCTACAGCGCGGCGCGCCAGAAAGACAAATCGACGTCGGCGAACCGGCGACTCTCGGTGTTTCGCCGCTATTACGGCTGGGCAGTGCGCGAGCATCGCACGAAGGTCGATCCGACGGTGCGTATCCGTTCGGCCAAGCAACCGCCGCGTTTTCCGTCGACCCTCACCGAAGCGCAAGTCGAAGCGCTGCTCGGTGCGCCGGATATCGACACGCCCTTGGGGCTGCGCGACCGCACCATGCTGGAGTTGATGTACGCGAGCGGTTTGCGCGTCACCGA
The DNA here is from genome assembly GCF_046030355.1 of Paraburkholderia caffeinilytica. Taxonomy (GTDB): domain Bacteria; phylum Pseudomonadota; class Gammaproteobacteria; order Burkholderiales; family Burkholderiaceae; genus Paraburkholderia; species Paraburkholderia caffeinilytica_B. The sequence goes on from NZ_JAQQCQ010000006.1 coordinate 325,902, forward strand.
ACTCGTCACGCTGAAGACGGTGGAAGTGGGCCTGAACGAAGGCGTAGTGCGCGTAATGGGCAAGGGTTCGAAAGAGCGCCTGATTCCGTTCGGCGAAGAGGCGCATGGCTGGATCGAACGCTATCTGCGCGAAGCGCGTCCGGCTTTGCTCGGTGCGCGGGCGACGGATGCGCTGTTCGTCACCAGCCGCGCGGAGGGCATGACCCGCCAGCAGTTCTGGAACATCATCAAGCGTCACGCGGCGGCGGCCGGTGTGCACGCGCCGCTCTCGCCGCATACGCTGCGCCACGCGTTCGCGACGCATCTGCTGAACCATGGCGCCGATTTGCGTGTCGTGCAATTGCTGCTCGGCCATACGGATATCTCGACCACGCAGATTTACACGCATGTGGCCCGCGAACGGTTGAAGTCGCTGCATGCGCAACATCATCCGCGGGGGTGAGGCTCGCGTTCGTGGCTACGTGGCTACGTGGCTACGTGGCGATGCAGCGATGCGGATATATGCGGTTGCCGTTGCTGCGAATGGCAGCGGCAGCCTTAGCCGCCACCATCCGTACAGTCATAACCATAGCTACCGGTGCCATGGCCATAGTCAAGGCATTAGACGAATTCGCGAAGCCGGTGCTTGAGAATCTTGCCAGTCGACGCCGCGGGCAGCGCGGCCAGCACCTTCACCTCGGCGGGGCGCTTGTACGGCGCGAGACGCTCGCCACACCACGCGATCAGTTCAGCGGGCGACACCTTCGCGCCCGCGATCAATTCGACGAACGCGATCACTTCCTCGTTACCCTCCACGGCGCGCCCGATCACCGCCGACTGCACCACCTGCGGATGCGCGTTCAGCACATGTTCGACTTCCGCCGGATACACGTTGAAGCCCGAACGGATGATCAACTCCTTGCTGCGCCCGACGATATGCAACGCACCGTCCGCGTCTTGCCGCGCCAGATCACCGGTCTTGAGCCAGCCGTCTTCGGTAACGGCGACGCGGGTCAGGTCCGGACTGCGGTAGTACCCGAGCATCACGTTCGGGCCGCGCACCCACAGTTCGCCGATGTCACCCGGCGCGGCATCCACGCCGTCGAGTCCGACGAACCTCACCTCAACGCCAGGAATAACCTCGCCGACTGAGCAATCGCCGCGCGGCGCATCGAGCATGGTGTGGGAGACGGTCGGGCTACTCTCGGTCATGCCATAGCCGTTGTGCAACGGGAGGCCGTAGACGCTTTCGACGTGCGCCTTTAGCGCGGCGTCGAGCGGCGAGCCGCCCGAATAGGCGAAACGCAGATGCGGCGCGGACCACGCGTGGCCGTGTGTCTGCATATGTTCGAGCAGTTTGGCGTGCATGGCCGGAACGCCCTGGAAGATCGACACCCGCTCGTCGGCGAGCGCACGCCGAACCGCTTCCGGCGCGAAACGCGGCGCGAGACGCAAGGTTGCGCCGGCGTGCAGGCTGCCGAGACAAACCGAGGCAAAGCCGTACACATGCGAGATCGGCAGCACGGCGTACACGACGTCGTCCGGACCGACTTTGCGTAAGCGGCTCGAGACGGCCGCGATGAAGAGCAGATTGCGATGGGACAGCATCACGCCTTTTGGCGCGCCGGTGGTTCCCGTGGTGTAGATCAGCGCGGCGCATTGACGGTCATTCGCCGCTTCAACCGGTTCGGCCTTTGCGTGGGTGTCGATCGTGTACGACCAGGCTCCGATATCCGGCGCGATGGCAGGCGCTGTGGCGGCTTGGTGCCGCTCTGCATGCTGTTGGGCATCCGCGGAGCTTTCGACCGCATACGCGACCACACGAGGCTGCGCGTGCGCCCGGATCGCATCGAGCTCGGCCGCGGACAGGCGGGCATTCGACACCAGCGCCCACGCGTCGAGCTGTGCGGTCGCGAACAGCAGGACGATCTGCACGATGCTGTTCTCGGCCACGATCATCACGCGATCGCCGCCACGCACGCCCCATTCGCGCAGCAGCGCGGCGGTGGCATTGACGGCTTCCAGAAGTTGCGCGTTGGTGAGGCGGCGCGCGTCCTCGATCAGGGCGATGTGCTGCGGATCGCGCGCGGCGGCGAGCACTGGAATGTCGGCAATACGCGCGGGCAGGGTGGCCAGCAGCGCGGGAATGTCGATCTTGGAACGGGTAGATGAAGCGAGGCTCAACGCTGTCTCCTGTGTCGGCCCAAGTTAGCGCTTTAGCGCCTACTTGGGTCCCATGCAAGGCGGTCGGCCCGAGTTAGCGCTTTAGCGCCTACTTGGGTCCCATGCAAGGCGGTCGGCCCAACTTAGCGCTTCAGCACTTACTCAGGCCCCCTGCAACATAGTTACAAAACATATTCGTCGCCCGGCATACAGCGCGCCGGCACATTTGCGAACGATCGTGCCACAATCTCCAGGCCCGCACAATTGGCCATTCGGCAAATAGCCGTTGTGCAAACTCGCCATTACAATGCGCCGATGAGCAAATCCAGACACGTCTCCGAAACGCCCGCGACGCAGTTCCTGCGCCGTCACGGCGTCACTTTCGGCGAACATCCTTACGATTACGTCGAGCACGGCGGCACCGAGGAATCGGCGCGCCAGCTCGGCGTGGACGAACATCATGTCGTCAAGACCCTGGTGATGGAAGATGAGCACGCCAAGCCGCTGATCGTGCTGATGCACGGCGACCGTACGGTCAGCACCAAGAATCTGGCGCGGCAGATCGGCGCGAAACGCGTCGAGCCGTGCAAGCCCGAGGTGGCGAACCGGCATTCGGGCTATCTGATTGGCGGCACCTCGCCGTTCGGCACGCGCAAACAGATGCCGGTGTACGTCGAGTCGAGCATCCTGGAGATGGACAAGATCTGGCTGAATGGCGGGCGGCGCGGTTTTCTGGTTAGCATCGAGCCCAAAATATTGACCGGTTTGCTGGCGGCAAAGCCGGTGCAGTGCGCGAGCGTCGATTGACGTTTGCCTGAATGTTTTTCGGGCAGGCCGGTTCGGTAGAATGTGCGCCGCCTTGTTCCCTGTTGCGGTTGGGGTGTCGAGTTTCAGACCGCCGATCCTTATAAGAGTCCCAGATGCAAAACCTGATCGTTGCTGTCGTTGCCTACCTGATCGGCTCGGTGTCGTTTGCCGTGATCGTCAGCGCCGCCATGGGGCTGGACGACCCACGCTCGTACGGTTCGGGCAACCCGGGCGCCACCAACGTGCTGCGCAGCGGCAGCAAGAAGGCCGCGATTCTCACCCTGATCGGCGACGCCTTCAAAGGGTGGTTGCCGGTGTGGTTCGTGGTGCACTTCGGCGCGCGCTATGGCCTCGACGATACGTCGGTTGCGATTGCCTCGGTTGCCGTGTTTCTCGGCCACCTGTATCCGATCTTCTTCCGCTTCAAGGGCGGCAAGGGCGTGGCGACCGCAGCGGGCGTGCTGATCGCGATCAACCCGATCCTTGGCATCGCCACCTTGCTGACCTGGCTGATCGTGGCGTTTTTCACGCGTTATTCTTCGCTGGCGGCATTGGCCGCGGCGGTATTCGCCCCGATCTTCGACGGCTTTCTGTTCGGCCCGCACATCATCGCGCTGGCGATCGTCGTAATGAGTTCGCTGTTGGTCTGGCGCCACCGCGGCAACATCGCCAAGCTGATGCGCGGCCAGGAAAGCCGTATCGGCGACAAGAAGAAAGCGGACGCAGCGGCTAGCGCGGCGGGTGGCAACGAATCCTGAGCGTGGACGTGGGGCCTGGCGTTAGCCAGCCCAGCGTGCGAGTGCCTTCACGAAGTCCGGGCTGAACGCACAATGGCTAGGTGCTGAGCGCATGCAACCCGTGCGGGTGCTGAGGTGGGTGCTGAATCCCCACGCGGCCCGTTGCCGAGCCTCAACGCACGCCCATTGCCGAGGATCAACACACGCTCGGCCTTGAGCGTGACGCGCGTTTAGTCGCGGAAGTTGTTGAAGTCGAGCGGGGTATCCGTCACGTCCTTGCGCAGCATCGCGATCACGCTTTGCAGATCGTCGCGCTTGCCGCCGGTGATGCGCACCGCATCGCCCTGAATGCTCGCCTGGACCTTGATCTTGCTGTCCTTCACGAGACGCACGATTTTCTTCGACAGATCACCGGACACGCCCTTCTTGATCTTGATGACCTGCTTGACCTTGTCGCCGCCGATCTTCTCGATCTTGCCGTAATTGAGAAAGCGCACGTCCACATTGCGCTTGGCCATTTTCGACAGCAGGACGTCTTTCACCTGGCCGAGCTTGAAGTCGTCGTCCGCGTAGGCGGTGATTTCGCTTTCCTTGTGCTCGACGCGCGCGTCCGACCCTTTGAAGTCGAAGCGGGTTGAAATTTCCTTGTTGGACTGCTCGATCGCGTTCTTGACTTCGATCATGTCTGCTTCGCAGACGACGTCAAACGATGGCATTGTGTTCTCCCAATAGTGCTGCGGTGCGTGGCGCGGCCGGTCGGCTGCTCACGGGGCACTCGCTATAATCACGAACCGGACGTCATTTTACCGACGCCACTCCCTTTTGCCTAAGGCCGCCGCGCATTGTCGTGCGGCCGGGGCCAGATGTCGTTTTGCTGGTCGCTCCATTCTTCTCATTCCGATGTCCCAATCCGACTCCGCCGCGTTCATTACCGGCTATCCGCTGAAGGCGCATAACACCTTCGGTTTCGAGGTTCGCGCGCAGTTTGCGTGCCGGATCGAGCACGAAGCGCAGCTGATGGCTGCCGTACGCGATCCGCGTGCCGCCGGCTTGCCGCGGCTGGTGCTGGGCGGCGGCAGCAATGTCGTGCTGACGGGAGACTTCGCCGGATTGGTGCTGCTGGTGGCGCTGCAAGGCCGCCGCGTCGTGCGCGAGGACGATGATGCGTGGTACGTCGAAGCGGCTGCCGGCGAGCCATGGCATGACTTCGTCGCCTGGACTTTATCGCAAGGACTGCCTGGGCTGGAGAACCTTGCATTGATTCCGGGCACGGTGGGCGCGGCGCCGATTCAGAATATCGGCGCGTATGGGCTCGAGATGTGCGAGCGGTTTGCGTCGCTGCGTGCGATTGAGCTGGAAACGGGCGCCGTAGTTGAACTCGATGCTGACGCGTGCCGATTCGGCTACCGCGACAGCTTTTTCAAGCGGGAAGGGCGTGACCGTTTTGTCATCACGTCGGTCACGTTCCGTTTGCCGAAGGTTTGGCAGCCGCGCGCTGGCTATGCGGATATCGCGCGTGAACTGGCGGCCGCAGGCCGTACCGATGCCGCAGCCCCGAGCGCGCAGGCGATTTTCGACGCGGTAGTCGCGGTGCGGCGCGCGAAGCTACCTGATCCACTTCAGCTCGGTAATGCCGGGAGTTTCTTCAAGAATCCGGTTGTGGAGGCAACGCAGTTCGAGGCGCTGAAGCTCAAGGAGCCGGAGGTGGTGTCTTACCTTCAACCGGACGGCCGGGTGAAGCTTGCGGCGGGCTGGTTGATCGATCGATGTGGCTGGAAAGGACGCGCAATGGGCGCAGCGGCTGTGCATGAGCGGCAGGCGCTGGTGCTGGTGAATCGCGGCGGCGCGAGCGGCGCGGAGGTGCTGGCGCTTGCGAAGGCGGTTCAGCGGGATGTGCTGGCGCGGTTCGGAGTGGAGTTGGAGGCGGAGCCGGTTTGTTTGTGACGCGGCACGCGGCTGGGCTGGCCGATCGCGGTAAGGCGAACGGTGCGCAGGCGTTAGCGCTGGCAGAAACGGTTTGGGAAAACGCGCCGATGAGTGGGTGAGACGGCGCGACGTTGCCTTGCCTGAGCGAGTGGGGCGTCGCAATGAAAAAGGGCGCCAGGAGAAGACCCCCGGCGCCCTTTTTTCGCATCTGCGTTTCAGTGTCGGCTGTGCTTCTGCGCACTTAGCTTCGCTTGCGCGAAGTTAGCCTCTGCCGAAACGCCTGCTTTTAGCCGCGTTGACGACGCGCGTTTTCAGCAATCCGCATACGCAGCGCGTTCAACTTGATGAAGCCGCCAGCGTCGGCCTGGTTGTACGCACCGCCGTCGTCGTCGAACGTAGCGATCGTCTTGTCGAACAGCGTTTCCTTCGAGTCGCGCGCGACAACCGACACACTGCCCTTGTACAGCTTCACACGCACCCAGCCGTTGACCTTCTCTTGCGTGTGGTCGATCAGCACCTGGATCGCGCGGCGCTCCGGGCTCCACCAGTAGCCGTTATAAATCAGCGACGCGTAACGCGCCATCAGATCGTCTTTCAGGTGAGCCACTTCACGGTCGAGCGTGATCGACTCGATGCCGCGGTGCGCCTTCAGCATGATCGTGCCGCCCGGCGTTTCATAGCAGCCGCGCGACTTCATGCCGACGTAACGGTTTTCGACCAGATCCAGACGGCCGATGCCGTGCTTGCCGCCCAAGCGGTTCAGTTCAGTCAGCATTTCAGCCGCCGACAGACGCTTGCCGTTGATCGCGACCGGGTCGCCGTGCTCGTACTCGATATCGAGGTACTCAGCCTGATCCGGCGCCTGTTCCGGCGACACCGTCCAACGCCACATGTCGGCTTCGGCTTCGGCCTTCGGGTCTTCCAGGTGACGGCCTTCGAACGAGATGTGCAGCAGGTTCGCGTCCATCGAATACGGCGCGCCGCCTTGCTTGTGCTTCATTTCAATCGGAATGCCAGCCTTTTCGGCGTACGCGAGCAGCTTTTCGCGCGACAGCAGATCCCATTCGCGCCACGGGGCGATCACTTTGATGCCCGGTTCCAGCGCGTAGTAACCGAGTTCGAAGCGAACCTGGTCGTTGCCCTTGCCGGTTGCGCCGTGCGAGACCGCTTGCGCGCCGGTGGCGCGAGCGATTTCGATCTGACGCTTGGCGATCAGCGGACGCGCGATCGACGTGCCCAGCAGGTACTCGCCTTCATAGATCGTGTTGGCGCGGAACATGGGGAACACGTAGTCGCGCACGAATTCTTCGCGCAGGTCTTCAATGAAGATGTTGTCCTGCTTGATGCCGAGTTGCAGGGCTTTTTTGCGCGCCGGTTCCAGCTCTTCGCCCTGGCCGATGTCGGCCGTAAACGTGACGACTTCGGCGTCGTAATTGTCCTGCAACCACTTCAGGATGACGGAGGTGTCGAGGCCGCCCGAATAGGCGAGCACGACTTTCTTGATATCGCTCATGGTGAACTCGTAGCTGGAGAAAGCTGGAAAACAAGACGCGCCGGCAGTTCCGGAGCGCGGAAAACCACTATTTTGACACTAAACCGCCGTTTGCCCGCGTTTTTGGAGCAGTGCGGTGGGTGAACCGGTTCCGCGTGCAACCGCGGAGGCCGGCTCGATGCGTGGCGCTAAACGTGGATGCCTTGCCTCGTATTCAAGGCCCCGTCGCGCTTCACGCAGATGCTGCTTAAGGTGCTGAACCGCGGTTCGCTCAGTGATTGAGCTTGCCGAGCAGCAGATATTCCATCAACGCCTTCTGCACATGCAGACGATTTTCCGCTTCGTCCCACACGACGCTTTGCGGGCCGTCGATCACTTCCGCGCTGACTTCCTCGCCGCGGTGGGCGGGCAGGCAGTGCATGAACAGGGCATCGGCGTTGGCGCAGGCCATCATGTCAGCGTCGACGCACCAATCTGCAAAGGCTTTCTTGCGTGCTTCGTTTTCGGCTTCGAAGCCCATGCTGGTCCACACGTCCGTGGTCACCAGATCGGCGCCTGCGCAGGCTTCATTCGGATCGTCGAATTCCTGATAGAACGGTGTGCTTTCGGCTGCGACCATGGCGGGGTCGAGCTTGTAGCCCGGCGGCGTGGACAGGCGCAGCTTGAAGCCGAGAATCTGGGCAGCTTCGATCCAGGTGTACAGCATGTTGTTCGCGTCACCTACCCACGCCACTGTCTTGCCGCGAATTGGACCGCGATGCTCGAAGTACGTGAAGATGTCCGCCAGCACCTGGCACGGGTGATATTCGTTGGTCAGCCCATTGATCACCGGCACGCGCGAATTCTCGGCGAAACGCTCGAGGATGTCCTGGCCGAACGTGCGGATCATGATGATGTCGACCATGCGCGAGATCACTTGCGCGGCGTCTTCGATCGGCTCGCCGCGGCCGAGTTGCGTGTCGCGTGTGCTCATGAAGACGGCGTGGCCGCCCAGCTGGAAGATGCCGGCTTCGAACGAAAGCCGCGTGCGCGTCGAGTTTTTCTCGAAGATCATCGCCAGCGTGCGGTCGTGCAGCGGGTGGTAAGTCTCGTAGTTCTTGAACTTGCGTTTGAGAATGCGCGCGCGTTCCAGCACGTACTCGTAGTCTTCCAGCGAGAAATCCTTGAACTGCAGATAGTGGCGAATTTTCTTGGCGGTCATGAAACAAATACGGCGGTCTCACCCGGCAGGATTGCCGGACGGCGCCGCCGTCGTTTGTGGTAACTCAATGCAGCATAAAGGATTTCGCCCCGTTTGACGAGTCGGGTAAAAGGCTGGATAAGCTGGCTGAAAGCCTTTTGCAACCCTCAAACGGGTCTTGTGTGCGCTGCGGAAAAAGGCCCGCTGCGCTATAATCTACCGGTTATCCCTAAGCCCAGCAGGCCGGTATTTCGCTTGCGGGACACGGCTCGCGCGCTCCGGAAAGTTTCCTCGCGGTGCGCCGTCATGATGAGCGCCGAGGCGGCTTATCCGGCCCTTCGCGGTGTCTGGCGGCGCAGCTCGCCAATCCGGCGTGGTCACGTGTTCAGGCATCCCAAAGCCGCTTTGCAGCCAGCTTTGCCGTTATCCCGCTGGGCAGTCACACAGGTATTCCTACATGGCCGAAGCAGCTCCAACCGAATATTTTATTCAAGGCATCACGTCGACCGGAAAAAAGTTTCGGCCGAGTGACTGGTCGGAGCGGCTCGCAGGCGTAATGGCATGCTTCGGTCCCAGCCCGGGTGGCAGGGGGCCGAATGCTTATCTGCAATATTCGTTGTACGTGCGGCCCACCATGATCGGCGACCTCAAATGCGTGATTCTCGATTCGCGCCTGCGCGACATCGAACCGATGGCATTCGATTTCGTCCTGAACTTCGCGAAAGACAATGACCTCGTTGTGACCGAGGCGTGTGAGTTGCAGCTTGAGCACGCCGCGCCGCAAGAGAAAAGGCACGTGATCTGACGCGAGTCTGCCGGATCGTTAAAAGCAAAAACCCGCCAGTGGCGGGTTTTTTTACGCCTGAAGCAGCAGCTTCAAGGCGGGCAGCTCAAATGCGGTGGCTTCGATGTGCAGTCAACTGACTCGCGAACAGGCGTGAATCAGTATTTGGCTCGGTCGATGCCAAGCAAAAAAGCCCGCCGAAGCGAGCCTTTCTGTTGCAGCGGAAACAGGAGGTAGCCCACCGAAGCGGGCTGACCGGATTTACTGCGCTGCGGGCGCTTGCAGACCCTTGAGGGCTGCAGCGAGACGGCTCTTGTTGCGAGCTGCCTTGTTCTTGTGAACGATTTTCTTGTCGGCGATGATGTCGATGGTCTTCGACGATGCCTGGAAGATCTCGACGGCCTTAGCCTTGTCGCCGGCTTCGATTGCCTTGCGGACAGCCTTGATAGCCGTGCGGAACTTCGAGCGCAGTGCCGAGTTGTGCGAGTTTGCCTTGGCGGCCTGGCGGGCGCGCTTGCGTGCTTGTGCGGAGTTAGCCATGACGGTTCCTTATCCTGTTCCTGTTTCCAGTACCTGACCTTCAAGTGGTGAGGTGCTGCTTTTAGATCGAACTCTTGGAAGCGATTGCCCAAGAGCGCAAAAGTGTCGAAATTAATCCGAAAATAATTCGAAGAATCGATCGGACTACGCGAAGGCGGGCCCGTGTTCCGGTGTTTTTCGAGGCTGGTAGGCGCTTCTGGTACGGCTTGAGCGATGCTCGTGCCCACGTACCGTGGCGTGCCTGAACCCCGTCCGAAAACTGAGCGAGCTTCGAAACCGGCGATTATAGCAACAAAATCAGGCACGTGGCAACGGGGAATCGCCAATCCCGATGTGCCGGCCTGTTGCGCGAGCCCCAGGATTCTGTAGGTCTCAACAGGCCAAGCGTGGGGCGCAGCGGCCGGATGGGTGTCCGTGCAACGGGCGAGCGGGGCGGCGGGTTGTGGCCGCAACACGTGCGGCAAGCAATAAAAACCGGCCTGATCCGCTCATCCGAACGAACGTCTGCGGCACAAATCGGTCCGATTCGCGTTCCGGCTCGTCGTCCGCACCTGCGGCACCCGTATAATAAGCGCCCCATGAATCTATTCCGAGCCCTGCTGACGGTCAGCGGCTTCACGCTGCTGTCGCGCGTGACCGGACTGGCCCGCGAAACGCTGATCGCCCGTGCGTTCGGTGCCAGTCAATATACTGACGCGTTTTACGTCGCCTTCCGCATTCCGAATCTCCTGCGCCGCATTTCCGCCGAGGGTGCGTTCTCGCAGGCCTTCGTGCCGATTCTCGCCGAGTTCAAGAACCAGCAAGGACACGACGCCACCAAGGCGCTCGTCGATGCCACCTCGACCGTGCTTGCCTGGGCGCTCGCCGTTCTCTCGCTGATCGGCGTGGTGGGAGCGTCGGGCGTGGTGTTCATCGTCGCGTCAGGACTCGCGCATGAAGGCCAGGCGTATGCGCTCGCGGTCACCATGACGCGCATCATGTTCCCGTACATCATTTTCATCTCGCTGACGTCGCTGGCGTCGGGCGTGTTGAATACGTACAAGAACTTTTCGCTGCCCGCGTTCGCGCCGGTTCTGCTGAACGTTGCCTTCATCGTCGCGGCGGTGTTCGTCGCGCCGCGCCTGCAAACACCGGTCTACGCGCTGGCGTGGGCGGTGATCGCCGGCGGCGTGCTGCAATTCGTCGTGCAACTGCCGGGTCTGAAGAAGATCGACATGCTGCCGCGCATCGGCCTGAATCCGCTGAAAGCGCTCGCGCATCGCGGCGTGAAGCGGGTGCTGTCGAAAATGGTGCCGGCGATGTTTGCCGTCTCTGTCGCGCAGATCAGCCTGATCATCAACACGAATATTGCGTCGCGCATCGGCCCGGGCGCCGTCTCCTGGATCAACTACGCCGACCGGCTGATGGAATTTCCGACCGCGCTGCTCGGCGTCGCGCTCGGCACGATCCTGCTGCCCAGCCTCTCGAAGGCGCACGTGGACGCCGATCCGCACGAATATTCGTCGCTGCTCGACTGGGGGCTGCGCGTCACCTTCCTGCTGGCCGCCCCGAGCGCCGTCGCGCTGTTCTTCTTCGCCCAGCCGCTCACCGCGACGCTGTTCCACTACGGCAAGTTCGACGGCAACTCGGTGGTGATGGTTGGCCGTGCGCTATCCGCGTACGGCATCGGCCTGATCGGCCTGATTCTCATCAAGATCCTCGCGCCCGGTTTTTACGCGAAACAGGACATCAAGACACCGGTGAAGATCGGCATCGGCGTGTTGATCGTCACGCAATTGAGCAACTATCTGTTCGTGCCGATCTTCGCGCATGCGGGTCTCACATTGAGCGTCGGGCTCGGCGCGTGCGTGAACGCGCTGTTCCTGTTCCTCGGCCTGCGCAAGCGCGGCATCTATATGCCGTCGAGCGGCTGGCTGAAATTCTTCGTGCAATTGTTCGGCGCCTGTCTGGTGCTGGCCGGCACGATGCATTGGCTCGCGATCAGCTTCGACTGGATCGGCATGCATAACCGGCCGGTCGACCGCATCGTGTTGCTGGGGGCGTGCCTCGTGCTGTTCGCCGCGCTATATTTCGGTATGCTTTGGCTGATGGGCTTCAAGTACGCGTATTTCAAAAGGCGAGTGAAGTGATCACGATGACGCGAGTTCTCGACTATTTCAGTACGCTGGTTGCCGATGATGACAGCCTGCCGCTGACCGAGGCGGCGCTCTCGCTCGCGCAGGACGCTTATCCCGATCTCGATTTGCAAGGCACGCTGGCGGAGATCGACGAGCTGGTTTTGCGTTTGCAGCGCCGTATGCCAGACGATGCCGATATCCGGCAGAAGGTCGGCATTCTGAACCGGTTTTTCTTCCGCGAGCTGGGTTTCGCCAGCAATCTCAACGATTATTACGATCCCGACAACAGCCATCTGAATGCGGTGCTCAAGCGGCGCCGCGGTATTCCGATTTCGCTGGCGGTGCTGTATCTGGAAATGGCCGAGCAGATCGGCATTCCAGTGCGCGGCGTGTCGTTTCCGGGGCACTTCCTGTTGCGCGTGACCACACCGGACGGCGATGTCATGCTCGATCCGACCAGCGGCCATTCGCTTTCCGAATCGCAGATGGTGGACATGCTGGAGCCCTATGTGGCGTCGGCGGGCGAGTCGGTGAGCAGGGCGTTGCGGATGTTGCTGCAACCGGCCACGCGCCGCGAGATCATCGCGCGTATGCTGCGCAATCTGAAGTCCACTTATCTTCAGACGGAACGCTGGCAGCGTCTGCTGGCGGTGCAGCAGCGTCTCGTGATCCTGCTGCCGGACAGTATCGAGGAAGTGCGCGATCGCGGTTTCGCCTATGCGCGGCTCGACTATCTGCGCCCGGCGCTCGAGGATCTCGAACGCTATCTCGGCGACCGGCCGGATGCGGAGGACGCGACGGTGGTGGAGTCGCAGTTGCATGAACTGCGTCAACGCACCCAGTACGATGACCGCGATTAAGCGCCGCTTGCCGGCCTACCGATCAAAAACGAAACGCCTGCACATGAATCATGTGCAGGCGTTTTTCATTGGCCATTGGCACGGCCGCGTAAAGCGGCGCGCCGGGCGAATCCTTACTTCGGCTGCATGCGGATCGCGCCGTCCAGACGAATCACTTCGCCGTTGAGCATCGGATTGTCGAAGATCTGCTTGGCCAGCATCGCGTACTCGGCCGGTTTGCCGAGGCGCGGTGGGAACGGGACCATGGCGCCGAGCGCGTCCTGCACTTCCTGCGGCATGCCGAGCAGCATCGGGGTTTCGAAAATGCCCGGTGCGATGGTCATCACGCGGATCGCGTTGCGCGACAGGTCGCGTGCGATCGGCAGCGTCATGCCGACCACGCCGCCTTTGGACGCTGCATAGGCGGCCTGGCCAATCTGGCCGTCATACGCGGCCACCGATGCCGTGTTGACGATCACGCCCCGTTCGCCATTCGCATTCGGTTCGTTCTTCGACATGGCCGCGGCAGCGAGCCGGATCATATTGAAGGTGCCGATCAGATTGATGGAGATGGTGCGCGCGAACGAATCGAGCGGATGCGGACCGTCCTTGCCGACCGTCTTGACGGCGGGCGCAATCCCCGCGCAATTGATGAGGCCGCGCAGTGTGCCGAGCTTTGTGGCGGCCTCGACTGCTTGCGTGGCATCGTCTTCCCGGCTCACGTCGCACTTGACGAACACGCCGCCGAGTTCCTTCGCGAGCGCAACACCTGCGTCCACATTCAGATCGGCGAGCACCACCTTGCCGCCGTTTTCGACGAAAAGGCGCGCTGTGGCTGCGCCAAGGCCCGATGCACCGCCGGTGATCAGGAATACGTTGTCTCGAATCTCCATGTCTTCTCCTTTGCTTCAGTTCAGTAATGTCTCGATCGAATATCTTTTCGATGATCGATTGTAACGGCTATGCTGCAATGCGGAAAGCGAGCCGGGCAGCGGCGGCTCGGACGGGGAGCCTGCCGAAGATCCGTCGCACTGCCGAACTGCCAGGGATGGCTAATTAATGCTGGCCATGGCGGACAACGCAGACCAGAAGAGAGCGCTTATCCGCGGTGCGCAATAAAAAACCCGCCGGCATGGGCGGGTTTTTTGAGCAACAAAACACAGAAGCGAGCTTACTTCAACGCGTCGAACGCCCGGTTGCGAATTTCGTCGACCGAGCCGAGGCCCGAAATGCGGCGATATTGCGGGGCCTTCAGTGAGGTCGTTGCGTCGCCGTTTTGCGCCCAGTCGTTGTAGTACTCGATCAGCGGCTTGGTTTGCGCAACATACACGTCGAGGCGCTTCTTGACGGTTTCTTCCTTGTCGTCGTCACGCTGGATCAGCGGTTCGCCGGTCACGTCATCCACACCTTCAACCTTCGGCGGGTTGAACTTGACGTGGTACGTACGGCCCGACGAGGCGTGCGAACGGCGGCCGCTCATACGCACGATGATCTCGTCGAACGGTACGTCGATTTCCAGCACGTAGTCGATCGCCACGCCCGCCTGCTTCATGGCTTCCGCTTGCGGAATGGTGCGCGGAAAACCGTCGAACAGATAACCGTTCGCGCAATCCGGCTGCTGCAGGCGTTCCTTCACCAGGTTGATGATCAGCTCGTCCGTGACCAGCTCGCCGGCATCCATGAAGCGCTTGGCTTCCAGGCCGAGCGGCGTACCCGCTTTGACGGCCGCGCGCAGCATGTCACCGGTGGAAATTTGCGGAATGCCGAACTTTTCCTTGATGAAGGTGGCCTGAGTGCCCTTGCCCGCGCCGGGCGCACCCAAAAGGATCAAACGCATGTGATATCTCCAGATCTATGTGAATTCTTGGGTGATGCTGCAGCCATCCCGCGATTCGTCGAGGGACCCGCATCAGCTGCCGTTTCACGTCTCGCGCAGCACGTCGACAACGACGGCGCTGCAAGACCATGACGGCGCGACCGGGGCAAACCCTGACTCTCGCGTTTAACGGGAGGCGCGCACAACCGTCCGATTATGCCATGGGTTTTTACGCTCAAGACCCGAATAAAGCCTGTACGCGCGCGAGATCGGCCGCCGTGTCGACGCCGGGCAGCGGTGCATTCTCCGTCACGAGCACCGCGATTCGCTCGCCGTGCCACATGGCGCGCAGTTGTTCGAGCGCTTCGACCTGCTCGATCGGCGAGATCGCGAGATTCGGATACGAGCGCAGGAACTGGGCGCGATATGCGTACAGGCCGATATGCCGGTAGACGACTGCGGGCGCCGGTGGCGCGGGCATCGACGCCACCTCGGGCCAATGCGGCTGATACGCGTCGCGTGCCCACGGAATCGGCGCGCGCGAAAAGTACAGCGCGACGCCGCGCGCGTCGAGCACGACCTTGACGACGTTCGGATTGAAAATTTCGGCGGGGTCGGTGATCGGATGCGCGGCGGTGGCGATCGCGCACCCGTGGCTCGACGCCAGGTGCGATGCCACGCCGCACACGAGCGCCGGGTCGATCAGCGGCTCGTCGCCCTGAACGTTCACCACGATCGTCTCGTCGCTCCAGCCGAATTGCGCGGCCACTTCCGCGAGACGGTCGGTGCCCGACGGATGATCGGCGCGCGTCAGCACGGCTTCGAAGCCGTGCTCGCGGGCCACGTCCAGCACCGCTTGCGCGTCGGAGGCGATCAGCACCTGCTGCGCGCCCGATTCGCGCGCGCGTTCGGCGACCCGCACCACCATCGGCTTACCGCCGATGTCGGCGAGCGGCTTGTTGGGCAGGCGCGTCGAGGCGAGCCGGGCTGGCACGACGGCGATGAACGGGGGAGTGGTGGCGTTAGCGTTGGTCATCGGAAGAACGGGCGGCGATGAAACCGGATGAAAGCGCCCGCAAGTGCACCGCGGGCGCTAAAGGGAAAGACGGCAATTGCGGAACAGACACGCGGACAGGGTGCGTAGAACGCACCGTCTCGCGTTGGGCAACGCTGACTCAGGCGACGGAGCCCGGATTCAGGTCGACCGGCGTGCCTTCCACGGTCTGCCGTGCTTCGTCGACCAGCATCACGGGAATGCCGTCGCGGATCGGATAGGCCAGTTTGTCTGCGTTGCAGATCAGTTCCTGCGCCGAACGGTCGTAGATGAGCGGGCCCTTGCAGATCGGGCAGACGAGAATTTCAAGCAGGCGAGCGTCCACGGACTTTCTCCACAACTAATGCAATGAGGCGGTGATCGAGCGCGGCTTCGACCGGGACAACCCAGATGCGCGCGTCGTGCCAGGACCCTAATTTTACCGCATCCTTTTCGGTTATCAGGATGGCGTCCGCGTCGACGTCCGCAAAAGGATTGCGTTCGAACGCGTAGTGATCCGGCAACGCGCGGGTGGCGGGCGTGAGGCCGGCCGCGCGCAGCGTGGCGAAAAAACGCTCCGGGGCGCCGATGCCGGCGGCGGCCAGCACGCGATCGCCGCTGAACTGGGCCAGCGGACGGCGCAGACCGGGGTTGTCGAGATGCCAGGCGTCGGCGGGCGCGAGTTGCAGCGCGAACGTGTTCGGCCAGGGCGGCAGCGTGCGGGCGTAGGGATCGTTGATGAGCGTCGCATCGCGGCGGCGCGACAGCGGTTCGCGCAGCGGACCGGCCGGCAGCAGAAAACCATTGCCGCCGAGCCGGTGATCGAAGACCACCAGTTCGGCGTCGCGGGCGAGGCGGTAATGTTGCAAGCCGTCGTCACTGACGATCACGTCGACGTCGCGATGCGCGGCGCACAGCGCCTGCGCGGCCGCGACGCGATCCGGGCAGACCCACACCGGTGCGCCGGTGCGGCGCGCGATCAAAAGCGGTTCGTCGCCACCGACGCTGGCCGGCGACGTCGCGAGGACCGGTGTCGGGGCCTTGACGCGCGCGCCATAACCACGCGACACCACACCGGGTTTGAAGCCGGCGCCGCGCAAGGCTTCGACCAGCGCGATGACGGTGGGCGTCTTGCCGGTGCCGCCGACGGTCACGTTGCCCACCACCACCACTGGTACGCCAATGCGTACGGACTTCAGCCAGCCTAATGAGAAAGCGGCGCGGCGCGCGGCGGCGACCGCGCCGAACACACACGCAAAGGGCGTCAGCGCCCACGCCAGCGGGCTACGCTGTTGCCACTCGCGCGTGAGGCGTGCTTCGAGCCGGTTGTTCAATTCGCTCATCGGCAAGCCGCAACGATGGACGAACAAGGCCGGGACGGCGGCGTGGAAGCGCCAGGTGCAATACGCGGTGCAAGCATCAACGCGGTTCTCCGGACAATCGAAAAGTAAAGCGAAAAGGTCAGGCAGCGGCTGCATCCGATGCGTTCGCGCAGCATGTCCGCCATGAGCAGCCAGTGTGCCGTAATGGCGAGCGCCGCGGGCGAGTTCGGCATGCTGTGGAACCCGCCACTCTAGCGCGCGCAAGTCCCGCCCGGCAAGTCGCGCACCGGGCGTCGCATGGCAGGTCACCGTACCGCACGCTACTCACAGCCTGTGGATAACTTTGTGGAGAACCCGCCCGTCAACGGACCGGAAGGGCCGCGCGGAGCGCTCCGTATCGGCAATCGTTCTCTTTAATGAGATGCAAACACCATATAAATCAAGGACATGCTTCCAGCGCGTGCGGCCTGGCGGGCGATCCGGCGGCATTCGTCTAATGTCTCCCGACATGTGGACACTTTTAACAATTTGCCTGCCGCGCTGGACGCCGATGGCCACTCGGTCTATCGTCTGTCCGGCCAGTCACCGATATTCCTCGTATGAATCCCGAAAGCCCTTTCTCCTCGTCGGCTACGCCCGGCGGTGAAGTTGTCGTCCCCGTTTCCGCGCTCAACCGTGCGATTGGCACGATGCTCGAACGTTCGTTTCCGCTCGTCTGGGTGGCCGGGGAAGTGTCGAATTTCACGCGCGCCGCGAGCGGCCACTGGTATTTCTCGATCAAGGATGCCCAAGCGCAGATGCGCTGCGTGATGTTCCGCGGTCGCGCGCAATACGCTGAATTCACGCCGCGCGAAGGCGACCGCATCGAAGTGCGCGCGCTGGTGACGATGTACGAGCCGCGCGGCGAGCTGCAACTGAATGTGGAAGCGGTGCGCCGCACGGGGCAGGGGCGTCTTTACGAAGCGTTTCTCAGGTTGAAGGCGCAACTCGAAGCCGAGGGTCTTTTTGCCGCCGAACGCAAACGTGCGTTGCCGGCTCACCCGCGGGCGATCGGCATCGTGACGTCGTTGCAGGCCGCTGCATTGCGTGACGTCCTGACCACCTTGTCTCGCCGCGCGCCGCATATTCCGGTGATCGTCTATCCGGCGCCGGTGCAGGGTGTGGGTGTCAGCGCCAAACTGGCCGCGATGGTCGATGCGGCCAACGCGCGGCGCGAAGTCGACGTGTTGATCGTGTGCCGCGGCGGTGGCTCGATTGAAGATTTGTGGGCGTTCAACGAAGAAGTGCTGGCGCGCGCGATTGCCGAAAGCGCTATACCGGTGGTGAGCGGCGTAGGTCATGAAACCGATTTCACGATCGCCGACTTTGCCGCCGACGTGCGCGCGCCGACGCCCACTGGCGCCGCCGAACTCGTCAGCCCGCAGCGCGTGCTGTTGTTACGCGAGCTCGATCATCGGCACGCGACGCTCGCACGCGGCTTCGGCCGCATGATGGAGCGGCGCGCCCAGCAACTCGACTGGCTCGCGCGCCGGCTCGTGTCGCCGGCCGAGCGGCTCGCGCGGCAGCGCACGCATTTGCAGCAATTGAGCGTGCGGCTGGCATCGGCGGGCGCGCGTCCCGTGCGCGACGCCCGAGCACGGTTTTCTCTGCTGCAGATGCGCTGGCAGCGCTGGCGCCCGGATCTCGCCGCGCATCAGGCGAAGCTCGACACGCTCTCGCAGCGCCTGGGCGCTGCATTGTTACGCCAGCATGAACGTCAGTCCGCGCGAATCGACACGCTGGCCGCCCGGCTCGAGGTGTTGAGTCCGCAGCGCACGCTGGAGCGGGGTTATGCTGCCGTGCTCGACGCGCAGAGCGGCCGCGCGGTGCGTGCGCCGTCGTCGTTGAAGCCGGGGCGGCGCCTCACGGTGCATCTCGCCGAAGGGGCGGCGGACATTGCGATCGCCGATGTACAACCGCGCCTGACCGACGGTTTCTGACACGTCACCGACAGCACGCAAAAGCGCACTTTTGTCCTCCGCATGGGCCTGGCACGGCCCATGCGAAAGCACTAATTACGCTATGTGTGCGGCATGTTCGCCGATGCCGGACATAAAGTCCGTTGGTTTGCGGGGTTATTCCAACTCGCCTACAATCGAGTGCTCTAAAGCGTTATCCGCAGACTCCCCCACAACAGATACAGACACAAGGAAAGCACCATGGAACATACGCTCCCGCCGCTGCCGTTTGCAAAAAATGCACTCGTTCCGAACATGTCGGAAGAGACGCTCGAGTATCACTACGGCAAGCACCATCAGACCTATGTGACCAACCTGAACAATCTGATCAAGGGCACGGAGTTCGAGAATCTGTCGCTCGAAGAGATCGTCAAGAAGGCATCGGGCGGTATTTTCAACAACGCCGCTCAGGTGTGGAACCACACGTTCTTCTGGAACAGCCTGTCGCCGCAAGGTGGCGGCGCACCGACCGGCGCGCTGGCTGACGCGATCAACGCCAAGTGGGGTTCGTTCGACAAGTTCAAGGAAGAATTCGCCAAGACCGCAGTCGGCACGTTCGGCTCGGGCTGGGCATGGCTCGTGAAGAAGGCCGACGGTTCGCTCGACCTGGTGTCGACGAGCAACGCAGCTACGCCGCTGACCACGGACGCAAAGGCACTGCTGACGATCGACGTGTGGGAACACGCGTACTACATCGACTACCGCAATGCACGTCCGAAGTTCGTTGAAGCGTACTGGAACATCGTCAATTGGGAATTCGCGTCGAAGAATTTCGCGTGAGATTGCGGGTTGTAGTGTGACGAGATAGTTCGGATTTCCAACCAAGTTGGAAATCCGAATGGATCGTTGCAGTGCAGTCTGGAAATGGTAGTAAAACAGAAAGCCCTCCTTCGTGAGGGCTTTCTGTTTTTGGTCTTCCAATGTTCGCCCATGTTGGCGACGTCATGCGCCTTCAGCAGAATGCACGGCTCGTGCATGGCAGTCGATCGATAACACTCGTCCGTTTCTGTTTCTACCCCGTCGCATTGATGCGTCAAATCTTTCGTCATTCACGCGCATTGTTACTTACGGGTTACTGGATATTTCTTGCGACCGGCAAGCTTCGTCGGCGTTTCGCATTCTGGATACGGTCTTGTCGAAAGCTCCGGGTCTTGCCATCGAAAGACTCTCTCTCATCTGAATAGGGCACGGGCCGCGCTGGCTAAGCGCCGGGCGCTTGCCGTGATTGCTTACAGCCCCACACCCTGAAAGCTTCCACGATGTTCAACCGCTCGCGTGAAAGCGGCGTAACCGCCTCACCCCAAGTTTCGCGCGGTGAGTGTTGGTAAACATCGGTAAGGACTTGCTCGCTATTGTTCGCGGGCGTTCGCTCCCTTTCGCGCAGCCGCTGGCTCGCCTCGCACGAGGGCATCATCCGCTGCGATGCGGACAGCGGTCCGGGTCGAAGCGACATCGACGAAACAATAGTCCTTCGGCGGGCACGATGGAAACCACTCAGATTCTGGATCGCGCGACGGCACACCACCTCGCGGGCGAGTTCGACCCTGCCCGCGAGTTGTACGAACGGGCGCTCGCAATCAATCCCGACGACGCGAACGTGATGTTCCGCCTCGGCGTACTCGACATGCAAGGTGGCGCGTACGACGCCGCACTTGCCTGGCTCGACGGCGCATTGACTCGCGCGCCTGAAAACGCGCGATACCACTTCGTTCGGGGACAAGTGTTCGCCGCCGCCCAGCGGTTTGCCGAAGCAATCGACGCCTATCTGCAGGCATTGTCGTTCGAAGCCGGGTCCGCCGACGTACTGTTCGCATTGGCCGTGGCGCTGCAAGCGGTCGGCGAGTACGCTGCCGCGATCGAGACGTATACGTCGCTGCTGGCGCTTGAGCAAGGGCACGTCGACGCGCTCAACAACCTCGGCAACTGCTACCGGCAACAGGGCGACCCGGAGGCTGCGGAAGCCGCTTACCGCCGCGCAATCGCGGCGCTCCCCGACGACGCCAACGCACTCACGAATCTCGGCACGCTCCTTGAGGCGCATGGCCGTCTGGACGAAGCCGTGGCGCTGCTCGAGGCGGCGGCGCGCGTAGCGCCGGAATCACCCTGTGGGCTGGTGAATCTCGGCGTCGCGCTTCACCGGCGCGGTGAATTCGTACGAGCCGCCGCGGTGCTGACACACGCGCTCGAATTGGACCCCGCCTTCCCCGAAGCGGCATATAACCTGGCCATCGCACTGCACGCGCTCGGCAGGCGGAACGAAGCCGTGAGCCACTATCAGCGCGCAATCGAACAAGCGCCGACACACGCCGATGCCTACAACAATCTGGGTATCGTCCATCAGGAATCGGGATCGCGCGAGGACGCTGCGCAGGCGTTCAGCGCGGCGATCCGCCTGCGCCCCGGCTTCGTGGCCGCGCTCAACAATGCGGCGACCCTGATGCGCACGCTCGGCCGCTTCGCCGAGGCGGAATCGCATTTGCGCGACGCGCTCGCTGTCGATCCGCATCACGCCGTCACGCACAACAATCTCGGTAACGTGCTGAAGGACCAAGGGTGTCTGGAAGACGGTATCGATTGCTATCGCCGGGCGCTCACGTGCGATCCCGACAACGTTGTCGCACATAGCAATCTGGTCTACGCATTAAGCTTTCAGGCCGAGCATCCCCAACTGCTACTGGACGAATGCCGTCGATGGTCGGCGCGGCACGAGGCGCCGTATCGCGGCGCTCATGAACCGCATCCGAACGATGCGACGCCGTCCCGCCGCTTGCGCATCGGCTACGTGTCGCCGGATTTCCGCGATCACTGTCAGACGCTGTTTACGCTGCCGCTGCTGTCCCATCACGATCACGAACAGTTCGACATCTTTTGCTACGCGAGCGTCGCCCGGCCGGATGATCTGACGCAGCGCGTAGCCAGTCACGCCGACGTATGGCGCGACGTGCGCGACCTCAACGACGCGCAGCTCGCACAGATGATCCGCGACGACCGGATCGACATTCTCATCGACCTGACCATGCACATGGCGGATGGCCGTCCGCTCCTGTTTGCGCGCAAGCCCACGCCGGTGCAGATCGCGTGGCTGGCCTATCCGGGGACGACCGGCCTCGATGCGATCGACTTCCGGCTGACCGATCCGTGGCTCGACCCGCTCGGCAGCGATGCCTGGTATAGCGAAGGTTCGATCCGTCTACCTGATTCCTTCTGGTGCTATGACCCATTGACGGATACGCCTGCGGTCAATGCGTTACCCGCGCTATCGAACGGCTATCTGACGTTCGGTTGCCTGAACAACCCATGCAAGCTGAGCGACGCGACGTTCAGACTGTGGGGCGGTGTGATGCGCGAGGTGCCGGACGCCCGGCTGTTGCTCATGGCCCCCGAAGGCGCCGCGCGCGCGCGTCTGCTCGAGCGGCTCGGACATCAGGGAATCGGCGAGGAGTCCGTCTCCTTCACGTCGTTCCGGCCGCGCGCGGACTATCTGTGCACATACCGTCAGATCGATGTCGGGCTCGATACGTTTCCGTATAACGGCCATACGACGAGTCTCGACTCGTACTGGATGGGTGTGCCGGTCGTTACGCGCATCGGTGACACGCCGGTGGCGCGCGCCGGGTTGAGCCAGTTGCAGAACGTGGGTCTGCGCGAACTCGCGGCGGATAGCGACGCACAGTTTGTCGAGATAGCCGTCCAGTTGGCGCGCGATCTGCCGCGTCTGAGCGCGATGCGTGGGAGCCTGCGCGCACGACTCACGGCCTCGCCGTTGATGGACGGCGAGCGCTTTGCGCGTCATGTCGAGGCCGCTTACCGTCAGGTCTGGCTGGCGTGGTGCGATCAGGCGCAACGGCGCGCGCCGGTCAGGCGTGACAGCGCGGTTGCCGCTGGGCCCGGCAATGAGTCGTGGCTGACGACGCAAACCGCGCTGCCGGGCTTTCGTGGCTGAGCGTCAGGGTCGTCGGCGACAGTCAGTCCTACAAGGGATGATGCCGGGTAAAGTCTGCTGAGGCCGCCTTACGCGTGTTTTTCCGGCGGTTACGCAGTAATGGGGAGAAACTATTGTCAGGTCGGCGCTTGCCGGGCCACCTGAGCGTGCAAGCTTTGTCACAGTTGGTAACTGCGGCGAGGCCGGCGGACCCTGATTCGCCGCCCAATTCAGACCTGGCGCGCGCTCGATCAAGGTTGCTCAAGGTTGCGTTGACGCAGCCCCGGTCGCATCGGAATCCGCCGCCATTTGCCGATGCCGATGGCCCCGCCCGCCGCCACCGGGCGATACCGAACTCGCAGGCGCGGCCGGCGGTGGCGGGTGATTGATGTACTGGAAATTCTGCGCGATCGAGGCGCTGGGAAATGTCGTTGTCGACGGTTCCATCGCACCGCTCGGGAAGGTGGTGTTCGACTGCGCGAAAACGGGCGACATGCAGGCTGCGGAAGCCGCCGCCACTACGAAAACAAGCCGGTTCATCGAGGCATCCTCTGTTTCATTGACTGTGTCGACTGGGCGCGATGCGTGAGCGCACGCCCAGTCAGGCTGCCTGGGCGTGCCAGGCGCCGCGCCGTTCGGCGGCTGGCTTGACCCACATCGGCGCAAGCCAGTTTAGGTCGCGCGATGCAAAAACAGATTGCGGCTTCGCTTACAAGCGTTACCCGATATGACGTGGCTGCGTGCGCATTGCAGGCTGCGATACCAGGCCGCGCAGACGCGGGCGAGAATGTAAGCGAAAAACTTTCTGTAACGATCTCGTAACCAAGGACGATACCGATTGGCATAACGTTTGAATTCCAATGTCTCTGAAGCGCACGAACATGATCTCCAGCACCAAGTCGATAAGCTTTGCCATACCGGCCGCCGTCGTCGCGCTCGCGCTCGGCGGTTGCGCGGTCATGCCGCCGAGCGGTCCGAGCGTGGTCGCGCTGCCGCGCAGTGGCGAGCCGCTCGGGCAGTTCCAGCAGGACGACTATGCATGCCGCGACTACGCGAACCGCTCGACGGACCCGAACGCGGCCGCCCAGGCGGCTACCACGAACAGCGTGAACAGTGCGGCGCTGGGCACGCTCGGCGGCGCGGCTGTCGGTGCATTGATCGGTGCGGCGGCGGGCAATGCCGGCGCGGGCGCGGCGATCGGTGCGGGTAGCGGGTTGCTGATCGGCGGTGCGAACGGGGCGAATGGCGCGCAGTATTCCGCAGCAGGTCTGCAAGCACGTTACGACGCTGCCTACGCGCAGTGCATGACCTCGAAAGGCAACACGATTTCGCAGCCGCCGCAACCGGCCTACTATGCGCCGCAGCCGGCTTATTACGCACCTCAGCCGTATTACTATGCGCCGCCGCCGAGGTATGTCGCGCCGCCTCCGGTGATGTACGCGCCTTATCCGTACTACTGAGGTACTGAGGTCGATCGGACACCTCGCTTCGTCGAAACGGACCGTTTGCGCCGGGGACCGGGCAAGCTTGTTGCTGTAAAGCTTTTGTCATGTCTGGCGGAAAGATACGAAACGATGGCGGCAGGCCGCCTGGCAAAGGGCGTACGTTTGAATAGAGGGCCAAGGCCGCTGGTTGTCCGGCGGTTCTGCATAGCCCGCAAACTCCCCTTCATCCCTGCCGGCACGCGCCGTTTCTGACTCCCCCGTTTCACGCAGCCCAACGCGCGGAGTGAGCCGGACATCGTGCAAACGAGGCGACCATGCAGCGACCGCAAACCGGCACGTTCAATCCGAGGATGTGGTTCCGCGTGTGCGAATGGCTGGCGATCGCGTTCGTCGTCGCCGGCTTCCTTTCTTGTGGCGGCGGATCGGGTGGTTCATCATCGGGTACAGGTTCGACGGCCGGCAGCGGCACCACCGGCGGAGGCTCGACCAGCGGCAGTGGTGGCACGGGCGGCACCGGCTCAACCGGTTCGGGCGGCGGCACGTCGACGGGAACGGTGTCCTTCGCCACCGATGTGCTGATGCATCACAACGATCTGGCCCGTACCGGCCAGATGCTTGCGGAGACAGCGCTCACGCTCGCGAACGTCAATTCAGCGAGCTTTGGCAGCGTCGCGTTTCTCGCCGCAGACGGCAAGGTCGATGCGCAGCCGCTGTTCGTCACGAGCCTGCTGATTGGCGGCACCGCTCACGACGTGGTGTACGTCGCCACCGAACACGATAGCGTGTACGCGTATGACGCCACTACCTTCGCGCAATTGTGGAAGGTCTCGCTGGTCGGCAGCGGCGAGACATCTAGCGACGACCACGGTTGCCAGGACATCACACCGGAAATCGGCATTACGTCGACGCCGGTGATCGATCGCAATCGTGGCGCACATGGCGTGCTGTATGCCGTGGCGATGACCAAAGACGGCAGCGGTGCGTACCATCATCGGCTGCATGCGCTCGATCTGGCCACCGGTGCAGAAGTGCTCGGCGGCCCGACGGAGATTGCGGCGAGCTTCCCCGGCAACGGCGCCGGGAGCGTCAACGGCACCATCACCTTCAATCCGTCGCTGCACGCGGTGCGCTCGGCGCTCACGCTGGTCGGCGGCAACATCTATATGGGCTGGACCGCGCACTGCATGTCAGGTGCTTACACCGGCTGGTTGATGGCCTATAGCGCCGACACGTTGCAGCAGACCAGCGTGTTCGACGTCGCGCCGAACGGCAGCCAGGGATCGATCTGGATGGCCGGTTCAGGGATGGCGTCGGACGGCACCTCGATTTACGTCGTGGACGGCAACGGCACGTTCGGCACCACGCTCAACGCTCAGGGCTTTCCAGTCGACGGCGACTTCGGCAACTCATTGATGAAGCTGTCGTTAGGAAACCTGCAGGTCACCGATTACTTCGCCATGGATAACGTCGTGGCCGAGGCCAACGCCGACAACGATTTCGGCTCGGGCGGCGTGATGCTGTTGCCGGATCAGACGACCGCGGGTGGCGTCGTCAAACACCTGGCGGTGGCGGCGGGCAAGGACAATCTGATCTATGTGGTCGATCGCGACTCGATGGGTAAATTCAGTCCCACGGCGAATAATATCTGGCAGGTGTTGACCGGCACGCTCGCGGGCGGGATCTGGGGTTCGCCGGCCTATTACAGCGGCGTGGTCTATTACGGCGGCTGGAACGATAACCTGAAGGCGTTGCCGATCTCAGGTGCGTTTCTCGCGACCACCGCATCGTCGAAGAGTCCCACCACGTTTGCCTATCCCGGCGCTACACCGGCCGTGTCGGCCAACGGCTCGAGCAACGGCATCGTCTGGGTGGCGGAAAACGGCACAACGGGTGCCTTGCATGCGTATGACGCAAGCAATCTTGCACACGAGTTATACAACAGCAATCAGGCCGGTACGCGCGATCAATGGGGCGCGGGCAACAAGTTCATCACGCCGATGATCGCGCGCGGCAAAGTGTATGTGGGCGCGACGAATGGGGTGGCGGTGTTTGGTTTGCTGTAGGCGGTGCGGTCGCGGTTTCAAGGATAGCGATAGCCAACCGTCACGGGACGAAGCGAGGTGATATTGCCGATCGCGGAGCAGCAGCCGTTGAACTGCGGAGCGTGCTGACGCTATTGCCGTTTTGGCTGGATCGAGGCGCGCGGACCAAAATGGAAAAGCCCCTGTTCATGTCGAGCAGGGGCTTTTGCTTGTCACTCAGCGGATACTGCACCGCTTGCATTGCGATGGTCGGTACTGGAGCAAATCAGTACGTGGTACGCAAAGTGAGGCGCTTATTCCGCGTCGCTCGTTGCCGCCGTCTTACGCGGACGGCGGCTGCGCGGGGCGGTTTTGCGCGCAGCCTTTTTGGCGGCCACGGGCGCTTCTTCGGCGACAGACGCCACCGAAGCTTCAGCAGGCGATACGACCTCCGGTACCTCGTCGATCTTTCGCGGGGTTGCCTTCTTCGTTTTCTTCGCGGCCGTCTTGCGCGGTGCGCGTTCCTTGCGGCGCTTGGGTGGGGTGCCGCTCGGTTCCGGTGCTTCTTCGCCGGCTAATGCGGCCGGTTCAACCGCAAAGGTCTCCGGTTCTGCCCAGGCGGCTTCTGGCTGTTCGAAAACGGGCTCGTGCGCGAATGGCGCGTGCGCGTGTGTGTGCACGGCTTCCGCCTGAGGTTGTTCGTGGCCGCCATGCTCGACTGCTGCTCGCGCTTCGTGCGCGGCTTCCTGCTGGCCACGGCCGCCGGGCTTGCGATTGCCACGGCCCCTGCGGCGCGACTCGTGCTTGCCGCCCGACTCCGCGACTACGGTTTCGGCAACCTGTGTTTCAACGATCTGTTCCGCCGACTCACCCGCTTCGGCCGGTTCGTTCACATTTTCGGCACCCACATTCCCAGCCGTGCCCCGATAAACGTACGCGCCTGATTTCTCGTCGCGGCCGAATTCGAGCAGTCCGCGCGCCTGCGCTTCTTCCAGCAGATTGCCGAATGCGCGAAAACCGTAGTACGTTTCGTTGAAATCCGGCTTGCGGCGTTTGATCGCGTTCTTCAGTACCGACGCCCAGATCTTGCCGCTGTCGCCACGTTCAGACGCGAGCGCGTCGAATGTCTGCACGGCGATCTCGACCGCTTTGGTGCGGCGTTTTTCGAGGTCTTCCTTGTTACGCGACTTTTCTTCGTCGGGCGCACGTTTGGCCGTCTGCTGCGGGGTTTGTTGCGGACGCGACGACTCGCGCTTGGCGACCGTGCGCTGGCTTTCGCGCACGAGGTCGTCGTAAAAGAAGAACTCGTCGCAGTTCGCGATCAGCAGATCGGAGGTGGATTGCTGCACGCCGACGCCGATCACCTGCTTGTTGTTCTCGCGCAGCTTCGACACCAGCGGCGAAAAGTCCGAGTCGCCACTGATGATGACGAAGGTATTGACGTGCGATTTCGTGTAGCAGAGGTCGAGCGCGTCGACCACGAGCCGGATGTCGGCGGAATTCTTGCCCGATTGGCGCACGTGCGGAATCTCGATCAACTCGAAATTGGCCTCGTGCATCGCGCCTTTGAAACTCTTGTAGCGGTCCCAGTCGCAATACGCTTTCTTCACGACAATGCTGCCCTTGAGCAGCAGACGTTCGAGCACCAGCTTGATGTCGAACTTGTCGTACTTCGCGTCGCGCACGCCGAGCGCAACGTTTTCGAAGTCGCAGAATAGCGCCATGCTGACGGTTTCGTTGGATGACGCCATGAATATCTCCATTGAAGCGATCGTCGAATTCGACGAATCGCGACCATGATAGCGATTCCTGCGGCGGTGATCAGCTTTTGTGTTTCCGGCGCACCGATAGGGCGGGCGAAAAGCCGCCCGGGGCCAAGACCACGGGGATGTACGCCGGTGCGGGCACGGCGCGCCGGCTAAAAGAGGACGCGGCGTGCGTTTTGGCGGTCTCAGCGCGACGAAGGCTCAAGCGCTCAGGTGCCTAAGCACCCAGCGCCGGTGCGGCAGGAGCGCCAGCCGTCGTTGTGGGCTACGGGAGCCGCACGAAGGCATTTGCTGACATTCGACTCGTGTGAGCGCGGCGACCGCCGGACGTCTCACCCCTACATGTCACGGTGACGGCCTGGGTCGATTGGGTCGCTTAGCGCCGCGCGTGTTTCCAGCACCTCGTCGACGAGGCCATACGCCTTCGCGCCCTGGGCCGACATGAAGTTGTCGCGGTCGGTGTCGTGCTCGATCTCTTCGATGCTGCGCCCGGTGCGCTCGGCCATCATTGCGTTGAGACGTTCGCGCTGGTAAAGCACTTCTTTCGCCTGGATTTCGACGTCGGCAGCGGTGCCCTGGCTGCCGCCCGATGGCTGGTGAATCATGATGCGCGCGTTCGGCAGCGCGTACCGTTTGCCGCGCTGGCCGGCGGTCAGCAAAAACGTGCCCATGCTGGCGGCAAAGCCGGTGCATAGGGTCGACACCTCGGGCTTGATGAACTGCATCGTGTCGTAGATGGCGAGGCCGTCGTACACCGAGCCGCCCGGCGAATTGATGTAAAAGGAAATATCCTTGTCGGGATTCTCGGATTCCAGAAACAGCAATTGAGCGACGATCAGACTGGCCGACTGTTCGTTCACGGGACCGACCAGAAAAACGATGCGCTCGCGCAGCAGGCGCGAATAGATGTCGTAGGCACGCTCGCCGCGGCCGGACTGTTCGATCACGGTGGGCACGAGGCCCAGGCCGGTGATGGAGGGATAGCTGGAATGCATGGTTGCCTCGTTTCAGGCGGCGCGTTGCAGGTTGCCGGCAGCCGGTAGAGATGGCCGATTCGACGATGCGTGCGCCGGTTGCGCGGGTTGTTGTCCTTATGACGAGGGGAAGGGCAGCGGCGTGACAGGAATATTTTTTCGTCGGGCTGTCACATCGGCGCAGGCCCGAACGTCAAGCTGAAAGAGATGTAGATTGCAGCGCACGCCAGGACAATGTCGCGGGCAGCAGGCAGCAGGCAGCAGGCAGCAGGCAGCAGGCAGCAGGCAGCAGGCAGCAGGCAGCAGGCAGCAGGCAGCAGGCAGCAGGCAGCAGGCAGCAGGCACGCAAAGCGCCGCGCTTTTCACCATGCACGATCTGGAGGTGTACGCATGACGGAACAAGGAATCGACAAGGCATCCAGCTTCGAGGCCGTGCGTGCCCGCCTGCTCGCGCTGGCGTACCGCATGCTCGGCAGCCGCGCCGAGGCGGAAGACGTGGTGCAGGACGTCTGGCTCAAATGGCATCTCGCCGATACGCGAGAAGTGCAGACACCGGCCGCCTGGCTCACCACGATCACCACGCGCGCGGCTATCGACCGGCTGCGTCACGTGCAGCGCGAACGCGCGTCACAGGTCACCGGCTGGCTGCCGGAGCCCTGGCTCGACGAGGTGGCGCCATCGGCGGAGGAACTGGCCTTGCGCGCGGCGGAGATGTCATACGGCGTGATGCTCCTGCTCGAGCGTCTGAAGCCGGATGAGCGGGCGGCATTCGTGCTGCACGAAGCTTTCGATTGCGACTACGCAGAGATTGCGAAAATCCTCGACCGCACGCCGGCCGGTTGCCGGCAGATCGTCCATCGCGCCAGGGCGCGGTTGCAGCGTGCAGGCGCGCCGCTGGAGCGGCCGGATCCGGCCGCGCATGCGCGGATCGTGGAACGCTTGCGTACAGCGCTGGAGGCGCAAGACCGGACGGGCTTGCTACACCTCTTCAGCGATGCGCCGGAGGTGGTTAGCGACGCACCGGTGTGCACGCAAGAACTGGCGCCAGTAGCGTGGATGGAGACGGTGACAGCGCTCGCGCATCAGGCGAGCCATGCAGAGGTGGTGTCAGTGGAAGGCGCAATGGGGATTGCGTTGCTGTTCGAAGGCGAGGTTGTCGGCGTAATCGACGTGTCCACGCAAACCCTGGCGAACGGTTTGACGAAGATCGTCGCGTTGCGCGCCATCACCCGCGCGGCGCGTTTGCAGGCAGCCAACCGCTTGCTGGGCCGCGCGGCCGTCATGAAGCTGCTCGCGCGGATCCAGCAGCATGCCGTTGCCTCAATTACGATGCGCAGCAACTTCCCAGTTGATGTCGACGCATAGCACTTGCGTGCCGTGCGGCGTATGCGCGGCGATCGAGGCCGTCACGCACAGGTGTGCTTCGTTGATCGACAGGTAGGGTGGCGTGAGGTGTACCTGGCCGGGCACGCGCATCGCCTGAATGAAATACGGCCGGCGTTCCCAGCTCGCGCCTTCCGAATGCAGCAACGGCCGGAAGCGCTTGGCGCGTTGCGACGCCCGTCCCGGTGGCAGCACGTTGTCGCCGATCTGCCGGCCTGAACCGTCGAGCACGAAGCAGCGTGCCGTCTCGCCGAGCGTGAGCAGCGACGCGGTCGCCTGGGCCACCGATTCCCCGGCCACGAGTTGGGCCGCAGCCGTTTCCAGCGCCGTGACATAGGGCGCGAGCCGCGCGGACTGGGCGCGTTCGCGGGCGGCGACCCGTTCGCGCAGCGCCGCGGAGAGCGAGTCCATCAAGCCGGCCGCCGCTTGCGGTTTCACCGGTTCGACGCTTGGGCCTGCGAAGTACGCGCCCTGCACGAAATCGACGTTGCATTCGAGTGCGATCAGTGCATCGCGCTCGGTACTCAGGCCGCCCATCAGCACGAGTTGCCCGGATTCGTGCAGCAGCGAAACGAGGCCCGGCAGCACGCGTTCGATGTGTGAGTGCTCGCTGGCTTGCGCGAGGATGCAGCGGTCGAGCGTAACGATGTCCGGACGCAGATTCCACACGCGGTCGATGTTCGAATGCTTCGCGCCGAAGCCGTCCAGCGCGATCAGGAAACCGGACTTGCGCAGCGCGTCGATGATTTCGGCGAAGCGCGTGGTTTCGCCGCCCGCCTGTTCGGAGACTTCCAGCACCACCCGTTGCGGTGGCAGGCCCAGCGCCTTGAGGCCGGCGAGCAGCGCGTCGCCGTAACTGGTGTCCATCAGCGCTGCCGGGTGCAGGCTCAGAAAAAGCCATTCGTCGTGGCTGTCGAATGCGTTGAAGTTGCCCAGATGCAGCGATTCGGCGAGCCGCCCGAGTTCCAGCAGGTCGCCGCGCCGCGCCGCTTGCGTGAAAACTTCGTGCGACGGCACTTGCAGCGCATGTTCGTCGTGTGCGCGCAATGAAGCGTGATAACCGATCGCGCGCCGGTGCGACACCGAGAAAACCGGCTGGAACACGCTGAAAACGGTGTAGCCGCCGTACAGAACGGTGCGCCGGGAACCTTCGTCGCCGGCCATCGGGCGCGGCGGCTGGAAGCCGGGAGGATCGAGTTCGATCATGCTCATCATGTCAGTCGTGTGGAGGTGGCGGCGCGCTTGCATGCTCGACACGAGTGGGCATGCGCAAATGGTGAGTTTACAGGATAGATGAGCAAGAACTATGCGCGTACGGAAACATACGGCGCGCGCCCGGTTACCGCTGTCAATACGGCGATTGTGCGCCACTGCGGGCGCGAAGGCGATGATTCGCACTTCGGTGGTGCGGGCCGCGCCCCGTTGCGGGTCGGCGACCGGGCGCGGCGGGTAACGGCAACGCTACCGCAACCCGGCGCGAAACTCAGGTC
Organism: Paraburkholderia caffeinilytica; assembly: GCF_046030355.1. Lineage (GTDB taxonomy): Bacteria > Pseudomonadota > Gammaproteobacteria > Burkholderiales > Burkholderiaceae > Paraburkholderia > Paraburkholderia caffeinilytica_B. The sequence goes on from NZ_JAQQCQ010000006.1 coordinate 357,635, forward strand.
CGCTCGGAGGGGTCGGTCTTTTTCGCGGGCGTGCGGATGTCCGGCGACAGTTGCGCGAAGATCCACGAGGAGCCCGCGGTGATGATGCCGACACACAGGAACGTCGCATGGAACGCGGGCAGCGAGTTGGCGGCGGTTACGCGCGGCAGCAGACCGGTGAAGGTCGCGAGCAACGCGCCGGCCACCGTCACGCCGAGACTCATCGACAGCATCTGCACGAGCGAGAACAGGCTGTTGCCGCTGCTCGCACCGCCGGTGCCGAGGTCCTTGAGCGTGAGCGTGTTCATCGCGGTGAACTGCATCGAGTTGACCGCGCCGAAGAACGCCAGTTGCACGAGCCGCAGCCACAGCGGCTGGCTGGCAGCAGTGAGCGCGAAGCTCGCCATGGTCAGGCCCACCAGCACGGTGTTGACGATCAGCACGCGGCGGTAGCTGTACCTCACGATCAGCGTCGTGACGAGGCGCTTGGCCGCCATGCCCGCGGCGGCCACCGGCAACATCATCATGCCGGCTTCGAAGGCGCTATAGCCGAGACTGACCTGCAGGAGCAGAGGAATCAGATACGGCATCGCGCCGCTGCCGATCCGCGCGAACAGATTGCCGAGCAGACCGACGCTGAAGGTGTGGATCTTGAACAGGTCGAGCGGGAAGATCGGCGCGGGCTCGCGTACGGCGTGCAAGCCATAGGCGACGAAGCAGGCGAGGCTCAGGATCAGCAGCACCAGCACCGTGGCATGCTGGATGCCGAACTCCGTGCGGCCGTCGAGCGCGAAGGAAATAGCCACCATGCCGAAGATCAGCAGCAGGTAGCCTTTCAGGTCGAACTTGCCGGTGTGCTCGTTGCGGCTATCCGGCATGAAGATGAAGGTAGCAATGCACCCCACGATCCCCACCGGCACGTTGATCAGAAAGATCCAGTGCCACGAAGCGATTTTCACGAGCCAGCCGCCGAGCGTGGGGCCGATCAGCGGCCCGATCAGCCCTGGAATCGCCACGAACGACAAGGCCGGCAAATAGCGTTCGGCCGGGAAGGTACGCAGCACTGCGAGCCGTCCGACCGGCAGCAGCATCGCGCCGCCCACGCCTTGCACGATGCGGTAGATCACCAGCTGATTCAGGGTATGCGCGTTGGCGCACAGCAGCGAGCCGACCGCGAACACGAGGATTGCGCTGAAGAACACGCGCCGCGTGCCAAGTTTGTCGGCGAGCCAGCCGGATACCGGGATCATCACCGCCATCGTCAGCGAGTACGCGATCACCACCGATTGCATGCGCAAGGGCAACTCGCCGAGGCTCGTCGCCATCGCGGGGAGCGCGGTGTTGACGATGGTCGAGTCGAGCGTCTGCATGAAGAAGCCGGTGGCGACGAGCCACAGCATCACGGTGAGCGAGCGAGCCGAGGGGCCTGAAGTGGCAGTGGGGGCGGAGGCGGGCAGGATCGGCGGCGTGGACATGGAGGGCGGCTAGGCGCACGGGGACGGGCTAGGACTCGCTATTCTAGGGAAAAGCGCGGCCCGGCGCAGCGGACGTGCCAGTTCGCACGCATGGCGCGAAGCCTGGACGAGCCGCTCAGACCGCAGCCGGCAACGCCGCGGCGGCATGGAAAAATGCCTGGGCGCGCGGCTCGTTGCCGAATGCCGCGTGAATCCTGATCCACGGGCTCACTTCCATGTTCGGCCGGAAATAGCTGCCGGGCACCACCGTCACGCCGAGCGGCGCGCCGCATGCCACCAGCCGTTCGGCGTTGTCGACGTGCGGCACGCGCGCCCATACGAATTTGCCGCCTACGGGCTTTTCGAACAGCTCCCAGCCGGCGTCTTCGAGTATCTGAATGGTCGAGCCGAGCGCGTCGCGCATGCGGCGGCGCAGCCGTTCCAGATACTTGCGGTACGCGCCGCGCTCCAGCAGCGACACCGCGACGGCCTCTGCAAAGCGCGAACCGCCGATGCTCGTCAGCATCTTGATGTCGACCAGATCCTTGATGATCGCGTGGCTCGCCACCACGCAGCCGATCCGCAACGACGAGGACAGCGTTTTCGACAAGCCGCCCACGTAGATCACGTGTTCGAGCTGGTCGAGCGTTGCGAGACGGTCGGTGATGTCGGTCTGGAAGTCGGCGTAGATGTCGTCTTCGATGATCTTGAAGCCGTGTTCGCGCGCCAGTTGCAGCAGCCGGAACGCCACCGGCGGCGCGACGGTGGTGCCGGTCGGATTGTGGAACACGGTGTTGATGAACATCAGCTTTGGCCGGTGCAGTTGCAACTGCGCCTGCAACACGTCGAGATCGGGGCCGATGCGGGTGCGCGGAATGCCGATCAGCTTCACGCCGTGCAGTTTCAGCAGGCCGTACAGGTTGTAGTAGCCGGGGTCCTCGACGAACATCGTGTCGCCGGCTTTGAGCATGTAGCGCATCAGCAGATCGAGTGCCTGGCTTGCGCCGTTGGTGATCAGAATCTGCGAGACGTCCGCCTGAATCCCCAACTGGCCGATGCGGCTTTGCAGGTGTTCGCGCAAGGTCAGATTGCCGAGCGGGGTCGCGTAATCGATCATGCTTGCCGTGTCGGTGCGCGACACGTGACGGATCGCCTGCGCGAGGCTGTCCATATCGCGCCACGCGTCAGGGATGAAGCCGCTGCCGAGCTTGAGCGTCTCACCCTGGTGGTTGAACTGCTGAAGGATGTGCCCCGATTCGTCCTCAGCGCGGCGCGGGTCCGAGGAGCCCTGGCAATGCGTGCTCGCGGGCTGACGGTCGGCGACATAGAAGCCCGAGCCGTGGCGCGAGTCGACGTAGCCGAGCGACACCAGCCGGTCGTAAGCCTCGATCACGGGAAAACGGCTCACGGCGTAGTCGGCTGCGAACTGACGGATCGACGGCAGCTTCGAGCCGGGGTGAGCGGCGCGTGAACGGATCCAGGCGGTGACGCCCGTGACGATCTGCTCGGTGAGCGGTACGCCGTTATCCCGATCGAGTTGGATTTCGAGTTTCATGCGGTGCTTTTCCTTCACCGGGCGGCCGCCGCATCGAGCCGTTGATACGGCGCGCTGCACATGCGTTCCTGAAGCGGGATCGCCGCCAACTGTCCGGTTTTTCGACTGAACAGTTCCGATGAAAGTGTTCGGAACTGTGCATGGGTATCTGATGATCGCACGTCAATAATCAATACAACAGGAAAGTTCTTTGAAGGAGAAAAGCGATGCGTGAAGTCCGGATTTTCGAAATGGAACATGACGAGCCCGCGGCGGCCTGGCGTGTCGCGCGTCCGTCGGTCTTCAAGGTGATCTCGGGTGAGATCTGGTTGACTGTCGAAGGCGAAAACGGCGATCACTGGCTGGCAACGGGGCAATCGATCGAGTTGCCGCGCGGTGCGCTGGCGTGGGTCAGCGCAGGGCGGGCCGGTGCACGTTTCGCGCTGGCCAGCGGGTCGGAGCGTGCTGTCACGCGGCCGTTGAGCGGTTCGCCGATGCTGAACTGGCTGCCTCGCTGGTTGGGCGTGGTGTGATCGGGAGCGGTGGCTGCGGCAATTGCTGCGGCTGCTGTATTCGTTGCAACCGCCGTAACCGCTGCGACTGCTGTGGCTGATGTGGCTGATACGGTTGATACGACTAATGCGGGAACGGATGTGCACCGTGCCTGCTTCGCGGCCGGTCAAGGCCGGCCCTAACCAATCTCATCATACTCCCCGATATAGCGCGCGCGTGGCCGGATCAACCGGCCGTCGCGCGTCTGTTCCATTGCATGCGCGATCCAGCCGACCACGCGGCCGACCGCGAACAGCGTGAATGCCGCGCCGGCCGGCAGGCCAAGCACCCGTTCGATGGACGCCAGTGCGAAGTCGACGGTCGGTTCCGCGCCGGTCGTGTCGCGCACCGTGCGCGCGAGTGCCTGAACTTCGCCTAGCGGCGAACGGGCCGGGGCGCAGTCGGCCAGCATTCCGAGCAGCAGACGCGCGCGCGGGTCGCCGTCCGGATAAAGCGGATGGCCGAAGCCCGACAGCACCGGTCCGTGCGCGCCGTGTTCGTTGCGGGCGAGCCGGTTCGCCAGATAGCGGTCGAGATTGGCGGCGCGCGAGGCTTCATCGAGCAGCGCGGCGATCCGTACCGTTTCGCCACCATGCCGCGGCCCGGCCAATGCGGCGAGACCGCCTGCCACGGCGCCGAACAGATGCGTTCCCGTCGACGTGATGCAGCGAACCGTGAAGGTGGACGCATTCAGCTCATGATCCGCGCAGGCCACCAGCGCCGCGCGCAATAGTCCTGCCTGCTGACGGTTGCGCACGTTCCACGCCGAAGCCAACTGCTTGTGCAACGGTTCGTTCGACGGCGCCGCCGAGATCATCGCGGCGGTCAACAAGCGCATGACCGCACAGGCGGTATCGAGTTGCGCATCGCGACCGAGTGCCCATACCCGCGGCATTTGCGCGGCGGCGGCCGGCAGCAGCACGAGCGCGCGGTCGAGTGGTGTGCTGTCGCTCCAGAGCTTGAGCCACGCCGCCCACTGCGCGGCGGCGAACGGGACGGCCGGTGCATCGGCGATACGCCTCGCACTGCATTCCCATAACAATGCCGCGATGTCCTCCAACGATGCCGTGCGCGCCAGTTCCATGGCGTCGTGCCCGCGATACAACAGGCGGCCGCCGGCCACCAGCGTGATCGACGATTCGAGCACCGGCACGCCCCAGTCCAGCACCTTTTGCGCGACCTTGCCGGCGCGCTTGCCATCTTCCTTGCGCCGCGCGAGACGCCGTACTTCGCCAGCGTCATAGAGCCGGTGCTTGCCTTGCGCATCGGGTGACGAGCTCAGCATGCCGCGACTGACATACGCATACAGGGTAGGCAGACTGATGCCGAGCGCTGCGGCGGCTTCTGCGGCGGTTAGAGATGACGAGGGCGGCATGAAAACAGGTAGAAACCGAAGAAATCAATATATATTGATTATCATAATCAATATTGATAGCGACAAGGCGAAATTCTAGACTCGGTTCACTTTCTTCCACTTCCAACGTGAACGAGATAAACGACATGAGCACCATGACGCCTGAACTCGCACTCAAACATATCTGGATGACCGCGGAATGCGACCCGACTGCGCTGAGGTCCGTTTCGCTTGCCGGCACCGACCCGGGTTTGCCGTCGGTCTATCGGGTCGGCGCGCTGGCCTCGGCGACCATCGCCGCGACTGGCCTGGCGGCTGCCGAATATCATCGCTTGCGCACGGGACACCGGCAACACGTCACGGTGGAGATGCGGCGCGCTCTGGCCTCGTTTCGCAGCGAGCGCTATCTGCGCATCGACGACGGGCCGCCGCCCGCCTTGCGCGATCCGGTAATGGGTTTTTACGCGACGCGCGACGACCGCTGGATTCAACTGCATACGAACTTTCCGCATCATCTCGAAGGCGTGTTGAAGGTACTCGGCTGCGCGAACGATCGCGCGGCGGTGGCCGAAGCGATTCGCGGCTGGGATGGAGCGACACTTGACCAGACGCTCGCCGACGCCGGCCTGTGCGCCGCCTTGATCCGCTCGCCCGAAGAGTGGGCCGCACTCGAGCAGGCGCAAGCGATTGCAGGACTGCCGTTGTTCGAGATCGAGCGCATTGGCGACGCGCCGGTCGAGCCGCCGCGCCGGGACGGGGCGGAGCGGCCGCTGGCGGGTGTGCGGGTGTTGGATCTGTCGCGGATTATTGCCGGGCCGGTGGCGGGGCGCGCGCTCGCGCAGCATGGCGCGGAGGTGTTGATGGTCAATGGTCCGCACTTGCCGAACATTGCGCCGCTGGTGATCGACAACGGGCGCGGCAAGCGCTCGGCGGTGATCGACTTGCGCGATGCAACCGGGCGAGCAACGTTACGTGAGCTCGCCGGCGCCGCCGATGTGTTTTTGCAAGCCTACCGGCCGGGGGCGTTGACCGCACGCGGCTTTGGTCCCGAGGAGCTGGCGCGGGTGCGGCCCGGGATCGTCTATGTCTCGGTGTGCGCTTATGGGCACAAGGGGCCTTGGGCTCAGCGGCGCGGCTTCGATAGTCTGGTGCAGTCCGCGAGTGGGATTGCTTTTACCGAGCGCGAGGCGGCGGGTTGGAATGAACCGAAGCATCTACCTTGTCAGGCGCTGGATCACGCAACGGGATATCTGGCTGCTTTCGGCGCGATGGTTGCATTGGCGCGGCGAGCCACCGAAGGTGGGAGCTGGCATGTGAGGGTATCGCTCGCGCAGACCGGGCGGTGGTTGCAGTCGTTTGGATTGCTTGCCGACGGCTGGAAGGCGCCCGATGTGTCGCTCGACGACGTGCGGGATTGCCTGGGAACCGTGCAGTCGGAGTTCGGGCGCGTGCTGGGCGTTCTGCCGGCCGAGCAGCTGGAGGAAACGCCCGCGTATTTTGCGCTGCCGCCGGCTCGGATCGGGGCGCACGAGGCAAAGTGGGCGTGAAGGCATGGTGATCGCCGCGCAGGACGAGCACGGCGCTTACTTCCTCAACTCCGCCACGAAATCGTAGTAATCGTTGCGGCAGTAGGTATCGGTCAGCTCGATCGCCCGCTGATCCGCCGTATACCCGACACGAGTGATCAGCAACAACGCCTCGTTGGGGGCGATGCTCATCTGCTGCGCGATCTCCTCGTTCGCGTTCACCGCGCGAAAATGCTGCAGCGCGCGGACAATCGTCAGTCCGCGATTTTCCAGGTACGTGTACAGCGAATCGCCAATCGCCTGGGGATCGGGAATCACCGCGGCGGGGAAGGTCGAATTTTCCACCGCCATCACGATGCCGTCGGCGAGGCGCAAGCGGCGCAGCCGGGTCACGGCCGCCGCCGGCGACAAGCCCAGTTGAATCACTTCATCGCGATTAGCCGGCGAAATTTCCCGCGACAACCACTTCGAACTCGGTGTGAAACCGCGCCGCCGCAGCATTTCGCTGAAACTCGACAGACGCGATAGCGGATCTTCGTAGCGCGGCGTGATGAAGCTGCCCGCGCCCTGGGTGCGGCGGATCAATCCCTGTTCGACCAGCAGGGCAATGGCTTTGCGCGAGGTGATCCGCGAGACGCCGAGCGCTTCGGACAGCACGCGCTCGGAGGGGAGCGCCTCGCCCGCGTTCCAACGGTTTTCGTGAATCGCAGTGCCGAGCTTGCGAGCGAGTTGCAGGTACAGCGGCGTGTCGTTTTCCGGGTCCGGGCGCAGGTCGCGCCAGCGGTCTTCCGAGGCAGAGGTCATGGGGCTCACGCAAGAAGGGCAAGCGGCAATTCTAAGACATCGGCGCGCTCCGTTATAGCGGGCTTTTGCCTGGTGCCCGATCCGATGCTCGTGCAACCGCTAAACTCGTCCCTATGATTTCCGTAGCATGAGCCCGCGAATTCGCTTGCGCTGCCGCATCGGCGGTACACGTTGCTCCATGCGCGTGGCGATCCGCTAAACCATTTCGGCCACTTTATTTAGCCACTTTAACCAGCTCAAGGAGAAAGCATGACGACCGATATCGCAAGCGTGAGCCTGCCCGACGGCGAGCGTATTCCGAAACTGGGGCAGGGCACGTGGGAAATGGGTGAACAGCCGTCGCGGCGCGCCTCGGAACTCGCCGCGCTGCGCTGTGGCATCGAACTGGGCATGACGCTGATCGATACCGCGGAAATGTACGGCGACGGCGCCACCGAATCGCTGCTCGGAGAAGCGCTGGCGGGGCTGCGCGATCAGGTTTTTCTCGTCAGCAAAGTGTATCCGCATAACGCCAGTCGGCGCGGTGTGATCGCGGCCTGCGAGCGGAGCCTCAAGCGCCTGAAAACCGATCGGCTCGATCTTTATCTGTTGCATTGGCGCGGCTCGGTGCCACTCGCGGAAACCGTCGAGGCATTCGAAGCATTGCGCAGCGCGGGCAAGATTCGCTACTGGGGCGTCAGCAACTTCGATACGGATGATATGGAAGAGCTTGTCGCCACACCCGGCGGCGACGCTTGTGCGACGAATCAGATTCTCTACAACGTCGCGCGCCGCGGACCGGAATTCGATCTGTTGCCGTGGCTCGCCGCGCGCAAGATGCCGGCGATGGCCTACAGTCCGGTCGATCATGCGCGCCTGCCGAAGCGCTCGCCGCTCGACGACATTGCCGACGCACGCGGTGTCTCGGTGTTTCAGGTGGCGCTAGCGTGGGTGTTGCAGGAGCCCGGCGTGTTCGCGATTCCGAAAGCGGGCCGCGTCGAGCATGTGCGCGACAACTATCGGGCGTCGCAACTGCAACTCGACGCTCATGAACGCACTGCCATCGACATTTATTTCAAACCGCCACGCAGCAAGCGACCGCTCGAAATGCTATGAGCAGCGGTGGAGGCCGTCAGCGGATTGCAGCCGGCCGGGGAGTCGGCGCGCTTATTCCGCTGTGGCTCGCCCTTGCCGGAATCATTAATTGCAGCTGTGATGCATGTGCACGGAACCCAGAACGGCAACTTCAGCGGGCGTGTGCTTGAGCGAATCATCGTTGACCTGGGCCGCGTCGGCGACGAATTCGTCGACGATCGACGACACCTGTGTATTGCGCAAACACAGCGACACCCGCTGTGTTTCGTTGGGCGGCAGCGACGCGCGCTGACCGAGGAACAGCACGCCGTACTGATAGCCGTGGATGATGCCGCGGATCGCGCCGACGCATTGACCTTGCGCGACGTTATCGGTTTTCTGTTTGCAGGTTTGCGCGAGCGAATAGGCGGAGAAGGTGGGATCGACCGGCGGGGCGGCTTGCGACAGCGTTTGCGGCTCTGCCGACGTAGCCGCTGTTTGCGGTGGAGTTTGTGCCGCGGTTTGTGCCGCGGTTTGTGCATTAGCGAGCGATGCGAGGCCGAGACTGGCGACCATCAGCAAACCGGCGGCAGCACGCGCCATGGCGTGGGGGACGTTTCGTTGCATGTTGTGATGCCCTCATATCGAACGTTGAATCTGATATGAGGCAATCGCTCCGGTTTGGTTCCGGTCAAGCACGCCGCGATCAATTGTTTTGGTTTTAAACGTGTGCAAGAACAAGGGCCGATTGTCGGCAGGTCGCGGCGGTGCGTGATGCTTTGCCTGGCCGCTTGCCGCTTGCCGCTTGCCGCTTGCCGCTTGCCGCTTGCCGCTTGCCGCTTGCCGGTGCTGCCGGTTTCGACCGGCCTCGGGCGGTGACGCTCGACCGGGGGATCGAGACATCACCGCCGTTGCCGGGGGAATGCGGACGAGATACGGATGTAGTCCGTTAGCGTCGGGTAGGGCGCGGGGGCCCCCTACCAGGGAAGCGGGCGACTGCTAGTGCCCGTTTCCTCCGCCATTGCCACCACCGTTACCGCCGCTACCCTTGCCTCCGTGACCGCCGCCGGAGCTTCCGCCAAAGCCGCCGCCGAACCCGCCACCGAAGCCTCCGCCAAAACCACCACCGCTGCCAGGGCCGCCTCCTTTTCCGCCACCGGGGCCGCCGCTGGGGCCACCGCCGCAACCGCAGCCGGCGCTTCCACCGCCAAAACCGCCGCCAAAGCCACCACCGCTACTTCCGCCGCCGCTGCCGCCGCCACTGCTTCCACCGCCGCTGCTTCCGCCGCCGCTGCTTCCGCCGCCGCTG
>NZ_JAQQCQ010000007.1:0-295908 GCF_046030355.1 Paraburkholderia caffeinilytica
GGAGATGCTCGCGCATTCGATCCTCTCGGCTGTTGCGCACGGCGCGCGCGTCGACCTCGACCGCTTCGTTCCGCGCGCGCCACATACCGTGTTGCCGACTTATCCGTGGCAGCATGAACGATACTGGCTCGAACAGAGCGTCGAAGGTTATAACCTGCTGAACCGCCGTGCCGATCATCCGCTGCTCGGCTACCGGCTGCACGAGCATGCATTTGCATGGGAAAACCAGATCGATCCGCAGCGCTTGCCGATGCTCGCCGATCACGTTGTCGACGGCGGTGTTACGTTTCCGGGCTCTGGCTATGTGGAGATGGCGCTCGCCGCCGCACGGGTATTCTTCGGCACGCCGGATGCCGCACTTGAAAATCTCGAGATTCGCATGCCGGTGGTGTTTCAGCCTCTGCACGCCAAGCTGTTCCGCTTCCTGATTGACGTACGCACTGCGTCATTCGTGATCGAAACGCGCGATCGCATGAGCGATGCTCCGTGGAACGTGAACGTGACGGGGCGTCTGCTCGCGAGCGGCAACACCCTCGATGCGGACAGCGTCGCCGCACCGCCGCTGCTCGCGTGTCTCGAGGCGTGTTCCTCCATGCCTGGCGACGTGCTGTATGCCAGCACGTCCGCTATCGGGCTGAATTACGGCCCGGCATTTCGCTGGGTGCGTGCCGTGCAGGTGTCCGGAGACAATGCACTGGCCAACCTTGAGATGCCGTCGATCCTCGGTGGCGCACAAGGGCTCGCCGACTATCTGCTGCATCCCGCTCTGATGGACAGCGGCTTCCATCCGCTCTTTGCCGTGCTCGGACAAGCCGGCGCCGCGTCTGCCGATGCGCGTGCGGCGTTCGTTCCGGTTCAGATCGAACGGGTCGACTTCCTGCGTGGCGATTCGGTGCGGCGTGTGCTTGTCCGCGTGCATCGCCGCAGCCCGCATTCGATTGTGGCGTCGTTCACATTTCTCGATGCGCACGATGCGATCGTTGTGCGCCTGTCGGGGTGCCGCCTGCGCCGTGTCGATCTGCTGGGCCGCCACCACGCCCCGGCGCGTTTCGCGTACGCGCTCGAAGCGCGGCCGCTGACCGGCAATTTCACGGCTGAGGCGCTGCCGGCGCCCGCCGCGCTCCTCGAACGGGCGAGCCTGCAGGTATCGTCGCGCGAGGACGGCGAGCACCGCACGCGGCATTTGATGGAAACGCTGCCGCTGCTTGACGTGCTCGCGGGCCTGTATGCGCTCCACGCGCTCGACGAACTGAATGTGTTCGCATGGCCGAACCCGCAGGCGCAATCGAATCAGCCACTGTTGACGCGGCTTGCACAGATTGTCGTCGAAGATGGGCTCGCCCGTTTCGAGGGCGAGCGTCTTGTGCGTGACGATGTGGCCTGCGCGGCCATGCCGGCGCAAGCCGTGTTGTGGCGCGAGGTGCTGGCGTCGTCTCCGGCGCATGTCGCCGAATTGACGCTGCTCGCGCACGTTGGCGCGGCGCTGCCGCGCGTGCTGGGCAATGCGTCGCCAGACACGCTCGCACTGCTTTCGCCGACCGGGCGCAGTCTCGTCGAACAGTTTTTCGATGCATCGCCGACATGGGCACATACGCGGGCGATGCTTGCCGCGTGCGTCAACGAGGCGCTTGCCGCGTGGCCGCGCACGCGTCGTCTGCGCGTGCTGGAGGTCGGTGCGCTTAGCGGTGACGTGCTGCATTCGCTCGACCTCGACGCGCCGGTCGCACTTTGCGAACACGTGCTTGCCGGCACGCATCAGCAGCTTGCCGCGCTCGACTCCGAAGCGGCCGCGCATGTGCAGACGCTGCTGCTCGCGGAGAATGAGCCGCTCTTCGTGAGCAGCAGCGACGCCGCGCCGTTTGACGTGATCGTCGTGAACCGGATGCTCGGTGAACAAGCGGATCCGCTCCGCACGCTGCGTGCGCTGGCTGAACGGCTCGCGCCGGGTGGTCTGCTGGTTCTCGCCGACCTGCAGCGTAGCCGCTTTTCTGACATCGTGGTCGGCGTGGCGGGTCGCGACATCGGCGTCACGTCCTGCGAGACCCTCACACCCGCGAAGCTCGTGTCGCTGTGCGAGCACGCGGGTCTGCGAGACGTGATGCGTTACACGGAGCGAGGCCTCGACCTCGACGGCGCGACGGCGCTCGTGGTTGCGCGCAAGGAAGCGGCCGAACTGTATCCGACGGTTGTCGCGGCGCCCTCGCGGTCGTGGCTGATCGCGCGGGACCGCGGCGACGCGTTTAGCGCCGCGCTGGCAGCCGAGCTGGTTGAACAGGGTTGCCATGTCGACGTGGCGCCCATGCGCGACGCTGCGGCTTGGCTGGCGAGCCAGGCGACGCCTGCCCAGATCGTTTTTGTCGCGCCGCTGGTGCCTCTCGACGACGCCAGCGGCACGGATCTCATGCACGCGCAGCAGGGTGGCGTTCTGGCGCTCGCCGCGCTCGTGCGTGGACTCGACAAGCTTGGCGTGGCTGAATCCGCGAAGCTGAGCGTGGTGACGCGAGGTGGCGCTCCGTTCGCCGGTGGCGCGTCCACCCAGCCGGACCAAGCGAGCCTCTGGGGGCTCGGCCGCGTGTTGGCGAACGAGTATCCGACGCTCTCGCTGCGCCTGATCGACGTCACGCCTGCCGCAGGGCACGAGGCATCGCAACTGGTGCGTACGTTGCTGGATAACGACGGCGAGGAAGAAGTGCTGCTGGCACCGCAGGGCCGCTACGTGCCTCGCATGTTGCCGGCGCAACAGGCTTCACGACAGACGGCATGGCACGTGGCCGATACCCGCGAGCCGTCGCCTGCGGTACTCGCGTTCGGCATGCCGGGCTCGCTGCGCAATCTCGAGTGGTTTGCCTTGTCGGAGCGCGAGCTGGGACCCGGTGAAGTGACGATCGCACCGTGCGCGACCGGCCTGAACTTCCGCGACGTGATGTATGCCATGGGGTTGTTGTCCGATGAAGCGGTCGAGACCGGCTTCGCGGGTGCGACCATCGGAATGGAACTGTCTGGCAGGATCGTGGCGGTCGGCCCGGGCGTCGAAGATTGGGCGCCAGGCGACGCGGTGCTCGGTTTCGCGCCGGCCTCATTCGCAACGCGCGTGATCACGCGTGCGACGGCCATTGCGCGCAAGCCTGAGTTGATGTCGTTCGAAGAAGCGGCCACCATCCCGATAACGTTCTTTACCGCGTATTACGCGCTGTGCGAACTGGCGCGTCTGCGACGCGGCGAACGCGTGCTCGTGCACGGCGGCGCGGGCGGCGTCGGTATCGCGGCGATTCAGATTGCCCGTCATCTCGGCGCGGAAGTCTTCGTGACGGCCGGTAGCGACGAGAAACGTGAATTCGTCCGGCTGCTGGGCGCTGATCACGTGTTCGACTCGCGCAGTCTGGCGTTCGCGGACCAGATTCGCGAGCGCACGCAGGGCGAGGGCGTGGATGTCCTGCTCAATTCGCTCGCGGGGGAGGCGATGGTGCGCGGTATCGACACGTTGCGGCCATTCGGCCGTTTCCTCGAACTGGGCAAGCGTGACTTTTACGAAAACAGTCAGATCGGCTTGCGTCCGTTCCGCAACAACATCAGCTATTTCGGCATCGATGCCGATCAGCTGATGGGTGTGCGGTCCGATTTGACGACCCGGCTGTTCCGGGAAGTGATGGACCTGTTCGCGACCGGCGTTCTGCATCCGCTGCCGTATCGCGCGTTTCCTGCGGCGCGTGCTGAGCAGGCGTTCCGCTACATGCAGCAGGCGCGTCAGATCGGCAAAGTGCTCGTCACCTATCCGTCGGGCACGCCGGCGCCGGCGCGTGGTGCCGCGCGGCCGGCGTTGCAACTGGACTCGCAGGCTGCGTATCTGATCATAGGCGGCACCGGCGGACTCGGTTACGCGAGTGCAGGCTGGATGATCGCGCGCGGCGCGCGTCATGTGACGCTCGCGAGCCGCAGCGGGGTGCTCGATGTCGCGCAACGACAGGAGGTCGGGCGCTGGCGCGACGAATACGGCGCGCTAGTGTCGGTGGCGTCGTGCGATGTCACCGATGCCGTAGCGCTCAAGCGTCTCATCGACACGATCGAAACCAGCGGTACGCCACTCAAGGGCGTCCTGCACGCCGCGATGCGCATCGACGACGGACTGCTGCGTAACGTCGATGACGCGCGCATGGCGGCCGTTCTCGAACCCAAGGTGGCGGGCGCATGGAATCTGCATCGCGTGACGCAGCGCTGCACGCTCGACTTCTTCGTGCTGTATTCATCGGCCACGACCTATCTCGGCAATCCCGGCCAGGGCGCGTACGTCGCGGCAAACAGTTTCCTCGAAGGGCTGGTCGGGCATCGTCGCGCGAGCGGGCTGGCGGCTACTTTCATGGCGTGGGGGCCGATCGACGATGTCGGCTTCCTCGCGCGCAACAGTGCGAAGCGTGAGGCGCTGCAGGCGCGTATCGGCGGCGCGTCGATCACCTCCGACGAGGCCTTGGCGGCACTCGAACAGGCGTTGATGAGCGGCGTTGCTGGCGAGGCCATCGTGCGTCTGGACTGGTCGGCGATCGCGCGCGGCATGCCCGCGGCACGGGCGCGCCGCTACACAGCGCTGCAGGTCGGCGACGCGGCCGAGGCCGCGGGTGAAGACGGCGCGCTGCTCGAACGGCTGCGCGCGCTGCCGAAGCCGGAAGCCGTTTCGATGGTCGAGGCGGTTTTGCGCAGCCAGATCGGACGCATCCTGCATATGTCGCCGGAGCGCATCGACCTCAACCGGTCCGTCCTCGACCTTGGCATGGACTCGCTGATGGGTATTGAGCTTGGCATGGCAGTCGAGGAATCGTTCGGCGTGAAACTGTCGATCATGGCGATCGCAGAGGGGGCGACAGTGCATACGCTTTCCACGCGGATCGTCGATCTGCTCAACAAGTGTGATGCGGATGCGGCTAGCCCCGGCGGAGCGGCCGCGACCGACGTGCGAGAACGAGGCACGTGCGATGCGCGAGCGTAATCGGAATCAGGATCAGGATCAGGATCAGGAACATCAGGGAGATAGGACATGTCAGTCGACGCCGGCGTTTGCCGAGTAAAGCTGCCTTCAGGTTGGCAAGCCAGCGAAGGAACGCTCGCCCGGCCTCTCGAACTGTCGGGGCGAGGGCTACATACCGGGCGACGCGTGAACGTGCGGATTCTGCCCGTGGCGCCCTCCGGCGAGCGGCACGGCATTGTGTTTCGCCGTCTCCGTGACGGGCGTGAGCTTGGTATGATCGCTGCCGATCCGGCATTGCGCCAGAGCCAGCCACTGTGCACGATGTTGCGCGCAGCCGACGGTGTCGGCGTGCGCACGGTCGAACATCTGCTTGGCTCGCTGCTGGTCTGCGAGATTGATCACGCGATCGTCGAACTCGACGCCGAGGAGGTGCCGATTCTTGACGGCAGCGCGCAGCCGTGGATCGATGCGATCATGGCCTGCGGACGCACTGCGTTGCCGCAGCCTAAACGCTTTCTCCGCGTGCTGAAGCCGGTGAGTGTCGCCGATGGTACTGGCGCCACGCGCCGCGAGATGCATGTCGAGCCCGCGGACGAGTATGTGCTCAGCGTCTACAACAACGACCTCAAGGACTTCGGCGACATGGAATGGTACGGCCGGCTCACACCGCGCGCGTTCGCCGATGAGATCGCGTCGGCGCGTTCTTACGGGCAGATCAAATGGGCAGTGCCGGCGATCGTCGTCGGCTATTTGCGCGGGGTGCCGATTTTGCGTGGCGCGCGGACGTCCTGCACGGCGTCGATCGTCGGTAAGCGTGTGGTTGGCGGCTTGCGTCAGCCGGACGAATTCGTGCGCCACCGCGTGCTCGACCTCGTCGGTGATCTTGCGCTAGCAGGTGCACCGCTGCTCGGGCGGGTCACGGCGCGACGGCCGACACACGAGATGAATTACAGGCTGCTCGCCACGTTGCTTGGCACGCCCGGCGCGTGCGAGTGGGTCAGCGCGGACGCGTGAGACGGGCAGGCGGGATAGAGAGGCTGGAAAGGAATCACATGGCACTCGGAGAACACATTCGCCAGCAGTTGGCGGCAAAAGCCCTGCAACGGCGACTTGAGCGCACGACCGAAGCGGCCGCGGCGTCCGGCACGCCGGTTGCAGAAGTAGCAGGAACCGAATCGGCGCGTAGTCGTTTCGAGGCGATGCCGCAGTACCAGCAGGTTCGGATCATGCGGGAGATGGGTGAGACGCTGCGCGTCGCGTCGCCTTTCTTTCGCGTTCACGAGGGCGCGGCAGGCGCGACGACGCAAATCGGCGGCCGCGAATACTTGAACTTTGCGAACTATAACTATCTCGGTCTTGCCGACGATCCCGTCGTCGCGGCGCGCGCCAAGGCGGCGATCGACCGGTATGGCACGTCCGCGTCGGCGAGCCGTATTGTCGCGGGCGAGCGGCCGGTACATCGCGCGCTCGAGCATGCGCTCGCCGCGTTCTACGACACCGACGACTGCGTCGCATTCGTGAGCGGCCACGCCACCAACGTGACCGTGATCGGCGCGCTGTTCGGGCCGGGCGACCTGATTGTCCACGACGCGCTCGCGCACAACAGTATCGTGCAGGGTGCACAACTGAGTGGCGCGAAGCGCCTGAGCTTCGCGCACAACGACTGGCAGGCGCTCGACGAATTGCTCACGCGAACGCGTCGCGACTACCGGCATGTCCTGATCGCGATCGAAGGGCTTTACAGCATGGACGGTGACCACCCCGACCTGGCGCGATTCTGCGAATTGAAGGAACGTCACGGCGCATTTCTGATGGTCGACGAAGCCCATTCGCTCGGCGTGCTCGGCGCGTCGGGCAAGGGCATTCGCGAGCAGTGCGATATCGACTCAAACCGAGTGGATCTGTGGATGGGGACGATGAGTAAAACGCTGGCCGGCTGCGGCGGTTTCATTGCCGGCTGCCAGCCGCTCGTCGATATGCTGCGCCACTTCGCGCCGGGCTTTCTGTATAGCGTGGGGCTTGCCCCGGCGCTTGCCGAGGCCTCGCTTGCGGCGCTCGAATGCCTGCTTGCCGAACCCGAACGCGTCGTGCGGTTGCAGGCGCGCGGTCGCCAGTTCCTGACCGAGGCGCGTGCTGCCGGGCTCGATACCGGGTTGAGCCAAGGTTTTGCTGTCGTACCCGTCATCACCGGCAGTTCAGTGAAGGCGGCTCAATGGGCAAACGCGCTGTTCGACGAAGGCGTCAACGTGCAGCCGATCTTCTATCCGGCCGTAGAAGAAAAAAGCGCACGCCTGCGTTTTTTCATTTGCTCGACGCATGCGCCGGAGCAGATCAGCCGCACGGTTATCGCCTTGTCGAGAATCGCGGGGGTCGCACGCTGAGGACAGCGATGTCGCACGAAGGGTTCCGGTGCAAATCGGAGCCTCCGGTAGGTTAAGGTCGGTTTTTGACGAGCCCGGGCAAGCTATGAGTAAGCTGGCAGACATCGACAGGCTGTTCAACGGCCGCCACTTTGACCGCGAAGTGATCGTCCTGTGTGTGCGTTGGTAGCTGAGCCTTCGAGGCCTCGTTGAAATAATAGCGGAGCGCGGGCTGTCGCTGGCGCGCTCTACGATCATGCGCTGGGTCAAACGCTTCAGGAGTGCGGCCATTGCGATATCGGGCCTCGAGTTGATGCATCGCATCCGCAAAGGTCACACGGTTGCACCTCAAAGATACCACTGCGCCCGCTGTCTGGAAGGCAGTCCTTTCAGCATGATGATGCAATGGTGAATACGCCGTTCTTCACTCACGCCCGTAATTTGCACCACAGCCGACTAAACTTCACCCCTCTCCGCCTCAAACCGATCCAACTCCCCCAACAACCGCTGGATCTGAAACGTCTGCAACTCAGTCAAAGGGAACTCATCCTGTATGCGTTGCAGCCGCTTTCGCCAATACGCCGGTGGCAGCACAGGTTCACCACGAAAGGCGCGCAGCGACGGCGCCATCACTCGCGTCACGTGCGCGATGTCTTCATCCATTGTCATGCAAGAACCCCGGAAGACCTCGTTGTTTAGTTTTGGCCTTGTTCTATGCGCGCGCCTGGTTGAAAACGACTTGGTCTTAGGTATGCAAGCGGCGAAGTCAATGGTAAGAAATCACAATCGTTAGGTCAAGCATTCCTACGACCATTCGCGCAGAAGGTGTGTCGAATCGCCCTTGATTTCAGGGATATTTCGATCGCGGAGAGATTTGAAGCGATAGTTTTCCGCGCCTCAAATAAGTGCGCGTTGACCAAAGGTTTCGCTTCGACATGACGCGTATTAAACGCTTCAAGTTAGTGCTTCCAAACCTCAAGACGCAGACAGGAAAACAGAGGGCCGTTGAAAGCAGAATAGCTCTGCAACGTTAGGCTATTCGTTGCGCGCACCACTATCAGTGTGCCGAGCGAGCACCGACAAGCTGGCGAAATCAGAGCTGGAGCCCAACTCAACCATCACCTAAAGCGCATTCCCCCGCGGCGGAATTGCATCAGCTTGCGCTTGCGCCGGTCTACCCGCCACCCACTCCCCCTCCGAATAACTAATCCTCACCGGCGGCACAAACCAGGCAAGACACAATCCAATCAGCGCCGCTGCGCCCGCCACCAGAATGCCGATATGAATCGACTGCACGAGCGCATCGCGCGCGGAATTCATCATCGCATCGCCTGCATGGCCGGCGCTCACCAGACGATTGATCAACGCGGCCTGCTCCGCGCGATCCACCAGCAGTTCGGGACTCGCAAACGATTTGAACCACTGCGTCGCCTGATACGAAGCAAGCGAGCGATGTACCCCTTGCGTATAGAGATGCCCAAGCAACGCACCGGTCATCACCGTGCCCAGCATCCCACCAAAAGTACGCAACGATTGCAGCAATGCCGTCGCCGCGCCGAGCTGATCGCGCGCGACGATCTGCTGCGAACAGACCGTCAAACTGGTCGCCACCAGACCGAGCCCGAGACCGCTGATGCCCATGCACGACATCCACACCAGATGCGGCTCGTTGCCTTTGAGCGCGATTACACCCAAACACGCGAGTGCGGACAACGCGAATCCAACATACATAATGCCGTTCGCGCGACGGATCCGCGTGACGATACGATTATTCACCACACTGCCGACTGTCGTGCCAAGCAGCAGTGGCGTTATCAGCATGCCGGAATCGTGGGCGGACATCGCGTAACCGCCCTGAAACAGCAGCGGCACATAAAACACCAGCGAAAACAGCGCGAAACCGCCAAGTACCGACATTGCGAAGAGCGCGGACAGTTTGCGGTCCATCAGCATATCCACTGGAATGATCGGATACTTCATCCTCCGCTCCCATAGCCACAGCGTTATTGCAAAACCCGCTGCAACGACGGCCAGCACGATCGTTATCGTGTCGAGGCCGTACTTAGGAAGCAATTCGATCAGCAATTGCAGCGAGCCGAACGTGACCGCGACTACGAACGCGCCGAGCCAGTCGAGTCGCACGGGGCCACTGTGCCGTAGATGACGTAGGGGCGGCAAAAAGCGCTGCACGAACAACAACGACACGAGGCCGACCGGTACGTTGACGAAAAACACCAGGCGCCAGCCGCCGTATTGTGTGAGCACGCCTCCGAGCGTCGGCCCGACCATATTGGCGACGCCGAACGCGGACGTGACGAACACGAGCCAGCGTAACCGCAGCTTTGGATTGGGGAACAGATCGGCAACGGTGGCGAACACCGTGCCGATCAGAATGCCGCCGCCTATCCCTTGCAAACCGCGCGAAATCACGAGCAGCAGCATGCTGGTGGCGAACCCGCACAATACCGACGCACCGGTAAACAACAGAATCGCGGCGATCAGAAACGGCTTGCGACCGAACAGATCGCCCAACCGTCCGAAGATTGGAATGGTGATCACCGAGGCCAGCATATAAGCCGTCGCGACCCATGCGTACAGATCGAAGCCCTTCAGATCGGCAACGATGCGCGGCAGCGCGGTGCCGACGATAGTTTGATCGAGCGCGACCAGCATCGAGACGAAGGCAACGCCAAGCATCGCCAGCAGCGATTCGCGAAACGGCAGCAGTTGTCCGCTGGGTAGCGGCGCGTCGAGGCTGGGCGTCATAATGGTTCTGCTTGCGCTCTTGTTTGCATGATTATTTGCGTGCGGCCTGATGCGCACCCAATGCCGCACCGAGGTCTTCGTCAGTCATCGCGGGGAAGACGCTCATCGTCAGCAGGTCGCCCCACTCGAGCGCTAGCGCCGATAGTCCGCGCGTATCTTCCGCCTCGACCACGGCAAAGCCATGCAATCCTCCGATCGCATGCCAGCGCCCGAGCAATTTGACACCTTCAGGCGGCTGTCCGCCGGTTTTCATGAATCGTTCGATGACGGAATTTTCCGCAGTCGGCAGACCAGCCCATTGCACGATGAATTTCATTTCATGTCTCCAAGATGGTTCGACGATGGCGGTCCGTGGCGCGCCGTTATCGCTGCTTGCGCGGCGTGACGTTTCTGCATACCTCGCACCGCAAACATATCCATGCCAGACGGCCGTCCGAATTGCGCGTGCTATGAACGACCGGAACAAAACCACGTGGCATCCTAAACATCATAGGTGAGCGTGCGGTCTTTAACGTACGCTGCGTACGGACATTCGCCAGGTCGATTGAACAATGCTCCCGCCGTTTGAAAAAGCGCGGCGGGCGCGGTCGTTTCCAATTGCGGGCGTCTCGCGCGTCCTATAAGAAGGACCTTTTAAAACGGCTGTCGAAGATGTCGGTATCGATCAGGTTCAAAGTGCGCCATGCAGTGTGCCGGAACCGCCGGCACGCATACGAATGGCAAGTGGAGCAAACGCCAATACGTCAAACGAAAACGGCACGCGCGTTAAGCGCGTGCCGTTGCTATGAGTGTCTGATCGGAGGCCTAGCTATGCGACGAACTCGGCGACGCGATAGAAACGGGTACGTCGACAATGGCCTGGTGCGCTGCGGGAAAACCCGGCGGATAGTCGACCACGCGTGCCGATCTCGGCACCAGCTGCACGGCGACGCTCGCACGCGCACCGATTCGTGCGCCGCCGACAATGGCGGCCATCGCCTGGCGGTCGAGTTCAACGCTGTCGGTGAGGTCTTTGATAACGAGCTTTGCCATGGCGGCTCCAGGGAAGCGATAGAGCGGGCGGCTGGTGCGGTTGCCCAGCCGTCGCCCGGGTGTGTTTTTAAATGTGCGGAGGTCTCGTCGCACTATCAGTATAGGAAATCTGCTCGCAGCTCGCCTGCCGGATGTGAGCCGGCAACAGTAGAGAGGGCCCCGGTCCTTCGCTACTGCATGCCGTTAAACGTTGGCGTAATTGGCGGCCCACAGCGACGGGCTGACATTCAGATTCAACGGCACGAAGCCGGCGCCGATCACGCCGATGTTGTTGAGGGCGGCAACATTGACGTTTTGTATCTGGCTGAGGTTCTGGTTCACCGAGACGTTGACATTGGCGATGCCGCCAAGGCCGGCCACGGAGGGCAGGCCGGGCACGCTGCTGCCCGTGCCGCCGGCCACCGCCGACATTGCGCGGCGGTCGAGTTCGCGGGTGCGGGATAGATCGCGAATCATGAGGGATGACATGGTGGTTCTCCAAAGGTGCGCGGAAGACGGGCGTGATCGGCGCGAAGCGGAAATTGCCGAGGGCTTCTCCGCTTCGCCGAATCAGGCTTTAGACGTTGATGTTGTTGCTCGACGTGACGGAGGGATTGATCGTCGAAGTGAGTCCTGCTGCGAACGCGACGTTGTTGCCGTTGGCGTTCTGGATGTTCATTTCGTTGCTGATCAACTGCGTGGCGCTGACCTGCTTGCTGTTGTTCGGCGCGAACACCGGGCTGATGTTGGTGTACGACGTGCTGGGGTAGCCAAAGCCGAAGCCGAGGCCGCCACGTACGGCGCGCATGGCCTTGCTGTCGAGTTGTTCGGTGATGGACAGGTCTTTGATCATCAGGGTGTTCATGGTAAATCTCCTGGAAGGGAACATCACAGTGTTGCGGTTGGGTTCGAGCATCTTGTCTGCTCGAGTGTCACTAACGCATGGGCTGTGCCAGTTTTACTCTCCTCTCCTAAGAAAGTTGGCGAATGCCTGATGCACAAGGCTTTCGCGTCATGCCACCGCATCGAAACAGCAGCCGAGCCGCTAGAGGACGACTCGCGGCTGATGGTGCGGACCCAACAACGCATCGGATTCTGTTGGATGTCGCAAGACACTCGCTGGCCGTGCCCGCAGCGGGGCAATCCTGGTTTGCGAAAGACCGGGTCGGGAGCTAGTATCGAAGCGGCGCATGTAACTGGTTACGACAGGTTTTCTATCGGCCCGAAAGGCTCCGGTCGCATGCGATCCGGCCCAACGGCAGCGGGGGCGTTTCGCACAAATGGCTAGCCTTGCGCATGTGATTCGCGACTATCAGAGCGGCGAGCTGTCACGCGACGAGTTCGTGGCTCAACTCGACAGCACGTTGACGACCGATGGACTCGATCGCACGCAGCTGCTGGACATGCTCGGTGCCGCGCATCGCAAAACCCCTCTTCCCGACGATCTCTACGCCGAAGTGCGGCGGCGCATCGAACAGTTGCGCGTCTCGAACGTGGCGGCCGGCGGCGAGGAGACCGGCATGCAGACCACCGTCGAGATACCGTCGGTGCGCTCTGCCAGTGCAGCGAACGCGGCAAGTCCGGCAGGCACGTCGAGCGCAGCCGGTGCCGCAGGGCATGATCAGATCAAAGGCATCGGCGACACGCTGAACAACCGCTTCGTCCTCGAAGAATGTCTGGGTGTCGGCGGGATGGGCACGGTGTACAAGGCGCTGGATTTGCGCAAGCTCGAAGCGTCGGATCGCAAACCGTATCTCGCGATCAAGGTGCTCAACGTCCAGTTCCGCGGTAATCCGAATTCGCTCGTCGCGCTGCAACGCGAGGCGCGCAAGGCGCAGGTGCTCGCGCACCGCAACATCATCGCGGTGTACGACTTCGATCGCGACGGACCGATCGTCTACCTGACGATGGAGTATCTGACCGGCAAGCCGCTGAGTCAGCTATTACGCACGCCGGGCTACAACGGAATGCCGGTGCGCGCCGCGCTGCCGATCGTGCGCGGCATGTGCAATGCGCTCGCATATGCGCATGAGCACGGCTTCGTGCATTGCGATTTCAAGCCCGCCAACGTCTTTCTCACGACGAATGCCGAAGTGAAGGTGATCGACTTCGGTATTGCCCGCGTGTTTCAGCGGCCCGAGGAGGAGAGCGACGCAACGGTCTTCGATCCCGGCAGCCTTGGTGCGTTGACGCCCGCGTATGCGAGTCCCGAGATGATCGAGCATCGCGAGCCGGACCCGCGCGACGATATCTACGCACTTGGTTGCATTACCTACGAGTTGTTGACGGGCCATCATCCGTTCGATCGATTGTCGGCGACGCAGGCGCGCAATGCGGACTTCAAGCCGCAGCGTCCGCCCAATCTCGATGCGAAGCAGTGGCGCGCGTTGCGGGCCGCGCTGTCGTTCGATCGCAACACGCGCATGCCGAGCGTCGCGCGTTTCATCGCGGAGTTCGACAACGAAGCGCGCGCGGAGAAGTCGGGTACGCTGGTCAAGGCGGGATTCGCGGGTTTCGCGCTGGTGTGTGCGGCGATTGTGGGCGTGTTTGCTTTGCGGTCGGCGCAGAATCGTCAAAGCGGCACGCAGCCGGCTGCGGCGGCTTCGGAGGCGTCAGCGGATCAGGTGGCTTCGGCGGCCACGAATGCGCCTGAGTCATCTGCCACCGCCGGACCCGTTGCCGGAGACGCTGCAAAGTCAGCCGCAGGCTCATCTGCCGGGACAACCACAGCGCTGACCACCGCGCCAACCGTCGCAGCGTCCGCGGCACCGCCGCCGCCCGCGCAGCCTTCTGCGCCGCCCGCGCCCAAACCCGCGTTGACCTTAGCCACCGTCGCGCCGGTTTTGGCACAGGTGCCGTGTTCGGCGCTGTCCGCCTCGACAGAAGATCATTCGTTGACGGTGCGCGGCTACGTCTCGCAACGCTACGGCGCGGCGCATCTGAAGGACACGCTGACAGCATTGCCGGGCGTCGATACGCTGACGCTCCAGGTCGAGCCGCTCGCCGACGACAAATGCGACACGATCAAAGCGCTCGCTCCCTATTGGACCCGAAACTGGCAAGCGGGCCACGTGGCGGCGCTGCATGTGAGGCCACCCAGTGGCCTGCTGAGCGAAGGCGATTCGCTGGTGGTGGACGTCACCACGCCCGCTTACGACTCGTACGTGAACCTCGATTACTACCAGCTCGACGGTAGCGTCGTGCACATGGTGCCGAGTCCGCGCGCGAAGGACAATCAGGCGCCCCCGCACTATGCGGCCACCATCGGCAGCGCGGGTGACTGGATCATTTCGAAGCCGTTTGGATCGGAGATGGTGGTGCTGTTGATTACGCCGGCGCAACTATTCGACAAGCCGCGGCCCGAAAGCGAATCACGTGCCGATTATTTGCGGGCACTGGATGCGCGGCTTGCGCAGATCGCCGGCAAATACGGTCAGGATCATATCGTCGCCGATTTCGCGCCGATCACGACGAAGCCGCGCACACCCTAAGCTGTCGCCGCTTTACTTTTACTTGAGGTCCTTCACCACCCGGAAGCCATCCTGCGACTGGCGCACGCTCGAACTGTATTTGAAACGGGTCGCGCTCAGCATGTAACCGCCGCCTTCGCGCCACGAACCACCGCGAATCACCCGCATGTCGCAACTGGGGCTATCCCATGCGTGGCCGTCGGTGGGCGCGCCCTGGTAAGAGTTGTGCCAGCAATCGGCGACCCACTCCCAAACGCTGCCGTTCATGTCATACAGTCCGACCGGATTCGGCGCGAACGAGCCGGCGGCTTCGGGTCCGTCCTTGTGCCACGGATCACCGCAGTCTTTGCAATTGGCGTTGCCCTTGCGCATCTGATCGCCCCACCAGTATGCCGTTGTGGTGCCGCCACGGTCCGCGTATTCCCATTCGGCCTCGGTGGGTAAACGGTACGGTTTGCCGGTGGTTTTGCTGAGCCACTTTACGTACTGTTGCGCGTCCTCCCAACTGAGGTCGCGTGCCGGCGCAGCTTTGTTTGTATTGCTTTCGGGCGTCAGCTTTTGACAGGCGTTTGCTGCGGCGCACGCATTCCACTGCTCGACGGTCACTTCGTATTTACCAATGGCGAACGGCGCGCCAATGGTCACGTGATGGACGGGTTTTTCGGAGGGGTCGTCGGTGTTGCTGCCCATCGCGAATGCGCCCGCAGGCAAGGCGATCATGATCGGGCAGGTGGCGCAATCACGACTTTCGCCGGCGCTTGGCGGATGTGCGGTGGATTTCTGTGCGATTACTGGCACGGAAGGGGCCGCGGGTTGGGCGGTTGGCGTAACTGGCGGTGGCGTCGTCGGCGTGGCGGCGCGTGGGTGCTCTTGTGGCGCGGCGCTGGCCGGTGCGGCTGGCCGTGCGGCTTGGGGCGAGGGTGCAACCGGCGGCGATGCGGACGGTGCGCTCGCTGCTCCAGCAGCGCGCAGCCGATCAATGCGCGCGTGGGCGAGCGCGGCGAAGCGGCCGTTCGGATAGGCCTTCAAATAGGCCTCGTAATCGCTTGGGTAGTTACTGTCCTTGATGGAGTCCCAGAAGGTGATCTCGTACTGCTCGCTGCTGTCCTTCGGCAGAATGCCTCTGCTGTGCAGCACGGCAAGTGTGTCGTCGCCGGTAGCGGATAGAAGCGACGCACGGGCGTCGCGAGATACCGGTTCGCTCAGACTCGCGTCCCTTGCAAGCGAAGAGACTATCCACGGCGTTTGTTCACCGCCGGTAACTTGGCTAACCCTCGCCGCGACGCGTCGAAACATGCCCGCAAATTCGCGTGATGAAGAAGGTTCGTTGAGCGCGCGCAGCAATGCGTCTGTATAGATGCCGTGTCGTATGCCGTCCGCTGCAAAGCCGCCAGGCACGGTTGCGTAGGCGACCAGGGTATTCGCGGGCAACGTGGCCGTGTCGAGCGATACGTCACGGGAGAACGGATTGTTCAGACACGTATCGAGAATCACGAGATTGAGCGCGCCGGCACGTGGTGCGCGCATCGCCTGCAATACAGTACTCAAATCGATGCCTTCGCTGACCAGTCGCGCCGGCACGCGTGCGTCGAGACCGGCGGGCACGAGCAGCGTTTGCTGCCCGATCTGCATGCCGTGTCCCGCAAAATAGAACAGTGCGACGCCGCCTTTCTGCAGGCGTTGGCGGAATTCGCCGATCGCTTGCCGCATTTGCTGCGGCGACGCATTGGTGCGCATGATGACGTCGAAGCCGTGCGCACGCAGTGTGTCGCGCATGGCTTCAGCGTCGCGAGGCGCGTTACCGCTAATCGGGTCCGCCGGGTCACCGTACGCGCCATTGCCGATCACCAGCGCGATACGCGCCGGTTGCGGATTGTCCTTGACCGGTATGAGCGGCACGAGGGACGCCGCCGTCGAACGCGTCGCGGTAGCGCCATGCTCCGCGCCGTCACGCTGCGCCGCGGCATAAACACTGCCCCAATGCGCCTGAATTGCCCCGACCATGCACACCAGCAGGAATGTTCGCCACATATTCGTATCCTGTTTGTTCCGGACAGAACATAGGGTTTCGACGACCGCGACGCCCGCATCAGCCGTTGAAGTGAATCGGGCGCAGCATCGACGCCGCGATCGACTTTCCATCGACAACCTATGAACAACGATAGCACGCGGTTTGCGCGTCACAATGATCAGCGCATCGTCTATGCGTTATACGGTTAACGAGTATGGCGTATCTTTTTGACAAGTTACGTCCTAAGCTAATTCACAAAGTAACGCTGTACGGCCGTTTTAATAAAGCGGCTGCTCATTCACGTCGACCCCTCACGTGAACCCACGTGCAACTACGCGAGCGCCCGCGACATCCAGCCGGAGCGTCCGGTCTGCGCTTCGCGCAGCCGAGGCCGCGATGGTTATTCTTCGGGAGAGTGCGCAATGCGAAGAACCCTCACACCTGGCGTGCTCGACATACGTCATGGAACGAAGGCGAGCCTTGCAACGTTCTGTGCGGTTTTGTGCGCAGCCTTTTCTGTCCTGCTCGGTATTGCGCTAACGTCCGGGTCCGCGTTTGCTGAACAAACGCCTTCGCCGCCGGGTGCGGAGGAGTACATCATCTGGCCGTCGGATGGCACGGTGATTCATGGCGGCAAGCTGTGGGTACGCATGGGATTGCGCAACATGGGTGTGTGCCCGAAGGGCGTGGCGGTTCCGAACACCGGGCATCACCATCTGCTGATCGACACCGACCTCCCGCCGCTCGACCAGGAAATTCCGTCGGATCGCAATCACCTGCATTTCGGCGCAGGTGAGACTGACGCGCGCATCGAGTTGCCGCCGGGCAAGCACACCTTGCAACTCCTTCTCGGCGACCACAACCACGTGCCGCATGTGCCACCCGTGTATTCGAAGAAGATCACCATCACCGTGCTAAAAGACTAGGGCGTCCCGTTCGTTCAAAACGGGTCCGTCAGGACGGAGAGACCAACATGTACAGGATCATCGCGCTTGCGGCGCTCGTGGCACTTGCGACATTGGCGTCACTGGCCTCGCCGAATCTCGCCACGGCGGGCACGACGCCGTCGCCGGCCGGCGCACACGCCTATATCGGCTATCCGAACGATGGCCAGGTGGTGCCGGCCAATAAACCTTTTCGCGTGTGGTTCGGCCTGCGTTATATGGGCGTGGCGCCGAAGGGTGTCAAGTATCCGAACACCGGGCATCACCATCTGCTGATCGACACCGACCTGCCGCCGATGGACCAGGAAATTCCATCCGACCGCAACCATCTGCATTTCGGCGCGGGCGAGACGGAAACGATGATTCAGCTGCCGCCGGGTAAGCACACGTTGCAACTGCTCATGGGTGACGACATGCATGTCCCGCACAACCCGCCGGTGTACTCGAAGAAGATCACCGTGATTGCGCGCTGACGCGGTGTCGACACATCAACGCGGTCGTTTCGTTTTAGTGTGTCACGTCACAACCAACACAGTCGCGCGGATTGTTGGTTGTGATCCACCAGCTCCAATCGGCCGCATCGTAGGCGTCGCGCTGCATCTGGCGGCACACCATCCCCGAAACCCTTTATCTACGGCCATTCAGACGATTTCTTAGGATCGGAAAGCAAAACTGGCACAGCCCATGCGTTAGTGACACTCGAGCAGACAAGATGCTCGAACCCAACCGCAACACTGTGCTTTTTCCCTTCCAGGAGATTTACCATGAACACGCTGATGATCAAAGACCTGTCCATCACCGCTCAACTCGACAGCAAGGCCATGAGCGCCGTGCGTGGCGGCCTCGGCTTCGGCTATCCGTCGTCGTCGTTTTTCAACTACTCGCCCGTCTATGCACCGAACAACAGCAAGAGCGTCAGCGCCACGCAGTTGATCAGCAACGAAATGAACATCCAGAACGCCAATGGCAACAACGCAGCATTCGTCGCCGGCGTCACCACCACGATCGACCCGCATGTAACGTCAAGCAACAACATCAACGTGTTTTGAACGGCGCAGGCCGCCGCGGAGGCTCAGGCCTCCGCGGGACGCGCAAGCTCGGGTAACCGCAGCGCGTCAAAAAGATTTCGCATCCAATCGTTCTTTCCACACGACCCCAGCATCACCGCCCGATTCCCGCGCCGACCTTCTTGCACTGCTTCGATGGTGAAGCAGTGCAGGACATGCTTTACTTAAACAGCGCGTTCTCCTCGTGCAACGTAGCCGGTGTCATCGGAGAAAATCGTGTCAGTGTCGCTTGATTCAACGGTCCGTCAGCGCTCTTTCAATGCCTCAGTGGATTGCTGCCCTGACCGCCGGCACGCGAGCGCGAGCCGCATGGCTGCGGCGCTGCGCGGGCTTTGCGCAGCAACGGTCTGCGCACTGTCGCTGAGTGCGTGTATCGATGTCAGCATGCCCGATTACAAGCGGCCCGATACGCCCGCCAAGGCGTCGTGGTCGGATCAGAAAGGCTCGCCGGTATCGGCCGCCGCGACCATCGAACCGGACTGGTGGAAAGGCTTCCACGATCCGTATCTGGACACGCTGATCGCGAAAGCGATCTCAGGCAACTTCGATATCAAGGTGTTGGCCGCCCGTATCGACGTGGCCGGCACGCAGATCGGCGAGGCCAAAGCCGGCGCGTTGCCGACCATGGATCTGGGTGGCGGCGCCGATTTCGAAAAGAGTACGGGGCAGACGTTTGCCAAGCAGTACAACGTTGCGACGCAGGTGAGCTGGGACATCGATATCTGGGGCAAAGTGGAGAAGGGCGTGCAGGCGCAAAAGGCCGAGTTTCACGCCAGCGAAGCGGATTGGCGCGCTGGTTATCTGGAACTGGTGGCGAACGTTTCGAGTACCTACTTCCAGATCCTGCAATTCGACGACCAGATCGAGCAGCAACAACAAACGCTCGTCACGAACCGACAAATTCTCGCCATCTACGACGGCCAACGCCGCAACGGTCTCGTACCGCAAACACAGGTATTGCGCCAGCAGGCCGAGATCAACCGTCTAACCAATCAGTTGCTCGAATTGCGCCGCTCGCGCGATGTCGCGAACAACGCGTTGTGCACATTGCTCGGTGTACCTGCGGGTGAGTTCCAGTTGCCCAAAGGGCATTTGCAACAACGCGTGCAATTGCCCGTGGTGCCGGACGGCCTGCCCGCGCAACTTCTTGCGCGCCGACCCGACGTGGTGGCCGCCGAGTTCAGAGTACTGGAAGCCTACGACCTGGTCGGACAGGCCAAGCTCGCGCAATTGCCCACCATCAACCTCACTGGCCACGGGGGCACGGCGAGTTTCGCACTGACCGATTTACTGAAGTCGTTCACTTACGGATTCATGCCCAGCATCAACATTCCGCTGCTCGATCCCGGCGTGCGGGCCCATGTGAAGGTCACGCAAGCGCAATCGACGGTCGCCGAACAGCAGTACCGCGTAGCCGTCATGGGCGCGTTCGAGGAAGTGGAGAACGCGCTGGTCAATCTGAATTCGCACAAGGCGCAGCGGGTGGAATTGCAGCAGGAGGTGTCGCGTTTGCAAATCGTCGCCGATCAGATCCAGTCGCAATTGCGCCTCGGCGTAGTGTCGCAACTGGAAGTTTTCGAAACCGAACGGACGCTGCTGGACGCGCAGCAGGAACTGCTCGCCAACCATCAGCTGATTCTGTCCGACACGGTATTGCTTTATAAGGCGCTGGGCGGCGGTTGGCCGAGCGTGGATGTGCAAACGGAAGTAAAGGAACACTGAGCTAATCCGAGGCGTGGCGTAGCTCGGCTGCATATGACGCATGAATGGCCCTTATAACCGACGATCTGAAAATTGACACTTGCCATGCGTGACTTAAAATTTGTAAGAAGCCCGGTTCTGTCCGGCTCCATGGTACGTCCGCTATTCGCCGTAGTTCTTCTTACCGTTCCTGCCGCGCGCTCGCCGCAGCGGGTAAACGATTAGTGATCCAGATAAAATGACTGCCGGCGAAGCCCCGATTGCTGAGATGCGCGCGACACAGGACGCCACTTTCGACGTGGTGCTGTCGCCGGTTGCGTCTGAGCAGCGTCCCGCGCTCGACGCGATTCGGATCGTCGACAGTCTGTTCGCGATCGGCCGCAGCGAGGCGCCGTTTACCGACTATCCCGCCGAACGCATTACCCGCCTGTCGCGCCGCCATGCGCGGATTTTCACGGAGCATGGCGCCGTCTACGTCGCCGACCTCGGCAGCAAAAACGGCACGACGCTCAACGGCAATGCCGTGCGGCAAGCCCCCGCGCGGGTGCGTGCGGGCGACGAATTGTGCTTCGGCGGCGAGCTTTGCTATCGCGTGAGTATCGAGCCGCGCGCACGAATCGTCGCCGCGCGTGCGGCGCCCGCGCCCGGTTTGTTGCTGGTGCCGCAGCGCGACGACCTTGAGCTTCAGCCGATCGACGTGCAGGCGTTCCCTTTTCTCATCAGCAAGGCGGACGAGATCTTCTCGCGCTACAAGAATCGTTATCCGCATCAGGTCAACTACATCTCGCGGCGTCATGCGCACATCTTTCTGAAGGGCGGTGAACTCTACCTGGAAGATCTCGGCAGCACCAACGGCACATTCGTCGGCGGAAAGCGGCTCGACGAAACCGCGGTGCCGCTTGTGGAGGGGGACCTCCTTGCATTTGGCGGCGACCACTTCGTCTACAGGGTGACGCTGCAGAAACCCCCTGAAGTCGAGCCGACCGTGACCCAGCTATTTCTCAATCCCGCGACCGACGAGGCTGCCGATGCCGATAAGACCACGTTCGTGGGCGCCGCGCATTCGTTCCTCGATATCTTTTGCGTGGACCCGGGGCTGCAACGCGAAGACGAGGTCAACGAAGCGGCGCAGGCCGCATCCGCGCACGCGAAGCGCGACACACCGACAGGCGGCGCGAATGGCATGAAGAGCGGCCCGAAGAACGGCACGTATGGCGCAAACAGCACGCAGGGAAAACCCGGCGCAAACGGCATGCACGGAGCGAACGCAACAAAAGGCCGGCCGCAGCGTTGGCGTCTGCTCGCGGGAGAACTCAGCAGGGCCTTTGCGGGTGGCGATCACACTATGTCGCGTCGCGCCATGTGGTGGAGTGGCGCGGCCTTCGCCATTCTCGTGGCCATTGCGCTGACCCTTTACATGCGCGGCTCATCGGAGCGCGAGTTGAGAAACCTGCTGGCGAGCGGCGATTACACCAGCGCAGTGACGGCGGCAAACGGCTATCTGTCGAAGCATCCCGCCGACACGAAAGTCAGTGCATTGGCGAGCGAGGCGCTACTGAAGGCGAAACTTCCCGGCTGGCTCAATACGCTGCAAAAAGCGCAGTTCGACCAGGCCGACGCGCAGCTCAAGGAGATGAGAGCGTTGAGTGCGAACAATGCGGACGCCGCCTCTCTGGTCGGCGAGTTGCAATGGGTGGGCGATCTGGAGCGCTTCGTGGCGGGACGCGGCGGGGTGGACGCGCCGATCCGCATGTACGCTGACGAGGCCACCATTAGCGGTCTGCTGCAACGCTGGGACGATGACGCCAGGAGCCATCAGCGCGCACTCGACCGCATCGCCTCGTACGTGCCCGTTTTTGCGGAGCCGTACGCGCAGGCGCTGAGCCATCTGCGCAAACTGGAAAGCGACGA
This sequence comes from Paraburkholderia caffeinilytica, assembly GCF_046030355.1. GTDB lineage: Bacteria > Pseudomonadota > Gammaproteobacteria > Burkholderiales > Burkholderiaceae > Paraburkholderia > Paraburkholderia caffeinilytica_B. The sequence goes on from NZ_JAQQCQ010000007.1 coordinate 22,199, forward strand.
CTCGGTGTATCTCGCCGCGATCGACCGCCTGAACGGCACCATTCGCACCGAACTGGCGCGCGACAAACCCGACGCGCTGCCTGCCGTTCTCGACGATTACGCGCAGCGCTATCCGCGTCTTGCCGGCCTTGATCGCGTGCGGGAAGATTTGCGCCATTACACCGATGTGCTGAACGCGGCGCTCGGTCGTCAACTGACGCCGTTGCTTGCGTTGCTGAAGACGGTGCATTTCACCACGCCGCCGTTTCAGGCGCAGTTTCAGCAACTGTCTGCTAGTCGTCTGCCGTCGCCGGACGTGATCCAGCGTCATGACGCCGCGACTGCCGCCTGGCAACGCGGCGATGTCCAGCAGGCGCTAGCGGATTTGCAGGCCATGCCTGCCGGACCGTGGTCCGACGTCATCGCCGCGGAACTGGCGCACAAGAAAGCACTATTGGACCGGTTCACAGATTTGCAGAAGACGCGCGGCGGCAAGGATTATGACGAGCGCCTGCTGTCGTTCTACGCCAGTCTCGATCCGGTGGCGGATGTGTGGTTCGTGCAATCGATCCAGAAAGACGTCGCCGCACTGCACGACAAGGCGCTGGCGCGCGCCCAAGACCTGATGCTGCGCGCGCAGAGCCTGTGGAAGCAATATCGGGCGAGTGGCCCCATCGGCGGCACGCAGCGGCTGGAAGCGGGAATTTCGCCCGGCTTTCGCAGCGAGGCGCGTCTGCTTTCCGATGCGCAGTCTGCTGCGCAACAGGGCATGCGCATCTATACGCAACTGAAGGCGGATCATCCCGCCGACTTCGACCGCCTGCTTACGGATATCCAGGCCGAAGCGGATTTACAGCGCCGTTCGCTGACCGAGTTGCGCATGGTGCTGGACCCCGGGCTCCTGAAGGCGAAGCTGGCGTTGATTGGAGGCGAGCAGAGTGAAGCGCGACAATCACCCTAGACCGTTGTCGGAGGCGCTGGAGGATCACAGCGTCGAAGGCATCGCGATTCTGACCGCCGAACCGGTGCGGCTTGCGCGTGCGCTGATCTGGGCGATGGTTGCGCTGGTGGTGGTCGGCTTGCTGTGGTCTTTCGTGGGGCGTGCGGACGTGATTGTCAGCGCGCAAGGCACGCTCTCGCCGGAATCTGAAGTGCGCCGCATCTACGCGCCGATCGACGGTGAACTCGCTGATCTGTACATCGCCGAGGGGCAGCCGGTATCGAAGGGCGACGTGTTAGCGCGGCTCAATGCGCGTGGCGCGATCGAGGCTGCCAGTAACGCGCTGCAGGCGCAGCTCAAACTCGAAGACGCCGAGCGCGACTGGAAGCAGTTTCCGGAGAAGAAGGCGCTGATGGAACGCAAGGCGGCCGCGCTGAAGGCGCAGATGGAAGTGGAAGCCCGTCAGCACGAAAATCGCATCTCCGAAGGCACGACCAAGCTCGCCGAGGGCCAGAAGGCCGAACTCGACGAAGCCCGCAGCGTGCTCGACAATGCGCGTCGCACGCGCGAGGCGGCGCGTCAGGAGCTGGATCGCTACTCGCGGCTGTTCGCGCAGCCAGGTGGCGGCGGCATCGCCGAGCTGCAGGTGGAACAGAAACGAACCGCCGCGATGGAAGCGGATAACGCCTACCGTGTCGCCCAATCGAAACTCGCGGAACTGGATTTCCGCCTGAGCCACGAATACGCGCAGGCCAATGCCCAACTCGAAACCAGCGGGCAGCAGACCACCGACCTGCAACTCCAGTACGACTCGGCGGTGCGCGACATCACCGACGCCGAAGACAAACTGCGTCTGCAACTTCAGACCGCACGCCTCGTGGCCGAAGCCGCCGCGCGAATCCGCTTCGAGAACATCGACAAAGACAACTTCCTGCTGATCCTCGCGCCGGTTTCCGGCGTCATTACCGACGTGACTTCGACGCAGCGTGGCGACAAGATTCAGGCGAACGCGCCACTCGGCGGCATCGCGCCAAAAGATGCGAAACCCGTGCTGAAGATCGAAATCGCTGAACACGATCGTGCTTTTCTGCATGAAGGCCAGCCGGTGAAGCTGAAATTCAATGCGTTCCCGTATCAGCGCTATGGGTTGATCACCGGCACGCTCGCCTATATTTCGCCGGCCACCAAGCCCTCCTTGCAGGACAAGCAGCCGGTGTACGAAGGCCGCGTCACGCTCGACAGGAACTACTACCAGATCGCCGACACCCGCTATCCGCTGCGCTACGGCATGACGGCCAGCGCGGAGATCGTGGTGCGCGAACGGCGCCTGATCGATCTGGGGCTCGATCCATTCAGACAGGTGGCGGGATGAGCGCGCCGATCACACGTCAATTAAAGGAGCGGATGACATGACCGCGATAGTGCGAATCGATGACGAAGTCGTGGACGTTTCCGAGTTCATTCGTCTTCTGAAACTGACCGGCCAGTTCGATAGCCTGATCGAGCAGATCGTGCGCGACAAGCTCACGGTACACGCGGCCAGGAAACAAGGTATTGCCGTCACGGCCGACGACATCCAGCAGCGCGCCGATCAGTTCCGCCGCGTGCGCGGCTTGCATCGCGCGACGGATATGAATCAGTACCTCGACGCGCTCGGCGTGAGTCTCGACGAATTCGAGGCCTTCATTACAGATGGGCTGTATCAGGAGAAGATGCTCGACGTGGTCGGTAACGAGGCGGCGATCAAGGATTACTTCGCGTTGAATTCGCCGAAGTTCGATGCGATCGAGGTGAGCCATATCGTGCTCGACAGCGAAGGCAAGGCAAAGGAAATGATCTCGTATCTGCACGACGACCCCGACAGCTTCGCCGACATGGCGCGCGAGCATTCGATTGCGGATACGCGCGAAGCCGGCGGCGTGATCGGCAAAGTGTTGCGCGGGTCGTTGAAGCCGGACATCGAGGCAAAGATTTTCAACGCGGCGGTGGGCGATCTGCTCGGGCCATTTCCGTCGGCGGATCGTTCGTGCTTCGAGATTTTCGCCGTGACGGCGAAATATCCGGCAACGCTCGATGCGGATGTGGCCGCTGAAGTGAGACGTCTGCTGCGCGAGAGCTGGTTGATTGCGCGCGCGCAGGAGCATGTGATCGAAGCACGCTAGCCGAACCGAGGTCCGCACGCCCATGGATGCACCCCAGACCGCGCCTTCTGCTGCCGAGTTTCTCACCTCGGTGGAAATTCTCTCGCCGTTTTCGCGCGATGAGATCGAGCGCCTTGCCGAATACGCGCAGGCTCGCTTCTATTCGTTCGGCGAAACGGTGTGCTCGGCGGGTGAGACGGCTGACGGTCTTTACGTAGTTCGTTCGGGTTCGGTGCGCATCTTCACCGAGGAGCACGGCAAAGAAACCAGCATGGGCGTGCGCAAGACCGGCGAGATTTTCGCCGACATTGCGATGTTGCGTCCGTATGTGCATGAGGCGTCGGTGCGGGCGTCCGCGAAAACCGAATTGCTGTTCATTCCCCGCGCTGCGATCGAGCCGGTGATCGCCGGCAATCAGGCTGCGTTGGCATTTGTCGCGAGCTACGTGGCGATCAGTTCGGCTGGTGGTTTCGTCGCGCAGTTGTTCGATCTGCGCGGCAAGCTCAACAAGGCGGAACTCGAAGAATATGTGCGCAGCGTCGGCGTGAAACGGGTGGCGGCCGGCAAGGAAATTCTCAAGCAGGATGGGCGCGACGACCGGCGGCTCTACGTGGTGCGGCAGGGTGAAGTGCGCATTGTGCGTCATGAGGAAGGCCAGGATTACACGCTTGCGACGTTAGGCGAAGGCGAAATTTTCGGCGAAAAATCGTGTTTGATGCGGCAGGAGCAAATGGCGTCTGTGGTGGCGACGACCGATACGCGGCTGCTGGTGATCCCGGAACGAACCGTCCATTTCATTCTGGAGCGCAATCCGAAGCTTCGCGAAGTTCTGGACGAGCGGATTCGTTACGGCGACCGTGAATTGCAACGGCAAAAGCGCCTCGAACAGCGGCGCAAATTGCCTTTGATGCTCGACTTGCAGACCAAACCCGAGTTTGGTGAAAAGGTCATCAAGCGCTTTGCACTGGTTGAGCAAGCCGAAGAAATGGACTGCGGCGCCGCATGTCTTGCCATGATATGCCGTCACTACAGCATCCCGATGACGCTCGGCAAGTTGCGCGAACTCGCCAACGTCACGACGCAAGGCGCCACGCTCGACAGTCTCGCGCGTGCGGGCGAATCGCTCGGTTTCACCGCGCGTGGTGTGCAATGCACATTCGATTCGTTGCGCGGCTTCGATCTGCCCTTCATCGTGCATTGGGAGGGCTACCACTATGTCGTGGTGTACGGGTTGTCGAAGGACTACGTGTGGGTTGCCGACCCGGCAATCGGTTTCCGGAAAATGACGGTTGAGGATTTTGAACGCGGCTGGAGCGGCACGTGCCTGCTGTTTACCGGCGGCCCGAATCTCCTGCAGATGTCGGCCGCGCGTTCGCCGTGGATACGTTTTGTTGGTTACCTCAGGCCGTACAAGAAGATTCTCGGCCACCTGTTTCTTGCCACCTTCGTGATTCAGGTGCTCGGCGTGATTCCGCCGCTGATCATCCAGAACATTCTCGACGGCGTGATCGTGCATCAGAATGTCAGCCTGCTGCATCTGCTGATTGGCGGCTTGATTATCGCCAACGTGTTCTCGCAATTGATGTCGTCGATTCGCGCGTATCTGGCGAATTTCATGGTGCGTAACATGGACTTCGCGATGATGTCGCAGTTCTTCAAGCACACCATGTCGCTGCCGTTCTCGTTTTTCGCCAAACGGAAAACCGGCGATATCTTCGCGCGCTTCCAGGAGAACCAGACGATTCGCGCGTTTCTCACCGAGTCCACGGTGACCACCGCATTGAATCTGCTGATGGTGTTCATCTACTTCACGATCATGTTCGTCTACAACGTGAAGATGACGCTGGTCCTGATCGCGTTCGTGATACCCATCATGGCGTTGACGGCGTTGGCCACGCCAAGGATCAAGAACTATGCGCGCGAGGTGTTCACGGCCTCGACCGAATCGAAGTCGTTTCTGATGGAAGCGCTCGCCGGTGTCGAGACCATCAAGGGCATGGGTATCGAACGGCCGGTGCGATTGCGCTGGGAGAAGAAGTACGCAAAGGCGCTCGAAGTGCAATACCGCGCACATGCTTTCAACATTCTCGTCGGACTCGGCAGTCAGTTGCTGAACGCGGCGACGACAATCGCCATTCTGTGGGTCGGCGCGAATCTGGTGCTGGCGCGCGAAATGACCATTGGGCAGTTGATTGCATTCAATGCATTCATGGGCAGCGTGCTGGGTCCGCTAATGGGGCTGGTCGGTTTGTGGAGCATGTTGAATGATGCGGGCGTGGCGATGGAACGCCTCGGCGACGTGCTCGATATCGAGCCGGAACAGAAGCCGCAGGATTTGCCTTCGCGTGTGATGCTGCCGGAGCTGCAAGGCGAAATCAGTCTTAGCGGTGTCTATTTTCGCTACGGCGAGAACGACTCGGCGTATGTGCTGGAAAATATCAGCTTCGACATCAAGCCCGGCGAACTGGTCGCGATTGTGGGTCGCAGCGGTTCCGGCAAGACGACACTCGCCAAGCTGCTGGTGGGCTTCTACGCGCCGACCGAGGGCAAGATGAGCATCGACGGCTACGACCTCGGCGTGGTGGATAAAGCTTATTACCGCGCGCAGATCGGCTATGTGATGCAGAGCAATCTGCTGTTTTCCGGCACGATTGCCGAAAACATCGCCAGCGGCGACGACGCCCCCGAACGGCGCCGCATCGAAGAAGTCGCGAAAATGGCCGACGCGCACGCGTTCATCAGCAAGATGCCGCTTGGCTACGAGCAGATTGTCGGCGAACGCGGCATTGGCCTGTCCGGCGGGCAGATCCAGCGTTTGTGTATTGCGCGGGCGTTGTATCACGACCCGCGTCTGCTGGTTTTCGATGAAGCGACTTCCGCGCTGGACTCGCAATCGGAGAGCAATATCCTCGGCAACATGCACGATATTCTGAAGGGCCGAACGGCGGTGATCATTGCGCATCGGCTCAGCACCATCATGCGTGCGGACAAGATTCTGGTGCTGTATGAAGGGGCGATTGTCGAACAGGGCCGTCACGACGAACTGATCCAGCGCGGCGGCATGTACTACCAGCTGGTCCAGAAACAGTTGAGTGCGTGATGAAGATACTCGACCAGGTAGAAGACCTCAGCCCGGCGATTTCGTACGCGGGCTTGATCGAGCGCATCGAGATCTTGCGCTCCACGCTGCGGTGGTCGTCCCGGCTCGAACGCGCCGACATCGACAAGCTGCTGCGGCAAGCCACCTCGTTGCGCGACGAGGTCATGCAGCTCTCGCACAAGGAGCGCTTCGTGCAGGCCGCAACGGCCGCTGAGCCTACGGCGTCCGTTGAGCAATCGCGTGGTGCGCGCAGAAAGGCGTTGATCGAGCGCAGTTTCATTTTCGAAGGGACGTTCGGCGACAATCCGCGTTTGCTCGAATCGCTCGAAATCGCCGAGAAGGCGGCGCCGACCGATTTGCCGGTGTTGATTGACGGCGAAAGCGGCACCGGCAAGGAACTGATGGCGAAGGTGATTCATGCGAATGGCTCGCGCTCGGACAAGCCGTTTATCTCCGTGAATTGCGGCGCGATTCCAGACAATCTGCTGGAGTCGGAATTGTTTGGTCATCGAAAGGGCGCGTTCACGGGGGCCTCGAATGACCGTAAAGGAAAATTCGAAAGCGCGCATACCGGCACGATCTTTCTCGACGAAATCGGCGAGTTGCCGCTGGCCGGTCAGGTGAAGCTGTTACGTGTGCTGGAGGCGCACGAGATTCAGCGCGTGGGTTCCGATGAAACGATTGCCGTCGATACTCGCATTGTCGCGGCGACCAATCGCAATCTGCGGCAATTCAGCGAAGAGGGCAAATTCCGCGAGGATCTGTTCTACCGGCTTAGCGTGATTCATGTCACGTTGCCGCCGCTGCGCGAGCGGCGCGATGAGATACCGCTGCTCATTGCGTGGTTCGGCGACGAAGCCGCCGGCACGCTAAAACGCAGGCCCGTCAGATTGACGCCGCGTCTGCGGGACTTTCTACTGAACTATGCGTATCCGGGCAACATTCGTGAACTGCGCAACGTGATGTATCGCGTGTCGTGTCTGGCGGGCGATATGGCGGACATCGATCATCTGCCGGTGGATATGCGGCCTGCCGCGCCCGGTTCAGCCGCGGCGCTGTCCAATGCAGCCAGTGCAACGGGACAGGAGCCAATCAGTGTGGCGAATCTGATGTCGCTGAGCGACGCGAAGCGCGCCGCGAGCGATGACGCGGAAAAAGCCTTTCTGGAACGCGGTCTTCGCGAAGTGAGCGGCACCGTCGCGGAACTGGCGCGGCGGATCGATATGAACCGCTCGCATCTACAAATGCTCCTGAAGAAGCATGGTTTGCACTCGAAGGATTTTCGCAATCGCAATGCGCCGCCCACGGGAAAAAACGGCGCTGACGAGCACGATGACGAAGACGGCGATAGTTGAGGCGGGAGAGCAAGTCCTCGACATCGCCGCGTCAGACCGCGCGCTCGTGCTCCATGCGCTGGTCATCCGCGCCGCCGTGCAGCGTCTGCTGTGCGTTCAGATAGCGTGTGACCTCGGCGTTAGTCACGAAGCTTGCGGCGGAGGAGGCCGCGAGAATGTCCTTGGCTTCTTGCGGTTTCGCGATCGCGAAACCCTGCACGTAGTCGACGCCCAGATCCTTCAGCGCGCGCAAGGTCTCCAGATCTTCGACCCATTCGGCGATGCTGCGCATGCCGAGATTGCGTGCGAGCGTAATGATCGCCTCGACGATCGCGATGTCGGCCGGGTGGTTGCACATCGTGCGTACAAACTCGCCGTCGATCTTCAGGGCATCGGCCGATAGCTTCTTCAGGTAACGCAACGACGTTTGACCTGCGCCGAAATCGTCGATCGCGATCTTTGCGCCCATGTCGTGCACGCGCGCGATGAAGCGCTCCGTATGCTCGAGATCGTGGAGCGCGACGCTTTCGGTGATTTCGATGCACAGGTAATGCACGACGTCTTCGTGACGCGAGAACAGGGCGAACAACTCGTCGAGGAAGGCTTCGTCGTTGAGCGAACCGCCGCTCAGGTTCACGCACACGAAACGAGTGGCGGAGAGCGATGCGCGGTTCTCGCTGAGCCATGCGAGTGTTGTCGTGAGCACCCAGCGGTCGATTGCGACGATGGTGCCGGAGTCTTCGGCTGCGGCGATCAGCTTCGCGGCGGTCGCCACCGAGCCGTCCGGCATACGCAGACGCAGCAGCACTTCGAAGTCGAGTGCTTCTGACGGCGCGCGCATCGACATGATCGGTTGCATCACGAGGAACAGGCCTTCGGGCAGCCGGCTTTGTCCCAGTGCCTCGATCAGACTGATTTCCGCGGCGCGTTCCTCGAACGCCGGCGCGCCCTTGCGCAGTGCCACGAGCCGCGCATTGCCGCCGCGTTTCGCGGCGCGGCACGCGCGGTCGGCATAGGCGAGGGCGTCCAGGACCCGTTCACCTTGCGAGCATTCGACTACGCCGATCGATCCCCTGACCTGGAACGCGCGCGTGTCGACATGAACCGGTGCGGAGTTCAACGCCACGACGAGTTCGCGGCAGCGCGCGATGGCGTCGTCGATCGCCATATTCGCGAGCACGCAGACGAATTCGTCGCCGCCGATGCGCCCGATCGGCACGTGGGAGCCGAGACGCTCGACGAGGTGCGCAGCAACGTGCCGCAGTATCTCGTCGCCGGTTCCGTGGCCGAACAGGTCGTTGAACAGCTTGAACCGGTCGAGATCGAGATACGCGAGGGCCCACGGGCCGCTTTCGCGGCATTGCCGGCCGATTGCATGCTCGATGCCGCGCCGGTTCAGCAGACCGGTGAGCGGATCGTGCTCGGCTAAAAAGTGCAGCCGCTCTACCGCTTTCGAGCGATCCGTGACGTCCTCGAGCGAGCCTTCAATAAAGCCGTTCGCGCGAATTGCCCGCAACGAGTAGCGCCGCGCGGCGGTATTCGTGCCGGCTGTGCCCTCGATTTCGATCGAGGCCGAGTCTTCCCGCTCCAGGAGTTCGCCAAGAATGCGCTCGGCGCCCGGGGCGAAATAGTCGGCCCAGCGATGCGTGCCGGGGTGCTGATGAGGCAGACCCAGCATCGAGTGAAGCGCCGGGTTGGCGCGGACGAAGGCGTTGTCCCCGTTCAGCGTGAAGAGGCCGATCGGCGTGACGTCATAGGTGTTGCGCAATTCGGTCTGCATTTGCCGGCGGCGTTCGCGCTCTTCACGCATACGTTCCGCAATAGCGAACGCACACAGCATGCTCGACGACAGCGCCGTCACCACGGGCGTCAGCGCGCCCGCCAGCGCTTTTACGCCGAACGCGGCGGCGAGCACTTGCGATAGCGTCGCGAGCAGCACGATGGCCATTGACGCGACATACCACAGCACGGTGCGCGAGCGCGCCTTGATGACCAACTGCACGAGGAAGTAAGTCAGCACCAGTATGCAGAAGCTGGCGCTGGCCCACAGCACCGGAATGAAGTGGGCGTAATCCAGCATAAATGCGGCGGCCATCAGCACGCAGCCGCCGTACCGCACGGCGTGCAGGCTCCAGCGCAGGCCGATTGCTTTCAACTCGCGGCGGAACAGTTCCACGAAGAGCGTGGTGGTCAGCACGTAATAGGCAGCGAACGTGAATTCCCGCAAAAGCGCGATATGGTCAGGCGGGATCAGCCGGCCCATCCATTCGGTATCGAAGCCCATCGCGTTGGCGCTCAACCGGAGGTTGCCGACGAGCCAGGCGGCAAAGATCACATAAGTCCATTCGCGATTGATGATGGCCGTCACGAATACGAAGATCGCGAGCGTCAGCAGGCCGCCGGTGATCAGCGATGCACCCTGTTGGAAATCAAGGGTGGATACTTCGAGTTTGTCGGAGTCAGATGCGGAAGCGGTGATATACGCAGGGCCGGAAAAGGTGCCCCGGCACAGGATCTGCGCATTGGGGGCGTGCTCGTCGAGCTCAAGCGCAAAGCCGGCCTTGTTGGAGCGCATCTCGCCGCTCGTGCCGTAGCGGTCGCCCGTGCCGAGCAGCGTCAAAACGGGGGCCGTTCGCCAGCAGGATAGTGTCTCCGCGTGCCGCGATGGCAGGTCGATGAACGTGGCACCGTCACGGGCCAGGGCAGGCGCGGTGAGCAGGAACCAGAACGGCGTTTCCGCGAGATGGGTACTGAAACGTGCAGTGGTGGGCGCGGTATCGCGCAGGCGGGTGAGGGCGGCGGCAGGTGACAGTGTCGCCGATGGGTCCGCGATCACAGGAAAGCTGAGTGGGACCGTTCCCATTGTGTCGAATTGGCGCGGCGCCCAGAGCATGACGGCGACGCTGCCCAGCACGATCACAAATGGCGCCACGTACACCGAGAAACGCTGGAAAGCCCAGCCGGTCAGTCGGTCCCGAAACGCCCACTTAAGGCTTGTCATGTGCTGCCCTTCCCCAATGACTTCATTCTCGATCTCATTGCGATGCTGCCATGCTGCGATAGCCGGCAGCGAAAGCGCGACTGCGCTGACGCCACCGACCTATTGTCCGCGCGAATACCCCCGGGCGGACATTTTGCTTTACGTTTTGCTCAGCGACCACAGAGGGGCTGCGGCGCTGCTCGGTGGCCCGCTCCACTCGGTGCTCTGGCCGGTTTCACCCTGCTTCGCTGCCACGCTGACGTCGATGTCGACGTGATCCGTTTCAAAAAAGAATCCGAAGAACGGATGGTTGACCTTCGCCCAGCGCTGACGGACTAAAGCAACCGGTTTCGCCATCACACGGTGTGGCATCCCGCCTACATGCGCCATGGGCAGGAATTCGTTTTCACCGTATACGTCGCCGAACAGCATCGCTTCGTATTCCCGATCGAGCGGTGAACGTGCCGTGATTAGCATCCAGTCGACCCCGTTCTGCGCGCAATACATGAAAAACGCCTTGCATAGCGCCACCTTCACCGTCCGGCCGATCGCCCCGCGCGTGACGCCGAGCCGGGTGGCCTCGGCGAGGCGCGCCTGGTTCAGCCAGTCCGGCAGGCGGACCGATTGTTCGACGGCAAGCGGACCGAATGCATTCGTCTGGACTCGCATGGTGCCGATCGGGCCGCCATCCAGTCGCGACTGCGCGAGCAGCACGATCGTGCCGGGCGCGCCATCCAGCGCCTCGACACCCATGGTCTCGGCGAATTCCGGCAAGTGGCGCCGGTACGCGGCGCGGCGAATCTCGACGGCCTTGTCGAGGTCCGCCAGGTTACTTACCACCTTAATCGTAAACGGCAACCTTTCCGTTTTCTTTACGGTGCTCTGGCCGAAGCCTTCCCCGAGCGGCGTGTAGCCCGTATTTTGCGTCAAAACGACTGAATCGATGCGATCCATTTCAACCCCCGTAGGTAAATGAGGAAAAAGTGTGTCGCGTCAGGTACGACGGATTCGTGCCTGACGCGACAAACTAGATTCTCATGAACGCAAATGCGGTGATATGCATAGATGCATCGCCGGGAGAATTCGGGCGACCCCGGGGAGGGGCCGCAGTCTGGGATTCAGAAAATTGGCGCCAGAGCCGCCGAATCGCCGTTCTGACTGCGGCAGCGGGCGCAGAGGTGCGTTTGGGGGAGGATGGGATCGATATTCGGCGGAGGGCCGGACACTGGACGGGGCGGAAACGCGAAAATTGCGCGCTTAGCGTGCGCCGGGAACTGCCGCCTGTACGCTCAAGGCGCCGGATTCAACAGGGTTTTGTCGGATGCGTACGGATCTTCGGCGTGCACCACGACCGCAGTGATATTGTCACGTCCGCCACGCGCAATGGCCAGGTCGACCAGTTCGTCAGACGCGCGCTCACACGTCACGGTGTTGAGCACCCCGAGTATTTCCTCGTCGCTGATTTCGTTGCTCAATCCGTCGCTGCATAGCAGGAAAACGTCGCCGTCCGCGACTTCGATCGCATCGTCATCGAGTTCGAGCACATCCGTTGCGCCGACCGCGCGCGTGATCATGTGCTGCGCCGGGTGATGCCGCGCCTCTTCGTCGGTAAGCACCCCGAGCGACTTGAGTTCTTCCACCTGACTGTGATCGCGCGTGAGTTGCCGCAATTGCCCTTCTCGATGCAGATAGAGCCGGCTGTCGCCGGCCCATAGGTAGCCGCAGAAGCGGTCGCACGCGAGCAGCACGACAACGGTGCTGCCGATCCGTTGCACCTGGCGGCGCGCGGCTTCGTCCCTCAGTTGGCGATTGGCCTTTTGCAGCCGCGCGCGCGCGTCGGCGATACAGGTTTTCATGGCGAGCGGGGGCGCAAGCCGGCTCAGCGCGTCGATTACCAGGCGGCTCGCCAGATCGCCCACCGCATGCCCGCCCATGCCATCGGCGACAGCCCAGCGTCCGGTTTCGGGCTGGGCGAGGCAGGCATCTTCGTTGATTTCACGGACGCGTCCAGTGTCGGAACGCGCGGACGACGTCCATCGAAATTGGCTGGGGCAGGTCACAAGGGCTACACCGTATCGTTTCTGCTGCGTGCGTCCGGGGAGACGTTGATGTTCGAGTTCGCGCCGGTGTTGCGCACATCGACCGACTGGAACGTGTTGATCATCTGGTTAGCATAGAAGTTGTTCGAGATGTCGTACAGGTTCACCACCGGACCGATGCTCGGCGTTTCCCGCACATAGGGCTGAATCCAGCCGTACACCCACGGCGCACCGCCGCCGCCGCGGATCGCAGCCATCGCTTTACGGTCGAGCGCGAGATTCAGCGAGAGGTCGTTCACTGTGATGGAAGCCATGTCGTTCTCCGGTTGGCCGCGTGCGTCGGGCGCGCGGTTGAAAAGGAATTGAACGTGATGGTGCAAGTGCTGTGCCAATTTGCGGCTCGCGCGGGCGCTTTCTCGCAGCGCGTTGATGGGCGGGCGATTCCGCGCACGTGGGTAGGTAGCGCTGGTTCGTGCTGACGTGAAGAGGTCGGGACGCAGCCAACATCCGGACGTTCGCGTTGGTGCGGGACCCAACACATAGGCCAGACTCCCGGCTCTCGGCGAATACACTCCAGCGGTTCAATCAGCGCCTCAAATGATCGACGCTTGCCAACAGATCGGCCTGATTTGTGTCGGCTCGCAACGGACACACACCGTGCCCCAAACCCCTCGCAATTCCTGAAAGCCCTTTAAATAAAGGCTTTTCCTCACATGGCCCGGATGATGCAAAAGATCTCGCAACAGTGTTGGATATTGAAGCGAGCCCAGCCATGAACACGAACCTTCTCCCGATTAGCAGCGAAAACCGCGACACATGCTGCGATGAAGCGTCGACCATCGACCTGCCGATCGGCGCGCATCTCGTCACGCAACGGCGCGGTTACGAACACCACGGCATTTATGTCGGCAATGGCCGCGTGGTCCATTACGCAGGCTTCGCGAGTTCGGCGCATCGCGGCCCGGTCGAGGAAGTGGATTTGACCCGTTTCGCCGCCGGTCATCCATTGACGGTCCGCCCGACGCCGAGCGCCCGCTACGTCGGCGATGAAGCCGTGCGCCGTGCGCGTTCCCGCCTTGGCGAAAACCACTACCGCCTGCTGACGAATAACTGCGAGCACTTCTGCGCGTGGTGCCTGCTTGGCGAAAGCCGCAGCGAACAGGTGCATTGCTGCTTGACGCATCCACGTGCCGGCGTGCTCACGCTGGTGTGTCTGGTGAAGGCGTTTGTCGAACGCGCCGCGAAGAATGGTCAGCCTGCCGCCCAGTTCGCCTGAGCTAGCAGGAACGATTTCGGACATTCAGGGATTCAAGGATCGAGGAGAGCATCATGGTTGCCGCGGAAAAGACCTTGCACTGGGCCGTCGATAAATGGCTCGCACCCACGCCGTCGATGCCTGCGCGTGTCGTGCGGTTTTGCCACAGCGCGTCACAGCATCAGCGCTACGTCTGCGTGGAAGCCCTGCGGCCAGGCGGCTTGCTGTCGATCTTCTTCTTCCGTCATGACGATGGCTCGTGGAACGTGTTCCCGCCGCAAGCCGAGCGGCCCGCCATGAACGGCCATCGCCGCGCGGCAGTGTGATAGCCGGGCGTGTGCGAGGCCGCTTCCTTGACGATCCACTGACTGAACAGCAGCATTGCCGGCGTCATCGATTTGCCCTTCAACCATGTCAGCCAATAGCGGCCGGCATGCACTTCCACCTCGAACGGGCGCACCAGCCGACCGGTGTTGATCTCGTGATCGAACATCAGCGCCGGTGCCAGTGCGATACCCGCACCCTGCATGGCCGCTTCGACCATGAGCCGCGATGAATCGAACACCGGGCCGCGGATCGGCCGGGGCGGGATGCCCGCGGCCGCAAACCAGTTCATCCAGTCGTCGACGCGATAGGACCGCAGCAAGGTTTCGTTGGCGAGATCCGTGGGATCGGACAGACGCCTGGCGATTTCAGGTGCGCACAGAATCGCGAGCGGTGCGTCGAGCAGCCGCGTGGCGAGCGAGCCAGGCCAGGTGCCGTCGCCGAAACGAATCGCGAAGTCGAGGCCCTCAGTGGCGAGATCGACCAGATTGTTGTTCGTCAGCAGCCGCAGCTCGACAAACGGATGCGCGTCGCGAAACGACTTGAGCCGCGGCATCAACCAGCCCACCGCGAAGGTGCCCACCACGCCAATCGTCAACACCTCGTGAAAATGGCCGCCGTCGAACTGCTTGAGCACGGCTTCGATGCGATCGAAGGCATCCGTGAGGACAGGGCGGAGCGCCAGGCCTTCGTCGGTCATGGCCAGGCCGCGGGGCAGGCGTTTGAAGAGTGCCGTGCCCAGCCGCTCCTCCAGCGTTCTCACCTGCTGGCTCACGGCCGCCTGGGTGACGTTCAATTCGAGCGCGGCGCGCGTGAAGCTCAGATGCCGCGCGGACGATTCGAAGGCGCGCAGCGCATTCAAGGGGAGATTCGGTCTCATGGCGAAGGCATAAGATTTTCTAGGGTATCGACTAACTTATCATCGTTTGTCAGCGGACGCCAAAAAACCGATAGTTGCGGCTTCACATAAGGAGCGGCGATGATCACAAGACGGAAATTCGCGGGCGCGATGCTCGGTGTTTCGATAGCTGGGGTTGCGGTTGGCAGTGGCGGCGCGTTCGGGAAAGTGATGAAGGCGGGTGCTGCAAAGCAGGGCGGCGGCGTGGCGAAAGCGGACGCGATTCGCCAGCGGCTCGCGCGGATCGAAGCGGAAAGCGGTGGGCGGCTCGGCGTTTCGATCGTCGACACGACCTCCGGATTGCACGCCGGTTTGCGGACGGACGAGCGTTTTCCGATGTGCAGCACGTTCAAACTGCTGGCGGCGGGTTTCGTGCTGACGCGCGTGGATCGCGGACAAGAGGATCTGAAGCGGCGCATCGTGTTTTCTAAAAGCGATCTTGTGCCGTACTCGCCGGCCACCAGCCAGCACACCCGTGAGCGTACCGGCGACGCGGGAATGAGCGTCGCCGACCTGTGCAAGGCGGCCATTACGCTCAGCGACAATACCGCAGCTAATCTGCTGCTGGCGAGCTTTGGCGGCCCCGCTGCTTTGACCGCGTTCGCGCGCAGTATTGGCGATGGGATCACGCGTCTGGACCGCAACGAGCCGACGCTGAACGAAGCGACGCCCGGCGATTTGCGCGACACCACCACGCCCAACGCCATGCTCGGCAATCTGCGTGAGCTGCTGCTGGGCGAGCGTTTGTCTTCGTCCTCGCGTGCGCAGTTGTTGGCGTGGCTCGCCGCCAATCAGACCGGCAGCGAACGGATTCGCGCGAAGCTGCCGAAGGATTGGGGCGTCGGCGATAAAACCGGCACGGGCGACCACGGCACGGCAAATGACGTCGCGATTCTGTGGCCGCCGGAACGCGGGCCGATCCTTGTGGCGGTCTATCTCACGGAGACGAGTGGCGATGCGGCGCGTTGTAATGCGGCGATTGCTAACGTTGGGGCGCTGGTGGTGGGGATGGTTTGATTTGAGAGAGTTTTTGGCCTGCATCCGCGCGCGGAAGTCATCGGCGCCTTTTGACAAAACACCGTTCGAAGCGCATGATTCTTTCCGCCTAAGGGCCACGATAAATACCTGACTAGTAGCAGACGGTTGGCTATCCGTGGACTTAGGCATTTTCATTTCCAGGCCGCGTCGCGGCCTTTTGCATTTGGTATCGCGCTCAGTGGCCGATTCATACACCGCGACGGGTTTGGGGATCAGTTCTTCGCAACCGTGCCATACCTTCCGCCGCATGGCGTAAAATTTCAGCTTCGATATGAAGCAAGTTATTGACGCCACCTCATGCCAACGCCTGCGGACAAATCAAACTCAAAGGAAAGCGAGGGCGTTGCCGTCATCGATCGTGCTTGCGCGATTCTGTTCGCCTTCAGGCCGGACGACGCCGCGCTCACACTCGCCGAACTCGCCGCGCGCACGGGGCTCTACAAGAGCACGCTGTTGCGGCTCGCGGGCTCGCTGATCCAGCATCGGCTGTTGCTGCGTCTGGACGACGGCCGTTACCAGCTCGGCGCCGCCACCTTCATGCTCGGTGCGCTCTACCAGCGCAGCCTGAACGTCGGCGATATTCTCGTGCCGCTGATGCGCGAACTCGCGGAAACGAGCGGCGAAAGCGTGTCCTTCTATGTGCGCGACGAGACGGTACGTGTGTGCCTGCATCGTGTGGACTCGACGCATGCGGTGCGATTTCACGTGCGCGAGGGCGACGTGCTGCCGCTGGAAAGCGGCTCGGGCGGCCTTGCGTTGCTGGCGTTCGGCGGCATGCCGGGCGAACCGTACGAGAAGATTCGCGAGGACTTCTACTGTGTGTCGATCGGCGAGCGCGATCGGGAGACAGCGGGGGTGTCGATGCCGGTATTCGGTGTGCGCCAGAGTTTGCGTGGCGTGCTGACGCTCGCGGGCCCGAGCTCACGTATCGATCAGGCGTTTCTCGAACGTAACCTCGGCGCGCTGTTCGATTGCGCCGCACGCGCGACCGATGCTTTAGGCGGCGACTCGCGCGCAATGCGCAATGCGCAGCGGCGCGCGGCCGAAGTTCAGGACAGGTGACGCTCGGGCTTGCCCGTGTAGGTGTAGTTCATCTGGCGCGGCATCGGGCCTTTGTTGCGCTCGTTGCGTCCGCGTTGCTCCCAGGCATGCGACAGAATGCCGACCGCGCGTGACAGGCAGAACACGCCGCGTGCCAGCTCCGGCGCAAAACCCAGTTCCGCGTAGATCACCGCGGTTGCACCGTCGATATTCATCGGCACGGGTTTGTTCTTGCGCTGCTTGAGCAAGGCTTCAATGCCGCGCGCAATAGCCGCGTATCGTCCGCTGATGCTTTTCTGTTCCACGCTTTCGTCCACGAGCGAAAGAAGCCGGACGGCCCGCGGGTCGACCGGATGAAAGCGATGCCCGAAGCCGGGCAAATACTTGCCATGGCCGGCGGTAAAAGCATCGACACCTTGCTCGACCGCTTCTTCCAACGTGGCGCCTGCTTGCATGCGTTCGGCGATGGCGTCGTACAGTTCGACCGCCTGTTGACCGGCGCCACCATGCACGTCATCCAGCGCGTTGATTGCCGACGCCATCGCGCCGTTCAGCGGCAAGCCGCAACTGGTCGCCATCCGCGAGATTGCAATCGACGGTGCATGCGGACCATGATCCACCGATGCCACCAGCGCCGCCTCGAACAAGCGCGCTTGCGCGACATCAGGCAACTCGCCTCGCAGCATCAGCCAGATCATCTGCGGAAAGCTGACGTTGCCGATCAACTCCTGAATCGGGAAACCGCGCACCTTGATCGAGCCCGGATGAATATCGATGATCGAGGTGCTCCAGTATTCGGCGGCGAGCTTGGCAGCGTCGAAGGCTTGCGTCATGTTCAGATCACTCCTTCGGAGCGTAAGTGGTCGATTTGCGCGTCGTCGTAACCGAGCGAGGCGAGATGCTCACGCGTGTGAGCCGATAGAACCGGCGCGGGTGTGGCCGGCGCCGTGTCGGCGTCGGATAGCCGAAAGCCCGCACGGGTGACGCGTTGCCGCTCAGTCGCACCGTCGCCGGCAAATTCACGGATGAACTCGCGCGACGCCAGATGCGGATGCGCAAGAATCTCCGGCACCGACATCACGCGCCCGGCCGGCACGCCGGCTTCGAAGAATTTGGCTTCCCAGTTTGTCGCGTTGTCGCTGGCCAGCGCGGCCTCGATTTCGGCCTTCAATGCCGCGCGATTCGCTTTGCGTGCATTGCGCTCGGAAAAGCGCGCGTCGTCGAGCAGATCGGCGCGGCCGATCAGATGGCAGAGACTCGCGAACTGCTTGTTCTCGTTCGCGGCGATATTGAGCGGTCCGTCGCCGGTTTTGAAGGTGCCCGAAGGCGCGGCGGTGAAGTTTTCGTTGCCCATCGGTTCGGGCGTGACGCCGGCATTCAGGTAGTTCGACACGACCCAGCCCATGGTCGACAGGGTGGCTTCCAGCATCGAGACGTCGAGCATGCGGCCGTGTCCGCTTGCGCGGGCGTCGACCAGCGCGGCGCAGATGCCGAACGCCGCCGTGAGGCCGCCCACGGTGTCCGACACTGGATAGCCGACGCGCAACGGTGCGCTGTCGGCGTCGCCGGTCACGCTCATCACGCCCGAGATGCCCTGGATGATCTGATCGTAGGCCGGGCGCTTCGAAAACTCGCCGTCCATGCCGAAGCCGGAGATCGCGCAATACACGAGCTTGGGATTGACCTCGCGCAGCGCGTCGAAATCGAGGCCGAGCCGCGTCATCACGCCCGGCCGGAAATTTTCGACCAGCACGTCCGCGGTTTTGACGAACTCGCGCAAAATGGCTTTGCCACGCGGGTCTTTCAGGTTGAGCGTGATGGACTGCTTGCCCGCATTCACCGCGACGAATGAGGCGCCCATGTTGCGCATCGAGGCTTCCTTGTCGGCGCCTAAACGCCGCGCAAGGTCACCGCCTTCGGGGTGCTCGACCTTGATCACGTCGGCGCCGAGCAGCGCGAGTTGATAGGCGCAGAACGGCCCCGCCAATACATTCGATAAATCCAGTACCCGCACTCCGGTCAACGGCAGTGTCATCTTTGAAGCCTCTAGTTCAATGCGAAATTTCGTCGAGATTGCGATTGTTGGTCCGCGGTCCGAAGATGCCGATCGCGCCCATCACCATCACCATCGACAGCGTGATCAACGCGAACACGCCCGGCACCTGGAAGTGGCGCAGCGCGAAGGCGATCATGAAGCCGGAAAACATCGCGGATAAACGCGACATCGAATAGACGAAGCCGACGGCGCGTGCCCGCAAGCGCGTGGGGAACAATTCGGTCTGGTACGCGTGATAGCCGACCGAGAGCAGCGTGCCGCCTAGCGTGATCAGCACACCGAGAATCATCAGCATGGCAGGCGAGGTTTGCGTCGCGAACAGGCTGCCGAACACGGCGATACCCAGTGCCGACAACACGATCAAGGTCTTGCGTTCGATGCGGTCCGCGATTGCCATACCGATCAGCGGTCCGAATGGATTCGAGATGGCGATGACGAACGAATACAGCAGGCTATGCGTGATCGTCACGCCTTTCGACACCAGCAAGGTCGGCACCCATGAAGCGAAACCATAGAAGCCGATCGCCTGGAACAGGTTGAACACGAGCATCGTGATCGCGCGTTTGCGATACGGCGGCTGCCAGATTTCGCTGAAGGCCGCCTTGGTGGTGGCCGGCTCGACCGTGGGGACCGGGGCGGGCAATGGTTTGCCATATTGCTTCGCGATTTTTGCTTCGAGTGCTTGCAGGACCTGTTCCGCTTCGGCGGCACGGCCTTGCTGCGCGAGCCAACGCGGGCTTTCCGGCACGCGTCGGCGAATGGCCCACACCACGATCGCACCGGCCGCGCCGATGATCACGACCCAGCGCCAGCCGTCGATGCCGAACGGCGTTTGCGGCACCAGCCACCACGCAAGCAGGGCGACCGACGGCACGGCGGTGTACTGCACCAGGTGAACGAAAGCGAATGCACGGCCACGCAGATGCTTCGGCACGAGTTCGCTGACGTAAGTGTCGATCGTCACCAGTTCGACGCCCACGCCGATGCCCGCGATCAGGCGCCACAGGTTGATGGCCGGCGCGCTGGTTTGCAGCGCCATGATCAGCGTGGCCGCGGAATACCACAGCAGCGAGACCGTGAACACGGTTCTGCGGCCATAGCGGTCCGCCATGCCCGCGAAAAAGAACGTGCCGATGAAGAGCCCGGCGAACGACGCCGCCACGAAGGCGCCCAACCCGGACACGCCGAAGAACGAGGCGGTGGTTGTCGCGTAGAGCCCGCTTTTGACGAGGCCGGGGCCGACATAGGCCGTAAAAAACAGATCGTAGAACTCGAACCAGCCGCCGATCGACAGCAGAAACACCAGCATCCATACCGTGCGCGTCGCGGGCAGACGGTCGATCCGCGCGTTGATGCCGGTCGTGAGTGCCTGCGCACCGGCGCTTGATTTGGGCGACGCGCCGGGTGCGTCGATTGGCAGGCTTGCCATGGAATCCTCCTGAGAGTGTCTCTTACAGAGTCGTTCTGTTCAATAGAACGACGTTCTATTTAATGGATGTGCCGAGATTAGTCTGTGTGGCGGTTCTCAGGAATTCGGGGTTTTACCTAGGAAGGGGGCAGGAAAGGGGCGTGCGAAGCTAACAGAAAGAATGCATCGGACTCGTTGTTCCGGCTCTTCGGGGTGTCGTCAAACCCCCATTCGATGCAGCATCGCGAGAAGGGTGTCGAATGAAAGCGGCTTGCGCGCGTACGCGATGGTGGGATTCGGTTGCACGGGGATATCCGCGGCCGCGCTGCACAGGATGACCGGAATCGCACGCAGACCGGGGTCGTTGTACAGCGCGGCGCACAGTTGCAGCCCCGACATGACCGGCATCATGCAGTCCGACACGATGATGTCGGGCCGGGTCTGGCTGATCTGGTCAAGCGCGGCGGCCCCGTTCGACGCCGTCAGTACGGTATAGCCATGCCGCTCCAGCAACAGTCGCCAGACCGTGAGAATGTCGAATTCGTCGTCCACGACCAGAATGGTTTTCATGGACGGTTACGTCTCTCGTCGCGGCGTCAGCGTGGCCGACAGGCCTTGCGCTGACGAATGCACGCTGGCGGGGTTGAGCGGGCTGTCGATCACGTCGAGGCCCTGGGACGAAATGACGAGTTCGCGCAGTGACGTGTCGTGCGCGCTTTCGCGCTGCTTGACCACGGAAATCATGCGTTGCAAACCGGCTTCCGTTTCGGCGTAGCGGAGCAGCACGAGGTTTTCGGTCAACGCGGAGACCCGCACGCTTTTCGCATGGCCGGGATCGGCGTAAAGCGGCAGTTCCTCCGTCAGTATCGTGGTGACGCAGGCTTCCCGAAGCTGATGAAGCAGGGCGTTCAGGAACAGGCCGAAGCGCTCGGTGCGCAACGCGGAATCGCGGAAGCCTTCCACGCCGTCGATCACGATCCGCTTCGCACCGCTTTTCTTGACCGTGGCAAGCGCGGTTGCCGCGAGTTCGTCGATCGCCAGTTCTATGGCGGGTTGCCATTGAATCATCAGGCGGCCGTCGTCGTACGCTTGTGCGAGATCGATCGAGACGGCCTCGGCTTTGCCGATCAGACGCTGCGGCCCTTCATAACAGCCCAGGTACATGGCGCGTTCGCCGCGCGCCACGCCGGCCGCGAGAAACTGCAGGCAGAGCAAGGTCTTGCCGACGCCCGACGGCCCGATCAGGGTGGTCGTGGAACCCTGCGCGAAGCCGCCGCCGAGTAGACTGTCGAGATGCGGGAGACCGAAGCCGAGCCGCGTTTTCAGATCGACCGGGCCTGGCGGCGCGGCGCATAGCGATTCCAGGCGCGGGAACATCAGAAGCCCGCTTTCGGCGATGCGGAAGAAATGCTTGCCCATCAGATGGTTGCGCGCCCGCATCTTGTGGACTTCGATTTCGCGCGCGCGGCGCATGCCGTCGTTGTAGCGGTTGAGTTCGATCAGGCCGTCGACCAGCGTATGTTCGGGATGCGGTTCGTTGCCGGAGAGCGGCGCAAGCAACAGCGTGGTGCAATCCATTGCCGCGGCCAGCGCGTTCAGTTCGTGGATGAACTTCGACAGCGACAACTCGGTTTCGCTGAATTCGCGTGCGCTGCGAAAGCCGTCGATGATCATGAGCCTCGGCCGATGGTCGTAAATACTCGACGCAATCAGCTTGAGGAAGCCATCGAGACCGTCCTGCATCAGCTCGTGATAGCCGGACACAAACAGCATTTGCTGCGCGACCGCGGTTTCGTCGAAGAAGCTCAGCCCTTTGAGATGCGCCAGCAGCTTGTCGTGCGACTCGGCGATCAAGGTCATGTAGAGCACCTTTTCGCCCTTGCTGACACGATGAAAACCGATCTGGCTCGACAGAATCGTTTTGCCCGCCCCGGCCATGCCTTCCAGCAGATAGACCCCGCCGCTGACCAGACCTCCGCCCAGGATCTCATCAAAGCCGTGGACACCTGTTTCCATGTTGGAGCGGGAGGATGTCTGAGATTCGTGGATAGTCATTGTCGATATGTCTTTCAAAGTGCAGAGGAGCGACAGCTTGCAAATCAATCAAACGGACGTGTAGCGCTCAATCTAATCGTGTAAGCAATCCGCGTTCCCGCTTGCGGGCGGTGATATGCGCGACGGCATTCAATGAGAAGAGGCGGGCTGAGACCGCGTCCCACTTGATGAACAGCAAGCAGAAGGCCTGCTTGCAGTGTGCGCAAGAGGAGCGGGATTATGCGGGACGTGCCGTAGTGCTTTTTTCAAATCGATGCAACTAAGGGGGCAAGGTACGGGCATTGCCGTCGCGTACGCACAGTACAAGTCATGCGCGATCCCGCCGTACTTTACGCAGCCGTGTGTGTGGCGCGACGTCCAGGACATGCTTCCGCTCGCACATTCCGGTTTCTGGCCGCACGGCAAAGGCGCTTCGCCGTATACAATCCGGCAGCGCCTGGTTTTCGCCCAATACTGACCTGATCCCACCCATGCCGAATCCGACCCGGGCCTTTCTTCTCGGCCCGCTCCTGAAAGGCGTTTCACGCTCCTTTTATCTCACCCTGCGCGTGCTGCCTGTTGGAATGCGCGACCCGATCGGCCTCGCCTACCTGCTCGCGCGCGCGGCCGACACGATTGCGGACACCTCGCTGATCTCGCCCGAGCAACGCCTTGCAATGCTGCTGTCGCTGCGCGACCAGGTCAACGGCGCCCCGAACGACGGCGCGCTGTTCCAGCGCATGGCCACGGAAGTGGCGGGCCAGCAGGTCCAGTCCGATGAAAAGGTCCTGCTCGAATCGCTGGGCCCCGCACTCGAGGTGCTGTCGCAACTGAGCGAATCTGACCGCCAGGCGGTTCGCGGGATCGTGTCGACGCTGACGGAGGGCATGGAATTCGACCTTCGCACGTTTCCAGACGAACGTTCCGGCCAGATCGCCGCGCTGCGCGAGTACGAGGATCTCGACCGTTATACCTATCTGGTGGCGGGCTGTGTCGGCGAATTCTGGACCACCATGACCTACGCGCACATGCCGGGCACGCTGAAAGAGCGGCCCGAGACCATGGCGCGCCGCGGTGTGCGTTTCGGCAAAGCGCTGCAGATGACCAACGTGCTGCGCGATTGCGGCAAGGATTTGCGCATCGGCCGCTGTTACCTTCCGCAGACGATGCTCGATCAACATGCGCTGAGCGTGCAGGACCTCCTGCAGCCGGCCAATTCTGTGCGCGCCCGGCCTTTGATGGTCGAACTCGTGCGCAAGTCGCTGGATCATTTTCGTGAGGCGTTGGACTACACGCTGGCGATTCCCGCGTTTTCGGTGCGTTTGCGTCTGGCCTGTTTGTGGCCGATTCTGATTGGCCTGGATACGCTGCTGTTGCTGGTGGATAACGAGGCGTGGCTCGACCCGGCGAAAGTGTCCAAGGTGCGGCGCAATCAGGTGTATCAGATTATCGCGTCGTCGCTGCTGCTGGTGCCTTCGAATGGGCTGGTGCGCAAATCGGTTGAAACGCGGCTCAAGCAGATTGAGGCTCGTCTTTGAGCATCTGCTTCGCTATACGAATCAGTTCGCTGCGTTGCGCACGAATCCGGCAGGCATATCCATTCGCGGTGTGATTGCTGTTCGAGCAGAAGACGAAACGCGTGCCACGCGGCATCCGGTCGTGCCGTTTTCGACGAGCCAAGCCTGGTCTAGCTATGCCGCATGGCTGATTAACGCGGCCATGCCGTTCGATTTAATCTGCATCATTGAATCGCTATCAATCGGGAAACCCCTAGCATCCTGCATCGATAGTTCGCGTTAGTCTCTTCAAAAGAGGAGACGATTCATGAGGCAAGCGTTCAATATTGCAGTGGTGTTGTTGCTTGGCTATTTGATGGCGGATAGAGCGCTAATGCGCGCGCAAGCCGGAGAGATGGGAACAATTACGTGCCACCAGGGCGCGGAGCTGGTCAAGTCGAATGCGTTGAAAAAGGGTTTCGGTGACGCCGGGGCCAGCAGCCAGGGCGAAAATTTCCTGTCGAGTTGTCTCGTTACGGGGCGCGGCCAGGTAGGCGATCTGATCGCCCGCGAATGATGCAGGCAGCCTGACCTCGCTAAGGCTTCGATCAGGCGTGGCACGACATAAAGAAAAAGCGCCTGGACCGTGAAGGCCCAGGCGAAGTCATCGGGAGCCCGATGACGGAGGTATCGAATACAGAACTGGCCCGCGATCGGGGATGCTCGGTCGCGGGCCAGTTCGTTTGAATCAGAGCGCGTGGCTGTTTTACGCGCGTGGCGGTCGATCAGGGCAAACGGCGTGCCTTTAGCGGTTCGTTCCGCTAGATAGTTGGGCCGCCACGGTTGCCACGATCAGCCAGCTGAGTCGTCAGCTGGGTTGTCAGCTTAGTTGCCGAAATAAATCGACTTCGGACCGTTCACGGGAACCGGATGACCCGACTGCGACGATCCATTCACCACGCCACCGTAACTGCTTTGCGCGGCTTGTGCCGTGCCGTTTTGCTCGGCGACACGCGCTTGCGCAGCCTGAATGTCAGCCGGGTAGTACGGGTCGGCGCGGCCCGGCTCGTAGCCGGCCTTTTCCAGTTGAATCAGTTCCGCGCGCACCTGGGCACGGGTCACGGGCTGGTTGGACTGCGCAAACGAGGCAACAGGAGCGGCCAGCACAGCGGCGACAACAACGGCTTGAATAAGCGATTTCATGATGAACTACCTCCAGTTCGGTCTTTATCTTGCTACGAGCGGTGTTGTTCGTAGTCAGTGATTGGATTGTAGTTTTGCGATCTGGCCGGAGTAATGGGGGATTCAGGTAAGGTTTGTTGCGAGATTTGAGATAAAAGGCCATCCGCGAAACAGCGGTTCGCCTTTGAATCGATACGGTATGCGAAGCAATGATTGGCGCTGGTTCAGCACGTTGAAAGTGCCTGGCCGCACAGAGGCAGGCGCTCATTCACCTGATCCAGAACGCCCGTTTTTTTCCAGGTCATATACCGAAGATAACAAGTCTGCTGCGGCGGAAAAGTCGCCGGCAGCCTGTGCCATTTTTCTTTCGTTTGTTGCACCCAGAGTATCGCGTTGAGGATTTCGCGATCGCTGCGACGGGGTCGCCCACGACTCGATGAAGTCACGGGAAAAAGATTCTCGACGCGCGCCCAATCGGCGTCGGTAAGAGGGATCTGAAGCATCGGCCGCCTTGAATAACTGTGTGGGGGATGCGCAGTCGTTGCATGCTGCGTTTGGTGCCGATACTAGTAAATCTTTTTTTATCGGTCAAATTTTATTGTTGCGGTGCGATGCATTGATTCATCGCTTGTTGTATCGCGATCTTCTTCGCGTGCATTACGCTGTTTCCCGCTTTTATCCGATCGACTTGTGGTAATTATCGCGTGCGAGATGGCTGTGCGATGCCACGTAACGTCGATGCGAAACGCTACGTAACATCGGCGTTCATACAAGCGTTCGGCGATGGAAAAATAGGCATCCGCTGTTTGATTGAATGGCCGTAAACCATTGACCCGTATGGCTGGCCGCTCATGTTCGCTGATCGGTCGCGCGGTGAACGTGCCGCTTGGCACGACATGTGCATGCGTTAGCGAGGTTAAAAAATTGCGCCTATGCCATGCTATCGCTCGACTATGAAAAGCCTGTCTCACTCGCAACGACGTTCGGCATGCGTAGCGCTTGCGTTGAGCAGACCGATTGGGACGACTCGCGCGACGATTCCATGGCGCTAAGCGAACTCGAAAGCCGCGTCCGTGAAGGTCTGCGCGCCGGCGAATTTCATCTCGTGTTTCAAGGGGCTTATCGCGCGGCAGGCGGCGTGCTGGCGCGCTTCGAAGCGCAGGTCCGATGGACGCATCCCGACTATGGGTTGCTGCTTCCCGGCATCTTCATGATGCCGCTCGAGCATCCAGAGGTTGCGCGGGAGATGGCCTTGTTTGTCATCGACGGCGTCTGCCGTGAACTGCGCGACTGCCTCTCGTCGAAGCTGACGCTGTTGCCGGTCGCGATCACCGTGCCGGCGCAAGTGGCGCTGCTCGAATCGTTTGCCGACGACATCACGCGCATTGCGCGCGCGTATGGCGTGCCGGGCAATCTGCTTGAAATCGAAGTGCCTGATAGCGCCGACGCGACACGTCTTCTGTCTTTGCGTACTTTGACGGCTGGCCTCCGGTGGGCGGGAACCGGCATTTCGCTGGGCAAGTGGGGCAACGGTGCGTCTTCGCTCGCAGTGCTCGGCGCCCTCGACGTGGACACTGTCACGATCGCGCCTGAATTGATGGCAGCGGTTCCACGCGATCCGCGTGCCTGCGTCGTGATGTCGGCGTTACTGGATCTGCTTCATGCGCTCGACGTGCAGGTCGTGGTGAACGGTGTCGAGACCCAGACACAGTTGCAATGGTTGAGCGCGTCGTGGCCGGAAGCATTGGTGCAAGGCTTCCTGTTCTCTCGCCCGAAGGCCGGGTTGGCCAATTTGCTGGCGCCAGCTCGAGAAGCGTGACGGCGATGCAGGACGTTACGTAACGTCCCGCTTAACAGGTTGTCGAGGTGAGCGCCGACGGGCGCGTGGAAAACTGGCAACGGGCGCTCTCGTTCGCTTGCGCCGCCAGCGGCGAAATGGCGGTAAAAATGACCGTCATTGTTCTCGCGCCCTCAAAAAATGATGCGCCGCAAAAAACGTACTTCACACCGTTCGTAGCATAAACATCTCATTTAAACATACGTGTGATCTTCGCGAACAAGCCGTTCTTCGCGATCCATTCCGCGTAGGCGCGATAGTCGGGATCGTTCATCAGGTGCCGCTCCTCGGTTTTGGCGCGCATGAAATACAGCAGATTCACACTCGCCAGCGCGAAGCAGTGCGTAAGCGCCACTTGCCAGCCCAACGGTTCGATGAACGGCACCGAGACCATCCAGAACGAGAGATTCTTCGTGATATAGGCGGGATGCTTCGTGAAGCGATAAGGGCCCGAGGTGATGATGCCGCGATGGGTCAGGTTCGAAAACCGCAGTCCGAACGCGATGGTGGATAGCGCATAGCTGAAGACCAGGGCGATGATCACGGCGCCCCAGATGATTCGGACGATAGGCACGGATATCAGCCAGCTGTCCCAGAACATCGCCCCCTGGTAGTGGAGGTATTGGGCCGAGATCAGCGACCAGAACGGCTGGTAACAGACCAGCGCAACCAGCCAGCCGAGCGCGGTGGGCTCCGCGCTGCGCACGTGGGTATCGAGAATGCGCAGCGTGCATAGATACCCTACCGTGCCGAACATCAGATCCATCGTGAAAGACAGGTCGTACATGAACCTGAACGTCGCAAGCGAGAACGGCGCGCTCATTGCGCTCGCCAGCGATGCGCCGATATGGTCCGCGTCGGTGGAAAGATAGGTGATCATCAGGGGCAGGAAGAACGCTTTCACCATCCATCCGGCCAGCATCTCGCGCACGGGTTTCCAGTTGGCCGGGCGTTGCCCGAAAAACACCAGGCGGCCCCACAACACATAGGCGTCGTCCACTTCGCGCTGATGCCTGTCCATCCACGCAAAATAAAACGGTGCGGCCACGATCAGGTACGGTGCGAGCGTACGGATCAGAGACCAGAAGGGGGTATAGAAGGTGCCGTGATATTCCGGCAACAGCCAGTAGAGCAAACCGATACCGGCATACACGGAAGCCAGCGAGGCAAGACGCAAACCCACCCGCGCGACGCTGAGTGGCCGAACCGCCTGCCCGGTCAGTCCGGCGCTTGGGCGTAGATATACGCGTGCGACGAACAGTTCATATAGGGCGATCGTCGTGATGATCGCGAGACAGGCGGCGGTGCTGCGGCCCGCGCCGTCGAGCGTGGTGCTGTCGCGTAGCAGCCAGAGCGTCAGAAGGCCGACGACGATGCCAAGCAGGCCGATGGAAAACGGCGTTGCCGAACGCGGCCGCTGCTCTTCTACGTGCGCTACGTTATCCAGAGTGGAATTCATGTCATCCTCGTATTCATGACATAGATAGCGGCCGGGCTTTTGATTTTTTAAGTCCCGGCCGCTGTGCTGATTACCGCTTATTTGCCTGCGACGCCACCCAGCAGTCCGGTAACGAGGTTTGTCACCGGCGCCAGCGGATTCGAGCCGGCTGAACCGCTGCCCGCACTGCCGGCGCCGCCGGTCAGGCCGCTCACGAGGCCAGTGACCGGCGCGAGCGGCGAGGCCTTACCGGATGATGCGCCACTCAGCGTCGAAGTCAGCGTCGTGACGAGACCGGTGACGGGTGCGAGCGGTGAGTTTTGGCCGGCTGCACCACTCAGTGTCGAGGTCAGCGTCGTGACGAGACCGGTGACCGGTGCAAGCGGACCGCCGGCGCCGGACGTGCCGCCAAGTGAACCCAGATTGCCGAGAAGACCGGTGACCGGTGCAAGCGGGTTGCCGGTACCGGACGTGCCGCCGAGCGAACCCAGATTGCCGAGAAGACCGGTGACCGGTGCGAGCGGGTTGCCGGTACCGGACGTGCCGCCGAGCGAACCCAGGCCGCCGAGGAGTCCGGTGATCGGCGCGAGCGGATTGCCGGTGCTACCGGTGCCGCCGAGCGAACCGAGGTTGCCGATCAGGCCGGTCAGCGGCGGGATGCTGAGACCGCCGCCAGATCCGCCCAGGCCGGCAAGCGAGCCCGGCAGGCCGGCGATCGGTCCCAGCGGGTTGGTTGTCGCGCCCGTCAGCAGTCCGCCCGTGCTCGTTACCGTCTTGCCCAACTGGCTGACTACGCCGCCAACGTCTTTACCCACCTGATCGCCGGTCGCGCCGGACACTTTCTGGCCGGCGGAATCGAGCCCGTTGCCGATGGTGCTCAGCAGGTTATTGAGCGGGGCGCCGAGGCCGGTGGTGTTGCCGATGGTCTGCGTCGTATTCGAAACCACGAGGGTGATCGGGTTGATGAGCGTGCTCAGTTGACTTTCGACCTGTTGAACCGGTGCGCTGGTCAGCGCCGAGTTCAATCCCGCGCCAACTTTGGCGACGCCGCTACCCACACCGGCGACAACGGTACCCACGGTCGACGTGACCGGGGCGAGCGGTGCAAGCGGTCCGGTTCCAAGACTCGTCACCACGCCGCCGACCGCTGTCACGGCCGCGCCTGCATTGGTGACGAGACCCGATGTCGAGGTCAGGGTCGGGCCAAGCGGATTGGTCGAACTGCCCAGCGTGCCGAGGCCGGCGGCCGTGCCGTTGCCGAGTACCTTGACGCCGTTGCCGAGATCGGTGATTGCCGAGCCGAGATTTGCCGTCGTTGCGCCGTTGAGGCCGGGGACTGCGGTGCCAGTGATCTTGGAACCCGTATCGGCGACGGTCGTGCCTATGGCGGTGATGAGGTTGCCGCCTTGTGTGACGACATTGCCGATAGGCGTGGAGGAGGAGCCGGAGGTGCCAGAACTGCTGGAGCTGGATGAAGTACCCGAGCTGCTGGAGCTGGAAGAGGTACCTGAGCTGCTGGAACTGGAGGAGGTACCTGAACTGCTGGAGCTGGAGGAGGTACCTGAACTGCTGGAGCTGGAGGAGGTACCTGAACTGCTGGAGCTGGAAGATGTACCGGAACTGCTGGAGCTGGAGGAGGTACCTGAACTGCTGGAACTGGAGGAGGTACCCGAACTGCTGGAGCCGGAAGTGCCCGAACTGCTGGAGCCGGAGGTACCGGACGTACCCGAGCTGCCCGACGTGCCGCCACCTGAAGTCCCCGAAGTTCCGCCGAGTCCGCCCCCGCCAAGCCCGGTCTTTGGGGTACCGATATTACTGGTTCCACAGCCGTAGAGCGCGAGTAATGTAGAAGTCACAACAGCGATGGCTGTCCGACCGACGAATTTTTGCATGATGGTCCCCGTAGAACGATTATTGGTGGGGCCAACACTGCAAGTTGCGCGCCAAATGCGAGTTAGAGCTTCATCTCAACGATTCGGCGTATATATGATTGAATAACCTATGATATGAAGAATTTATCACGTCAGAAACACGATTTTGCCTGAATGCGCGATGCTGTGTTCCACATGCATGCTACGTAACGTGCCTGCTGGGCGTAACAGCGCGGAACCGCTGCCAGACACCGCAGCGACTCCCGCCCTCAATTACGCCCCACACTGATTAAAACGCGGCGGTATAGATCGCTAACGCATCGGCCTCAGTAACAGGCCGGGGGTTATTCACCAGAAGCCGCGTTTGCAACATTGCGTCGCTCGCCATTCGCTCGAGCCCGCTACGTTCGATGCCGACGTCGCGCAACCGGGCCGGAATCGCCGTCGCGGCAATCATCTGTTCGAGCCGTTCGATCAACGCCAGCGTTCTGCTTTCAGCGCTGTCCGTGAGGCCGGGCATGATCACGTCCGCGAGTTCCGCGTATAGATGCGCGGCTGCCTCGGCGTTGAACCGCAACACGTGCGGCAGCACGAGCGCATTCGAAAGACCGTGCGGAACGTGATAAATGCCACCGATCGGATACGCGAGCGCATGCACGGCGGCCACCGGTGAATTGGCGAACGCCTGACCGGCGAATGCCGCGCCGAGCAACATCGCTTCACGCGCCACGCGGTTCTGGCCGTTTTCGCATGCGGGCAGCAGATTGCGCGCCAGGAGTTCGAGCGCCTTCACCGCCAGCATGTCGGACACCGGGTTTTTCAGATGCGCGGACGTGTAGGCCTCGATCGCGTGAACCATCGCGTCGACGCCGGTTGCCGCGGTCGCGGCAGTGGGCAGACCGAGCGTGAGTTCCGCGTCGAGAATCGCCAGATCGGCGACCAACTGCGGTGCCACCACGCCCATCTTCTTTGCTTCGCCCACCGTCACGATCGACACGGCCGTGACTTCGGAGCCGGTGCCTGCCGTGGTCGGCATCTGCACGAGCGGCAGGCGCGACACCGCCACCTTGTTCACGCCGTACATGTCGCTGAGGGCTTGCTGATCCTGCGGCGCCAGCACGGCGATCAGCTTCGCCACGTCCATCGAGGAACCGCCGCCGAGTCCCAGCACGATTTCCGCGCCGGCCTCACGTGCGCGCGACGTCGCCTCGAGCACGATGTGCTCGGGCGGATCGGCGATCACGTCGTCGATCACGGTGGCATTCCAGCCGTGCGCCGCGAGATCGGCGAGCGCCGGATTCAGCAGACCACTCTTGTGAAGAAAACCGTCCGTCACCACGCACAGGCGCGTGAGCGACGGAAATTGCGCGCGCAACAAAGCGCCGAGACGCCGCGCCGCGCCGAATTCGACCACCATGGTCGGCACGGTTTGAAACCGGAATGCGTTCATCACTTCACCTACAGGTCGGCACGGGTTATTGATTACTTCAGCATGATCGGTACGTCAACGTCCCGATTTCACCATTCGCTGTCGCGGGTGGAGACGCGGGCATCAGTTGTACCAGATTCGGGTCGCTTTGCTCCAGTCGTCCAATTCCGACAACTGCCTGGTGAATACCTGACGTGGGCTGTCGGCCGACCTGAGGAACCTGTGATTCATCAGATAAATTCGGGGGAAAGTAGACTGCTCCAATTCTTGATTGAGAATGATTCGCGTTTACGTTAGATTGACGCTCTTCCTTGAGAAATGCGGAGTGAATCTATGGCCGAGGTGCTCCTGCGGGGCGAGCCTTCCACAACAATGGCGATGTCTGTTCTCAGTGTCGGCGTTGCATGCCCTCCCGCTTCGCGGCGCACGCGCAGTCACCCCCGCGCCGTCGATTGGGAGAAGGGCACGCTGCTCGAGTTGCTGATCGCCAACCGGCCGATGCTCGTCGATCTGGCGCGCGGCATTGTGGGGTGCGCGAGTCTTGCGGAAGACGTCGTGCACGATGTCTTTATCAAACTGGTCGACTTTCCGAATCAGGATGCCGTGCGGCAACCCGTGGCTTACGTGACCCGCATGGTGCGCAATGCATCGATCGACGTGTTTCGCCGCCAGAGCCAGGAAAGCGCCTATCACGCCGACGAAGACGACGCGCTGCACGTGCCTTCGCCGGCGTTGTCGCCCGAAGCGGCGTTACTCGTGCGCGACACGCTGCAGCACGTCTACCACGCGCTCGAACAATTGCCGCCGCGCAGCCGTGCAGCGTTCGAGATGGTCCGTTTGCGCGAGGAGACCCTGCAAAGCACAGCACGTGCGCTCGATGTCTCGCAGACGCAGGTGCATTTCATGGTGCGCGACGCCGAGAAACATTGCGCAGCCTGCCTCGATGCCGGCAATCGTGGCGTGACGACGGGTGCCATGTTCTGCAGCGGCCGCGCGCGCCGGCGATAAAGAGATGCGCACCGATCGTCAATGGATTGTTGGTGGTTAGCAGGAATCGCATCGAACGGACTGCTGCGCCGGGATCGTTTCTAATCTTCTCAGCCTTCTCGAAGCACTTCCCGAAATCACAAAACTCAACGCGGCCAGGACCCAGACTCCGGTGCCCCCATAAAGCATCACCCAGCCAAAGCCTTCTATCAGTGCGGCGTGAACAGCGGTTCCGGAAGGATCGAGCGTGGCTAATGCAGGGATTCCACGTTTGACCGCTTCGACATCTCCTGCGGCAATTTTCTCCGCCAGCTGCCCGAGTGGGGCGGTGTCGAGCGTCGCAGGAAGTCTCGCCCGCAGATTGACGAGGATGCCGCCGACCAGGATCGCCCCCATCAGCGCGATGTTGATCGCAAGCGTGATCATGCGCGCGCTCATATCGATCCCGGATGCCATGCCCGCCCGCTCCGCTGGAACCGCACCGGTCGTCGTATTGGTGACGGGCGTATTGGTGAGGCCGAGGCCGGCTCCGGCCAGGATGCAACCCGGCAACATGGTCCACACGCCGGGATGCGGAACGCTGCTGCCATATCGCATCACCATGAAGCCAAGACCGATCGTAAACAGGCCTGCAGGTATCGCAATTCCAGATCCATAACGCAGCGCGAGACGTTCACCGAGTGGCGGAAATAACAGGGTCGGCAGCGTGTACGCGAGCAGCGCCAGGCCAGCGCTTACGCTGTCGTAGCCGAGGCCGATCTGGAAATAGATCGGCAGATAGATCATGAACGGCCAGAAGCTGAAGTTCATCCCCGCGGAGCCCATTAGCGCACCGGAAAATTTTCGAATCCTGAATACGGAGAAGTCGAACATCGGCCGCGCACTGAGTCGCTCAGCGCAGAGAAAAGCCACGAAGGCGACGGCCGTTGCCACCAGAATCAGGATCGCGCGAAGACTCGCGAAACCAAGGTCGGAGCCCTGTGTGATGTAGTACGTGAGGCCAAATACGGCCAGCGAGAGCGTGACGATGCCGGCCATGTCGAGCGTGTGCGCGTGCGGATCCCGCGACTCCTGGACGCCGCCGAAAACGAGCGTCAACGTAACGGCGGCAAGCAGCGCGTGGACCCAGAAAACCCATTGCCATCCCGACACGGCAACAATCATTCCGCCGATGATCGGTCCGAAACCCAATCCGATGCCGAGAATAATGCCCCACGCGCTGAAGGCCCGAATACGCTCGGGTCCTTCGTTGAATTGATGTGAGAGCACGGCAACCTGGCAGATCAGCATCGCCCCGCCACTCGCGCCTTGCAGCAGGCGCGCGACGATCAACGCCGGCACGCTCTGCGCGAAACCGCAGATCAACGAGGTGAGGCCGAACAGCGCGATCCCGATGACGAAAATACGTCTGCGGCCGAATCGGTCCGCCAGCGCGCCGGTTGCCATCAGCACCGTCGTCACCCCGAGTGTGTAGGCATTCATGATCCACTGCATGCCCTTGAAGTCACCGTGCAGAACGCGCTCGAGCGTGGGCAGGATCACCGGCACGCTGGAGATTTCGAGGCCGAACATCAGCGAAGCCAGACACACGGCGCCCAACGCCAAGGTGTTCTTGCTGATGGAGAAGCGAGTCGCCGGCTGCGCGGCATCGCTCGAAAGGGCATCCGCTGCCCGCGTGGGCGGCAAGGTTGATGGTTGTTCCGCTGCGATCACCGCCTCGGAATCTTCGTCGTGGGACGGTGGCGCGTTTCTGGACCTGGACATAGGAATTCACCTCGATAGTCGATGGCATTGGCCACCATGGACTGTGTAATATAGAGGGAATTTAAGTCCCTATTGACGCGAATAAATCCCATGAATGCGTCATTCATGGAACCAATAAGGTGAGGGTATGAGCGACATTCTCGACGGCGTGACAACGTTCGTGCGCGTGGTTGAAACGGGCAGTTTCGCGCTGGCTGCCGAACGCATGAACCTGACGCGCTCGGCCGTCGGCAAGGTCATCGTGCGGCTCGAAAAGCGTCTCGGCGTGCGTCTGCTCAATCGCACGACGCGCAGCCAAAGTCTCACCGAGGACGGGCAAGCGTATTACGACCGTTGCGTGCGCGCGCTGGCTGAACTCGAGGCCGCCGAAGCCGATCTGGACTCGGGGCGTCGCGAACCGAAAGGACGTCTGCGAGTGAGCGTGCCGCAAGCCTTCGGCCATCATTGCGTCGCGCCGGTGCTGCTTGGGCTGGCGCGCAGGCATCCGCAATTGAAGATCGACATTTCGGTCACGGACCGCTTTGTGGATGTCGTGGAGGAGGGTTTCGATCTCGTCGTGCGGATTGGTCCACTGATCGATAGCATGAGTCTCGCGGCGCGGCGGCTCGGTGTGCAATATGCAAGCATTGGCGCCGCACCGGCGTATCTGGCGCGCTGTGGCACGCCGGGCCGTGTGGCTGAATTCCACGGGCACACGATCATTGCCTATTCGCGCAGCGGGGTGCTTGAACCGTGGAATGTGCTCGACGTCGATGGGCAAATCCGCCGCGCGGATGTCGAGCCGCAGCTCAGCTTTGACGACATGCAGGGAATCGTGGATGCCGCGATTGCGGGCTTCGGACTGGCATGGCTGCCGAGCTGGCTACTCGCGCGTTATGTGCGAACAGGTCAGTTGACGAGCGTGATGGAGAATTGTTTCCGGCCTTCTCAGGAGATCCACGTTGTGTGGCCAAAGAGCCGGTATCTTGCGTTGAAGACGCGCTGCGCGATTGATGCGCTTGTCGCCGAGATTCCCGCGATGCTTGGGGCGCCCCCGGCGAACTGACGAGGAGGCGCGACCGCGCTGTTGCTGCGGGCGTGCCTCCTCCTCTACGTGTTGCCTAGAATTGCAACGTAGCGCTAGCCACGGCAGTCCGTGTCGGCGAAGGCGCCACGTAGTAGCCCCACGCCGTGGTCCAGTAACGGCGGTTGAACAGATTGTTGATCCCCGCACGGAACGTCACGTCCTTGCCGGCGATTTTGGTCTCGTAGCGGCCGCTCAAATCGTACGTGACATAAGCCGGGACGAACTGCGTGTTGGCCGCGTCGACCGCCTGGTTGCCGACGTACTTGCCGCCGAACGCCAGCGTCAGCGGACGCAGATACGACGGGTTGTATTCGATCCGGCCGGTTACGGTGAATCGCGGCGCGCCGTAGATACGCTTGCCTTCGACGCTCGGGTCGTCCACGTCGACAGCCTTTGTGTCGAGCCACATCACGCCGCCCATTACGCGCCATTCGCTCGTCAGGGCGAGCCAGCCGCTTGCATCGACGCCGGTATAGCGCTTGGTGCCGTCCTGCACGAAGATATTGGCCGAGTTCGTATAGTTGTAGCCCTGATCGACGCGGAACAGCGCGAGATTGGCGCCCCACTTGCTGTGGTCCGTCTTGAAGCCGATTTCATACTGCTTGCTCTTCAGCGGGCCGAACGTATCCGGGTAATTGAGGTTGGTGTTCGACGCTGCGCCGCCCTGTTCCAACGATTCGACATAGCTTGCGTACACCGTCGAGTACGGGTCGGTCTTGAACATCAGCGCGAAGGTCGGCGTGACCGGGTCCGCGCTGTACTGTGACGATACGGCGCTGCTCGGGTCGTACACATGCTCGCGATATTGCGTGTAACGCACACCGACCAGGGCGGACAGACGCGACGTGAATTGCACCGTATCGCTCGCGTACACGGCCGCCTGCGTGGTGCGCTGCTGACGATAGAGTTCCGAGCCGATGCTGACTTCATCGTTGGTCAGCAGCGTGCTGTTGTACAGATTGCCGTTGCCGAGGAAGTAGCCTTCGTTCCAGCCCGTGCTGTTGCTGTACTCGCTGGTTTGCGTCTCGAAACCCGCGCCGATCACGACGTCGTGCTTGATGCTGCCGGTGTTGAATTTGCCCTGCACCATCGCGTCGACGTTCTGATAGAAGTAGCGCGTCATCGCCGCATAAAGCGTGTTCGAGTAGTTGCCCGCGTTATCGGAGACATACAGGAAGCTGTCCGAATTGGTGCGGTTTTCCTTGGCAAAACGGTACTTCACGCTCGCATGCCAGTTCTCGGAGAGTCGGTAATCCAGCCCCGTGCCGAACGAAGCCATCTCGGTCTGGTAGTAATTCTGCGGTTGCGTCAGCGCATGGGTGACGGTGCTTGCGTCGGGAATGCCGAGGCCGCCGCCGAACATCAGGCCGAATAGCGTGCCGTTGGTTTTGCGCTTCTGATAGAAGGCATCGGCGGTAAAGGTCAGGTCCGGCGTAATGCGGAAGTCGAACGCAAGCGAGGCCACCTGGCGGCGAATGTGGCCGTGGTCTTCAGCGGTGTTGCCGTCTTCGTTGACGAGGTTCAGGCGATAGCCGAAGCGATTGTCATTGCCGAAGCGGCCGCCCAGATCGACCGCTTCGCTGAACACGCCAGCCGACTTGTAGCCAATCGAGATGCTGCGGTAGGGATCGTCGGTCGGGCGTTTCAGCACGTAGTTGACGATACCGCCCGGCGAACCGAAGCCGTACATGAAGCCGGACAGGCCTTTGAGCAATTCGACCTGCTCGAACGGTTCGAGCGAGAGATCGGCGTCCCACGAC
The DNA here is from genome assembly GCF_046030355.1 of Paraburkholderia caffeinilytica. GTDB lineage: Bacteria > Pseudomonadota > Gammaproteobacteria > Burkholderiales > Burkholderiaceae > Paraburkholderia > Paraburkholderia caffeinilytica_B. Next base: position 59,596 of record NZ_JAQQCQ010000007.1, read on the forward strand.
GGGAAAGTCTGGCCGTCCACCTTGACGCTGTTGAGCGTGTCGATCGGCATGCCGCGCACGGTGAACATGGAGTTTTCGCTGATCCCGTTTTCGCTGATGGTCGCGACCGCCGGGTCGTACTTGAACAGATCGTTGGCGGTTGTCGCCATCAGATCCTGCGCCTCGTCGCTCGTCACCACATGGGTCGAAAACGGCGTGTCCACTGCCTTGCGCGAACCCAGCGCGCCGGCGCTGACGGTGTCGGCTTGCGCCACCGTGGTGTCTTTCGTTGCCGAGACGCTCACGGCGGGCAGGGTGGTGGCGTCGCTTGCCGGTGCTGCCTGCGCCCATCCCGCGGATGACAGCGTGGATAGCGATAGACCGACACTGACGAGGAGTCCTGCACTGAGTAGCGACGGCGTACGACGGTGGCCGCGAATAAACGTTGGGCGCGCGGGGCGTCCCGCGACAAATGAATTCTGCATGTTGTTTGAATTAGGCAGCGTGACGCCCCCGCGCACCAGAAGTGTGCGAAATGGCGTCGATCGAGCGAATGGTAGTTAAACGGACAGTTCAAACTGCGAAGATTACAGATGTTAATGCATCTGATTCGCATTAACAATAACTAATTTTTTGCGTGGTAAGTCATCTATAAGACATCTGTCTTAAGGCATAGGGTAATCGGCTGTAAGCCTTGTCTGGCGGGGCTCGACCTCGTTCGAGGGGCGACGGCGGCATGTTTGTTTCGCAGCGGGTACTGGAAAACACGCATATACTCACGTTCGTGCCGTAAAAAGTAGTGCCGTGGGTCGCGCTGCGTTCTTGCTGCTTTGTCGCCCGTCGCGGCTCAGCGCCACCAACGCTCTGTCTAACACTTCACCAAGCAAAGCATCAAACATGTCCACATCGCCGAAGATCATCTACACCCTGACCGACGAAGCGCCTGCACTGGCGACTTATTCGCTGCTGCCGATCGTCAAGGCGTTCACGCGCTCGTCCGACGTGATCGTTGAAACGCGCGATATCTCGCTTGCTGGCCGGATCATCGCTGCATTTCCCGACTACCTGACCGCGGAACAGAAGGGTTCCGACGATCTGGCGGAACTGGGTGGACTCACCACGCGTCCGGAAGCGAACATCGTCAAGCTGCCGAACATCAGCGCGTCGGTACCGCAACTCAAGGCCGCGATTACCGAACTGCGCGATCAGGGTTTCAAGCTGCCGCCGTATCCGGACGTGGCGAATACCGACGCTGAAAAAGACGTCAAGGCGCGTTACGACAAGATCAAGGGCAGCGCGGTGAACCCGGTGCTGCGCGAAGGCAATTCGGATCGCCGCGCGCCGTTGTCGGTGAAGAACTACGCACGCAAGCATCCGCACAAGATGGGCGCGTGGAGCGCGGATTCGAAGTCGCACGTGGCGCACATGAGCGGCGGCGATTTCTACGGCAGCGAAAAATCGGCGCTGATCGCAGCAGCCGGCGCCGTGAAGATCGAACTGTTCGCAGCCGACGGCTCGACGAAGGTCCTGAAAGAAAAGACGGCCGTGCAAGCGGGCGAGATCATCGACGCTTCGGTTCTGAGCAAGAACGCGCTGCGCAGCTTCATCGAAGCGGAAATCGCCGATGCGAAGAGCAAGGGCGTGCTGTTCTCGGTGCACCTTAAAGCCACCATGATGAAGGTGTCGGATCCGATCATCTTCGGTCACGTGGTGTCGGTGTTCTACAAAGACGTGCTGGCCAAGCACGCTGATGTGCTGGCGCAAGCCGGCTTCAACCCGAACAACGGTATCGGCGACCTGTACGCGCGTCTGAAGGATCTGCCGGAACAAACGCGTGAAGCGATCGAAGCCGACATCAAGGCGCAGTACGCACAACGCCCGCAACTGGCCATGGTCAACTCGGACAAAGGCATTACCAGTCTGCACGTGCCGAGCGACGTGATCGTCGACGCTTCCATGCCGGCCATGATTCGCGAGTCGGGCAAGATGTGGGGCGCGGACGGCGCACTGCACGACGCCAAGGCTGTGATTCCGGACCGTTGCTACGCCGGTGTCTACCAGGCTGTGATCGAAGACTGCAAGAAGAACGGCGCGTTCGATCCGGTCACCATGGGTACGGTGCCGAACGTCGGCCTGATGGCGCAAGCCGCCGAAGAATACGGTTCACACGACAAGACGTTCCAGATTCCGGCGGACGGCGTGGTCCGCGTGACCGACGCAGCCGGTACGGTGCTGATCGAACAGTCGGTTGAAGCGGGCGACATCTGGCGCATGTGCCAGACCAAGGACGCACCGGTCCAGGATTGGGTCAAGCTCGCGGTGAATCGCGCGCGCGCCACCGGTACGCCGGCGATTTTCTGGCTGGACGCGGCGCGCGCGCACGACGCCCAGATCATCAAAAAGGTCGAGCAATACCTGAAGGACCACGACACCAGCGGTCTGGATATCCGCGTCATGACGCCGGTTGAAGCCACGAAGTTCTCGATCGAGCGCATCCGCGCCGGCAAGGACACGATCTCGGTCACCGGCAACGTGCTGCGCGACTACCTGACCGACCTGTTCCCGATCATGGAACTGGGCACCAGCGCGAAGATGCTGTCGATCGTCCCGCTGATGGCAGGTGGCGGCATGTTCGAAACGGGCGCGGGCGGTTCGGCGCCGAAGCACGTTCAGCAACTGGTCGAAGAAGGTTTCCTGCGTTGGGACTCGCTCGGCGAATTCCTGGCGTTGGCGGCTTCCCTCGAACATCTGAGCGGCGCGTATCACAATCCGAAGGCGCAGGTTCTGGCCAAAACGCTGGATCAGGCAACGGGCAAGTTCCTCGACAACGACAAGTCGCCGGCGCGCAAGGTGGGCGGTATCGACAACCGTGGCAGTCACTTCTACCTGGCCATGTACTGGGCTGAGGCACTCGCTGCGCAAACTGAAGACGCTGCCCTGCAGGCGCAGTTCGCCGGCGTGGCGAAGGCGATGGCCGACAACGAAGCGAAGATCATCGAAGAGCTGGGTGCAGCGCAAGGCAAGCCGGTGGATATTGGCGGTTACTACCGTCCGAATGTCGAACTGACGAGCAAGGCCATGCGCCCGAGCGCCACGCTGAACAAGATCGTGGACGCGGTTGCTTGATGGTTTGAATGAGGGTTTGAATGAGGTGCCCAACGAGGTACTGAGGCTGTTGCTCAAGGTACCCAGGCAGGCACTGAAGTAAGCAGTAAGCAAGACGATGGCGCTCTTCAGGAGCGCCATCGTCGTTTCTACGCATACGTGAGTGGCGGTCATGCCAGCCCTCACACGTGAACGATTTCCCAGTCGCTGAGCTTTTCTGGAATTTCGAGCGTCGCCGTGTCCACTTCGGTCAGTTGCGGGCAGGTGAGGCCGCGTGCGACTTCATCGGCTGCCTGTTGCGGGCTGGAAAATTCACCGAGCGTCTCGTTGCCGTAGGTGGCTTCCCAACCATCCTGGCCCGGCAAAATGTAGAACGCTCCCTGGGTCGATCCAAAGCGAAAGCCTTTCATTTTTAGTCTCCCAATTGCCATTTAAAAACCGCTGTGTCGCGGCGGTTTCATGCATGGAGCGGGGACATACTGCCAGTGCGTTGTTGTCCCATCTATTTCGCTGCATCACATGAAGCGCCGACTCTTGTGAAAGAGTCTACGTCAGCAGGTCACGGCGCAAGGGGCTGTTAGACAGTTCGCTCGATCAAAAAATATCGTTTAAAAATAAAGACTTGCTGTCGTCATTTTACGATGTGCAACGTGGGGCGACATTGCGAAATGCCGGATTTGTGCCACGCAACACGATTTTTTACGAAGCAAGGGCTCGTATCACATCGTGAAATTTTGGCGGCTTGGCCACATAGTGGGGCAGGGTGCGAGCGAGTTGCCAGCTGCAGCGAAAGGCATCCCTATCGCTTTAGCCCCGTTGAGCTATCCGTTCGCATTTGTTGATGCATTCGACCGCAGCTTCTTTCGTGGCGCCGCGATTAACCATTTGCTGGGCGATCTCTACCGGATTCCAGGCGTCGCGCAGTCTGGCGTAGAGCGCCATCAGGCACGCAAACTTCCTGAGCGTGAAATAGGTGTGCAGCGATTCGACCATTTCACCCGAGGCGATCGTGCGCGAATCCACGGCGTGAATGATGTCGATCATCTCGGTGTCGTCCACATGGCGCCACATGTTGAACACGCCGTGAAAACCGAAGCTTGGAGTGTCGAGTGCGCCGCGCTCATGCGAAAACCGCTCAGCGATATGGTCGGGGGCAAACCGGATTCCGCATTCGGTTTCAAGCGCGGGCCGGTATTCGCGGCAAATCAGCTCGTCTTCGTTGACGCCCGGAAGGAACGGAAAACGCGCCTCTGCGCAGGCGCGAAGCAGTCGCGTCGAGCGCAAAGAGAAACCGCCGTTCCCTACCGTCAGTCCGTCGGAATGAAACGGCCATCTTGCGCCGATATAGTCGTAGTCGAAAAACGACTGATTCCAGACTGTTTCGTCCACGACAAATCCGTCCCATTGGGCGATGAGCACCCAAGGTGTGGAGATATGGTGGACGAGGTCCTTGAACATGAAGGACGAATAGTCGTCCCTCGATCGAAGCGGGGGAATGCGTACAGTGCGTATGTCCGACGGGATATCTTCGTGAGTAAAGAGAATCACATCGCCGAATGTGCACAGCCGGGCCGATCGCCGCAGGGCGTGTAACGCAACGTGCGGGTTCAGTGAGTCTGCTGCACACAGCGTCACACTGCGTAAATCGATCTGTGGGCGGGTGTTCATGCGGAGCTTCGATTAAAAAAGGCTCGAGCTTGGCATGTATCCGTCGATGTACAGGCCGTCGCGTGCGACAACCTTGCTTTAGATCAAATGGATTGGGAAAAAACGTTTTTGAGAAACGCGAGCAGCACGCGGTTGAACTCATCCGGCCGTTGCAACGGCGCGAAATGGCTCACGCCAGGCAAAGAAATCAACTTTGCACCGGGAATGCTGCGGGCGAGATAGTCGGCGTGTTCCGGCTTGATGAACTCGTCGTGCTCGCTTTGGACGATTGCAACCGGCACACGGATTCCGGCCAGATCGTGCGCCGAGTAATTGGGCTGGGTTCTCATCATTTCGCTGACCGCGCCGACAAACGCATCGAAGTTGTCCGGCGTAGTCGAAAGTTGCGCGTAGTCTTTGGCATGCCGTCCGAAGCAGCGATCGATGACCGGCGTCGGCACGAATTCTTTCGTCCCGCCCGGATCCATGTTGCAGCCGAAGAAAAACACGCCTGCCACGCGTTCCGGCGCCTGATGACCCAGCACCAGGGCGACGCACGCGCCGTCGCTCCAGCCCACCATCGCGGCCCGGTCGAACTGCAACGTGTCCATCACGGCTAGAACGTCGGAGGCCATCAGCTCGTACCGATAGGGGCGCGCATCGCGGGTGCTGCGGCCATGGCCTCGGCTGTCGACGACCACCACGCGGTGTCCCGAGCCAACCAGCGCCGGAACCTGATAGCCCCAGTTGCCGCTGTGCCCCAGACCGCCATGCAGCAGGATCACCGGCTGGCCGGTCCCATATGACGCGTACCAGATTCGCGCGCCTTCATGCTCGACGTAGCCGTGGTCGTTCGGAGCCGGCAGCGGGACGGCGCCGTGGGCTTCGAAATGGGAGAGGTCGTCGTCGCGGAATTCCATGAGGAGTGCCTTCCTGGTGAGTTCGGTAACCCAAGGATCCGCTAGGTTGCCAGCGCCGCCACCAGAAAATCAACAAGGCTACGAATTTTCGCGCGCGAGCGGCGGATGGGCGGCATCAACACTTGCGTTGCCGGGCACGACGGCATTTGACACATTTCCCCCCGGCGCCGGAAACACGACCAGCATCAACACGACGCCGGCCAGCAACACCACCGCCAATCCGATCAGCCCATATTGCGCGCTGCCCGTCTGCGTCTTGACCCAGCCGACAAACGCCGGACTCACGAAGCCGCCCGTGCCGCCGAGACTCGTGATCATCGCAATGCCGCCCGCGGCCGACGAGCGCGGCAGGAAAGTCTGCGGAATCGTCCAGAACACGACAAACGAGCCATACGACGCAGCCGCGGCCAGCGCCAGCAGCCCAACACCGAGCGCGACGTTATGGCCGGCGGCCGGCAGCAGCGCGAACGCCAGCGCGGTCACGCAGGCGCTCGCCGCGACGTGCCAGCGCCGTTCCATGGTCCGGTCGGAGCTGGCGCCCACCACATAGGTGCCGAGCGCCGCCGCGATGAAGACGAGCGCGGACAACAGCCCGACATCCAGCACGTTGGCGACGCCCAGATCGCGGATGATCGTCGGGGCCCAGAAGCCGATCGCGTTGAACGGCATCATCACCGCGAAATAGACGAGCGCCGCGAAATACACGCGTGGGTTCGCGAGCGCGCCGCGCAGTCCGTCGAGATGACCGGTCTGCTTGGTCTGCTCGTCGGCGGCGAGTTCGCGCGACACCAGCGCTTTCTCGCGCGCGTCGAGCCAGCTCACGTCGTCCGGCCGGTCGCCGAGCGTGAGGAACGCAATGACGCCGAGCGTGACGGCCGGCACGCCTTCGAGAAGAAACAGCCACTGCCAGCCCGGCAAGCCGCCCACGCCGGCAAGCCGCGTCATGATGAACCCCGACATCGGCCCGCCGATGATGCCCGCCACCGCGGTCGCCATCATCAGAAAGGCGGTCACGCGGGCGCGTCGCGCGCCGGGAAACCAGCAGCTCAGATAGAAGATCATGCCGGGGAAGAAACCCGCTTCGGTCACGCCGAGCAGGAAGCGCATCGCGTAGAACTGCGTTGGCGTGCGCACGAACATCATCAGACTGGACACCAGTCCCCATGCGAACATGATGCGCAACAGCGTGCGGCGTGCCCCGACGCGCTGCATCCACAGATTGCTCGGGACTTCGAACAGCACGTAGCCGATGAAGAAAAGCCCCGCGCCCAAGCCGTAAGTCGACTCCGAGAAGCCGAGGTCGTGCATGAACTGCAGCTTCGCGAAGCTGATGTTGACGCGGTCGATATAACTGATCACGTAGCACAGAAACAGCAACGGAATCAGCCGGAAAAAGATCTTGCGGTAAGTGCGTTCGACTTCGACGGGCGTGAGGTCGTCGGTGGTCGATGTGTTTGAATGCGAATAGCCGTGCATGATGGTCTCGCGAAGAATGCCAACTGCGGTGGGTGTCGCTGGGCATCGTGCGATGCCTGTTGCCGCGCGTAGTGCGGTTTTAGCGCGATGGTTAGCGCCGTCTGTCCGTATGGGGCGCGGCAAATCAGCGACGTCCGGTCTCAAAGCGCTCTGGCACCGCGTCACTATCCGTCCACGACAGCCGGCGCGCAATGCCCGCTTTCGTGTATGTCGCCGGCGGCGTTGACGGAGCCGGTTGCCTGGGCGGCGCGCGGCAGGCAGCGGGCCAGCGCGTCGCCGGCCCGCACGCCCTTGCCTGCGGGCAGCACGAAAAGCGGATTGATATCCAGCTCCTTCAGGCTTGCCTGCTGGTCGAGCGCCAGAGCGGAGAGCGCGACGATCGTTTCGACGAGCGCTTCGATATCGCGAGGCGGCTTGCCACGCGCACCGTCGAGTATCGCGAAGGCGCGCAGTTCGCGGATCATCGCGTGGGCGTCGGCGTGCGTGACCGGCGCCAGTCGGAACGCCACGTCTTTCAGCACCTCGGCATAGATTCCGCCGAGGCCGCACATCACGGCCGGCCCGAACGACGCGTCGTTTTCGATCCCGACGATCATTTCGATCGCATCGCGGATCTCCTCCTGCACCAGCACGCCTTCGATCCGCGCGTGAGGCACATGGCGGCGCGCATTCGCGACGATTTCATCGAAGGCATCGGCCAGCATGGCTTCATCGCGGATGCCGACCCGCACAGCGCCGGCCTCCGTCTTGTGTGGAATGTCGGGCGATTGCACTTTGATGACGAGCGGAAAGCCGATCGACCGCGCGATGGCGCACGTTGCACCGCTGGTGTGCGCGAGGCCGCTTCTGGGCGTTTCGATGCCGTAAGCGCGCAGCAACGACTGCGAGGCATGTTCGGTCAGGTCGCCTTGGCTAGCAGCCAGCAACGCGCGAGCTTGCTCGACATCGTATGGCGGCAGCACTAGCGATTCGGCACGACGCGCCGCTGCACGCGTGCGCTGCGCTTGCGCATAGTCCGACAACACCGCGAACGCGCGTCCGCAACGCACGGGTGTTGTGTAGAGCGGCACACCATGCTTTCCGATCATCTCGTAGGCTTCGGCGGCCATGTCGCGGCGGGCGTTCCAGGCGAGCATCATCGGCTTGGTCGTGGCGTCGTAGACGCGCACGATCGCCTCGGCCATTGCGCGAGCCACTTCCCCGCTCGCTGCTGCGGCCATGATCGCGATGGCGTCTATGTTGGGATCGTCGGCAATGATCTGCAGCGCGTCGGCAAAAATCTTCGGCTCGGCGAGGATGCCGGCGGTGAGATCGATTGGATTGTTCAACGAGGCGAACGCGGGCACGATCGGTTTGAGCCGCTCGAGCGTAGCCGCCGACAACGCGGGCACAGACATGCCTCGTTCAGCACACGCATCCGTGATCAGAATGCCGGCGCCGCCCGAGAGCGTGACGACCGCGATCCGGTTGCCGCGCGGCAGGCGTTTGGCTTCGAACGCCTTGGCGTAGTCGCCGAGGTCCGCGACATCGGTGACTTCGATCACGCCGGTCTGGCGGAACGCGGTGCGATAGAGCGCGGATGCGCCGCCCAGATTCGCCGTGTGCGACGCGGCGGCTTTGGCGCCGTCGGCGGTGTTGCCGACTTTCCACGCGAGCAGCGGTTTGCCGGCGTCGAGCGCGCGGTTGGCGGCGTCGACGAGACGCCTCGCATCCTTCAAGCCTTCGATATACGCGGCAATCAGCGACGTTTGCGGATCCGCGATACAGGCATCGACGAGATCGAGCAGGCTGACGTCGGCTTCGTTGCCGGTGGTGATGAAATGGCGCAAGCCGATGCCCAGTTCGTCGGCCATCAGCAGCAGCGCGCAGCCAAACCCGCCGCTCTGCGAAATCAACGACAGGCCGCCGCGCCGGTAATCGACGCCGAACGGTGCGCCGAATCCGGCGTAAACGCCGGCGCCCGTGCTGACGAATCCCTGGCAGTTCGGGCCGATTACACGGATGCCGAACGCCTGCGCGACTTCCGCGCATTCGCGTTGCAACGCGGCGCCGGCTTCGCCCGCTTCGGCGAAGCCGGAGCTGTAGATGATCGCGAAGCCGATACCTTTTTCACCGCATTGACGCAACATGTCGGGAACGCGCCGCGCCGCGACGAGGATCAGCGCGAGATCGGGCGTAGCGGGCAACGCGGCGATGCTGGCGTGGCACGCCACGCCGGCGATCTCGGCGTACTTCGGATTCACTGGGTACAGCGTGCCCTGATATCCGTGTTGCATGAGAAAGCGCAGCGGCTGGCCGCTGATGGACTTTAGATCGTTCGAGGCGCCGATGATCGCTATCGAGCGCGGATCGACGAGCCGTTGAATGTCGAGCGTGATTGCGGCGTGTGTGGTGGTGTTTGTGACGGCGTTCATGGCGGTGCTCATGCTGCGTGTGCAGCGTCGGCTCGAACGCTGTCCGTGTGTTTAGCCCGATCCCGTTCAGCCGCGCGCCGCAGCGTGATCTTCGCGATGTTCAACTGATGAATCTGCGTGGTGCCTTCGTAAATGCGGAACGCGCGCACATCGCGATAGAACCGCTCGACCGCATTCCCGGCGAGATAGCCGCGTCCACCGAGCATCTGGACCGCGCGGTCCGCAACGCGTCCGCACATCTCCGAGGCGAACATCTTGCACATCGATGCTTCCAGTGCAACGTCCTCGCCTGCATCGCGCTTGCGAGCGGTTTCGAGAATCATCGAGCGCGCGGCGAAGATTTCGGTCTGACATTCGGCGATCAGCGCCTGCACGAGCTGGAATTCGGCGACAGGTTTGCCGAACTGCTCGCGTTTCGATGTGTACGCAACCGCTTCTTCAAGCATCCGCATGGCCGGGCCCGTGCATAGCGCGGCGAGGTGAATGCGCTGCTTGTTCAATACCTTCATCGCGGTACGGAAGCCTTGACCTTCGACGCCGCCGATCAGATTGGCCGCGGGCACGCGGCAGGCATCGAACACCACGTCACCGACCGGCGAGCCCGCCTGGCCCATCTTGTCGTAAGGCGCGCTGGTGGAGAGGCCCGGCATGCCGCGTTCGACGAGAAACGCGGAAATGCCCGCGGCGCCGGGCGTGGCCGGATCGGTGCGGGCCATGACCGTGAACAGGTCCGCGATCGGCGCGTTGGTGATGAAGCACTTGCTGCCGTCGAGAATGTAGTGATCGCCGTCGCGCCGCGCGGTGGTGCGCAACGCGGTGGCGTCCGAGCCGGCGTCCGTTTCGGTCAGTGCGAAAGCGCCGGTCAGTTCGCCCGAGGCGAGACGCGGCAGATAGCGCTGCTTCTGGTCGCCGGTGCCATCGGCGACGAGCGCTTCCGAGCCGATGCCGGTATTGGTGCCCACCCGCGCGCGAAATGCCACCGAGGCTTGCGAAAGCGCGAATGCGCCGCGCACGAGTTGCTCGGTCGAGAGTCCTGCGCCGCCGAAGTCGCGCGGAATGCTCCAGCCGAAATAGCCGAGTTCGCGCATGCGTGCGACGAGATCCGCCGGCACGGCGTCCGCCTGTTCGATTTCGTTTTCGCGCGGAATCGCTTCTTCGCGAACGAAACGCGCGACGTCGGCGAGCATCGAGTCGAAATGCGAGGGATTACTGGTCATGCTTGTCTCCGTCATGTGAGTCGATTTATGACTTCACTATCGAAGATTTACAGGTGGTTGGAACGATTTGTTCGACTCTGCAGAACACAGTTTGGATATGCTGAACGACTGGCGCAGAATTGACCCTCTGGAGGAGGACGACCATGGCAGCCAACAACAAACTTTCCGAGGCGGCAGCGCTGACAAGCGACTATCTGGATTCGAAGGCGCGCTACGTGCCCGACGAATTCGACGGCGACCGGCAGTTCGCCACTACGTTGGCGCGCGGCCTCGACATCCTGCATTGTTTTACGCCGCGCGAATCGCAACTCGGCAACGCGGAACTGGCGGCGCGCACCGGCATGACCAAGGCCACCATCTCGCGGTTCACCTACACGCTCACGCGCCTCGGCTACCTGCGCGTCAATCGCATGAACAACAAGTTTCAGCTCGGCTCGGCCGTGCTGTCGCTGGGCTATCCGTTGCTTGCAAGTTTGAGTGTGCGGCAGATCGCGCGGCCTTCGATGAAGGAGCTGGCCGATCAGATTCGCGGTTCGGTTTCGCTTGGCATGCGTGACCGGCTCAATGTCGTGTATCTGGAAAGCAGCCGCAGCACGACGCCTTTGGGGCTGCCCGCGGATATCGGCCTGAGCTATCCGATCGTGCGAACCGCGATGGGCCGTGCGCTCCTCGCCGCGCTACCGGTCGAACGGCGCGAGGCGCTCTGCAATGAGATTGCGGTGAAGGCGCCGGGCGAATGGAATACGTTTCGCGAGCGCGTGATGAGCGGCATCGACTACTTCTACGAGCGTGGATTCTGCGTCTCGTACGGAGACCTGCGACGCGAAGTCCACGCCGTCGCCGTGCCGATGAAACCTTCGGCCGACGGCGAGATTCTGGTGTTCAACTGCGGGGTCCCCTCATATCTGCTGAAGGAGAATCAGCTGGAAGGGGACATCGGGCCACGGCTGGTTTCAATGGTGCGAAGTATCGAAGGGGCGATGGGGATTTATTAAAGGCCCGCTGACCGGCGGCCCGCGATGTCGATGTCAGTGAGTCGCGAGCCCGGTCGGGTTGGCAGGAACCGTCGCGATCAGATTGAGCGCCAACTGTTGAGCCCGCGCTCTCTCTGCCGCAGTGAGACCCGCACCGACGCGCTGTTCAACAAGCCGAGTGGCGTCGGCATAGGCACGCAAGCCAGGTTTCGCGGCAAAGCTTGCCTGGGCACGCTGAAGCCACGCGTCGCCGAGTGCTTTATCGCGCATCACGCCGTCGCCGGAGAGGTAGCGGATACCCGTCTCGTACTGCCGCAATGGTTCGCCCTTCAACGCTTCGCTCAGAGTCGAGAGTGCGCTCCACGTAGCTTCGCTGCCCTCGGCAGCAGCGGTTTGTAAGCTGCCGCTCGCACCCGAAGGTGGCTCGTCGGCGGTGAGCGCGAGCCAGTGCGCCGACCGTTGACTGAGCGAGTGTGTCTGTCCCGCGGCCTGCGCACGCAGGGCGAGCGCGATGACCGCCGCATCGCATCCCAGCGCGGCGGCTTTGCGATGCCAGCTTAGCGCCAGTTCGTCATCAAGTGGCACACCCGTGCCGGTCTCGTACAGGTTCGCGAGATCGCTCGCCGCTTCACACGACCCGGCAGCCGCGGCTTTTTCGAGCCATCCGCGCGCAAGGATCACATCTCGCGCCACACCGTGTCCGGTCAGATAGGCCTCGCCCACCATTTCCATCGCGGCCGAACTGCCGGCGGTCGCCCGGCTGGCCCAGGCAAATGCCTCCTGTTCATCGTGTTCACCGCCGAGTCCGGTGAACAGATGCCATGCGAGTGAGGTTTGCGCTGCGGCGTTGCCCTGTGCCGCGGAGAGGCGGAACCAGTACATGGCCGCGCCGAAGTCGGCCGGTACGCCGTTGCCCTGGTCGTACGAGTCACCGAGGATCGATTCGTAGGCGGCGTCACCGGTACTCGCGAGACGCCATTGCCAGTAGACCCGCTCCCGCGCTGCCGCGTCGCTTCCGGTTGCGATGCCGACAGCCAACTGACGCATCGCGAGCGTATCGCCTGCCTGTGCGGCTGCGCCGCACCAGCGCTGCGCGGCCCGCACATCGCGCACGGCGCCCGAGCCATTCGCGTAGGCAAGACATAGCACGCGTTGCGAGACGAGATCGTTTGATTCCGCGCCCCGTGTGAACCATTTAAGCGCGCTCGCCTGATCGGGCGTCATGCCTTCGCCCCTGGCGTAGAGGTTTCCCATCGCGGCGTAAGCGGGACCGAATTTTTGCGCGACAGCCTTGACCAGCCATGCCTTGCCAGTGTCCTTGCTGGCCGCAGACGGACGATTGAGCAGATACGAGCCGAGTATCGTCTGCGCCTGCGGATCGCCGGCTTGCGCGGCGAATTCCAGGTAATGTTCGCCGAGTGCTTCGTCGCGCGCTGCGCCGATACCGTACAGGTATTGCCAGCCCGCCAGGCGTCCGCCTTCGATGTTGCCCAGGTCGGCTGCCTTGCGAAACCAAACCACTGCTTGCGCTTTATCGACCGGCACGCCGTCGCCGCTGAACAGCATCTTGCCGACCATCGCGGCGGCTGGCGCATACCCATGTTCAGCCCCCGTACGCGCGAGCCGGAAGGCGAGTGCCGGATCTTTCGGCATGCCGCGCCCGGTGTCGGCGAGCGAGGCCAGATTGAACGACGCGACCCCTAGCCCTTGCGCGGACGCGCGTTCGTACCACTGCTTCGCTTCGACGAAGTTGAGCGCTTCGCCTTCGCCATGCTGCAGCATGACGCCGAGATCGTTTTGAGCCGATGCAACTCCTGCCTGCGCCGCGCCACGCATCCATCCGATTGCAGCATCCGGATCGATCGGGCCGCCCAGCCCAAAGCGGTACTCGACGGCCAGTTCGAATTGCGCCATGGCGTCGCCTTCGAGCGCGGCTTTTCGATGCCATGCCCGTGCCAACGTCGCGTTGCGCGGGGTGCCGACGCCGCTCGCGTACAGTTCGCCAAGCCGACGCTGTGCATAGATCGAGCCGCGGCGCGCCGCCGTCGACATCAACGCAAAGCCGCGTTGGTTGTCACGAGGGACACCCGTGCCGGTCAGATACAGGTCGGCGAGCGCGGCGCGTGCTTCGACATGGTCCAGCGCAACCGCCGCGTTGAGCCATCCCGCCGCGTTGTGCGCATCCTGCGCAACACCCCAGCCGCGCAAGAGCGAAATGCCGAGCAGAAACGCGCCGCCGGGATCGCCGTGCAACGCGCCTTGAATGAACCAGGTAACGCTGCCGTGAACATCGCGAGGCACGCCTGGCCGGTCGCTGGCTAGCAGTTGACCGGCGTTGGTGGCTCCATGCGGATCGCCATTTTTAGCCGAACGCACGAACTCCGCGTATGCGGAGGCGAAGTCGACCGCGCCGCCTTCACCGTTGTAGTCCATGAGGCCGAGCGTGTCGGCCGCGGCGCCGTCGCCATTGTCGGCTGCGAGCGTCAGCCAGCGGCGGGCAGCGGCATAGTCCTTCGGCACGCGCGAGCCGTCGTGGTAAAGCGAGCCGACGACGCGCTGCGCGGCCGGCGAGCCCTCCAAAGCGGTCTGCTTCAAAATGGCGAGACCGGCATCGTCAGGGCGCATCGCGAAGCCGAACAGCTTCATTTGTCCGTAGACGATGCGCGCGTCACGATTGCCGGCAGCAGCGTCTGCGCGGCACAACGCGAGCAACTGTTCGGGCTTTGCGAGCGGCGAGGCGGCCCATTCCTGGCCGGCGCCGAAGCGCAGTACGCAAGGCGTCGTCGGGTCGCTGAACGGTGCGAACGGCACGGCCGTGAATGAAAACGCCGGACGAGCCGCGTCCTGAACCAGCCACGGCATCGCGCTTGCGGCGATCGGTGCCGCGGTGACTGCCGCGAGCGTGAGCGACGAGAGCAATGAACACATTCGCGACAGGGTGGGCGGCACGCGATGAAACCGGCTGGCGAATGCGAAGGTCACGCGCCGCCCCGCTGGACCATCATCCACTCGGTCGTTCCATAGGGTTGGAGATCGTTCAGGCGGCCGACAAAAGCGCGCGCTGCGTCATCGTCGTGTTTCACGTAGCGCGCGTAGGCCGCGGCCATGAACCAGATCTCGGCAAGCGCATTCTGGATGGCGGCCTGATCGCCGAGCGAGATGACCTGCATATACACCTGATCGAGCGTCAGCTTGCCCTGCATGTACAACAGCAGCTCGCGGCGATAGTTTCCGAGGACCGGTTGCGCGGTGCGCCGGATGTAGTCATCGAAGTAAGGATTGGCGGGCGCCGCCCCCGCGCTTTTTGCTCGTACATAGAGATACATCGTCGCCATGTAGTCCTGATCGTAGAACGCCGCGCCCTTGGCGCTATCGACCAGTGCATCGATCGCCTCGGACCATTTGCCCTGCTGGATGTAGGCCACCGCGACCGAACTCGAGACCTCGCGGTACTTTTTGTAGACCGCGAACGGGGCTGTCGCCGCTGCAGCTTCTTCATGCGCCTGTTTGCGGATCGGTGCGGCATACGCGATGGCGGCGTCGATGCGGTTCAGATTGAGCAGCGTGGTGACTTTCGATTGCTTATAGCTCGTGTCGTCCGGCGCGAGTGCGATCGCCTTGTCGATCGCCGTCAATGCGTCGGCAGGCCGGCCGAGGTCGTCCGAGAACGCCGAAATGTCGCTGTACGCCTCTGCTTTGGCCTGCGCAGTCGTCGCGGATTTCAACGCCTGCTGCCCCTTCCCGACCTGTTGTACAGCTGTGTTGTAGAGCGGATTGGTGTCGCCGAAAGGATGGCGCCGCTCGCTGGCGACGTCGATGCCGAGTGACGAAAGTTTGGTGCGCGCTGACGTATCCATCTCAGCGTCGAGCGCCCAGCGCGCGAACTGCACATAGTCCGCCCGCGCGCCAGCGGTGTCTCCGGATGCCTCGCGCGCGAAGGCGCGTCTGCGATAGAGCTCCGCGAGCGCGGGTTCCAGCGCGATGGCCTTGGAGTACGCGTCAATGGATTCCGGAAAACGTTTCTCTCTGGCCAGCGCGGAGCCGAGTTCCTGATAGTAGGGGGCGCCAATGGTCTGATCGAGGTCGTGCCTGGCCTCGTGCGCTATCCGGATCCGGTCAAGCGTCGCGAGACTCTCGTCGTTGCGCTGATTGGTTCCATATAGATGCGCGAGCAGCACGAGTTGCACGTCGCTCGGGACCGGTGTCAGTTCGATTGCGGCAAGCTGCGAATCGAGCGCGGCCCGGTCATCCCGAAGCGCCATATTGACGAACGTTAGCCCTTGCAGCATTTGGGTTCGCAACGCGACCGGCAGGCTGTGCGAAGCAAGGCATTCGTTCGTGAGACGTGCCGCCTCCGCCAGATGACCAGCGCCCATTTCAGCCGCACTGTGTTGACAGGTGGCGAGCACGTCTGGCGGCATATTCGCGGTAATGTTCGCGGATGGCCCGGACTGGGGAGCGGTTGCCGTGCTCTTTGCCGCCGCGGCGACCGGCGTGGGGTTGTGCGCGCACGCGCTCATGCACAAGGCGGCAACGATGGCTGCCGAGCGTCGGATTACGGTGTTCTTCATTTTTTTATTCGAGCGGTGAAGAGGGTTGGCGCGGGTGTGAATGACTCCGCGCCCCAGCACCCATATCGGCGGGAAAATGAAAAACTTGAGAGCCGGACTATCCGTGATCCGGCTTTTAGAAAGATTCCTGTCCCGCGCAAATGGATATCGGCATTACCGCCTATATCCACCGCGCAGAACCCCTTACTCAGCTCGAAACGTACGCTACATAGGGCCCCGTACCTCCACCCGTGGACGTCTTGCCCGAAATGCCGTAGTACACATGCCGACCGTAGAAGAACGGCATGCCGAAATCGAACTGCCGCGACATATAAATGCCGAGGTTATTGAACGCGTTATTCCCCGATGCGTTCAGCGTCGCTCCGTTCGCGATATTGAAGCCGAGTGAGACACTCGCCGGACTGGTTGCCACCAGTGTCGCCGTCCGCCCCACTGTCGCAGCCGGGATGTAGTAGCCGGACGCGCTATCAACCGGGATCGTCAGGTCAGGAAAGAACAACACCGTCGATCCGGAATCGAAGAACGTCTTTGTCAGTGTGCTGCCACTGTAGATCGACGCGAAGTCGCCGTTTCCGTTCGTCCTGATCAGCGTGGCGCTCGTGCCTGACAAGGCATTGTTCGCTTGCGTGTCGATCCCGAACACCAGCGTACCCTGAGCCGTCGCGCTGCCGCTGTCGGAAACCTGGCCCATCTCCAGAATCACCCCATTGCTGTCCCGTCCGAACAGTGTGACCGGATTGGTGATCTGTCCGCTCACGGGCACCGAGGTGACCGTCCCCGCGTTGGTGTAGTAGAACGTCGATACCGCATTGTTCGCGCAGGCCGAGCCGCAGTCATTCGGGCTCACGCCGATTCCGAGAATGCCGTTTGCGCCGAGATCGGCCGGGGTGACCAAGGGGCGGCCAACCTGACACTCGCTCGGCGCGGCCACGGTCAGGTCCGAATCGCCGATTATGTGGATCGGCACGCTCGGGGCAATTTCACCCGACATCGCAACGTCCGCGAGATGGACGGAACCCCATGCGTAGCCGCTGCCGAACAACGCGCATTCGGCGAGCGGGAGATTGCTCGGCTGGGCGGTTTCGGCTGTGAGCGCGCTGAAGGTGGCAGGCGGAATCGCCGAGCGAACCAGGCGCAGCCCGAACGATGCGGTATCGACGATCACGTTCGGGATCGTCGCGCAACGGGTGCCGGCGTTCGATCCGGGGGCGCAGATCGTGACACTGACCATGGGCTGATTGTGAATGCCCGTTCTGCTGACCGTCACCGCAATCGTATTGCCGGGACCGACCGCTGTCGGCACCGCCGACGCGTCCGCCGCGAGGACGTTGGGCGGAGAACTCGTTGTGCTCTGCGTTGGCGGCGGCGTTCCGCCGGCCGGTGCGTTGATCGACGTGTTGCTGTTGGTTCCAGTGTTGCTGCTGCTACCACCACCCCCACCGCAGCCGGCCAGACCCAGCCCGAGCGCCGCAGCAATAACCCATGCGATTTTGCGCACTTTTATTCTCTCGATTGATTTTTTTAGCAGACTTATTTGATGTCGTCAGCGCTGAAGCCTTGCGGCAACGCTTGCGGCAGATAGGCGCGACCCACGAAAGCGCCCATATGGCCACCGGTCTCCACGACCAGCGCCGGCTGGTGTACGACGGCTGCGCCATAGCCGCCGCCTTGCGCTGCGTGCGCGTCGGTGAGTCCCTGCACGTAAGACGGGAAGTACGTGGCGAGCAGCGTGTTGAGCGGCGGCATGGTGGGGCCTTCCCAGCTCAACGCGAACACGGTATTGCCCGCCGCGATGTACTCGTTCACTACCGTGCCCGACGCAAGCGTGGTCTGACTCACGGTGTAGGCCGACGAAGCCGCATTGGCGCTTGCGGCAAAACGGGCCACCGCGCTGCCGCCCTGGCTGGCGGCCCCGGCGCTGATGCTGCTGGCGGTCACGGGGTAGGTCGGCGCGCCGCCTAATCCTGCGTACGCCGGCGCGACCGTGGCGAATGAGGCCGCGGCCACCACGAGCATGCGAAATTGGCTGATTATCATTTTTGGGTTTTCGACGTTTTTCGGAAAATGCGCGTGAACGTTTCCGCGCACCCACGCGACGTAAATGCTAACGTGCATCGGTTCGATTAAAACAGACGAATAGCGAGGCGATTCGGGGTCTATTTGAAATTGAAAGCTAACCGGCCGGAAACTAAACGGCGGCCTTGCGAATGGAGTAAGGGCCGAAGGTGAAAATAGCCTGGATTCACCGTGGCGCTTTCAGATGACGTGTAATAGATAATTAATGGCCCGCGTTACCACGCGCTCCGATATCTGTTTCCTCGATATTCAGGCCACTGCTTGCACGGCGCCTGTCTGCCATGCCACGCGGTTGCGTCCGCCGGCTTTTGCGACATACAACTGGGCATCTGCCGCGGCGAGCAAAGCGGCGGCGCTGCCGCCCTCGGGCGGCTTGCATGACGCGCAGCCCACGCTGATCGTCACATGTCCGCTCTGCGTATCCTTGTGCTCCAGGCCGGCCGATTCAACGCGCTTGCGGATTTTTTCCGCCACCTTGATCGCGCCTTCAAGCGATGTATTCGGCAGCACCACCGCGAATTCCTCGCCGCCATAGCGCGCGGCGAGATCCACCGCGCGCCGCGTGCCCGACGTGATGCGCTCGGCTACCACGGTCAATACCTCGTCGCCTGTCGCGTGGCCGTAGGTATCGTTAAAGCGTTTGAAGTGATCGATGTCGATGAAGAGCAGCGAGAGCGGGGTCTGCTCGCGCTGCGCGCGCCGCCATTCCTGTGCGAGCCGGCGGTCGAATGCGCGGCGGTTGCTCAAGCCGGTCAGCGCATCGGTTGCGGCGATGCGTTGCAATTCGGATTCGGCACGCGCCTTGTCCCGCAGCGCAAAGGCGAATAACCACGCCACGACCACGTAGGCCCCGCCGAACAGCACGGTCATCGCGCCCGCCAGCATGTTGCGTTTGCGCCAGTCGGCGAGCACGTCTTCCACGGCCGGCGCGATGGCGACGATCAGCGGTGTGCCGGGCACATGGGCATAGGTGTACAACCGCGAGACGCCATCCAGAGAACCGTCCGACACGAAGCTGCCGGACTGATGGCTTGCAATGCTGGCGAAATTTGACGTATTCGCATAGTTCGAGCCGATCCCGCGGTGCGCCGCAGGCCGGCTGGCGATGAGCGTACCGTTGTCGAGCACGATCACGCCGGCGCCATGCGTGCCGAGTTCGATATTGTCGAGCAGATGTACGAAGTATTCGATCCGTATGCTGACCAGCGCGACGCCGTCGAACGCGCCATCGGGTGTATTGATGCGCCTCGTCAGCGCCACGGCCAGTGCGCCGTTGCGGACTTGCGACTGATAGGGATTCGAAATGTAGAGACCCGCCGAGGGGTTGTTCTGCTGCACGGTGAAGTAGTCGCGGTGCGCGAACGACAGGCCGGGATAAGTGTTTCCGCTCAAGGACGCTTTGACATGGCCTTGTGCATCGACAATGTAGGCATCGACTGAAATCGGCGAACCCAGTCCGCGATCGAACAGCACGCGCTGCCGCAAGTAGGGCGATAAGGTCCACGTTTCCGGGCGCTCGGCGTCCGTCACGGCGCTGCGCAATGACAGATCGTAGAGGGTGACACTGCGCGCCAGATCGCTGCTAATGATCGCGACAAGGTTGCGCGAATTTTCCATGGCATGGTTGAACTCGTCCTGGCGGCTGTTGTAGAGCGCGACGAAAGTCAGTGCGGCCATGACGGTGGCGGCGACCATGCCGGATAGGCCAGCCAGAAAGGGATGCCTGCCGATTGCCCACGAAAACCATTTTCGGGTCGCAGCGAACCGTTTGGCCAATCGATAGCGCAAGGTAAGAACCTGTCCTCTCGACACGTGCCTGACTCCCCAGTGTGGCCGAATTGTCCTACCGCCGTGGCGATTGAATCATTGAATACGCATAGGGGTCAATCGGGCGCTGCCGCCGCGCGCGCATCACGGCCGACGGGTTCAGCCACCTGCCTTACTCAACTCGTGCGCGCGCCGAAGTCTCTCGCGGCTGTTGCCCAGATGCATCCGCATCGCGGCGCGCGCGTCGTCGGCGTCCTGGCGTTCGATGGCCCGATAGATCATCTGATGCTCGCCGAGCACATTGCGCAGATGCTCGATATGGTCGAGTTCCGCGATCTCGGCGCTGCCGAGCCGCGTGCGCGGACTCACCGCCCGGCCGAGTTGGCTGAGCACGTCGAAGAAGTAGCGATTGCCGCTTGCGCGCGCGATCTGCAGATGGAACTCGATATCGTGCGCCACCGTGTCGGTGCTCCCGCGCTCGAGTTCGGACTCGAAGCGCTCCAGCGCGCCACGAATCTGCTTGAGATTCTGTTCGGTGCGCCGCGCCGCCGCGAGCGCGGCCGAGGCCGCCTCGACGTCGATGCGGAATTCGATGATGGCCATCACGTCCAGCATGCTGGAGAGGTCGGCGGCGGGGAGTTGCATGGCCTGTTCGGTCGCCGGCTCCAGAACGAACGTGCCAATGCCGTGACGCGTCTCGACCACCTTGGCCGCCTGCAGGCGCGAGATTGCCTCGCGAACCACGGAGCGGCTTACGGAGAGCTGCTTCATCATCGCGACTTCTGTCGGGATGCGGTCTCCGGGCCTCAGCGTGCCGCGGCGGATTTCATCGGAAAGGCTGGCCACCACCTTCTCAGTTAGGCTGCTCATCTTTGTAGCGTATTGACCAATCGGCTGGAATTCACACGGTGGGTGGGGCGGGTGACGTTGTCGTGTGTCGTCTCGACATAGTCATCATAGCGTCAGTCCGAAAGAGGACGATTTGAATCTCGCGCTGCCGATGCCGGCGGCGAGCGAGGATCTGTTGCTGGACATGGCTGGGACAGCCAGCGCACTTTTTTCTATGTCATCAGACGTCTTAGTTTGGTTCTGTTGTTTGAGCGCCGCAGCAGCGTTGTGACTGCTGTTTCCCGGTGAGTATAGCCTGAGTGGCAGGGTAAACACCCCGTTGGAATTCGTGGCGAGAAAATAGTAGACTGTCATCAGACAACGTATCACTACCGGGCCCACTACCATGTCCACGAACACATCCCCATCGAACGCTACGCCGATCGTGACCGAGTTGCGCGTTGTGCCCGTTGCCGGCCGGGACAGCATGCTGATGAATCTGAGCGGCGCGCATGGGCCGTTCTTCACGCGCAACATCGTCATTCTGCGCGACAGCGCCGGCCATATCGGCGTCGGCGAAGTGCCGGGCGGCGAGAGTATCCGCAAGACGATCGACGACGCGCGTCCGCTGGTTGTCGGTCAGTCGATCGGCAATCTCCAGGCGATCCTGAACAAGGCGCGTACGCAATTCGCCGATCGCGACGCCGGCGGGCGCGGTCTGCAGACTTTCGATCTGCGCACCACGATTCACGCGGTGACCGCACTTGAAGCCGCGCTGCTCGATCTGCTCGGTCAGCATCTGGGCGTCCCCGTCGCGGCACTGCTCGGCGAAGGCCAGCAACGCGACGAAGTGGAAATGCTCGGTTATCTGTTCTATATCGGCGACCGCAAGAAAACCGATCTGCCCTATGGCAGTGGCGCGGAAGGGCGCGACGACTGGGAGCGCGTGCGTACCGAAGAGGCCATGACGCCCGAGGCGGTGGTGCGGCTTGCCGAGGCGGCGCAGGCGCGCTATGGCTTCAACGATTTCAAGCTCAAGGGCGGCGTGCTGCCCGGCGACGCCGAAATCGAAGCGGTGACGGCGCTCGCGGAACGCTTCCCCAACGCCCGCGTCACGCTCGACCCGAACGGCGCGTGGTCGCTCGCGGAAGCGGTGCGCCTATGCCGCGACCAGCACGACGTGCTCGCTTACGCGGAAGATCCGTGCGGTGCGGAAAACGGCTACTCAGGCCGCGAGGTGATGGCCGAATTCCGTCGCGCGACCGGTTTGCCGACGGCGACCAACATGATCGCGACCGACTGGCGCCAGATGGGCCACGCGATCCAGTTGCAGTCCGTGGACATTCCGCTTGCCGATCCGCACTTCTGGACCATGCAGGGTTCGGTGCGCGTGGCGCAGATGTGCAACGAATGGGGGCTGACCTGGGGCTCGCATTCGAACAATCACTTCGACATCTCGCTCGCGATGTTCACGCATGTCGCGGCCGCGGCGCCCGGCAAGATCACCGCGATCGACACGCACTGGATCTGGCAGGACGGTCAGCGCCTGACGCGCGAGCCGCTGCAGATCGTCGGCGGCAAGGTCAAGGTGCCTCAGGCCGCCGGCCTCGGTGTCGAGCTGGATATGGACGAGATCGAAAAGGCGCATGCGCTGTATCTGCAGCATGGCCTCGGCGCACGCGACGACGGCGTGGCCATGCAGTACCTGATTCCGAACTGGACGTTCGATAACAAGCGCCCGTGTCTCGTGCGCTGAGTCTCCGGGGATCCGAGCGGTGGTTCGGCCGCGCTCAGCTCCGGCGAAATACAACGTGCGAGATGCGTTGCACGAGCAAGGCGGCCACAAGTGCCGCCACTGCCGTCAGCCATACACCGATATGAATCGACTGCACCAGTGCATCGCGTGCCGTGTCGACCAGTGCCGACGTATTGAGCCCCGAGGGCTTCATATCCGCAATCAGTTTCAGGCGTGACGCTTCGTCGATCAGGATGCGCAGATCGACGAAGCGCGGCCGCCATTGCGATGCGGCCGGCTCGCCGAGCACGCTCATCGTGCGCGTGACCACGTCGCGATAGTGATGCTGCACCACGGTTGCCACAATGCTGGTGCCGAGCATCCCACCCACCATCCGCGTGGACTGCAGCAGCGCGGTCGTGATGCCGAAGCGTTCGCGCCCGGCAATCTCCTGGCCGAACACATTCAGGTTGTTCAGGATGAACCCCAGGCCGATGCCGACGGCCGCCATCGGCAACTCGATCCACACATGCGGCGTCTCCGGATTGGCGAACGCCAGGGCGATCGCTGCAAACAGCAGCAACGCGAAACCGATCGACAGAATCCGCGTGGGCTTCTTCATGTGAATCACAATGCGCGTATTCAGCAGACTGCCGAGTGCGATGCAGGCGGCAATCGGCGTTGCGAGCAGGCCGGCCTGTTGCGGCGACAGCCCGAAGCCGCCTTGCAACAGCAGCGGTGCGAAGAAGATCAGCGAGAACATCACGAAGCCGGACAGGAAGCCGAGTATGAACAGCGTGACGAGTTGCGCGTCCTTGAACAGGTCGAGCGGAATGATCGGATGCGTGGCGCGTTTCTCGCACACCAGCAACGCAATGGCGCCCACGATCACGAAGGCCGCCAGCGCCAGGTTGCCGGGCGTCAGACCGTCTTTCGGCACGGCTTCGATAAAAGCCTGCAGGCCGCCCAACACGGCGGCGACTAGCGCCGCGCCGAGCCAGTCGATCTTGACCTCGCCCTCGTGCGGACGCTGAAAGTTGGGCAGGTGCGCCCAGATGAAATAGAGCGCCGCGGCGCCCACGGGCAGATTGATCAGGAAGGTGGAGCGCCAGCCCCAATGCTCGCTCATCCAGCCGCCCAGCGACGGACCCGCTGCGGTGCCGATTCCATAGGCGGCCGCCATCACCACTTGCCAGCGCACCCGTGCGCGCGGATCGGGGAAAAGATCCGGGATCGACGCGAACGCTGTGCCGACCATCATCCCGCCGCCGACCCCTTGCAGGCCGCGTGCGACCACGAGGAACAGCATGTTGTTCGCGACGCCGCAGAGCACCGACGCCACTGTAAACGTGATGACCGCGGCGATGACGAAACGCTTGCGACCGAAGTAGTCGCCGAGACGGCCGAACACGGGGACTGTCACCACCGACGCCAACAGATACGCGCTGGCGATCCACGCGTAGTACTCGAAGCCATGCAGCTCGGCGACGATTGAAGGCAATGCGGTGCTGACGACGGTCTGGTCGAGTGCGACCAGCATATTGACGAGGCCGATGCCGAGCATCGCGAACAGGGCGTTTCGGAAAGGCAGGGCAGTCGCAGTCGGGTTCACGGGTCTGGGAGAGAAGGGCTTGTCAGGGTAGGCGCTGCGCGGAAGGGCGCGGCCAGGGTCTTGACCACTATTGTGTCCGATAGTTGTCTGACCTCTGGGTCCAGATTATACGGGTTTTCCCTTACATGAAACTATTCCGAGTGTTTTTGCCCGGAGCAATACCGGGCATGCCAGGACGGCACCGCGTGCGCAGTTTGACATGCGATGTCTGGTAACCTCCGTATGCGTTTGGACAACGCCGGCGATTGCGGCAAGCATTCGGCGGCAGCCCTTCAAGAACGACAGCGTCGTGCCGACAATGCGTATGGAAGTTTTGCGAAAGAAAATCTTGTGCGCTCGCAGCACGCCGGAGACGCATGAGAGCGGGAAAACATCCCGGAATGTGTGATAAAAGTCATGCGTTCAGAATAAAGCCTGACCGATCATGCCGTCGGCTCATGATCGCGGATAAAAATTCAACCGAGCGTCATTCCGCTGCGGAGGCGTTGTGATTCGAAACTGGCTTGGCGGGGTGTTGTTTGCAGTGTGTTGCGTCAGCAACGCCTTCGCAGACGGACCGCATTGCTCCCGGCCGTTTACGCTGGGATTGCACGACCACGGACTGCTCTATTCGCTCGACACCGATAGCGGTATCGACAAGGACTTTGCCGATGAGTTGATCAAGCGTAGCGGTTGCCAGATCAAGCTGAGTCTGATGTCGCGGGCACGCATCTGGAAGCTGATCGAGTCGGGTGCACTCGACTTCAGTCTCTCCGGCATCGCGAATGACGAACGCAATCAATATGCTTCGTTTGCGTGGTACTTCAGCAATAAGTACTACCTGCTCGTGCGCAAGGACGCCGGCATCCATAACGTCGCCGACTTCGAACAGAATCAACACGCGCAGCTCGGCGTGATCCGCAGCTTCCGCTACAGCACCTCGGCCAACGAACTGGTCGACAGACTGACGTCGGAAGACCGGGTAAGCCTGGCAGGCGGACTCGAACCGCTCTACCAGGCGCTGGCTCTTCGACAGATCCAGGGCATGATTATCGAGCCCTTCGATTACCCCGCGCTCGACGAGAAAAAGATCCGCGACGTGACGACCATCATCGAGTTCAACGATCCTTCCGTGCCGCACGGTCTGATCATGTCGAAGAAAGCGCTGCCGGCCGCCGAGCGGGAAAAGTGGCAGGCGCTGGTCGATGAAATGCGTGCGGACGGCACGGTGCGCCGCATCTTTGAAAAGTACTTCAGACCGGATCTGGCCGATTCGATGGTCAACTTCAAGGCGTCACCGTGATCCGCGTGCGCTCTATTCTGCTGCCGCTGCTGGTTTTATCCGCGTCGCTTGGCGTGACGTGGACGGTGTGGGATCACGAACGGCAGGCGACTCGCAAAGAGTTTCGCACGCAGTTCGATTACACCATGAGCGATGTGGTGGGCCGTATCGAACAGCGGATGGCGGCCTACGAGTTGATGTTGCGAGGCGTGCAGAGCCTGTTTGCCGCGAACGGAACGATCGACCGCGACAGGTTCCGGCGCTATGTGAGCGCGCTCAATCTCGACGCGAACTTTTCCGGGGTTCACGCCGTGGGGGTGGTCGAATGGGTGCCCGCGGCGCGGAAAGCGGCTCATATAACGGACATGCGCGAGGGCGGCGTGCCCGGCTACACGATTCATCCCGACGGGCAGCGCGAAGGCTATGCCCCGATCATCCAGCGCGAGCCCTTTGTCGGCCTTGAACGCAGCTCGCCCGGCTTTGACGCCTGGGACGAACCGGTGCGGCGCTCGGCGTTGGAGAAATCCCGCGACTCCGGCATGGCGGTCCTCTCGGGAAAGGTGCGCCTTTCGGTCGACATGGACGCGGACCCGCGCCCGGGCTTCATCCTGTATCTCCCGATCTACGCGTCCGGCAACGCGCAGGACAACGTCGCACAGCGTCGGGCGAACATTGTGGGTTGGGTCTATGCATCGTTCCGTATGCACGATGTGATGGCCAGTCTCTACGGCGCGCAGCCCCCCGGCATTTCGCTGGCCATTTACGATGGCGTGGAGCCGTTGGAGGCGGCGCTGCTGCATCGCACTTCAGAGGCAAACAGGCGGCATGCGCCCGCACTCATTTCCGCAAACGAATATCTGGTGGTGGACGGTCACGACTGGATGCTGTCGATGAGCGCCTCCGACGAGTTTCGATCCCGGCTGGGACGTAATGCCGAGGTGTTCATTGCGGGGACGGGGACGGGCTTGAGCCTCCTGCTGGCGCTTCTGACGTGGCTCATGATGACCGGGCGCGAGCGTGCCATGCGCCTCGCCTCGGCGATGACGCGCGAGTTGCGCGAGAACGAAGAGAAATTTCGCGCCATTGCCGACTGCACGGTGAATCTGGAAATCTGGTGGGGGCCGGACGGCACACCTCGCTGGATCAATCCCTCGGTTGAGTACTACACGGGTTATACGGTCGCCGAATGCATGGCGATGACCGATTTCGCCCGCACGCTCATCCATCCGGAAGACATTTCGCGCGTGGCGCCGGAATTCCAGAAAGGACTTCAGGGTGCTCGCGGCGACGATCTCGAGTTTCGTTGCGTGCGCAAGGATAGATCGCTCCTCTGGCTGTCGGTGTCCTGGGTGCCGATCAGCAATCAACGGGGCGACTTCATTGGGTTCCGGACCAGCGGCCGCGATATCACCGAGCGCAAGAAGTCGGAGGAAAAAATCCGCGAACTTGCCTTCTACGATACGTTGACTCGCTTGCCCAATCGCGCGCTTCTTCTGGATCGCCTGAGGCAGTCGATGATGGCCAGCGCGCAGAACAAAGTCTGCGGCGCGCTCATGTTCATCGATCTCGACCACTTCAAAACGCTGAACGATACGCTCGGGCACGACAAAGGCGATCTGCTGCTGCGACAGGTCGCGTACCGCCTGTCGAGTAGTGTCAATGAGGGAGACACGGTTGCCCGGGTCGGCGGTGACGAGTTCGTTGTGGTGCTGGGCAATCTGAGCCTGGACAAGTCGAAGGCGACTACGGAAACCGAGGTGGTGGGAGAGAGAATTCTTGCCGTATTGGGCGGCGCGTATGAGCTCGATGGCGTCCGGTTCCGCAGTACCGCCAGCATAGGCGTCACCGTATTCAGCGGCGAGCAGACATCCACCGACGAGCTTTTCAAGCAGGCCGATCTCGCCATGTATAAATCGAAGGAGCGCGGCCGCAATGCCATGTGCTTCTTCGACCCCAGGATGCAGACGGCCGTGCTGAGGCGAGCCGAGCTGGAGGTGGGGCTGCGCAGCGCCATCGAGGAGAACCGGTTCGTTCTTCACTATCAGGCGCAGGTCGTTGATGGCGATCACATAACCGGCGCGGAAGCGCTGGTGCGCTGGGCGCATCCCGAGCGCGGCCTGATACCGCCCGCTGAGTTCATTCCGCTCGCCGAGGAGTCGGGGCTGATTCTCGACATGGGGCGCAGCGTATTGGCGTCCGCGTGCGCCCAGCTGGCCCTGTGGGCGATGCAGCCGTCGATGGCGCATCTGTCCATCGCGGTGAACGTCAGCGCCCGGCAATTCCGCGAGCCGGACTTCGTAGACAGCGTGCTCGCGGTCATCGAACGGACTGGAGCGAGGGCGGACCGGCTGAAGCTCGAACTGACCGAGAGTGTTCTCGTTGAGAACGTGCAGGACATTATCGAAAAGATGAGTGCGCTTCGCGCGCGAGGCGTGACTTTCTCGCTGGATGACTTCGGCACGGGATACTCTTCGCTGTCTTACCTGAAGCGATTGCCGTTGGATCAGTTAAAGATTGACCGCTCGTTCGTGCGCGACATTCTGGTCGACTCGAACGACGCCGACATCGCGAGAACGATCGTGGCGCTTGCCCGAAGTTTTAACCTGGGGGTTATCGCTGAAGGTGTCGAAACGGAAGCGCAACGGGATTTCCTTGCGGTAGCAGGATGCCACGCCTATCAAGGGTTCCTCTTTTGCAAGCCGCTGCCGATTCAGGGTTTTGAACAGTTTGTAAATCTATTCAATTCACGGCGCCGGGGTGAAAATCGGTCGGCGGGGCGCGATGAGCGAAGTGTCGATTCGACGGCGACCTGATAACGGGCCTGCCGAGCGCCCGTTTCTAACTCGATAGCCCGTCTTTACGGGTCTTACGGGTCTTACGCGTCTTTCAGCCAGGGCATTTCCACGGGCGACACCACCAGTTGCCGGGACTCCCGCTTCAGTTCGAAGATGAACCCGACCAGGATCATGGAGTCGGCATACGGGATCGGGAATACGTGGGGATTTTCCGCGGTGCGCAGCGGGTGCGCCGGCGTGTTCGCTGTCGTCGCCGCGTTGTCGCGGACGCTTTCCAGTTCGTCGACCATTGCCTGCCCACTGACTTTCATGACGCGGCTACGCAGCTCGCTGAACGGTTCGATGCGCGCCCCGTCTTCGTTGTATTCGGGCACTTCATAGATGAACCAGGACATGTGCGTCTCCAAGGAAAAGGTCGATCATTCTAGCAGTGGGCGTAATACCTTCCTGCTTTCCCCACCTCGGCAATCGCGTCGCGCTCCGTCCCCACAACGGCAGAAAGGCTGAGACAAATGTCTCATCGGGACGGATGCTGCACTGCGGTGTGATCTTCCGGAACCCGCATGCTAAAAGTCATCCTGAGCGTGCCACTGAACTGCGATGCGCGCCGAGCTGACCGGAGACATTCATGCCCTATGTTCCGCAAGTGAGACACATCGACCGGATCCGCAGGTTGATCGAAGGCCGAATGCCCGATCGCGGCGGCGACGCTACGCGGCTGGTTTCGTCGTATTGGCGTTCGCTCGAGCAATACCATCTCGACCCTGGCCTGACGAAAGGGCCGCGGATTCTGACCACGCCGGAATTACGCGACGTGCAACATCGGGAAGAATCGGTTTTGCGCGCGTCGGGAGAATGTCTTTCGCGTCTGCATGAGACGGTTCGCGAAGCGGATTACTGCGTGATGCTCACCGATGCGCAGGGCGTGACGATCGATTATCGCGTTGACCGGGATCGGCGCCACGACTTCAAACGAGCGGGACTGTATTTAGGCTCCTGCTGGTCCGAGCAGGAAGAGGGAACCTGTGGCGTCGCGGCCGTGCTGCTCGATTCGCAACCGATCACGGTTCATAAGACCGATCATTTTCGTGCCGCTTTTACCACCTTGACCTGCAGCGCTTCGCCCATCTTCGGGCTGGAAGGCGAACTGATCGGCGTGCTGGACGCATCGGCGATTCGCTCACCCGACGAACGCGAAAGCCAGCGTCTGATCAACCACATCGTGCGGCATAGCGCGGTGTTGATCGAGGATAGTTTCTTTCTCAACGCCACCACGCATTGCTGGGTTTTACTGGCGCACCGGAATCGCCACTACGTGGAAGCCCAGCCGGAGATTCTGATTGCCTTCGATGCGCGCGGAAATGCGGTCGCGGCAAATCGCCGGGCAAAAGAATGCGTGCCCGGCCTCGACCGGCTGCCACGGCCGGTCGCTGAGCTATTCGACGTGCGCGCAGAGCGCCTTCTGGATGTGAAGCCGGGCCGCGACATGGTCTCGATGAAATTCGCGGGCAACGGCTCGCCGCTTTATGCCCGCGTTCGTCCGCCCGTCGTTCGCGCGCCGCGGCAAGCTGCGCCGAAGCCCCGCAATCCCGCCCCTCAGGCGCAACCCACGTTCACTGATATCGACGCCCTTGAGCGCGACCGCATCGTCGCCGCTTTGACGAATGCGAAATGGCGCCCGGACGAGGCGGCCCAGACCTTGGGCCTCTCTCGCGCGACGCTTTACAGACGGATCGCGAAGTTCGGCATTGTCCCGCCTCACCGGCGATAGCGGTCCCACGGTTATCCAGCGGGCAAAGAACCCGCGCATTACTTCGACGTTTCACTAATCCGTATCGAATGGAGGAGCAGCCATGCCTGAAAATAATGCAAGCCAGACCATTAACCATGTTCTGGAATCCCTGGAATCGGCGCTTAAACGCGGCGATACCGCTGCGGCCGTCGCGTTGTTTCAACCAGAGTGCTATTGGCGCGATCTGGTGGCTTTCACCTGGAATATCAAAACCATGGAGGGCCGGGAGCAGATCGGCGCCATGCTCGACGCGCAACTCGACGCCATCAAGCCGACCCGGCTGCGGGTGGCTGAAAATGAAGTGCCGACCGAAGCGGACGGCATCGCCCAGGCGTGGATCACCTTCGAAACGGAGGCCGCCCGCGGCAGCGGTTTTATTCGCGTGAAGGATGGCCTGATCTGGACGTTGCTGACCACCATGGGCGAACTGAAGGGCCATGAGGAACCCAAAGGCAACCGTCGTCCGATGGGCGCGGAGCATGGCGCACGCATGGATCGCACCAGTTGGAAGGAGCGTCGCGAAGCCGAAGAGCAGGCGTTGGGCCGCGCGGAACAGCCGTACTGTTTGATCGTGGGCGGAGGGCAGGGCGGCATAGGACTGGGTGCGCGTCTGCGGCAGTTGGGGGTGCCGACGATCATCGTCGATAAAAATCCACGCCCGGGGGACCAGTGGCGCAACCGCTACAAGTCGCTGTGTCTGCATGACCCAGTCTGGTACGACCACATGCCTTATTTGCCGTTCCCGGATAACTGGCCGGTTTTCACGCCCAAAGACAAGATCGGCGACTGGCTCGAGATGTACACCAAGGTCATGGAGTTGAACTATTGGGGATCGACGGTTTGCAAGTCCGCGCGCTATGACGAAGCGGCGGCTGAATGGGTCGTCGAGGTCGAGCACGACGGCGAGACGCTGACGCTGCGGCCCAAGCAGCTTGTGCTGGCCACGGGCATGTCGGGCAAGCCGAATATTCCTTCGTTCAAAGGCATGGATGTGTTCAAGGGCGAGCAGCATCACTCGTCGAAACATCCTGGACCCGACGCGTACAAGGGCAAGAAAGTGGTGGTGATCGGCGCGAACAATTCGGCGCATGACATCTGCGCGGCGCTATGGGAAGCGGGCGTCGACGTCACGATGGTGCAGCGTTCGTCCACCCATATCGTCAAGTCGGATTCGTTGATGGAACTGGCTCTCGGTGATCTTTATTCCGAGCGCGCGGTGGCGTCGGGCATGACGACTTCGAAAGCCGATCTGACGTTCGCGTCGATCCCGTACAAGATCCTGCACACGTTTCAAAAGCCCGTATTCGATGCGATCAGGGAGCGCGATGCCGAGTTCTATGACCGTCTGGAAAAGCGCGGTTTCATGCTCGACTTCGGCGACGACGACTCGGGGCTCTTCATGAAGTATCTCCGGCGCGGGTCCGGTTATTACATTGATGTGGGCGCAGCCGACCTCGTCGCGGACGGCAAGATCAAGCTGAAGAGCGGCGTAGATGTGGTTGAGCTGAAGGAGCATTCTGTTCTGCTCAGCGACGGCACCGAGCTCGAGGCGGATCTCGTCGTCTATGCAACCGGCTACGGATCGATGAACGGCTGGGCCGCCGATCTCATCTCGCGTGAAGTGGCGGATAAAGTGGGCAAGGTGTGGGGGCTGGGTTCGAATACGACAAAAGACCCCGGGCCATGGGAAGGCGAGCAACGCAATATGTGGAAGCCCACGCAGCAGCCTGCCTTGTGGTTCCATGGCGGTAACCTTCATCAGTCGCGCCACTACTCCCAGTATTTATCGCTGCAACTGAAGGCGCGCATGGAGGGTATTGCGACGCCGGTTTATGGCCTGCAGGAAGTGCATCACCTTTCCTGATACCCGTTGTTTCGTCGATGCGCGCGCCGGCCCGGCCCCAGTGTTTTTGATACCGGGCCGGCGCGCGTTACGATACGGGAGGCGCTTCACGTCAGAACGTGAAATGGCCCACGCATCATAGTAAGCTTGCCTGACGAGGAGTTCTCTTTCGCTAAGCCATCTTCCGGAAAACGTATGGACGAACCCATTTTTGCGGCATCGCCACCTTCGGCTGTGGACAATCGTTACGCAAGCACCATCCGATGATGCGCGGGGCCCGGTGGGTTCATCGTGCGGTCATGTGCGCGAGCATCGGCGTCGTCGGGTTGCTCGCCTGCTTGCGGGTCAGCGCGGCAGAGGGCGAGGGCGCCGTCACGCTCTACGGCGTATTGGACACCAGCATCGAAGTGACCAATCCCGGCTCCGGATGGACCACACGTCTTGACTCCGGTGCCTATCGAGGCTCACGGATCGGGCTGCGCGGCAGCGAGCCGATTGGCGCCGACACCGAGATCGTGTTCGTGCTGGAAAACGGTTTCGGCAGCAACGACGGAACGCTCCAGACGCCCGGGGTCCTTTTCAATCGCCAGGCATGGATCGGGACGCGTAGCACGTGGGGCGAGGTTAGAGTGGGCCGGCAGTACTCGCCGATCTACATCCCGTTCAAGGGCAGTCTCGATGCGTTTGGCGCCGGCACGATTGCGTCGGGGCTCAACAACCTGTCGAAGATCACACCGTACGCGAGCAACGCGATCACGTATCTTTCGCCGCTTGTCGCAGGATTCGACAGCACGGTCATGTTCGCAACGCGCGATCCGTCGGAAAACGACGGCAACGGTATCGACGGGTACTACGTTACCGCCGAGTATCAGATCGACGCGCTCAAGCTACTCTATGCGCGTCAGCAGACTCATGGTAGCGGCGCGCTGCGTGCGAACCTCGGCGGCGTAACGTACGGGACCGAAAAGATCCGTGTATGGCTTGATTTCTTCAACGGCGATGGTGGCAGCCCGCTCTACCACGGCGCGGGCGCGTCCCTGTCGGCTCAATACAGTTTTTCTCCGCACGTCCGGGCGTCTGCCGGCTATGCGCACGTGCGTGATTTTACGGGGGCGGGCGCGAGCGCCGACCAGTTCAGTGCGGCCTTCGAATATGATCTTTCGCGCACCGTGCTGTTCTATTTCAGCGCGGCCTATCTGTCGAATCACGACGATGCGCAATTTACCTTGCGCGGTGTCAACGTGACCGGGTTGCCGGTCGCGTATCCTGGGGCACCGGTCAAGGGCGTGCAGCTTGGATTGATCGAGCGATTCTAGGCACCGGCTTAGAGCGATCTGAGCGTCACCGTACAGATTTGCCGAGGCGGCCGTACGATTCTGGGGTCTTAACGATCTGCTGCCGCATGTCTTCAAGCTTGCCGGGTAATCCTGCAGAACGATCGCGCTACTACGATGAAACCGTCCGTTCTCCGCCTCCTGATCGCCCTTGCGTCGCTGGGCATGGGATTCTCCGCGGCCGTGTGCAAGGCGGATGCGCTCGATACCCAACTGGACTGTCAATCGAGCCCGCATGATTTCATCGCACCGCTGCTGGACCAGCAATCGATCGATCCAAAGCCCATGCGCATCGAAGCGAACTCAGTCAACGCATTTCGACCCGCGCGCGGCAGTAACCTGACGGCATTCGGCTTTCACGTCTATGCCGTCTTCGGCTATGAGCAAAACGATCCCATCTTCAAACAAGGCAGCGGCCAGCCGGTTGCATCCCCCACGTACGGTGTCGTCGTAACCGGCTCTGCCGCGTCGGTCGAGGCGAGCGTACGACGGGCTGGCAGCGATGCGGCCATTCGCGAAGTCGTGCCACTTTTTCTCACCGCCGTTTTCTGCAGCGGGCATTGAGGCCGATGTCTCACGCGTCCTTCAGCTCGTCCATTCCTGCAGCAACGCCATCGCGCGTTGTGCCAGCGGAGAAAGATAAGCCTCCTTGCGAAACACCACGCCAATGTGCCGGCGCAAGTCGAGTTCACTGGTGTCGAGATTGAGCGCGCGCAATCCTTCTAGCGCGTCGAACGATTCAGTCCCCGCTACGCAGAGCATCGCGGTGCCGCGTAGCAGATGCAGCAGCGAGGTGCTGCCGAAGTCGGTTTCAACGCGCAGCTTCGGCAGGTCCAGACCACGCCTCGCGAAGGCTGCGTCCACTTGCTGACGAACGGGGATGGTCGGCCCCGGCAGCAGCCACTCCTGATCGGCCAGATCGGCGAGCCGCAGATTGCGCTTGCGGTGCAGCGGATGCGAATCGTCGGCGAGCACGGACAGGCTGTCGCGAAAGAGTTCGACGAACGACAGTTGGTCCGCTTCCCGGTTTGGCTCGGGCGCGACGATCAGGTCGAGTTCACCCGCAACGAGTAAATCGACAAGATCGCGCGCAAGCCGGCGCCTCAGCCGCAGACGTGCGGCCGGCCGCTCCTTCAGCAACTGGCGACATGCGCCCAGCACGAGAGCCGCCGGCACGGTCGGAGAATAGCCGAGACTCAGCACGCCCTGCTCGCCGCTGCGGATCGCGTGCATTTCTTTCAACGCGTCTTCGTATTCCAGGGCAATCCGGCGCGCACGCGCGAGGAATAGCGAACCCGCCTGAGTAGGCGCGACACCATTCGCCGTGCGCTGGAACAACGCGAGGCCGGTCTGCGCCTCGACACGCTGAATGGCTTTCGTCAGCGCCGGCTGGCTCATGCCCAGCGCCTCCGCGGCCTTGCCGATGCCGCCGTGCTCTTCTACCGCGAGCAGGTAGTCCAGATCCCGCGTCTCCATGGTCATTCCTGTTGGCTATGGCTTTATAGCCAACGCCGCATTGTGGTGATGACATGCATCTTACAGACTAGCGCCAGCATTGATAAAGGGGACACCGATTGGGCTTTGCTTACTTTCTGCGCCGCGCCGCGCGTTATTGGGGCGACAACGTCGCGGTCATTCATCGCAACCGCGAGTTGACGTACCGTCAGCTCGACGAGCGCTCGACCTTGCTGGCGAATGCGCTGCTCGGCTTGGGGCTCGCCAAAGGCGACCGGGTTGCGGTTCAGGCCCGCAACTGCACGGAGCTGGTGGAGATCGAATGCGCGCTATACAAGGCGGGGCTCGTCAAGGCCGCGCTGAATCCGCGCTTCACGGCGCATGAAGCGGCTGACGTCGTCGAGAATTGCGCGCCGCGCGTCATGATCGCAGGCGAGGGATTCACGGCTTACGATCGCGCCTCGGCTGGGTTCGGTTCGGTCGAGTCGTTTATTTCGCTTGGCGTTCCTGCGAATGGATATACCGACTACGAAACGTTGCTCTCGCGCGCCAGCCCGCATTTGCCCGAGGTCGCGTTGTTGTCCGACGATCTCGCGGTGTTGCATTTTTCGTCAGGCTCGACCGGCAAGATCAAGGCAGCCATGCAGACGTATGGCAACCGCCTCGCGTCGTTGCGCAAGATTCTGCAAGGCATGGATTGTCCTGCGAAACCC
Source organism: Paraburkholderia caffeinilytica (assembly GCF_046030355.1). GTDB lineage: Bacteria > Pseudomonadota > Gammaproteobacteria > Burkholderiales > Burkholderiaceae > Paraburkholderia > Paraburkholderia caffeinilytica_B. The sequence goes on from NZ_JAQQCQ010000007.1 coordinate 95,110, forward strand.
GGCGACCGGCTCGCGCTGATCGGTCCGGTCACCCACGCGTCCGGCATGTTGATGCAGCCGTACCTGTATTCAGGCGCCACGCTCGTCCTGTTCGACACGTTCGAGCCGGCGCACTTTCTGCGGGAAATCGGGCGCTTGCGGATCACGCACGTGTTCATGGTGCCCGCGATGATCAATATGCTGCTCAACGATCCCGCATTGGACACCGCCGATCTGACGAGCCTGAAGATGCTCGGCTACGGTGCGGCGCCGATGGCGCCCGCGCGCATCCAGGAAGCGTGGACGCGTATCGGTCCGGTGCTGTCGCAAGGTTACGGCGCGAGCGAATCGACCTCGGGCGTCACGCGTCTTTCCATCGCCGACCATGCCGACGCGATGGCACATCGCCCCGAGCGGCTCGCGTCGTGCGGCCGGCCCACGGGCGAGACTGAAGTGCTCGTGGTCGACGAACACGGCCGTGAGGTTAGCGGGGACGCGATGGGCGAAATCATCATTCGCGGCGCAGACGTATTTCAGGGCTACTGGGGCGCGCCGGAGCTCACGCGCGAAGTGCTCGTCGACGGCTGGTTGCGCACCGGCGATCTCGCGCGCGTCGATGAAGAGGGCTACATCTATCTGGTCGATCGCCAGAAAGACATGATCATTTCCGGTGGCTTCAACGTTTATCCGACCGAAGTCGAGGCATCGCTTTATCAGCATCCCGACGTCATGGAAGCGTGCGTGATTGGCGTTCCCGATGAGAAGTGGGGAGAAAGCGTCAAGGCCGTCGTCGTGCTGAAGAGCGGACGCAACACGATTGCGGACGAGATCATCGCCCATTGCCGTGCGCGGCTCGCCGACTACAAGCTGCCCCGGACCGTGAACTTCGTTGCCGATCTGCCCAAGAACGCGAGCGGAAAAATCGCCCGCAAGCTGGTTCGCGAGCAGTACTGGCAGGGCGTTTCGCGTCGAGTCAATTGAAGAGGAAGCTTATGTTCGATCACCTGAATAATCCGGCGTTCGTGGAAACCCGCGAGGGCATTCGCCGCTTCGTCGCGGAAGAACTGCTGCCGATGGAGCAGGAACTCGGCCTCGGCAGCGAAGACGTCTGGCCCCGCGAGACGCTGCGCCGCGTATGGCGCCGCTCCGCCGAACTCGGCTTCTACGCGGCATGCCTGCCTGTTCAGCTCGGCGGCAAGGGGCTCTCGATTCTCGAACAGTGCGCGCTCAAGGCGGACCTTGCCGCGTCCGGTTCCGCGCTTGCACCGCATGTGCTCGGCGATCTGGGTGGTCCGCCGCGCGTCGGCAACATGCTCAAGTACGCGAGCGCGGATCAGATCGCGCGTTATTTCGAACCGGTGATTCGCGGCGAGAAGTCGACCTGCTTTGCGCTGACCGAACCACACTCCGGTTCGGACGCGCAGAGTATTTCCACCACGGCCGTCGTGGACGGCGACGACCTCGTGATCAATGGCGTCAAACACTACATCAGCGGCGCACCGTTCGCTGACTTCGCGATCGTCATGTGCGTGACCGACGCCACGACCACCCCGCCTGCCATCACCGCAGTGCTCGTCGATCTCGATCTGCCGGGCGTGACGGTGGAACAGCGCTATGTGCCGATGTCGGGACAGCACATCGATGCGGACATCCACTTTGCCGATGTGCGTGTGCCGCGCGCGAACGTATTCGGCGGTGAGGGCAACGGCTTCAGGCTCGGCATGTCGCGCATCAACGTCAACCGGCTGCTGCACTGCCCGACGATGCTCGGCCTCGCCACAGCGGCCTATGAAGCGTCGCTCGATTACGCGCGTACGCGCAGGCAGTTCGGCGGCCCAATCGCACGATTCCAGGCGATCCAGCACATGCTCGCGGATATGGCCGCGGCGCTGTGGGCATGCGAAAGCATGATCGCGCAAACGGCTGCGCTTGCCGACGCCGGCGCCGATCTGCGCATGAAGGCGGCGGCCTGCAAGCTGTTCGTGTCGGAACGCTGCTTCGAAATCGCGGACAAGGCCGTGCAGATTCACGGCAACGTCGGGGTGACGCGCCACCATCCGATCGAGCAGACGTTTCGCAAGCTGCGCATGTTTCGGGTCTTTACCGGCACGAGCGAGATTCAGCGCAATACGATCGCTCGCGTCATTCTCGATCCTGCCGGCTCAGCGGCATGACAGCTCAGCACAGTACGCGTGATACACGCCGCCCCTATTGCGAGGAGACGATGCAGATGAAACCGGACTGGTCGTGCCTGAACGGCATCAAGATTGTCGATCTGAGTCAGTTGTTGCCCGGGCCGCACGCCACTTCAATGCTGATGCAATTGGGTGCGGACGTCGTCAAGGTCGAGCCGCCGGGCACGGGCGATCCGGCTCGGCAACTCGGCGGCGCGGTTTTCGCGCAACTCAACCGCGGCAAGCGCTCAGTCGCGCTCGATCTGAAGAGTGCCGCCGGCAAGGCGGCGTTTCTCGATCTGATACGGGACGCGGATGCGGTCGTCGAAGGCTTCCGTCCCGGCGTCATGCAGCGGCTCGGGCTTGGCTACGCCACGCTCGCCGAGGTGAACCCGCGCCTCGTCATGTGCTCGATATCCGGCTTCGGGCAGACTGGGCCGTATTCGGCGCTGCCCGGCCACGATCTCAACTATCTGGCGCTTGGCGGCTTCTGGTCGATACCGGTTCAGGTGAATGACCGTGTCGCGCGTCCACGGGTTCGCCTCGCGGACTATGCCGCGTCGAGCCATGCCGCGCTCGCGCTGGCTGTGGCTGTTCTTAGCGCGCGTCAGAACGGTCGTGGCCAGCATCTCGACGTGTCGATTCACGACTGCGTGATGGCGTGGACGGCGCCTGCCGCGTGGACGTCGCGTGACTATGCGGAGGAGCCCATGGCATCGCCGACGGTCATGCCCGAGAACGACATTTTTGAAACCCGGGACGGCCGGCATCTCGCGCTGGGCATTCTGGAAAACAAATTCTGGCTAACCCTGCGCGAAGCACTCGGCGCTGACTACCCCGCGCTGATGGACGATCGATTCGCATCGCGCCTCGGCAGGCAGCAGTTCAAGCGCGAGGTCAACGCGCTGCTCACGCAGATGTTTTTGGCGCGCACGCTTGCCGAATGGCTCGACGTGCTGGGGACTTTCGATCTGCCGGTTTCACCGCTGCTCGACGCACATGAGCTATTCCTCGACCCACACGTGCACGCACGCGGCATGGTCCGCGAGTTCGCTCACGACAACGCCATGTCAGTGCGCTTTCCCGTGAAGTTCTCCGCGGGTTTGCCTGACGCAGGCGACACTGTCCCGCTGCTCGGACAGCACGACGGCTGAGGCGACTCAATATCAGGAATGCAAAGACGTTCCGACAATCATGGAGACAAACCGAATGGCAACCGAACAAAGCCGGTATCGGCCCTGGCGAGCATGGTCCATTGCGATCATGCTGGCTTTGATGATGCTCGTGAACTTTCTGGACAAGGTCGTGCTCGGCCTCGTATCCGTACCGATGATGCGCGAGCTTCATCTGTCGCCCACGCAATTCGGGCTGATCGGCGGCAGTCTTAACTGGTTGTTCTCGATCTCCGCGGTGCTCGGCGGCCTCGCGGCAAATCGCGCGTCGACAAAATGGCTGTTGCTGCTGATGGCCGGCGCATGGACCGTGCTGCAACTGCCGATGCTGGTCGCCGGCTCGATCTGGAGTGTCATTGCGTGCCGTGTCCTGCTCGGCGCGGGCGAAGGGCCCGCGTCGCCGGTTGCCGTGCATGCGCTCTACAAGTGGTTCCCCGACGCAAAGCGCAATCTGCCCGTCGCGGTTCTTCACCAGGGCAGCGCGATCGGGCTGCTGGTGGCCGGCCTGACGATTCCGGCTATTACCGCTCATTGGGGCTGGCGAGCCAATTTTCTCGTGCTGTCCGTACTCGGCAGCCTCTGGTGCATCGCCTGGCTATTGTTCGGCGCTGAGGGGACATTGTCGAGCCCGGCGCGATCGGACCATACCGCGCGCGTTCCCTATGGGTTGCTGCTGACGGACCGAACGGTTCTGGGCATTTTCGCGGGGCATTTCGCAGCAAACTGGATTCTCGCGATGACGCTCACGTGGACGCCGACCTGGTTGCAACTTGGAATGGGCTATTCGCCTCAGGTGGCGGGTCGAATGTTCGCGTTGTTCGTGGCGGTCACCGCGCCGTTGAGCCTTGGCCTCGCGTGGCTGTCGCAGCGCCTGCTGGCGCGCGGCGTGCCGTCGCGGATTGGGCGTGGCGGCTTTCTGACCGTGACGCTCGTTGTGGCGGGGGCGCTGCTTGCGTCACAGGCGTGGCCAGGTCTCCCGCCGATGTTCAGGTTCGTCTTGTTGACGCTCGGCAGCGGCATGACGCTCGTGACGTACTCGATTGGGCCGGCCATGCTCGGCGAAGTGACGCCTGATTCGCAGCGGGGCGGCATCCTCGCGCTGAGCAACGGTTTTTCGTCGCTCGCAGGACTCGCCGCGCCGATCGTCACCGGGTTGTTGATCGAAGGAGCCGGCCGTTCGACTGCGGTCGGGTTTGCGCAGGCAAGCGTCGCGAGTGGTTTGGTGCTGCTGGGATGTGGCGTGCTCTGCGCTTTCTGCCTCGACCCGCAACGCTCGCAACGCCGCCTCGCCCTTGGCGCGACACGTGTGCCGGGAGAACTCAATCTGGTCGAACGGAACTGACGGCACCAGTAAGACGGTTTTTGTCGCGTACCTCGGGATACGTGACGGTTATATGTTCTTAGTTATCCCTATGAATATGCATAAAATAATCAAGGAGACGTATGAAGAAGGTCTTGTATGCGACGCTGATGAGCGTGCTTTCCGGTGCGGCTTATGCGCAATCGAGCGTCACGCTGTACGGCGACGTCGGTGGCGGCCTCCGATGGACGAACGGCGCCAAGGGCGGTAGCGCAGTCGGTTTCAACAACAATATTATTGCCGGCAACCAGTTTGGCTTTACCGGCAAAGAAGACCTGGGCAATGGGCTCAAGGCGATCTTCAAGCTCGAGGGTGCATTCAGCAGCGGCACCGGCGCGGTAAAAACCTCGGGTACGTTGTTTTCTCAGGCGGCCTTTGTCGGCTTGACCGGCGATTTCGGGCGGCTGACATTCGGCAGACAACTGAACACCAACGAAGACTTTGGCATTCTCATCGATCCCGCCGGCGGGCGAGGGCAGTCCATTGCAATCGAACCTGGCGTGGTGTACAGCGCAAACTATTTCACGCTCGATTCGCGCTTCAATAACACCATCAAGTACCTGGGGCAGGTTGGCGGATTCCGCTTCGGCGCCAGCTATTCGCCAGGTGGCGTGGCCGGCAACTCGCGCGCCGGTACGAACTTCTCGGGTGCCGCCATGTACCAATGGGGACCGGCGCTCGGTGGCGTGTCCTATCAGAAGACCTGGAACGCCACTGCGATGCAGTGGGCACAAACGTTCCAGACCGGCGGCACGCTGCAGATCGGGCCGGCGCGTTTTTACCTGAACTATGCGGACCTTACGGTCACCGGCACATCATCGAGCGCGCCGCGGCGTCGCGACAAGATTCCAGGCGGTGGCATGGTGTGGGTGGTCACGCCGTCGTTTCAGGTTACGGCGGCGTTCATCGACGATATCGCCAGCGATCTCGGCAACGTGCAGTCTGCCAGCGGTCACAAGATCACGACTTTTGCGATCGCCGAATATTTTCTTTCCAAGCAGACTGAACTGTATGCGGAGGTGGATCGCAATGGCTTCTCAGGCGCCTATCGCTATGACCCTGCCAACATCACAGCCCTTGGCCTCAATCCTGGTGGCCATGGAATGACCGGTGTGTCAGTCGGCTTGATGACCCGCTTCTAGGCATTCGTGGCGACGTGATGAGCGTTCAAATTCTCTACTTGTTTATATTGACCGAAGGATTGGCATGATTAACCCGCATCTAAACCTGCGAGCCCTGTTTGCCGCGGCGCTTATCGCATTCGCTGGCAATGCCATGGCGCAGCCTGCGCCCGCGCCGGCTGATGGGATGTCGTCCGCCAGCGCCCCCGCCGTAGCCACCGCGAAGGCGACGAAGGCTGCGGACAGGAAGCTTGCCCACCGCGTGGCTAACGCGCTCGAACGGACGCGCGGACTGAACGCGGCCCGCATTCTCGTCAAGGCTCGCGACGGGCATGTCACGCTGAACGGTTCGGTTACCGATAACGAGCAGGTTTCGCTGGCTGCCGATGCCGCAAGGCAAGTCGATGGTGTCAAGACCGTGGAGAATTTCATCCGCGTTTCCGGGCCGTCGCTCTAGTGGTGTCGAGAAACCTCGTATCGTGCTGCGTCGAACCTCGCTGTTGCTAGTGCTGCGAGGGCGATAACGACAACGATGAACCTGTAAAACCGTTCACCAGGATAAAACGTATGAACATCAGGGCACTTTCAGCAGCTTCGACAATCCGCTTGCGCGTTGCCATGTCCGCTATGCTCATCGGCACAGTATTGCCCACGGCCGCGCATTCGCAGATCGCGGCGCCTGTTACCGATCCCGTTGAACTCGGCGTCATGCAAGGATTTCCGCCAGCGGCGGACAAGCTGGTCACCAAGGCGAACTCCCTGCGCTTTCCCAACCTTGGCTGGGCGCTCCGCAACACGCGCATGATGATGCCGACCGCCAATGTCGAGCATGCGCGTGTGCCGATGTCTTTGCCGGCGGGCGCCACACTCGATCCTGACAAGGTGCAGTTCACCGTGGACGGAACGACGTTGAGCCTGGGCGATTATCTGCGGCGAACCTATACCGATGGTTTCATCGTCATTCACGATGGAAAGATCGTCTACGAAGGCTATTTCAATTCCTATACGCCGCATCAGACTCACGCGTGGGCCTCCATGACCAAATCCGTGACGGGACTGATTGCCGCGCAATTGATCGACGAGGGGAAGCTCAACCCGGAAGCGAGACTGTCCACGTATGTACCTGAATTGGCGGGCACGCCATTTGGCGATGCCACCGTGCAGCAGAACCTCGATATGGAAGTGCCGGTCAGTTATCCGGCCGATTTACCACCGGATCTGGGGCTCTTTGGCGCAGTAGGTTTCATTCCCCGGCGCAGCGATGCGCCAGACAGCATCTACGATTTTCTGAAGGTGACCCACCCAACGCCGAATGTGACCGCGGGGGCGATGTGGTACTACCAGAATGGCTCGCCGGAAGCAGTCGCCTGGGCGCTCAGGCGAATTACCGGCTTGTCGTGGAGCGAGGTGGTATCGCGGTCGATATGGCAAAAAATCGCTGAAGATGACGGCGACGTTGTCGTGGATCGCACCGGGACGGAAATGGCAAGCGGGGGCTTCAATACGACGTTACGCGACGCGGCTCGCTTCGGCGAATTGATGCGCAAGGGGGCGGCCGGTGCTTCAGCGCTGTTTCCGGCTTCGTCGATTCGGCTTGCCTTAAAACCCACCGACAACGCCGGCGCATTTGCGAAGGGCAATCTGGCTGCGGGGCATCCCGGGTATGCGTATCACGACTACTGGTACCAGGTGAACGACGGTGACAGGTCATTCTCGGCCGGCGGGCGATTTGGCCAGTCGATTCTGGTGAATCCCAAAGCCGGAATCACGATCGTCAAGTTCTCCTCGTATCCGGATCAGGCTGCGCGTCCGACGAGCGCCGCAGCAGGCAATGCCATCCCACGCGCGCCATTGGCAACGGCCGAAGCATTGGACGCGGCAGCGCGTGCGATCAAGTCTGCTCTCGGGTCTTGAGCACAGGTCTTGAACTCAGTTCCGCGGCAAGACGTCGAGGACCATTGAAGGCTTATCGGACGAGGGGCAGGCGTTGATCTAGGGGAGGGTGTGGTTTGCAGGTAAGCGTCGCCGGCAGTTTGTACGCTGACGTACCGCTTACCCGCTTACCCGCTTACCCGCTTACCCGCTTACCCGCTTACCACTCACCACTCACCACTCACCGATTCGATCCCGCGTAGTGTCAGCGCCCTCATCTAGCCATTCGTCCACGCGGCGGCCGTGGCAACCGCGAAGTCCCGGTAGGATCGCGGCTGCCGCCCGAGCAGCGCAGCCAGACGATCGACCTCCGCTTTCGAAGCGACTGCGCCGTCCTGTTGATACCGGCGCATCATCAGGCGCATATCGTAGGCAAGCCAACCGGGCGCGACCGCCTTGAGACGCTGCTCGAGGGTGTCGAGATCGTCACCGCCGTAGCGGACCGGACGTCCCAGCGCCTCAGCCCAGATCGCCGCGATGCTTTCCGAAGTCAGCGCGTCAGGTCCGACGAGTGCGTACGTTTCACGCGGCAGCGGCTTGGCGGCGCGTTCGCGGCGCAGGAGTTCGCGTGCCGCGGCTTCGCCGATATCGCGGACATCGACCATGGAAATACCTTTGCTGCCAATCGGCATGCCGTAGACACCGTGTGTCAGCAGCGGGTCTTTCTGCTTGACGTCGTTCTGGATGAAATAGGCGGGACGCAGCACCGTCGCCGGCAGGTCGCAGTGTTCGATCATGCGCTCGGCCGTGTGCTTGCCGGTGAAGTGAGGCACGTCGACATAGTCCGCGCCCTTGAAAACCGACAGATAAACCACGCCTTTCACGCCGGCCTCCCGCGCGATGCTCAGGGTTTGCAATGCCTGTGTCAGTTCGTCCGCGGCGTTGGGCGCCAGCAGGAACAGCGTGCTGACACCACTCATTGCGCGCCGCACGGCGTCGATGTCGGACAGGTCGCCCTTGACCGCGGTGACGCCGGTGGGGAATTGCGCTTTTTCCGGCGAGCGGGTCAGTGCCCGCACTTCGGCGCCGCTGCCGTTCAGATGGTCGAGAACCTGCTTGCCGATCACACCTGTGCTGCCAGTTACGAGGATTGCCATGATTTTCTCCTGGGGTTGAATGGACTGGTTCGTCCGTGAGACGAACAATAGTCGTTCCATTGGGTGACCGAAAGTGCCAGAATCAAGACATCTTGTCTCGTGTATGGAACGATCATGGATTTGACGTCGTTGGCGGATTTCAACGCCGTGGCACTGCACGGCGGCTTCGGGCCGGCCAGTCGCGCGCTCGATCGTCCCAAGGCCACGCTGTCGCGGCGCGTGGCTGAGCTGGAAGAAGAACTTGGGGTGCGGTTGATCGAGCGGGGCGCCCGCAGGCTGCGTTTGACCGAGGAAGGTCTCGCACTCCATGAGCGCACGCGCGGGCTCATGACGGAGATTCAGGAGGCCGGCGAAGCGGTCGCATCGCGTGCGCCGGTGCCGCGCGGGCGCTTGCGCATCAGCGCGCCGGTCGTGTTCGCGCATGTCGTGCTGTGTCAGATCGCTGCGCGCTTTGCGCTGGCCTATCCGCAGGTCGAACTCGAAGTCATCGCGGAAGACCGCGTCGCGGATCCGGTGGAGGATGGCTACGACCTGGTGATCCGTATCGATCCACCACGCGACGAACTGCTCGTCGGGCGGCGCATTCTCGGTGACGAGCGCCTCGTGGTCGCTTCGCCGACCCTGTCCATTCCATCGCTGCCTGCAGACGAAGCCGACGCGCTACAGGTGCCTGCAGTCATGTTGGTAGCGACGCCCTCTGGCGTGCTCTGGAACATGCAGACGGAAGGCGGTGGTGTGAGGGTCATCAAGCCGATGCCGGTGGTGCGGATGTCATCGTTGCTGATGGTGCGCGAAGCCGTGCTGCAGGGTGTGGGCGCGGCGCTCATGCCGCGCCTGCTGGTCGAACAGGACGTGGCGACGGGCCGGCTCGTTTGTTGGGGCGCAGAGGCGGGTTCGCCCGTGGAAATCTGGGCGCTTTATAGTTCGCGCCGGCTGCTGAGCGCCAAGGTGCGGGCGTTCATGGATATGCTGAAACCGGACTCGGTCAGGTCCTGACTGAAAACGCATCCATGTCCGGTTCGCTGATATCGGCGGCACGGAACTCCATCTCGAAGCGCTGCGGATCATGTCGGCAAAGCGCACCAGCCCCCGGCAGAGAATCGTTGTCTTCCGTCGTAGTCATGATTGCTGATCAAGGAACATAGGTGACACGCAATTGCGATAACCTGGGCGATACTCGCGAGCTTGCGAATGATCGGGAAAAAATATGCTTGCTGAATTATTCACGTTTCGCCCTGCGATTTACGGTGATTTATGTTATCGAGGGACAACTGCCAGGAGCGCATTGCACATGATCAGGAAACGAATTCGTGCTGCATTGCTTGGCGCACTGATCACCGTGATTGCGCCGGCATGCCAGGCGCAGTACACCACCGACTGGCTGGCGAACACATTCGGAACGCTTGCCGCGCATGTGGGCAACACCGCGCGCTCGATGTGGGTCGCGCCCGAAGGCGTGATCTATACGGCTTCCCTGTGGGATGAAAACGAGGGTGGCGTCGCGATCTACCAGAACGGCAAGAGCATCGGCTCCATGGGCATCAACAGCGAGTTTCAGGGTGGGGCTATCACGGGGAATGCGACGTCGATTTTCGCTGCGTTGCAATTCAGCACCGCATACGGCAGCGGCGCGGTAGGACGATACAACCGCGCGACCCAGAAACGCGATCTGCTCATTCCCGTGAGCACCTGGAACGCCGTCAAGCGGGGCGACGTCATTACCGGACTCGCAACAACCGGCTCGCTCCTTTATGCGAGCGATTTCCTCGGCAATCGCGTCCGCGTCTATACCACCGACGGCGTGTGGCAGCAGGACATCAACATCTCCAGTCCGGGCGCGCTCGCTTTGGATGGCAGGGGAAATCTTTGGGTCGCGCAGCAAAGCGCGGCCACGATCGTCGAATTCAGTCTGGCCGGCGCTCCGCTGAACACGATCCAGATGCCTGCGACCTCGCGACCCTCCGCGCTATATTTCGATGCATCGTCCGGACAGCTCATGGTTGGCGACCAGGGCCCCGACATGAATATCAAGCTCTACAATGTCTCGGGTGCGCCAACCTTGATCGGCACGTTCGGCATTCAGGGCGGCTATCTCGACACGACCACCGGCATCAAAGGCCAGGTCGGTGACAAGCGTTTTACCCGTGTCGTCGGCATCGGTAAAGACGCAGCCGGCAACCTGTATGTGCTCAACAACCCGTGGGGCGGCGGCTGGGACCTGGGTCGCAACGGCGGCACCGATATTCACGCGTATGGCCCCGCCGGCAATCTGCAATGGAAGCTTCAATCCCTCAACTTCGAAGCGGTCGCCGCGCCGGACCCGGTGACGGACGGTGCCTACTTCTATGGTGGCACCAACATTTACACGGGCACCGCGGGTGGCACCTTCGTCGCGAATACCGTCGATCCGTTCAGCTACCCGTCCGATCCACGCCTCAACATGAACGATACGCAGCGTGACGAGCATTTCGGTCAGCTCGTCAGTGTCGGCGGAAACCGGATTCTTGTCGCGTCCGGTCAGAACCCTGGCATCTTTTACTTCTTCCATTTCAATGCGGCGAGCGGCTACATCGCGATTCCGGATGCGTCGATTCCAGGCCCCGCGTTCGATACGACGCGACCGATCACGGGCGGCTTCTGCATCGATAGCAGGGGCGACGTATGGGCCGGCCTGGACAGAACGAATCACATCTACCATTACCCGCTGGTCAGCTTCGATGGCACCGGCAAACCGACGTGGGGCCCCGGCATTGCGATCTCCATTCCGCAGAGTATCCGGCCGCTGACGCGCATTCTCTACCTGCCGGAGAGCGACACCATGATTCTCGCGCAAGGTATCACCGGGAGCTCGGACTGGACGGCGATGCAATCGAGGATCGAGGTGTATCACGGCTGGAGCGCCGGCAACACCACGAAACCCGATCCGGTGATCAACCTCACCAGTGCGAATCCCAAGTCGATCGCGGCAGCCGGCAATTATCTTTTCGTCGGCTACGTCCACACGGTACCCAATATCGACGCCTTCAATCTCACAACGGGCCACCTCGATACGACGCTGATCAACTCGAGCGCGGGTACGGTCGACGTGGGCAACGATGTGGATTCGATGTATGGCCTGAGGGCATACCTTAGATCGGCCGGTGAGTACGTGATCACGAAAGACAACTACAACGGCTCCAGCGTGATTGTTTATCGATGGACGCCTTGATGGTTGAATTCACTCTCGGCAGCCTCGAACCGTCTCGCCAACGTGTCATGCCGTGCGGACCCCTACGACAAACGTCAATTCAAACCGCTCATGCTACGACGCAGATTCTTTGAATCAGTCGGCTTATTCGCCGCCGGGTTATTGTCAAAAGGCGCCAGCGCCGCTTCGCCGATGCCGGTGCCCACGGAACAGCCTCCGTTCATACCGGGCGGCGAGATGAGCGCCACCCAGGCGGTGCGTCACTGCCTGGGCCGAATCGAAGCGATCGACCGGCGTGGCCCGCGATTGCGCAGCATGATCGAACTCAATCCCGACGCCATGCGGATTGCCACCACCCTGGATGCCGGGCACCGCGAGGGCAAGCGCCTCGGCCTGCTGCATGGCGTGCCTGTCGTTATCAAAGACAACGTCGCAACCGGCGACAGAATGGCAACAACGGCCGGCTCGCTTGCCCTCGACGGCATTCGCGCAACCCGCGATGCCGAGCTCGTGCGCCGTCTGCGTGAAGCGGGTGCGGTCATTATCGGCAAGACGAATCTGAGCGAATGGGCGAATATCCGTTCCACGCGCTCGACTAGTGGCTGGAGCGCGCGCGGCGGCCTGACGCGCAACCCGTATGCGTTGGACCGGAACACGAGCGGATCGAGTTCCGGTTCCGCTGCGGCGGTCGCCGCGGGTTTGGCGGCAATGGCGATCGGCACTGAAACGGATGGGTCGATTGTGTCTCCTGCATCGATCTGCGGGGTGGTCGGACTCAAGCCGACTGTCGGACGGGTCAGCCGTGACGGCATCATTCCGATTTCCCATACGCAGGACACACCCGGTCCCATTACCCGGTCGGTCCGTGACGCGGCGTTGTTGCTTTCGGCGATTGCCGGAGCGGACGCGCGTGATCCGCAAACGTCGGTGGCGCCCGCACCGGACGACTACGTGCGAGCGTTGAACAAGGCCGCGTTGCAAGGCGCCCGGATTGGCGTCGCACGAGCGTTTTTCACGGGCCACGATGAAGTCGACCAGCAGATCGAACAGGCTATCGCTCAACTGCGGCTGCTCGGCGCCGACGTGATTGATCCGGTTGATCTGCCGCGCGTCGATTACGACAAGGAAGAGCTTTCCGTATTGCTGCATGAATTCAAACACGATTTGCCGCTGTGGCTCGAGACGTTCGCGCCGCACGCGCAGGTTCGTAATCTCGCTGACGTGATGGCTTTCAACAATGCGCATCGCCATCTCGAGCAAGCTTATTTCGGCCAGGAGCTTTTCACGCAAGCTGAAGCCCTGGGCGATCTCGATAGCGATGCGTATAAAAATGCGTTGGCAACTTGCCGTACGCAATCTCGCGACGAGGGATTGGATCGCGTGTTCCGTCAACATGGCCTGGATGCGATCGTCGCGCCGACGGGTGGGACGGCGTGGCTGACCGACTTCATCAACGGCGACAGCAATAATGGTGGCTTTTCGACGCCGGCCGCGGTGGCCGGCTATCCGCATCTGACCGTGCCGGCCGGGCAAGTGCGTGGCTTGCCGGTCGGTTTGTCGTTTGTTGGGCTCGCCTGGAGCGAAGCACGGTTATTGGCGTTGGGTTATGCGTTCGAGCAGGCAACCCAGTGGCGCAGGGAACCGCAATTTCTGACCCGTACCGACATACCCCCGGTGGTTCGCGATTGAGCCGGCCAGCATTGCGGCTGTGACGCGAACAAGCGATTGAATGTGCTGCCCATTTGCCGCGATGAGTGAAAGGAGGCGAACCCGGATCACTTTCGAGTGTTCGCCCGAGATGCCATCAGCTAAGATTGTCGATATTGTCGGCTTATACAAGAGAAGCTGAACCGCCATTGGCCTCGCGATGGCTTTCACCTGGCTTCCTCAAGTTCGGGGTGAAACTTTGCACCGCTCGCCAAAATCGATACCTTTCGCGTTATTCGCCCTGTCTTTTCTGGGCGCGCACGCAATTTGCCTGATGCTGTTTCGATCCCGGGCAACGCTGGTCACTTATCCGTTTCTCATCCTTGCTCCGTCGTTCGCGCTTGCGGGCGCCTGCTGGCGCGCCCGCGCCGCGGAGCGACAATCGCGGACGCCGTGGCTTCTGCTCGGTGCCGGCCTGTTTTTGTGGACTTGCGGCATTGGTCTCAGCGCCTGGGAAGATCTGTTCCAACAGATGCCGGGGGATATTGCCTGGTTCTCCGATTTTTGTTTTTTTCTCTATGGCGTGCCGATACTCCTCGCCATCTCGTCCGTTTCAAACAAACAGCGGATCCCACTCTTTGTGTGGATGGACGGTATCCAGGCAGTATTGACCGCTTATCTCGCCTACATCACCATATTTACCGTCGTGCCGTTCTCCGGCACCGGCCTCGAGCCAGTTTCGGCCTCGGTTCTCGTACTGACCTACAACGTCGAGAACATTCTTCTTGCTGTGGCGGCGACCCTGCGCCTTCTGCTTCAGCCACGAGAAAAAGACCGCGGATTCTACGCGCTTCTGTGCGGTTATTTATGGATCTACGCGATCGTGGCCGGCGTGTACAACAATTGGGCTGCCTCGTCAGACGGTCATGCCGTGATCGACGTGATAGTCGACGTTCCTTTTCTTCTATTGGGCGCGGCGTGCATGATGCGCGCGCAGCAAAAAGGTGAGGCCGATGTTGATGACGAGAAGCGTCCCCTCGACGTTGTCATCGAGAACGGTAGTCCAATTTTTTATACGCTGGCCCTGCTCGCATTGAGCATTCCGCTGATACGTGAACATTTTTACGTCGGAACGATTGGCATAGTGACCGCGTTAATCGTGCACACCATCCGGACGACGGTTCTGCAAAGCCGGCTGGTGCGAACTCAACAGGCGTTGCGCGACGCAAGAGACCGCCTCGAAAAGATTGCGCTCACGGACGCATTGACCCATGCCGCGAATCGCCGTTGCTTCGATCAAACGCTCGCGCTCGAATGGAACCGCGCGGCTCGCAACGCGCTTCCGCTTGGCTTGCTGCTTATCGATATCGACCACTTCAAGAAATTAAACGACCGCTACGGCCATCCGGCAGGGGACAGGTGCCTCGTTGCGGTTGCGAGCGCATTGCAAACGGCGCTGCCGCGCAGTGGCGACCTGCTTGCACGCTATGGTGGCGAAGAGTTCGCCGCGATCCTGCCTGCGACAGACGAAGACGGCGCACGCCGGGTGGCAGCGAAAATGCTGGCCGCTGTCAGCTCCATGCAGATCAGGAATGAGACGTCGCTTGGCGACTTCGTGACGGTGAGTATCGGGATCGCTGTTTTCGGATCGGCCGGTACGGGTTCCGTGCATCAGATCGTTGAGGCTGCGGATCGAGCGTTATATCGCGCGAAAGAACACGGGCGAAATCGTATCGAGTCGATCGGGCAACGGGATTTTCTGGGCACCGGATCGGTGTAACGGCGAGTCGTGCACGTTATTAAACTATCTCTTAATTCCGACACCCCGCCTGTCCGTTGCGGGAGTGCTGGTTATCTACTCCATATAACGGCACTTATCCATAAAGGGTTTAGCCCTGCAAAGGTTTGCGGAAGAATTAATTTCTCTTTGAATTAACCTTTTGAAAGACAAGATGGAAGAAGTTTTTATTTCGAAACTAATCGAACTAATCGGCAAAAAAAGGCCGACACATTGTGTCGGCCTGAAAGACTCTGGCGTCCGAGGATTGCATGCCAGAACCTGAGAGACGGTAATCAGTCAATTTTACAGACTGCGGTGCGAGGCGCGGGCATTATTTCCGCGCATTTAATTTAACAATTGGGTGGTATGGTTTCTCTGGGCGGGTTGTTTTTAGAATGCCGACTTCACTGCGGAGAGATCATAAACGAAAAGTTTCGGCGAAGCATAAGGACGTCAAAAAAATCTGTCGATCGGCCGTCGCCGAATTCAAAGATCGGAGAATCCCGATGTTCGCGTAGGGATTTCCTTGGTTGAATTTTATTCCGCAATAATGCGATGTCCGATCGCGTAACGAATCAATTTGGAATTGATACTGGTCTCCAGTTTTTGCGTGGGACGATTTTACGTGGGCTGACGGCCTTCGTATGCGCAGGCGACCTCCTTGATCCGCATGAGCGCCAGTGCCACTCTGGCGCTATGCTAGCGGCTTCGGCTACTTCGAGGAGCAAGTGATGCAACGGACTGCAGGATCGATGATTACGTTTAACCGCCCTGACGGCAAAGACGTCCAGGGTTATCTGGCCAGGCCGCAGAAACTCGAGGGCGCGCCTGCCATCGTCGTGATTCAGGAATGGTGGGGTTTGAACGACCAGATTCGCGGCGTGGCGGACCGGCTTGCGCAATCCGGCTACCTCGTGCTGGTGCCCGATCTCTTCCGCGGCAAGTCGACGGTTGAAGAGGCGGAGGCGAACCATCTGCTGAGCGCACTCGATTTCGGCGATGCCGCGACGCAGGATGTGCGCGGCGCCGTCCAGTATCTGAAGCAGCATTCGGCGAACGTCGGCGTGACCGGCTATTGCATGGGTGGCGCGCTGACGTTGCTCGCGCTATGCAATATCCCCGAAGTATCGGCCGGGGTGGTGTGGTACGGCTTCCCTCCGCTCGAATATATCGACGCCTCGAAAATCAAGGTTCCAGTTCTCGGTCACTGGGCGACGCAAGACGAATTCTTCCCGCTTGAAACGGTGGACGCGTTGGAGGCCAAGCTCACCGCAGCCGCGGTTGACGTCGAGTTTCATCGCTACCTCGCGCACCATGCGTTCGCGAACGAAACGGCAGTCGGGCCGGGCCGAATCTCCCGGACCCAGTTTGATCCGGTCTGGTCGCAGCAAGCCTGGGACCGTACGCTGACCTTCTTTGGCCGCACCCTCTGGAAGTAACCGGCAAGCGCGAACCCGCCTTGCAAGGTGGACGTTAGCGAAGTCGAGCCGATACGCCGGCCGGCGCTGTATCGCAGTGCGATATGGCGCCGGCGCCCTTGGCGTGCACGGACTCTCGTCGAGACCTTCAACGGTGACGTTGAATAGCAGACAGTCTGCGGCTTCAGCGCGTGAGCATGGATGGCGCTTCAAGCCTGTTCGTCGCTTTCGGAAAGAAACTGCGTGACGTGTGTGACGAAGCGCTCCGGATACTGGTACAGCGAGCCATGGTTGGCATCGGGGTAGATGATCAACTGTGCGTTCGGAATGTTCTGCTGCAAAAACCACGAGTTGATCGAGTAAATGATGACGTCGTTATCGCCGTTGATCACGAGCGTTGATTGCTTGAGCGCATGCAGATAGTCGAACGGGTTTTCGCGCGGTGCGCCCCACTTGGCAAGCGCGGCGAGTTGTGCCGGCGCGACTTTTTCATTGACTTCGGGATCGCGTCCTTCGGCGCGTAGACGGAAGCGCTGCAGGAACTTGCGACCGGCGGCCTGGCTTGCATCCGACGGTGAGAAGTGCACGCGCAGCCACAGATCGTCCGGCTCGGCGTACGTGGCGCCGAAAATGTCCTGAGCTTCCGGCGTGAGCGACTCCATCGCTTCGCCGCTGCGGGGGCCGGTGCCGACCAGAATCAGGCGGCGCACCAGCTTCGGTTCGGCGAGCGCCAGTGTCTGCGCGATCAGGCCACCCATCGAAAACCCGAGCACGTCGACCTGCGTGAGGCCCAGCGCCTTGATGAACGCGGCGGCGTTGGCGGCCATCTCTTCGATCGATTCCGGCACTTCGCCGGAGGTGCTGGAGATGCCGGCGTTGTTGAACAGGATCACTTCACGGCCTTGTGCGAGGCCGTCCGTCACGGCCGGATCCCAATGGTCCATCGTGCCGGTGAAGTGGATGTTGAACACGAGCGGCACGCCGCCCGTCTTGCCGAAACGGCGGTAAGCGAAGCGGATGCCGTTCGCTTCGACGTACTGGGTCGGCGCGGTTTGATGGGTAGCGTGAGCCACGGCGACACTGTTCGAAGCAACTTGAGCGTTCATTTCCGATTCCTTTGCGATAGATAAAAGGCATGGATTGGGAAGGTTGGCGTCGCGCCTTAGTGCCTGGTTGATCGTTCGCGCCGCTGCCTGATGGGTAATGTAGTGGGGGCTTGCGCAAAGGGAAAAGACTTTGTAGGCTGATCGGCATGCCTGTGAGGCATGAATGGCCAAAAGAGAGACTATGGAACTTCGACACCTGCGATACTTCGTGGCCGTCGCCGAGACGGGCAGCCTGACCGTGGCGGCCGAGCGGCGCCTGCATACGTCGCAACCTTCGCTGAGCAGGCAGATTCGGGATCTGGAAGACGAGGTCGGCGCGGAGCTTTTCAACCGAAGTGCTCGCGGGGTCGAGTTGACTGCGGCGGGCAAGGCCTTCCTCGATCACGCGCGGCTCGCGCTGACGCAAGTCGATGCCGCCACCGAGGCCGCACGGCGTGCCTCGCGGCCAGCCAGGCAGGTCTTTGCACTGGGCTTTCTGACCGGCCAGGAAATGACCTGGTTGCCGCGCGCCATGCAGGTGCTGCGCGACGAACTGCCGAACATCGACGTGACGGTGTCCAGCCACTATTCGCCTGACCTCGCCGATGCGCTGGCGCGCGGCAAGCTCGACCTTGCGTTTCTGCGCGCCGAAGAGGGCTTCGATCTCGACTACCGCGTGGTGAGCCGGGAGAAGCTCATTGTGCTCATGCCGAGCGACCATCGCTTGACCGAACGAGCGGCGATCCGTCCGGAAGATTTTGTCGGCGAGACCTTCATCATGGCCTCGAACAAGGCGACGGTGCTTCATGACGTGATCGAGCGCTATCTGCGGGAAAACGGCGTGCACGTCACGCCCGAACATGGCGTCGACAATCTGGCGATGGCCATGTCGCTCGTCGCGTCCACCCGCGGCCTCGCGCTGATGCCGGAGTATGCGAACAACCTGCTGCCATGGTCGGTCGTGAGCCGGCCGCTTGAAGGCGACGCGCCGACCATCGATCTCGC
This sequence comes from Paraburkholderia caffeinilytica, assembly GCF_046030355.1. GTDB lineage: Bacteria > Pseudomonadota > Gammaproteobacteria > Burkholderiales > Burkholderiaceae > Paraburkholderia > Paraburkholderia caffeinilytica_B. The sequence continues at coordinate 114,067 of NZ_JAQQCQ010000007.1, forward strand.
CATCGGCTATAGCAGATCGAATACGTCGCCGGTATTGAAGCTATTTCTTTCCCGTGCCGAAGAATTGATGCCGCAAGCCACGGCTTGACCGTCCTCGGCAAGCGGCGAGCACGTCGCCGTTTGCATGTTGATCGGGGCTGACCGGGCATGATCGCAGCCCGGTTTTTTTCGGCCGCTGACCCGATAGGCGAGGTGGAAACTTAGGCTGACAACGCCGTCGAAAGGAGCGCAGAACATGGTGAAGACCAATCCGAACCGGTTGCTGACCGATCTCAAACAACTGCGCAGCTTTGGCGCCAGATGCCCTGGCGTCGTGCAGTTGGCGCTCTCGCCGAGGCGATCGTGATGAACCTGGACGAACACCGTGATTTCATCGTGCGCACTATGTCGGCCGATGACGTGGCCTTATCGATCGAATGGGCGGCGGCGGAAGGATGGAACCCTGGCCTGCACGATGCCGAATGCTTTCGTGCCGGGGACCCTGGCGGTTTTTTCATCGGCGAGTGGCGCGGTGAACCGGTTGCCTGCATTTCAGCGATCGCTTACGGCGAGCATTTTGGTTTTATCGGTCTATATATCGTGAAGCCGGCGTTTCGCGGCAGAGGCTTTGGCATGCGCGTCTGGCGGCACGGCATGGACTATCTGCACAATCGCAATGTCGGGTTAGACGGCGTCGTCGCTCAACAGGAAAATTACAGAAAGTCCGGTTTTCGGCTTGCGTATCGCAACATTCGCTTCCAGGGTGTCGTTCCTGCCTCGGCCCAACAAGGCGCGACGCGTTCGACCATTCTGAATGCGTCGGCGTTGCCGCTCGAACGGCTGCTTGACTACGATCGTCAGTGCTTTCCCGCCGGGCGTGAGCGTTTTCTCGCAGCATGGCTTGGCCAACGCGACGCTACGGCGTTGGTCGCAGTTCGTGACGGCAAGGTCGCAGGCTACGGCGTGCTGCGTCGTTGCGGAACGGGATGCAAGATCGGTCCGCTCTTCGCCGATAGTGACGAGGTCGCGAGCGATCTGTTCGATGCGTTGGTGGCGCGCGTGCCGGGTGAGGTCATTGTCCTCGATGTGCCGGAGAGTAATCCCGCTGCCATTGCGCTAGCAGAGCGGCATGGTATGACAAGCGTCTTCGAAACCGCGCGGATGTATACGCAGAACCCGCCCGCTATTCAAATCGAACAGGTATTTGGCGTGACGTCGTTCGAACTCGGGTGATCGTGATATACGTCTACGCCTTGCGTGCATTGCCGTCTGGGATGTGTCTTATGAGCCGCAGACGGCAAGTACATCGTTTGATACGAACATATGCACTACTTCCATTTTGAGCCGATATTGTCCAGTCCGGCTTTCATGAGGTCCTGCGGCAACATGGCGACGCGTAGCTCGCAGTCGGCGTTGAACTTCAGAAAGAATGGTTCTGCGAGTGCGGGAATTCCCGACGGATCGTCGAGGTTCACGATGAGTACCGCGCCACGTGTTCCGTTCAGCTCGGTGAAGTAGACAGCTTCCGGTTTTATTTCTTCGAGTATGTGCTTTATCACTTCGCCGGCCGTGCCATCGCGCACCAGCGTGTTGAACGGTTCGTGCGGAATACGTACATTGAGTAGCATGCGCATGTCATTCTCCTGGTTGAGGCCCAAAGGGCATCTTAAGGATAGGAGCTTTATGCGCTGCGAGCGCCAGGGTTAGCACGGGCGAGTGCTGTCGTCATCATTCTGTTCGAAGTGGAACGCAACGACCCGTACAACAGCAGAATTCGCGGAGCGTGTTCCGAAGTCGTCTGCGGTTCGAGTTTTTGCAGATCCGGCGTGTGGAAATGTGGGCCGCTGATGTTGGGTAGATTCCCGGACATTAACGAATTCTCCGTCCCGCGCTGTCGATCACATGCTCGCCGTCCTCTTTGATAAACGCCCCTTGTTGCGCCGCAGGCAGGATATCGAGAACGGCCTCGGACGGTCTGCATAGACGCACGCCGAGCGGGGTGACCACAATCGGGCGATTGATGAGGATCGGATGCGTCAGCATTGCGTCGAGCAATTGCTCATCGCTCAAGGACGGCTCCGCGAGGCCGAGTTCGGCATACGGTGTGCCTTTCTCGCGCAGCGTGGCACGCACGGTGAGCCCGGCGCGTTCGATCAGGTCTTTCAGCGTGGCCCGATCAGGCGGGTTCTTCAAATACTCGATGATCTCCGGTTCGATGCCGGCATTGCGAATCATTGCGAGTGTATTGCGCGAGGTGCCGCAATCCGGGTTGTGATAGATCGTAACGCTCATGCACGTTGTCCTTTAACGCTGTGTTTTTCCTCATACCAGTACTGCGAACGATTGACGACGCCAACCACCAGCAGCATCACCGGCACTTCGATCAATACACCGACCACTGTGGCAAGCGCCGCGCCCGAATGAAATCCAAACAGGCTGATCGCCGTGGCCACCGCAAGCTCGAAGAAATTGCTTGCGCCGATCAGACTCGACGGACCTGCAACACAATGCGCGACGCCAAGCCGGCGATTGAGCAGATAGGCGAGGCCGGAATTGAAGAACACCTGAATCAGAATCGGCATCGCGAGCATCGCAATGACGAGTGGTTCCTTGACTATTGCCTGCCCCTGGAAAGCGAATAGCAATACGAGGGTCGCCAGTAGCGCGCTGATCGAATAGGGCGCGAGATGGGCGACCGCCTGCTGGAAATACGCGTCGCCTTTGGCGAGCAGATGGCGGCGCAGCAACTGGGCGAGGATCACAGGGATGACGATGTACAGGCCAACCGAAATGATCAGCGTGTCCCATGGCACCGAAATCGCCGATAAACCCAGTAGAAGGGCGACGAGCGGCGCGAACGCCACGATCATGATGGCGTCGTTGAGCGCCACTTGCGAAAGCGTGAAATACGGGTCGCCCTTGCAGAGTTGCGACCAGACGAACACCATCGCCGTGCAGGGCGCGGCGGCAAGCAGAATGAGGCCGGCGATATAGCTGTCGAGTTGATCCGCGGGAAGCCACGGCGCGAACACATGCCGGATGAAAATCCAGCCGAGCAAAGCCATCGAAAATGGTTTGACAAACCAGTTCACAAACAAGGTCACGCCGATGCCGCGCCACTGACTTTTCACCTGTGTCATCGCGGCAAAATCGATCTTGACCAGCATCGGAATGATCATCACCCAGATCAGCACACCAACCGGAAGATTGACCTGCGCCACTTCCATGCGGCCGATTGCCTGAAAGAGATGCGGAAACCATTGCCCGGCCAGGATGCCGCACACGATGCACAGCGCTACCCACACGGTCAGATAGCGCTCGAAGAATCCAATCGCCGGCCGTGCGCCGCGCGCCATTGTGTTAGGGACGCTCATTTTTCGCAGCAGCCGGGGAGGTCGCTAGCGGCGCATGGTGCGCCGGCGCAGCAGTTTTCGGTCAGGAAGGTGATCAGGCCCGTCATCGCGTCAAAATTTGCCGAGTAGATGATGAAGCGTCCGTCCTGGCGCGGTTTTACCAACTCGGCATGTGACAGGTCTTTGAGGTGGAAGGAGAGGCTTGACGGGGAAAGCCCCAGTTGCTGCGCGATTTCACCGGCAGCCAGGCCATCCGGCCCAGCGACGACCAGCAAACGGAAGATCGCCAGCCGTGATTCATGAGCGAGCGCGCCAAGGGCGCGTACAACAAGGTTCGAGTCCATGGTCGAACGATACGCCGATCGTTTTCATATTTCAAGTATTGTTGAAATGATGTGTCTGGCGGGTACAATCTGCCACGGCATTGTTCAAGGCGCTTCGCGCGACGATCGATGACGAGGCCCGCCGCCACATGAAAAAAGAACTGCACTCCATGCAACTCAAGATACGAGCCGAATCACCCGCCGATGCGCCGGCGATCGAGCAACTCACTATCGCCGCGTTTGAAAATGCCCCGCACACGAACGGTGCGGAGCATTTCATCGTGAATGCGTTGCGACGCGCAGGGCAACTGTCGATTTCGCTTGTCGCACAAGATGATGATGAGATCGTCGGGCATATTGCGCTGTCGCCGATATCCATCTCCAACGGCGCAACGGGCTGGTATGGTTTAGGTCCAATCTCGGTGTTGCCCGGCCACCAGAGGCGGCGTATCGGATCGCAACTAATTGAGTCAGCGTTGTCCGAATTGCGGCGTCTGGGCGCCAGTGGCTGCGTGGTTCTCGGCGACCCTGCCTACTACGGACGCTTCGGCTTCATTGCCACGCCTCAGTTGGTGCTGCCGGGTGTGCCTCCCGAGTATTTTCAGGCGCTATTACTTACCGGCGCCTTGCCTGCGGGCGATGTGACCTATCACGACGCATTCAACGCCACTGCGTGAACGCGCCGCTGTTCCCTCGAACTGGCTCAGTGGCCGAACAACGAGGCCTGTGTGCCTCGGCTTGGCGCCGGACGTACCGGTTTTGCCGGCGTGTCCCGGACGACCGCTGTCAGCGCTACGGTTGAATCCGTAGCCACTGTGGAAGTCGCCGCGGCATTCGAATCCGCCGCCGCTTCCAGCGAAGTCTGCCCGGCTTCGAGCGACAGAAGAAACATCTTGTTTGCCAGTCCGCCGGCAAAGCCGGTCAGATCGCCGGACGCGCCGATCACGCGGTGACACGGCGCTACGATAGAGATCGGATTTCTGCCATTCGCCGCGCCCACGGCGCGCACCGCGTTGATGTTTCCGATTTGCATGGCGATGTCCGAGTAGCTGCGCGTTTCGCCGAACGGGATCGTCAGGAGCGCCGCCCAAACTTTCTTCTGAAAGTCCGTTCCCTGGAAATCGAGTTCGAGGTCGAACCGGTCTCTCGTCCCTGCGAAATACTCGTTCAACTGCCGCTCGGTTTCGATCAGGATGGCGCGGTCCTCTGCTTCGACCCTCTCCGGCAGACGCACCCGATTCGGCTTGTCGTTCTCCCACAGAATGGCGGCGAGCCGGTTGCCGTTTGCAACGAGTTTCAGCTCGCCGACGGGCGAATTCATTAACCTGTATGCGTATGTCATTTTGCTCGGTTCCTGGCTGTTTGGAGGCTGACATGGCTTCATGCGAGGCTGCGAACTCGCTGTGCAATGGCTCCGATACCTGACAGCTTAACGCCCGTCCTCGCCGAGGTCACGCCGGTTCTTGCTATCCAATTCCGCGCGCGGCCCCAGACTCAGTCGAATTACTCAGTAGAATTGATACCTTCGGCATATCGCTCACCGGCAATCAGAACGCTTCTCTACGACTGTGACAACCACCCTCGAACAACTGCGGGCCGGACAACTGGCGGGTACGCGCCGACTCAAACTGGCATGCGGGCTGAGCGAATTTCCGCGCGAGATTTTCGATCTGGCCGACACGCTGGAAATTCTCGATCTATCGGGCAATGCGCTCTCGACGCTGCCCGACGATTTGCCGCGGCTGAGCAAGCTGCGCATCATTTTTGCGTCCGATAACCCCTTCACTGAGTTGCCGGAAGTCCTCGGGCAATGTTCGCAACTGAGTATGGTCGGTTTCAAGGCAAACCGTATTCGCAAGGTTTCGGGTCAATCGCTGCCGCCGTTGCTGCGCTGGCTGATCCTCACCGACAACGAAATCGAGGCACTGCCCCCGGAAATCGGCGCCTGCGCGCAACTTCAGAAGCTGATGGTTGCCGGCAACCGGTTGCGCACACTGCCGGAAGAATTGGCCGCCTGCTCGCGGCTCGAGCTGCTGCGTCTCGCGGCGAATCAACTCGGTGGACTGCCTGAATGGTTGCTGCGTCTGCCACGATTGTCCTGGCTGGCTTTCACCGGCAATCCGTTCAGCGAAGCGTGGGAGACGGCGGCACTGACCCATACGCCGATTGCCGATATTCGATGGGATGCGTTGAAACTCGAACAGCAGTTGGGCGAGGGCGCGTCCGGTGTCATTTATCGCGCGGCGCTTCTTGCTCGTGACGAACATGCGGGCAGGCCTGTGGCTGTCAAGTTGTTCAAGGGCGCCGTCACGAGTGATGGATTGCCGGACTGCGAGATGGCGGCCTGCATTCGTGCCGGCGATCATCCGCATCTGATTCCGGTGGTGGGCAAGGTGAAGGACCATCCCGCGGGCGCACATGGCCTCGTGATGGAACTGATCGACCCGCAATTCACGAATCTTGCCGGGCCACCGAGCCTCGCTTCATGCACGCGTGATGTCTATGGTGCTGACACGCGCTTTGAGCCGGCCTCGGTGTTACGCATTGCATACGGCATGGCGTCGGCGGCGTGTCATCTGCATCGGCAAGGGGTGATGCATGGCGATCTGTACGCGCACAATATTCTGCACGGCGGGCAGGGTCGCGCGTTGCTGGGCGATTTTGGCGCGGCATCGTTCTACGTGACTGATGATCAAGACTTCCGCTCTGCGCTGCAGCGTCTGGAAGTGAGGGCGTATGGCTGTCTGCTCGAGGAGTTGATCGACCGGTGCGACTGGCCGACTGCGGACGCGGATATGGCGGCGCGGTTGGTGGCGTTGAAAGAGGCTTGCCTGAGCGAGGATATCGGCAGCCGGCCGCTGTTTGATGAGATTGCTTCTGTTTTATCGCAGCTAACGGGCGCGGGCGATCGGGATTCCGCGGCATTGGCGGCGGTTTGATCCGTCGACTGTGTGCGCGCAGAGCAACCCTTTGTCCGCGTGGCCCAAGGAGAGACAATCAATGACGCAGAGGATGCGCCGCCGCGTGCTGGTTGCCGGCACGCTTGCTGCGGCAGGCCTGGCAAGTACGGTTCGTGCCGATGTGATGCAGAGCGGCAAGCTGAAGATTGCCCTCGTGTTGAAGTCGATGACTGATCCGTACACGGTAGCGATGGCGAACGCCGCGCAAAATTATCAGAAGCACTTTGCGTCGCAGTTCGGTTTGACCATTCGCGGAACGGCAACGGAGAACGACACGGCCGTGCAGATCCGGATGGTAGCCGAGTTGATCGAGGCGAAGATGAACGCGATCGTCATCGCGCCGACTGACTCGAAGGCACTGACTGCGATCGTGGCGCGAGGGATCAAGGCCGGCATCATCATGGTCACCATCGATAACCCGCTCGATGACGCGTCCCAGGATGCCGCCCATATCTCCGTGCCGTTCGTCGGGCCGAACAATCGCAACGGCGCAACGCAGGTGGGCGATTATCTTGCAGGGCGGCTCAAGGCGGGCGATCAGGTCGGGATTATCGAAGGCATTTCCGCCGACCGCAATGCGCAGCAACGCACGGCCGGCAGCAAGGACGCAATGGACGCGGCCGGCATGAAGGTCGTCGCCATACAAGCCGGCGACTGGGACTATGGGAAAGGGCGGGACGCCGCGTCAAAGATATTGGGGGACTATCCGCAGATCCGGGCGTTGATGTGTGGTAACGACAATATGGCGATGGGGGCAGTGGATGCCGTTCGCGATGCGGGGAGAACCGGCGGTGTCTATGTCACCGGGTATAACGACAGCGACGCCATCAAGCCGCTACTCGCCGACGGCCGGGTGCTCGCGACGATGAATCAGTTTGCCGATCGGCAAGCTGTGTTCGGCGTCGACGTGGCGTTGAAGGCAGTCACCGAACGGAGAAAGCAGAGCGAATTGTCGCGGGTTATCGAAACGCCGCTGCAGCTGGTGACTGGCGTGAATCACTAGGGTCAAAAATTCATTGCGTGCTTGATACCTGGTGCGCGCGGCGTGTCAGCAGAACCCTTCGATATTGTCTATCCGCGCCAGGAAGCGAGCCGTCCAGAAGCAATATGCGAAACGACCTGAACCGGGCAGCATATTGGGTTGCGTTCATTCTTGAACGTTGCCCATTTCCCAATCGTGATGCGCTCGCGGCTCAATTTTCGAATGCAGAGATCGTCAAGCTCTGTGAATGCGGGTGCAATAGTTTTGGGCTTTCGCTGGCCACCCCCGGCAAGGTGCCTCGTATAGCCATAGCTTCGAGCGGACAAGCTTACCGCATGGTGTTTGAAGCGGACTTCCGGGATCGTCGGGAACCGGAGGGTTGGGGCTCGCTTGAGATTCTGCTGTTCGCCGACGAAGCAGGCCATTTAGCCGATGTCGAAATCGACTACTGCGGAAACGGAATACCAATCCCAGAACACCTGAATCTCGAGTTCGCTCTTTATAACGTCTTCATCAGCGACAAGCTCATTCGGAATTGAACGGCAAATGGCGCATGGTCCGTACATCGGATAGTGGCCCAGAGTGTCCGTTTTCGAGACATAGGACTGTCGCTTGTGGGTCGACTACGGTAGTTCATCGTGGGACCGCGTGCGGCCAACGGACGAAACCGCTCGCGCGGCAATGGGGCTTCGGCCCAACGTTAGTGGTTCCGGAGAGGAAACCGACTCAGTTTTCATGTTGAAGGGCGAGGCAATCCTTACTCGACCATCTCTGCAACGTGACAGTGCCAGTCGTGCTCCTTGCCAGTTTACGGTTTTCGCGAACATTTCCCCAGCTTATTCTCGATCGTCGCTGCCTGAGTGGCTACGTTCGACGGATTGACATCCGGTTGCAAGGCACTGATGCGGCTGCAGCGAGCGGAGTGCCATGCCCATCCAACTTGCGCAAGGACAAGCAATGCGCTCGCCCCTATAAAAACAGCACTAATAGGTCGGCCGACGAATATGTCGAGGCTACCTCGGGAGAGCAGGAGCGCGCGCCGGAAATTTTCTTCGACCATTGGCCCGAGCACAAATCCCAGTAAGATTGGTGCTACCGGAAAGTCGAACGCAACGAAGACGGCACCCACGAGACCGAACACGAGCACTTCGCTGACTTCGAACAGGCTGTTGTTGGTACTGAAAACGCCAATTGCGATGAAGAGCAGCGCTGACGGATACAGATACCGGTACGGAACCCGTAGCAGCTTGACCCAAATGCCGATGAGCGGAACATTCAGCAATACTAGCAGTACGTTGCCGATCCAGAAGCTGGCGATGAGCCCCCAGAACAGATCCGCATGCTCGGTGATGAGCGCCGGGCCCGGTTGAATGCCCTTGATGAGCAGCGCGCCGAGAATTAGCGCCATCACGGGGTCGCCAGGAATGCCGAGTGTCATGGTTGGAATGAAGTCCACCTGGGTTTTCGAATGGGAGGCCGCCTCGGGCGCGGCGACGCCTTCCAGTGCACCTTGCCCGAAACGGCCAGGCGTCCTCGACAGGCGCCGCTCGAGTGCGTACGCGATAAACGTGGTGATCGAGGGGCCCGTCCCCGGCATTGCGCCAAACAATGTGCCGATCAGCGTGCCGCGCATCATCGGTAGACATGCCTGCTTCAGCTCGGCCCGACTCGGACGCATGTCTTTTAGCCGGACCCGGGTGTCGCTGCCGATGGTCTGCATCTGGTTGACGTTGCGCAAAAACTCAGTCATGCCAAACATACCAAGCGCCAGCGCGACCAGTTCGACGCCGTCGCCCAGGGCCGGAATCCCGAACGTGAACCGCATGATGCCGCTGTTCACATCTGTGCCGACGAGCCCAATGATCATGCCGGTCACGGTCATGGCGACGCCTTTGAGCGGCGCGCCGCGTGCCATCGTTCCGCCGCACAGCAACCCGAGCAGCATGATCGAAAAGATTTCGGCGGGCCCGAAGCTGAACGCGACCCGCACGAGCAGCGGCGAAGCGAAGATCATGACCACAATGCCGACCGAGGCCGCAAAAAACGAGCAAATGATCGTGATACCGAGCGCCGTCCCGCCTTTGCCGCGTTTCGTCAGCGGATAGCCATCCAGGCAGGTCACCGCGTGCGGCGGATGACAGGGCAGGTTGAGCAGGATCGCGCCGATCGCACCGCCATACTGGGAGCCATAGAAGATGCCGGCCAGCATCAGGATCGCGGGCACGGCCTGCATGCCGTAGGTCAACGGCAAAAGAAGCGAGATGGCGGAAAGCGGGCCCATACCGGGCAGTACGCCGATGAGATTACCGATGAGCACGCCGAAAAAAGACCACATCAGATTGTGCCATTCGAGCGCGACGCCGAAGCCATGCCACAGATCCATCAAGGAAGTGATCATGATTCACTGCCACTGAAACAGTGGAAACTGCACCTGCAATGCCCACCAGAACACTGTCACGCAGATGATGGTCATAGTCGTTGCCAGTATCAGCGCGCTTTTGAACGTGTTCTGACGGTCACCCAATGCAGCAATGAAGACGGTCGCAAAGGTGGCTGGCAGCAGTCCGCCATGACTTCCGAGCAACACGAAAACGCCGATGCTCGACACGATGCAGAGCCAGCCGCGCCACTGCGCGGGTTGCCGCGGTGTTTGCGCCGCGGACTCCGCAGTGCGGGCGATAGCAATGGCGATGCCGGTTACCGCGAGGATCGCGCCGAGTGCAACCGGAAAAAAACCCGGTCCCATCTCGCCGAGGGTACCCACCTGGTAGTTCGTCCCCTCGAGGATCGCTGCGGCGCCTATGGCGAACATCAGGATGCCACCGTGCAGGTCCTTTTTTTTCGTTTTCATCGGTCTGCCACCTAGATATTTCATGGACATTCAAAGTCCCGAAGCCCGGACGATGAGGCGGGCCGGCGGGGATTGCCTCCCTGCCGCCCATCGTCGCATCAGCCGTTGATCTGTCCGGTCATCTGCGTCTTCACACGCAGGGCGGTTGCGCGAATTTCCTCGTCCGTGGGTTCCCGTTTGCGGGCAATCAATTCTGCCTTGACCTCTTTGAGGATGGCCTCCACCTCCGGCTTCTCGACGGGGATATTCAGCTCGGTCAGCTTTTCAGCCATATCCCACACATCGGCTTTCTGACTGAAAAAGGGGATGGCGCGGTTGCCGAAGATCGCTGGCTCGACCGACGTATGAATCCACGGGTCGAAATTGATCAGCGTATCTTCCGGCGTGAAATAGCGCTCGCCGGTGATTGAATGATCGCGCGACACCGGATAGCCAAAGACTTCCTCGCCAAGGCGGCGCAGCGCCGTGAACTGGTCGAGCTTGAGGCCCGTGTCGACCCGGTACAGCAGTTCGAGCGCGGCCGCGACATGGGCCAGGTCGACCTGACCGGCATAGGACCCCGCGCCGTTAATCGACACCTCAACGACGTCGGCGCCCGCGTGAACCCCCGCGAGACAGCGCGCCACGCCCAGGTTGAAGCTGTTGTGCGCGTGGATCACCACCTTCATCTCAGGCGCGATTCGCTTGATGATCGATACGGCATACGCGAAGCCATGTGGCGCGGTGGCGCCGGGGCCGTCGCCGAGCAGGATGGAATGTACTCCTGCCCGCGTCATCTCGTACGTGTATTCCTCGATAAACTCAGGGGTCGCGTAGTTGAGCGAACTCAGATACGCGCAGGTCTTCATGCCGCGCTTTTCCGCATGCTGGATGAGGGAGCGATTCCGCGCAGCGAGTTCCTTGATGTTCATCGGTGGCCGGGCCAGCGTGCGCCAGTCCTTGCCTTCCCATGCGGCCTTCGGCACCTCGGCGCCAGGCCGCAACGGCGCGGTAGCGAAGCAAGGTGGACATTTGATGCTCACGAGGTTGGCGCCGATGCTCGCCATCAGATCGATGCTTTCCACCGTGGTGATCTGTCCCGCTTCGATTTCTGCGTCCGGATTCACACGCCTGATGAGATCGACCTGTTCGCGAAGCTCGTCCGCCCTCTGTCGCGCGAAATAGGTCAGTTCGAACGAGGTAATGCCGACTTCCAGCAAAGCCCGCAGCAAACGCAGCCGGTCCTCGTGAGAGAGGATCACGCCCGAGGCCTGTTCGGCTGTGCGCAGGGTGATGTCCCGCACGAGCACTTTCTTCGGCATGTGGTCCGGCAGGGCGAGGCCTAGCGCTTCCGGTTTGCGGTTCAGTCCGCTTAGACACCACTTGTCAGGCTCGTAGTCTGCGGTTTTGCGCAGATCATCGAGTTCGTTGCGCGCAACCGCGACTTCCTCGTCCGTCAGAAACCAATGAATACCTGCTTTTTTGAGCGGCATGACAGTCTCCTGAAAAATATAAGAAACGAAGCATCGACTCTTTCGCCAAGGCACATTCCGTACATCCAGTTTTCAAGTTCGAATGCCTATTGCGGGGGAATCCCCGCGGCCTTGATGACATCTGCCCAGCGCTGGTGATCAGTACGGATCTGCTCGGCGAATGCTGCGGGGCTGCTGCCCACCAGCTCGCCACCCTGCTGACGGAATTGGGTCTGCACGAACGGCGTTCGCAGCGCTTTGGTGATTTCATCATGGAGCCTCGTCACCACCGCATCGGGGAGATGTGCCGGCCCGATGAGGCCGAACCAGACATACACGTTCATGTTGGGGACACCCGCTTCGTTCATCGACGGGACATCGGGAAGGCTCGCTGAGCGCCTGTCATCGCTGGTCGTCACTGCGAGCGGGCGAAGCTGGCCACTTTTCACCTGGGTAATGAGTGTCGGAAGGGCGCCGAACAGCATTTGCACCTGACCGCTAATGCCGGCCATCGCCATGTCGCCGCCGCCTTTATAGGGAATGTGGACGAGGTCGACTTTCGCCTCTTTCTTGAACAGTTCACCGGACAGGTGAATGATGCTGCCGACCCCCGCCGACCCGTAATTGAGCTTGCCGGGATTGTTGCGCGCGAGCGCGACGAGTTCTCCGACTGTCTTCGCCTTCACACTGGGATTGACGACGAATACTTCCGGAACCTGCATGATCTCCGAAATCGGTGTGAAGTCCTTGACGTCGCTATAAGGCACGCTCTTGTGCAGACTCGGCACGATCGTGAAGCTGGTGTCGGCCATCAGCAGCGTGTAGCCGTCCGGCGCCGATCTCGCGACGAAGCCCGCGCCTACCGAACTGCCGCCGCCGGGCCGGTTTTCGACAATGAACGACTGGCCGGTCTGCTGCGACAGCTGTTGTGCCATGACGCGCGCGACCAGATCGGTCCCGCCGCCAGGCGGATAGGGTACGACAATGCGGACCGGCTGGTCGGGATACGTACCGGCGGCAATGCCAGTGGACGGTTTGCCGAGCAGGCAGGCTGTCAGCAGCAGGATCGCGAACGCGATGCCGTGCCCGGGCAGACTGTGCGTGCTTCTTCGCGGAAAGTCGTTCATGGTTGTCTCCTTTCGCTTGTTGTTTTCGATAGCGCCTGCGGATTCAGCAGGTTGACGGGGCGCCCCGCGGCAAAACCGAGAACGCCGTCGATCGCGATGCTGAAATAGCTTTCGTAGGCCGCTTTTTCGACGTAGCCCAGATGCGGCGTGCACAGCACGTTTGGCATGTCGAGCAATGGGTGGGCACCATGGAGGACCGGTTCGTCCTCGTAGACGTCGACTGCGGCGAATCCTGGGTGCCCTCGCTGGAGCGCTGCAACCAGCGCGCCGGGTTCGATCAGGGCCGCACGGGCCGTATTGACGAGTAGTGCATCCGGTTTCATTCGCGCCAGATCCGCCGCCGTGACAATGCCGCGTGTGGTTCCGTCGAGAGGAACATGGAGGCTCAGCACGTCGGCATTCTCGAAGAAGGTTCGTCGGTCAGGCGCTGCTTCGAATCCTGCCGCCACGATTCGCGCAGCCGTGCCTTCACGCCCCAGGCAGACCACTTTCATGCCGAACGCGGCGCCGATCTGTGCCACGCGCATGCCGATCCGTCCGGGCCCATAGACGCCGAGCGTTTTCCCGTTCAGCCCGTTGCCGAGCGTGGTTTGCCATATGCCGCGCTTGAGGTTGTCCACTTCGCGAGGGATGTACCGCATGCTCGCGAGGATCAGCCCCCAGGTGAGTTCGACGGTCGCTGGCGGAAGGCCGCCGCGTCCCGCCGCGATCGCGATGCCTCGCCTCGTACAAGCGTCGACGTCGATATGTTCGACGTGGTCGCCAGTCTGGACCACGAGCTTCAGGTTCGGTAGCTGCTCGATTAGTGCACCCGGCAATGGCGAGCGGCCTTGCGTCAGCAGGATCGCTTCGAATGCCTGAAGCCGTTGCGCAAGGCGTGCAACGTCCTTTTCTACGTCGTGGAATACCGTGACGTCGTGCTCCGCGAGACGTGGGTAGCAATCGAGCGTACGAAATACTTTCGGATAGTCATCCAGCACGGCGATTTTCAAGGGTCTCTCCGGCGGGTTGTCGTGTCTCTGGGGCCGTGGTTGCGGGGCGCTCGGTATTGCCAGTTTCGTCATGCGTATCGAGAATGTCCACTTCGCGCAGCAGCGTGGTCAGCGAGGTGACAGAGTGCTGCGCGAAGATTTCCAGAGTCGCCGGCAGCAAGACATTGGCCTGCGCATCGCCAACTGCGTGGCCGGCGAGCGACAGGAACTTGCGTTCGATGTGGTCGTGCGACATGGGATTTTCAGGCATCCCCATTGAGTAGTCGACACGTCGGGTCAGGCGCCTGCCGTCACGCATGACGAGCGATACGCGTCCGCCATAGATCTCCGGATAGGCGGCATCGAGTTCGGGATCGACCTCGATCTCCACCCGCTGGGCAAGATCGAACACCTGCTTTTCGCCAATACGCGCCGGCGTGAACTGTTCGAGGAGCGCTTCGCTGTCCAGCATCGCGACGGCAAGGTTGTAGCGCAGACTCATCTGTGCGTTGAGGACCGAATCGGCGCGATATTCGAAGCCGGTTTGCGTCTGGACGACTGCCGGCACGCCCGCGATGACCCGCTCGACGTCGGCGGCGCTGACCCGATATTCGGCTAGCAGCGTAAGCGCCGCGTCCACGCACGCATGGTTGCTGCCGCAGCATGCGTGCGGCTTGAAGCAGACGCCGTCGGTCCGCCATTCGTCGCCGAGACCTCGAGTGATCTCGCCTGGGCGGCTCTCGCCTGACATCGTGAACAGAAAACCGCCGTCCTCGGCTTCGAGGATATAGCGTGGTCCTGCGAAACCCCGTTGGGCCAGTAGTGCAGCGATAACGCCGCTTTGCGCGGCCCGCCCTGGATGCAACCGTTTGCTCATCGCGGCGTCCGCGGTGAACGCCCAGACGCCGGCTGACTGTGTGCCGGCCAGACCGAACGCGCTTGCGGTCAGCGCGGCATCGAAGCCGAGGATGACGGAGGCGGCCGCCGCCGCACCGAACGTGCCGGTTGTTCCTGTCAAATGCCAGCCGCGCATACGCGCTCGGGCTGGATTGCAGGCGAGGCTGACGCGATTCATCGTCTCATAGCCTGCGGCTAGCGCGGTCAGCAGCATATCGCCCGACACCTGCTCGCGCTCGGCCAGTGCCAATGCGACCGGCACGACGACCGCACCGGGATGGATTTTCGCGCGGCTGTGGTCGTCGAAATCGAAACCGTGGATCGCATTGCCTGCGGCGAGTACCGCGTTGGCCGCGGCAACCTTCGTGTGTGCGCCCCATAGCGCGGCCTCGGGTCGACCGCCCAGCTCCGCCGCGAATTCAGTGACGATTCGGCCCCACGGCGTCGTGAGTCCATGCAGCCCACAGCCGATCGAATCGACGAACGCCTGTTTGACAATCTGCTGGGTGTGCTCGGGAATCGCCTCGGGCCGCAAGCCGGCCACAAATTCAGCGAGCGCCATCGTAATGCCGCGATGTTCGCGAGCGGCGTTCTTCCAGGCGGTCAGTTCGTCCATTGTCTCCTCCTGTGCAGCGCTTCCGTGTTCGCGTGGGAAGCAATGCTTCGCGATTCCGTTTGACCGGGCTCAGGATGAGTCCAGCCCTAACGCGTGCGCTTTATTGAGCCTTCATCGTCAGTCGCATCAGCGCCGTGACGTCTTCGCACGTTTCGAGCCGATCGATAAGCGCCGCGATTTCGCTGGCGCGCGCGCGACCCAGCACCGGGCCGCTCAGGTCGTCGAATTTGCCGCGTAGCTCCTGGTCGGTCATGGGATTCTGGATGGACCCCTTGGGATAATCGACCTGGGATACATAGGCCGAACCATCGTCCATCTCCATGGACATCCGGCATGACACGCCGCGCGGCAGCGAGCCGTCGACGGTGATCTCCACACAGTTCGACAACTGCCGGAGGCTCGGGTCCTCAAGCCGCGCGTCGTTGTACTGCGCGAAGAGCGCCTGTCCGTCGGCGAGCGCCACGGCAACCGAGTACGGCAGGCTGACCTGTGCCTCATGGTAGGTCTGCGGCGCCTTGTTTCCATGGTAGCCGGCCCAGTCGGGATGTCTTGCCACCTTGATCGTTCTGACACGGTCGAGGTCAGGTGCAAATTTATCGCGTATCTCGAGTGCGCATCCGATCGCGTTATGGATGGGGCGGGCGCACGAAAAAGGTTTGAATTCGATGTTGAGCTGGTAGCGTGCATCGAGCGCGTCGATGAGTTGTTCGACATTGGCCTCATCGGTGAAGGCGGCAAGGAAGCCGCGCTCGCCTTCGAAGATCGTGTCCGCGCCGCTGAAACCCAGTTGGGCGATCTGTGCCGCCGTCACGCCGTTGCGTGCCGCCGGGCCGGGGTTGAAGCGCTTTTGCATCGACGGTCCATACATTTCCATGAGTCCCCCTGCCTGTGCACCGGCGAGACCGAACGCCGAGATGAGTTGCGCGGGTGTTAGTCCGTACAGGAGCGCGGCGGCCAGCGTCGCACCAAAGACACCGCAGGTCGGGGTAGTGTGGAAGCCCCGGTTGCGCAATGACGGGTTCGCCGCCCGGCTGACCCGCTCCATCAGTTCGCAGCCAGCGGCGAGCGCCACGAGCAGATCCTCTCCGCTCGCCTTGACATGTTCGGCCGCAGCGAGCGCGGCCGAACAGACGGGCGGCGCGAAATGAAACAATGCGAGCACATCGATATCGTCAAGTTCGATGCTGTGCGCCGAAATGGCGTTGCTGAACGCGGCCTGCATCGCAGGAACGCGACGTGCGTCGCCGATCAGCGAGGCGTCGCCGTGACCGCCGCTCAACGCGGCAAAGCGCCGGGCAATCGTGCCGCTTTCGGTCTGGCTGCCGTTGATCGAGACGCCGAGGTAGTCGAGCAGCAGACGTTTGACAGAGTGACGAGTCGGGTCCGGCAAATCGGCGAAGCCTGGCCTCGTGAAGCGCTCGGCGAACTGGGTGGCAATGGTCGGATTCATGAGCGTGTCGCCTGATGGGAAAGTAGCGGTCAGTGGAGTCTGGGCGCGGCCAGCAAGGCTAGCAATTCACTGATGTCATCGAGTTCGTCGAATCGCTCGCACAGGTAGATGATCTGGGCGATATCGCGTGGCGAGAGGCATGATTCCGTGAGCGCCTGGAACTTGATCTCGATCTCCCGCGGACTGATAGGATTCTCGTTGCTGCCGCGCCGGTTCATGATCTCGTGCGTGAGCGTGATGCCACCGCGCGTCATGACACTCACGCGCGCCGCATGGCGAAAGGCGGGCCCGAGCGCCTCGATTTGCGGATCGATACACGCATCGATCCGTGCAATGAAGTCGAGAATTCGTGGGTCCGCGAGCCGCCCTTCGTGATACTGGGCGACAAACGCGACGCCGTCGATCGCGGTCACAGCGAGGCCATAGTAAAGGTTCATCTGAGCAGCGGTCACGCCTTGCGCGCGATATGGCCACGCACAGTGCACATGTGTCATTGCACTGACGCCGACATCGACGTGCATGATGTCGTTCGCGTGCAGGCCGTTGCTTTGCATGATGTACGTGAGTGCGTCGAGAGCCGCATGGATGCTCGTCACGGCGGCGTGCGGTTTGTAGCCGATCTTGGCGGTTTCCCATTCAGTGCCGAGACCGTCGGTCAGGCGCGCGGCGTTAGGCGCGTCCGAATAGGTGCTCAGATAGCCGCCGTAAGGCGCTTCGAGTACATCGACGATGCCGGTGAAGCCTTGTTTCGCCAGCAGGGCGGAATAGACGCCGCTTTGGGCGGCGCGGCCAGCATGAAAGCGTTTCACCATCGCGCCTTCCTGCGCCGCCATCAGTCCACCTGCTTGCGAGCCCACAATGCCGAGCGCATGCTGCATCGCCGTGGCGTCAAGCCGCAGCGCGCGGCCGGCGGTGGCCGCACTGACGAAAGCTCCCGATGTGCCCTGTGGATGAAAACCGCGAAAGAACAGGCTCATTGTGGCGGCATTGCCCACGCGCGTCCCTACTTCGTACCCTGAGGCCATCGCGGTGATCGCTTCGCGCCCGCTGACTTTGCCGGCCCGATCGGCGAATGCAAGGGCGGTTGGAATCGCAATCGAACCGGGATGCAGAATCGATTCCTTATGGATGTCGTCGAGCTCGAATGCATGGCCGGCCGTGCAGTTGACGAGTACCGCATTCGAGATCGAAGTCCGCCGCCCGGTGCGCCACAAGGATGCAACGGGTTTGCCGCCGTCCTCGTCGACCATCGCGAGCACGCGCTGCGTCCACGGTAGGGTCAGGCCGTACAGGCAGCAACCAATACTGTCGAGCAGGCTTGTTTTGATGCGCTCGATCACCGATCGCGGCAGATCCTCGTACTGGAGCAGGGCGGCAAACGTCGCGAGGTCACGCGTCGCGTTATTCAGCAGGGGCAGCTTGGAACCGGTCATGAGGAATCCGTAGATATCACAGTAATGCGAAGCGCGGCAAGCGACGAGCGCGGACATGCCAGTAGGCGATGGCATGCATGGGCGCGCCAGCTAGTCCGGCGGCCATGGCAAAGCCGGTACGTTGAGCCGGACAGCGACGCCTTCGAGTTCGGGCGAAACCGGTGGATAGCGGGCCATGACAAGCGGATCGTGGCCTGGAATGATGTGTTCGTGTGAATCCGCAAGTTGCTCGAGCGTCCGATAGCCGTCTATCGCGTCACCGACGTTGAATACGGTGGGGAAGATACGCCGAGTCTGGAAATGTTCGTAGTAGTGGCTGGCGTCGGACGCGAGCACGACCCAGCCGCGTTTCGTGCGCACGCGCACGCATTGCAGCCCCGGCGTATGTCCTCCGATATGGTGAACGGTAATGCCGGGACACAATTCCGCGTCGCCCGCATGAAATACGACACGACCTTCATAGACCTTGCGTACCATGCCGACTACGTCTTCGACTTCGAACGAATGGCTAAATTGCCGATAACCCATGTAGCGCCCGGTTGCGTACGCCATTTCGTCATCCTGCAGATGAAACCGGGCGCGCGTGAAATCAGCGAAAGTACCCACATGATCGTAGTGCAGGTGTGTGATGATGACGTCCTCGACCTGCTCGGCGTCCACGCCGAGCATCCTGAGCCCGTCGATCGGGCGGCGCAGGAAAGTGCGCCCGCGCTTCGCAGCGACTTCGGCGCTAAAACCAGTATCGACGACAAACACGCGTTGCTCATTGCGTATTAGCCAGACGAAATAGTCCATCTCCATTGGCGCGTCGTGCGGATCTCCGCCAAGGAAATTATGCTGGCGGTCGCCTGGGCGCGACGCATAGCGAATGGCGAACACCTCATAGTCGGGGAGTGCGATTGATGTCTGCGATTGATTCATCGTGCTCCCCCGGTGGCTGACCTGCCATGCTCAAGTGATTGAAATCAGTCTAACTTCCCCTGCTACGAAGATAAATCGTGTGCTAATCCAAACACTGTTGAATCCGTGTCAGCAATCCGGGGCCTTCTTTCAACGGCGCCATGGTCGCGGATCGCGTCCTGCGAAGCTATGGCGCCGCCGTGTAGAGGCGAAAAACGCGCGTGGCGGTGTCGTGAAAGAGCTGCGCCTTGTCGTAGGGCGAAGCGCCATCCGCTATGCGTTTGAAGGCGTTCCATAGGATCGTGTAACTGCAGTCGATCTTTTCAACAGGGAAGTTGGATTCGAACATGCAGCGCTCGACACCGAACTGTTCGATCAGGTAATCGAAGTAACACCGCACGGCGGCGGCAATCTCTTTGCTCGATGCCGGGCGTGGGCGCTGATGTTTGCCGAGGCCGAACGGTTCCAGGCTCAGTCCGCCAAGCTTGACCACAACGTTTGGGCAGCCGGCCAGTTCCGCGATAGATGCGCGCCATTGTGCGAAGGCGGGTTCGGACCGGCTGGTACCCAGCCGGGTGTCCGTCGGGCCCCCGCAATGACTTAGCACGATGACCGTGGACGGGAACGCGCGCGCGAGGTCGATAACTTCAGGTAGTTGATGTTGATAGCAGGTTGCTTCGAACACGAGACGCCGCTCGGCCAGAAGTGCGAAGCCGGCGCGGAAATCCTCGTGCAGCAGCAGTCCTCGAGGCGGCCGCGTGCGGTGCTCGGGAAAGTTGCCGGTATCGTCCCGGAGCGCCACCTGGCGGACGCCTCTCAGCCGCCCTCCGCTTGCCGCGAGATGGGCATCCAGAGACACGGCCGCGGCGTCCCGCTGTGCCAGGTCGACGAAACCGACAATACCGGCGGCGACGCGCGTCGCCCCGTAGAGACCGGATGCGCTCATTGCAGCCATGCCGTTGGCGAATTCCGTCTCCCCAACGGCTCGCAGCACGGGAGGTCCGTTGAGTCTGTACATGGTGCCGCATTCGACATAGACGCTCGAAGCAATGTGATGCCCGCTACCGGTGTCCGCGAGGAATTCATCGAGCAGGTAGCGCGGCGTTACACGCGTCGGGCGTCCGTCCCAGAGATGATGGTGAGCATCGCAGATTGCTAGGTCTGGCTCCAGCGGCTCCTCGATTGTCAGTTCAAGCCAGGCCAGATGCATTTGTAAATCGGACATCGCAGACGTTCTCCATGGCTGATCGCGCGGCGCATCGCCTCAACGGTTGCACTCCGGTTCGAGGATCTGATCCCAAGGCGGGTTCGGCGGCACGAGTCGTGCCAGAAAGTCGACAAAAACCCGCACGCGGGCCGACAGGTTCCGATTGGGCAAATAGATGACCGAGACTTGCGGTCCGACCGTTGCGTAATCACGCAGCGTCACCTTCAGCTTGCCCGCGCGGATCGCGTCGGCCGCAATGAAAGTACTGATCATCGCGATACCGGCACCGGATATCGCAGCCTCAAGCAGAGACTCGGTGTTGTTAAGGTTCAGTGGACCCGATACGGTTTTCGCAAACGTCCGGCCATTTTTCTCGAAGTGCCAGTCGCGATAACGGCCGGTTTGCGGCAGCACGTAAGCGAGACAGCGAAAGCGCTCCAGATCGTCGGGGGTCTGTGGTTCGCCATGCACGCGGAAATAGTCCGGCGACGCGCACGTGACAAAACGCAGATTGCAGAGTTTGCGGGCAATTAGACGAGCATCGGCGGGCACGCCGATAAAGACCGCCACGTCGACCCCCTCGTAGCCCAGATCGACAATGCGATCGCTGAGTTCGCCGTCGATCACGACATCGGGATAGCGCTCGATAAAACCGGGTAGCGCCGGCACGATGACGCGGCGCCCGAATCCCACCGGCATCTGCACGCGAATTCGCCCGCGCGGCGCCGATTGCGTCTGGTTTAGCGCCGCCTCGGCCTCCTCGATTTCAGAAAGGATGTGACTGCAACGTTCGAAGAAACTGCTGCCGTCGTTCGTCAGGCTGACCGAACGCGTGGTGCGATGCATTAGGCGTACGCCGAGTTCCTGCTCCAGCCTGGTGATGGCCTTGCTCACTCCTGATGCGGTTAAGCCCAGCATCCGGGCTGCATCGGTAAAGCTCCGGGTTTCCGCGACCTTGGCAAACACAATGAGCGCATTGAGATTTTCCAATACCTTCCCCGCAATTGATGACTGGGAGTCACCATTGTTTGTAATCATAGGCGATTTATCTTCAAAACTCACATGTCTACACTGCCTTAAAGCCAATCGTAAATAAATAAGAAGTGCGAATCGTGGAACCAAAAACGCTGTAACTTCCCGTCGCTAGCGGCTTGCCGACGTACTGCACTGCAAAACAAAATCGTATTCAGGAGGCAGTCTGATGAAAAGGTCGCTTCTCGCTTGCGGAGTACTTTCGATATGCGCCGGCAGCGCATGGGCGCAGAGTTCCGTCACCCTGTATGGAATTCTGGACGAAGGATTGAACTACAACAGCAATTCTGGAGGGGCGAGGTTATACAACATGTCGAGCAGCGTCCTGCAGGGTAGCCGGTGGGGATTACGGGGTGCCGAAGATCTCGGCGGCGGAGCCCGGGCGATCTTTATGGTCGAAAACGGTTTCGATCTCGGAACAGGAAAAATGAGCCAGGGCGGCCTGCTGTTTGGCCGCCAGGCATACGTTGGTATCGCCAGCCAATATGGCAGGATCACGTTGGGTCGCCAGTATTCGCCTCTCGACGAAATGGTCGGCTTGCTGGAAGCGGGGACGCAGTGGGGCGGCAGTCTAGCGGTCCACCCGGGAGATATGGACAACTTCGACAGTACGCTGCGAATCAATAACAGCGTCAAGTATACGAATAGCTTTGGGGGATTGAGCCTTGGCGGCCTCTATAGTCTTGGCGGCGTCGCGGGCGACTTCACGCATAACCAGATCTGGTCGGTCGCGCTTGGCTATGTCAATGGTCCACTGGTGTTGGGTGTTGGCTATCTCGACGTGCGGGATCCGAATACTTCTTTCTTTGGCAATGGCGGAAGTCCGGCCGCTGTGGTGGGCGGGGTGCCCGGTAACAATATGACCGCCGCAGTCTATTCGGGCTATGCGTCCGCCAGCACGCAAGGAATCTTCGGCACTGGCTTTGCATATACCATTGGGGCGGCCACGGTCGGCGGCACCTATTCGAACATCCGTTTTTCCGGGCTCGGGAACAAGGCCGCGGGTCCCAATCCGTCGGGGTATAAAGGTTCTGTCACGTTCAACGACATCGAGGTCAATTTCAAATACCAATTTACCCCGACACTGCTGGCGGGCGTTGCCTACAACTACACGAGGGGGAGTTCGCTCAACGGAGCCGACCCGGCGAAATACAATCAGTTCTCTGCCGGCGTGGACTATTTCTTGTCCAAACGCACGGACATCTACGTGATTGGCGTTTACCAGGCGGCATCGGGAAAAGACTCGACGGGGCATGCCGCGGTCGCTCAGATCAACCAGCTATCGGCGTCGACATCGGATCGCCAGGGCGTCGTACGCCTAGGAATTCGTCACAAGTTCTAGAGCAGGTACCGAAATCGCTGAGCTTGTCTCGGCGGTCACGGGTGAGGGAGTTTTTGACAGTCAAAAAATGCGCGACGGCATTGCTGTGGTATTGGAAAGAAGATGCTCTAACAGGAACCAGGCCGCCCGATCCCCTGGAGTGGCCGGGTCGACGCTGCATGGCGCCGTGACACCAGGTCTGCGTCTATTGATATCGCTTTGTTCTGCGGCCGGTGTTGCTTTGAGGCTCCTTCTGAGAGGTGAAACAGAGGAACGTCGCCATGCCATTGGTACTATAGTGTTTCCCAAGTATTTCAATTCTGCCCGAAAACCCAGACCCACCCTGGATTTGAGGAGCGTTGCGGAGGGGATACTGAGGGCCGACCCAGATATCAAGGTAGGGCATTGGGCGCAGCGTCTGGGCGTGCAATACAATACGCTCTCTCGTGAGATTCCCGACCTAATGAATCGGTTACGGAATGAACGGAAACAGCGGGCGATAGTGCAGTGGTGGCGAGATCATCTCCGTTTTGCCAGGCAGTTGCGAGCGGTAAAGCGTCAGCTTCTCGCGGAAGGACGCTCGTTTAGCGACCGTAATATATTTGAACGCTCCCGGCTCGTATCGCGATCGCAAGCAGAGAGCCGGTTGTTCCGGTTTGTGTGCGACAGGCCCTAGCATACGGAAGCAGGGGCGCCGCGTGCAGGTGGCGACGGATTCAAAGCAATTGTTGAAAGAATTTTCATTAAAGCAATAGCTGATTTTTTCGATCAACTTATGCTTTATTCGTCATCACCTGTCAAATAAAGCGAAAGCAGGCAAAAAATAAACCAAAAATTGAACGTGAGATCGGATGTGCGGTGCGATGCATCCGACGCTGAATGAACCAAAAGTCTGCAATCATTTGCAGAAATAAATCAAAAGATGAGATTGTTTTATTTTCAACGTGGCGCCTTGATTTTTAATATTATTTTGTGGAAATGGATTGTTGGATAAAGCATATGTTGAGCTTTTCGCGGTCGTAACGCTCTGACTGCAACAGTTCAACGGGGTATTAAGCAAAAGGTGGTGCCCTCGAGAGGTTCGGCGACGTGGCCTGGATTTTTCCGGTTAAGGCGAAAAGTATGGAGCGGGCGTCCTCAACTATTCGAAATCAGGATTGCTGCAGGCTTATCACTTACCCAGATACCGAACGGAACATGCCAGCGCGCTCGCTGACCGGGCTGCTCGTGAGTGTGGGAAACCGTTGTCTGACGCCCCGGGGCAGACTGACTACCGTGAGCCTCGTGCTGCTTTGCCTGTCTGTTCAACGCGGCCATTCCGAAAAAGATAAATCTCTAACTATTTGAGGGCTCTCGAGCAAAAAAGCGCGACTTGAACAAACTCTTGGCTTTTTTGTTGCACAGCTGTGGTGCACTCATCCTCAGTTTTTGAGACCATTTCTGAGACAATCGAATGTTTCAGGCCCGACCCGGGGGATATCATATGCCCGCACGGCACGGATCCGAAGGGAACGATTGGCGATCTGTTTTCGGATTCCGTGGTTGATGCTGCGCTCGACGCCATTGGCGGACGGTCGCAACCGGCAAAGCTTCTATGGCCGCAACGCTATTTCCCAGTCATTCCCGGAGTCACATTGTGAACCAGGTCAACGCGACCAAAGCTACGGCTCAGGAACGGGTGCCCGAAGCGAACCAGTTGCTTACTCTTTCTTTTGTTTCAGCAGTAGGGCTTGCTGGAAGAGCGCGCTGGCGATAACGGATAGCATAGCCCCGGTTTTGGGTTCGCGCAGACTCGCTGAAGTGAAGTCTGCAACTGCAGCGTCTGGCTAGGCGCCAGTGGTAGTTGAATAAAGTGGTTGCGCCCGGAAAATCTCACAACTTCTGCAGTGAGGGTGGGTAATCGATTTGTAGCCGTCCGACTCAGTCGCAACTTCGACCAGAGTGGAAGCGCCACGCGCTCCTTTCTGTCAAGGCGCCGCTCTATCGTCGCTGAAGACCAAATGGTTGCTCTCCTGCAGCAGTCGAGTGTAATTGCGAGCAGAATGGCACGTTCATCGTTGAACCTGATCAAACGATCACTGGTTCGGGGCGACCCACAAGTTTTTCTTATTCTTCCATAGTTGGCATTCGTCGTCGTTCTCGTGTCTTGGCGGGAATTCGTTTGGTGAGTTCTCACTCCAAGAGCGGGGAACTTCCTGTAACGAGCATCACTCAGCGCCCGATTGCCCCAGCTTCTGGCTGATGCAATTGTCTTGTCTAGTCCAACGCCGGGAATAAATTGATCGGTCTGGCTGTTGTCAAAGGTCTAGAGGACACGCAGATAACGAAGGCATGCTGGCTGGCTTAGGTTTGACACCTCTGGAACGGTTCCGCATACGATTCCGGGTGCGCTGCCAATCAGTCGAAGATTCGCACGTTATTACTCTGTCGAAAACGCAAAGGAGCAGCGATTTATGGACACGGCAACGCAACACAGAAGCTCCGTCAATTCATCGGACCCACTGGGTTCGGGGGAGCACAACGTATACCTTAATGGAGTCGATCTTCATTACTACGTTTGCGGAAACGGCCCGCTATTGTTCCTGATATCGCCGGGTTGGGGAGTGGGTAGCGGCTATTTGCAAAGAGGCTTCAAATCCTTGCAGAAGCGGTTTCGTCTGGTTTTTATGGACACACGGGGAAGCGGTCTTTCTGGTCGCCCGGCTGATTACACGAAGATGAGCAGTCACGATATGGCGGATGATCTGGAGGCACTCCGCGAGTTCCTCGGACTTTCTGCCATTCAGCTTCTGGGCCATTCGAACTCCGGAGCCATTGGACTCTCTTACGCCGAGCGGTACCCGAATCGTGCCGAAAAGCTGGTGCTCATTGACAGTCAGGTACTGGGCTTCGATGCAAACGCCGATACGCAGGCATTGTTGAAGGTAAAAGCTGAAGACCCTCGGTATCAAGCAGCGGTTCAAACGGCGATTAGTTATTTTTCTGGTAGAAGCCAACGCTTTTCCAACGATGAGGATTTATCGGCTTTTGTGGCAGAAATTTTACCGCTGTACCTTGCAAATCCCGAAAAGAATCTGATGTCGGCGAGAGAGCAACTGCTGGTTGAGCCGATCGCCCTTTACGCGTTCGTGGCGCAAAACGCAGCCGACAAAGTGGCCGCGAGCGATCAGGTAGCTCTGTTTGATCAAATTCGCGCGACCGTGCTGATTATGGCGGGGAGGCATGATTGGATTTGCCCCGTGTCTGTTTCTGAGCGCCTGCATGCAGGTATTCATAAATCTCGCCTGGTGATATTTGAAGAAAGCGGCCACATGCCTTGGATCGAGGAGCCCGAAAAATTCTCGGCCGAGTTGTTACCATTCCTGGAGGGGTGATGAGGCGGCGGCCACTGGTTGCGCGTTGTACTGTCGACAAATGTCGGCACGCTGTCGGCGCGCGTAAAAATATCGGCTTCTCCCTATGCCGACGCGATGCACTTTGCTTCGAGGAAGGCTTCCAGGCCGAATACGCCGAACTCTCTTCCGATGCCTGATTGCTTAACGCCGCCGAAGGGCGCAAGAAGCTCCGGACTGATGCGGTTAATTAGCACCGTGCCTGCCTCAAGCTCGGATGCAAGACGAGCGGCTCTCTCAGGCCGAGAGGAGAATACATACGCTTGCAGCCCATAGATCGAGTCGTTGGCAATGCGGACAGCGTCGTCCTCGTTATCGTAGGCAAAAATAGACAACACGGGTCCAAAAATTTCTTCTCGCGCGATCTCCATGTCATTGCCGACGTCCGAAAAGACGGTCGGCTTCACAAAGTATCCTTTTTCCAGACCTGCGGGCCGTCCTTCGCCACCAACAATCAGCGTGGCGCCCTGTTCGTGGCCGCGGCGAATGAAATGCTGCACCCGGTCGTATTGGGCGCGATTGACCAAAGGTCCGACAACGGTCAATGGATCGCGAGGGTCGCCCACCCGCATGGTGGTGACGATGTTCTTCACGTGTTCGATCACCTGGTCGAGGCGCGAACGCGGAACGAGCAACCGAGTGCCCGCGATGCAGGCTTGGCCGTTGTTCATAAAGGCCGAACTGAGGGCGAGTGGAATTGTTGTGTTCAGGTCCGCATCGTCCAGCACGATTGAAGCGGATTTGCCGGTGAGTGCCAGGCTTACCCGCTTCATGGTCTCCACGCCCGCGCGCGCGATGAGCTTGCCGGTCGCAGTGGAACCCGTAAAGGAAATCTTTGCGATGCCGGGGCTAGTGCTGATTTCGTCGCCGACATCCGCGCCCCGTCCGAGCAGAATATTGAAGACGCCCGCCGGCAAACCTGCGTCATGCAATGCTTCGGCGACCACCTGGGTTTGAAGAGGACTCAGTTCGCTGGGTTTGATCACCGACGCGCAACCCGCAGCAAGGGCCGAGGCAAGTTTGCTGCATATAGTGCCGGCGGCGCTGTTCCAGGGGGCGATCAGGCCCGCGACGCCGACTGGTTCCATTATGATTGTGGCCTCGCCCGCGCGGCGCGTCAGATCATAGGTTTCGAGTGTTTGTGCCGCGTTCGCAAAGCATTGGGAGGCGTATTGACTGACCCATTGGGCGCGAGCTATAGGGCCGCCGTATTCGTCAATCGTGGCATCGCGGATTGCTTCGGAACGCACCAGAACCGCCGCCTGGAGTCGCTTAAGCATATCAATGCGCTCCGTCTTCGTGGTTCGGCCCAGCGTCTGTTGGGCGTGCTGCGCGGCGGCGATCGCTCGTCTCGCGTCGTCACGATTGCCTAGCGTGACGGTGCCGATAGGTTGTTCCGTCGCCGGATTGAGGATTTCCACGACTTCGTTGCCGAGCACGGGGACAAACGACCCATTAATGTATGCCTGCTTAAAGTTCCACACGGAAATTCTCCTTACCTTTCGCCGGCTGAATGCCGGTATGTCGTCAGTGTAGGGACGATGGATTGTTTTGATAATATGCCGATACGTGGACGAGTTATTGTGGAAACCAGAACAATGAACCGAAGCGGGCTAACCGAACTGGAAGTGGTGCTGGCTGTGGCCAGGCGGCACGGATTTCGCTCGGCCGCGGTCGATCTGGGCATGTCTACATCGGCGGTCAGCAACGCGGTAGCAAGCCTCGAAGCAAGGCTTTCAACCCGTCTGTTCCACCGCACGACGCGCAGCGTCTCGCTGACTGAAGCGGGCCGACAATTCGTGGATCGTATTGAGCCCGCTGTGATCCATATCCAGGAAGCGATTGCGGCGGTTAGCGACTGCGAACCCATGCCGACAGGAACGCTACGCATCAATAGCTCGCTCGGGGCGGCGCTCATGGTTTTCCAGCCCATTGTGCTGAAGTTTCTCAGCCGCTACCCAGGCATGACGGTCGACATGGTGACGGAAGGCCGGATGGTGGACATCATCGCGGAAGGCTTCGATGCCGGTCTACGCATGAGTTCGCTTGTTCCGCGTGACATGATCCGTGTCCCGCTCAGCGCAGACATACCCATGACGGTGGTCGGTTCGCCCGACTATTTCGCCAGAAATCCGAAACCCGCCAAGCCCGCCGATCTCGCCGGACATGCTTGCATACGCACTCGCCTTCCGGGCGGCATGCCATCACCATGGGAGTTCGTGCAGGGGGGCGAAAGACTCAGTATCGAAGTGCCAGGTCAATTGGTTCTCGATGCCCCCGTCCTGATGCTGGAAGCCGCACGGCAAGGTATTGGTCTGGCGCAACTGGCCGAGTGGTATGTGCTGGATGATTTGGGCAGCGGGCGTCTGGAGCGCGTAATGGACGAATGGACGGCGCCCGGACCAGGCTTGTGCCTTTATTTTTCCGGCCATCGTCATCTCCCGGCCGGGCTGCGCGCGCTCATTGACCTCATTCGTGAGGATGGTTTACGCAGCGCTCCCGCCGGTGCTGCTTGAATGCCCAGCCCGCAATTCACCTAAGGGACCCCATTCTGCATAGTTAAAAGAGCCTTGCTAGACTGTTTGCGCACTGGAAGCGTCGTAGTTATTCGGTGCGTCAGTCGGCGACAACCACAACTCAGAGACAGTAGGCCCGCGCGGCCCGATTACTCTTCAGGATTACCGGCTGATCGAGAAGCTGGCCCACTTCGATCGCGAAGTCATTCCGGAGCGCCGCGTGCATGCAAAAGGTTCGGGCGCTTTCGGTACGCTGACCATCACGCACGACATCGCACAATACGGCACAGCCAAAGTAATTGAATTGGGCGAAGTAACGCCGATATTCCTGCGCTTCTCGACTGTCGCCGGAGAACGCGGAGCTGCAGACGCTGAACGCGACGTGCGGGGTTTTTCAATCAAGTTCTATACCGAGAACGGAACCCCCAACGCTGCTTATTTTCGCCGACGCCTCCCTAATGCACTTGAATTCGATTCGGGCGTGTTGTGTGGAATCTACATTGATCTCGCGGTCGTGCACCTAAATCATAGGGACCTTGCATGACCGCCATAAAGCGTGCTGCACACGGGCTTCATAGCCGGCGCGTCGTGCAAGCGAAAATACAGAGACGCTAGGTGATCAGCCCTTGTCGCTTTTTGCTGGTCTCATTGACACATTCGCTCCGATGGCCGGGCTCGGCCGGGCCCGGCGGCGCAACTGAGTGACTCTGCGCGTTAGCACATCGCCTGCAGCTACAGAACGCTACATTTTATTTATGGACAGATCAGTCCATAAAGAGCTATCTTGCGCCTATGACACGACCGCGAGAATTCGGCTGCGACGAAGCGCTCGCGAGCGCCAATTTAGTCAAATAAAGGGAGTCTTATTTTGAAGGCCATCACAATGAAGTGCCCGGGCGGCCACGAAGTGCTTGAGTACGTTGACCGACCGGACCCTGTGCCAGGCCCGGGAGAGGCAGTCGTCGAACTCGCCATCGCGGGTGTCAATTTCATGGACATCGGCGTGCGGCAGGGCATGGCGTGGAATACGATGCCCGATCCCAAGACGCTTGGTGTCGAAGGCGTCGGGCGAGTGATCGCACTTGGCGAAGGGACAGAGGGCGTCCGCCTCGGCCAGCGTGTCGCATGGGTTTACGCACCGGGCAGCTATGCCGAGAAGGTGCTGATGCCCGCAAGTTCGCTCGTGCCGGTGCCCGACGAGATCGACGATCGGCTTGCAGCTTCCGCGATGATGCAGGGGCTAACCGCGAGCCATTTTGCAACTGATTTTTATCCGGTTCAATCCGGCGACATCGCGCTCGTGCATGCGGCGGCCGGCGGCCTGGGCTTGCTGCTCACACAGATCATCAAGCTGAGAGGTGGCCATGTGATTGGTCGTGTGTCATCGGCTGACAAAGCTGCGATCGCGCAAGAAGCAGGCGCGGATCATGTGATCGTCGACACTGAGGGCGAGTTTGCCGATGAGGCGATCCGGCTCTCGGGTGGTGAGGGCGTACACGTCGTCTATGACGGTTCGGGGCCGAAGACGTTCAAGGGGTCGCTAGATGCGCTTAGGCGATCAGGCACGCTCTGCTGGTATGGCCCCGTGCTCGGCGGTCCGGGACCGTTCGACATCATGAGTCTGCCGAAGAGCATCAAGATCGGCTATGCGGTATTCGCTGATCACATCCACACGCCGGAACTGCTTCGCTCGCGCACGGCGCGGCTGTTCAATCTTATTGCCGAAGGCAAACTCAAGATCCGCGTAGGAGGCGAATACCGGCTCGCCGACGCGGCGAAGGCGCACGCCGATATGGAAAGTCGCGCGACGACCGGCAAGTTGCTGCTCGTGCCAGATTGACGCGGGCGCGTGATCCTTTGATAGCCCACTTTGGCCGATTGGCCTGGATTACACGCCCGGCGACGTGAAGATTTAAGCGATCCCCGCTCTGAAAGCTGCTGTTCGTTCCTCGCGATCTCAAGCGGCGGGGCAAGCCATTCGGCATTCGTGCTGCGTCCGCTCGTTGCGTGTCAACACGCGCTGCGCCGTGTGCTGATAATACTGACCTTATCGGGCCACGGTTTGCGCGGGTTTGTCGAGCGATACGTTTTGATACTTCGTGGACACACACGGGATACATTCCGCGCTTCTAATGACTGCAAGGCGTCAGGTTAGCCCCGTTGGGGAAAACAACCGACGCAATATGTGCTCACGCACATCGAAGCCGCAGTGTTAGTCCAGTCACTCAAAACGAGTTTTTCTCAGACCTCAAAAGGATCAAATTATGAAACTTCGACAACTCGTCGTTAGCAGCGGCGTCGCGATTGTACTTGCGACTTTTGCATGCACGGCAGCATTCGCCGCGGACGCTACGGTTGCTACCTCGGACAGCACTGTGGCGACAAGCAAGCAGGCACCGACGAAAAAGGCTGTTCGCATAGCTAATCGCGCATTTTCGAAAACGGTCCAGAAAGCCATTTTCAAAACCTCGGGTCTCCAACAAACATCAATCGCAGTTTTCGGCAATGCGAAGACGGGGCATGTGACGCTGGCCGGTCAGATTGAAAGTCAGGACCAGGACGGCCTTGCCATCGAGGCAGCGAAAAAAGTACAGGGCGTGACCTCGGTCAGCAGCAACCTGACACTGCACGAGCAAGGCGGAAACTGAGCGAGTAGAGCGGCACACGGCGCGATGACTGAATCAGGCAACCGCGCCGCCTGTCTGGCCGTTTTCGCACTATGTCCATGCAGGACACCGGAGATGGATCTATGACCGCACTTTCCGAAGACAATATTGTGGTTCGCACGCTGCTGAATGTCCTCGACCCGTCCGCCGAGCAGCTCGACGCGTGCTCGAAAAAATCTTTCGTGAAGCTCAACAAGCGTCGCGCCAGGCGGTGCGTGTTCGCAGTTGAGGAGCATCGCGGTGTATCGAGTCGGCCGGCCAACATCGTGGTTGTTGAGCGGTTGTCGTCGTGTACGATCAGCGTCTCGTGGAGCGACCCATGTTCCGGGCGCTACACCGAGCAGATCTGGTGCGGTGGTTTCTCTCATGTTTCGACCGTTTGCGCGCTGACGGGCCGCACGATCAATCGTGGCGACCCGGTGTTTCGTCCGCGCACACGCGAAGTGCGTGTGCCGCCGAATCGGCACCAAATGATTCTTGCCGCGACAATCTGGCATCGGGCCGACCTGGCGATCGCCGGAACATAACACTATCGGTTCGCCATGCTCGCCGCTCTTGCTTCCGCGGGCGGCGCAGAGCGAGCCCCGATTTAACGGGTGATCCGGACTTTCGCCATGCGCCCATTCAGCGCCTTTTTCGTGCTTATCGGCACCTTGCTCGCGGCGGGCGGGTACGGCGCGACATTTTTCCTTTCGATGCATTTCAGTTCCATGGGCGGAAATGATCTTGATACCGGCCTGGCTCTTGCGGAAGCGACTGTCGGTACGCTCGTCGGCGTGCCGCTGGTCGGCTGGTTTGCGCAGCGCATTGGCGCGGCCCGCACGACTGCACTCGCGGCGTTGTGTATCGGCTCGGGCGTGGCAGGGTTCGCATTTGTCGACCGCCTGAGCGCACTTAGCGTCTTTCCCGGTTTTCTCGTCGGATTTGGTTGGGGTGCGTTCTGTCTGGCCGCACCCATGGCGCTCGCGGAACGTACGAGCGATACGGACCGCGGCTTCTGGTTCATGCGGTTCGGTACGATTCAAATGGCCGGCATCGGTGCGTGTCCGGCCATGGCGGCGTTCGCTATTCGCTCATGGCACTGGCCGCTTACGAGCGTGCTTTACATCGTCGGTGGCCTGTGTGCGATGGCGGCAATGATGCTCGAAGTGTTTGGCCGGATCTCGCCGCGCTCGCCCGCCTCACACGTGCAGGAGCGCTGGCTGCGCGAGATCGGCGCCATTAGCCGGACGCGCGCGGCTTATCCGATCATTATGATTTCGCTATGCGCCTGTGTCTTTTCCGGCCTGATGACTTTCCAGATGTCCTTCGTGCAAGGCACGCATGCGAAGGCGGGCACTTTCTTCAGCCTTTACGCGGTGACGGTCGTGGCGGCGCGCTGGCTGCTGACGCGCGTCGTGATCCGGATTCATCGCGAAGTCGCGACAAAACTGCTGCTTGGCATCATGGTGCTCGGTATCGCAGCGATGTTCGCGGTGCCGTATTATGCGTGGCTCCACTCCGCAAGCGCAGTGCTGCTTGGTACGGGCTATGGGCTCGTGTATCCCACCATCCAGGCCCAGGCGGTCAACGACTCAGCGGCGATGCATCGCCATGCCGCGTTGACGTGGTTCGTCGTGGCGTATTTTCTCGGGACGTTCGGCTTTCCGGCTATCGGCGGCTGGGTCATGGTTCATCTGGGCAAGATCGCGTTGATCGCGCTGATCACGATGTGTGGTCTCGCGGCGCTCATGCTTGCGATCTTGCGTGACAAGCGAGATAGATTCAACATCGGGCAGCGCGCGAAAGCCTAGGCCGCGCGCTGCAAATGCACCGCTCTACGGCGCCACTGCATGCAATGCATTGACGAACCGTTCGTCGGAGAGATAAGCGACGTTGAATCGGCAATATGCCGAAACTCGCTCGGAGGCAGGCGAAAAAACGGCGCCCGGCGCGAGTATCACGCCGCGCTCGAGCATGGCCTTTGCGAGCTTCATCGAGTCTGGCCATTCCGGCAACGACGCCCACAAGTACATGCTTTGCTCGCTTTCTTTGAAGATATCCGCGCCAAGTTTCTTTAACGCGTTTTTTGCGGTCGCGGTCGCGCGTTTCAATTTTTCCTGAAGCTGATTGGTATGCCGCAGGAAATGGCCGTCACTGACAATGGCCGCGAGCGTTCGCTCGCTGTATTCGGAACTGCTTACGTGGACCAGCATTTTCACGTCGGCAAGATCGCTCGCGAGCGCGGCGTTGCACGCGAGAAAACCCACGCGCAATGCCGCCGAAACGGACTTTGAAAAGCTGCCGACATAAATCGTGCGACGTAGCTGATCGAGCGTGGCAATACGCGTCAACGAGCGCGGTCGCAAGTCGGCAAAGGCGTCGTCTTCCACGATCGTCGTGTCGTGTATTTCTGCCAGTTGCAGAATGCGATACGCCTTGGCCGCGCTCGTATCCGTGCCCGTAGGGTTGTGTCCGACCGATTGCGTGAAGAACAGCTTCGGCCGATGCTCGAGCATGCAGCGTTCGAGTGCGGCGAGATTCGGGCCGTCCACTTCACGCGGCACGCCAATGATGTTCGCGCCGCTCAACTTCAGTTTGCCGAACAGCGGATAATAACCGGGATCATCTACCAGCACAGTATCGCCGGGGCGTACAAAATAGCGCAACACGAGGTCCATTGCCTGGTTGGCGCCATGCGTCAGGACGATCTGCGAAGGCGCGGCCTCGATCTCGTAGCCGGAGAGTTTTTGCTGCAACGACTGACGTAGCGGCAGATAACCGTAGCGGCTGCCATAGCGAAATAGCGATGCGACACCAGTACGTACAACCCGTTGATGGTACTGATCGAGCCGCGTTGCTTCGAGCCACTCGATAGGCGGAAAGCCTTCGCCGAGGTTAAGAACATCGGGCTTGACCTGCAACTGTTCGCGCATCAACCAGACAGTATCCATCGCCCGATCGAGTACACCCCCTTCGTCGACCTCGCTTGCGGCTTTTATTCCTTGTGCGACGTAAAAGCCTGAACCTCGACGCGGTTCGATCAGGCCGCTCGCGGTGAGTATTTCAAATGCACTGATGACGGTGTTTTTCGAGCAACCGGATGCATCAGCATATTCCCTGATTGAAGGAAGTTTGGTACCCGCGGGAATCACGCCTTCTTCGATCTGTTTGGACAGACTGTCTGCCATGGAACTCGACAGACTCACACCAGTACGCAAACTCATCGACGCGGCTCCGCAGAATAGAAAAGTGTAACCGATACAGCTGCGTAACTGTAAATGCAAACTGTACCTTTTAAATGGGTACGGTCTGCTTATTATTGATCCTTTATTTGATAGGCGCAAGCGTAGATCAATACGGCGACTGTAACCCGAGGGCAATATATGGCTATCGATTCGACACTTCCGAAGTTCCGTTCACTCAAGCCGAAAGAGCGTCTTGCGCACGTCTGCAAGGAAGCCGGTCTCGACGACGCGCAACACGCGCTATTGGCGAAGCCCGGCGCGTTGCCGCTCGACACTGCGAATGGGATGATCGAGAACGTGATCGGTACTTTCGAGTTACCGATGGCGGTTGCTGGCTACTTTCAGATCAACGGCAAAGACGTCATCGTGCCCATGGCGGTTGAAGAGCCGTCCATCGTCGCGGCGGCCTCGTTTATGGCGAAACTCGCGCGAGTGAGCGGCGGTTTTCAGACGTCGAGCACGGGGCCGTTGATGCGCGCACAGGTACAGGTGGTGGGAGTAAGCGATCCGTCCGGCGCGCGACTCTCGATCCTTAAACACAAGGACGAATTGATTGGCCTCGCGAATAGCTGCGACAAGGTGCTCATCGGCCTGGGCGGAGGTTGTCGTGACGTCGAGGTCCATGTGTTTCCCGACACGCCGCGCGGTCCGATGATCGTCGCGCACCTGATCGTCGACGTTCGCGATGCCATGGGCGCGAACACTGTCAATACGATGGCCGAGTCGGTCGCGGATCGAATCGAGCAGATCACCGGCGGCAAGGTGCGTCTTCGTATTCTGTCGAACCTCGCCGATTTGCGACTCGCGCGCGCCTCGGTGCGCTATTCGGCTGACACGTTGGCAACCAGGGAATATTCCGGCGGGGACGTGATCGACGGTGTGATCGATGCCTATCTTTTCGCAGCGACGGACCCGTATCGCGCGGCGACGCACAACAAAGGCATCATGAACGGCATCGATCCGGTGATCGTCGCGACCGGCAACGACTGGCGCGCGGTGGAAGCGGGCGCTCATGCATATGCGGCGCGGGGCGGCCGTTATACCTCGCTCACCACGTGGGAGAAAGCGCAGAACGGTGATCTCGTCGGGACGATTGAGATGCCGATGCCGGTCGGCCTTGTTGGCGGAGCAACGAAGACTCACCCGCTCGCGCGTCTCGCGCTGAAGATCATGGACGTGAAATCTGCGCAGGAACTCGGCGAGATTGCGGTGGCTGTCGGCCTCGCGCAAAACATGGGTGCATTGCGCGCGCTTGCAACGGAAGGCATCCAACGCGGACACATGACCCTGCACGCACGCAATATCGCATTGGGCGCGGGCGCAACGGGTAGCGATGTTGACTGGGTAGTCAAGAAAATGATAACTTCGATGGACTTCCGCACTGACTTCGCAATAGAGATGCTGGAGGGTCCGCGCGATGCATGACATCTTCGTGGATGCGATTTCCCGGAACCGTAATCGACGGTTTTTTGCAAGTCGGAATAGCACAAAATTAGCTTCGACAATATCTTTTCATCAACACCCGTCACATCGCGACAGCAGGAGTACGTGTAGTCGTGTACCGATAAGCGATCTGGCGGATCACATTTCCCGATATATGAGTTGGCTTTCGCCGCCCCTGTATGAGTTGCGTTCGTCGGGGGAGCGATCATTCTTGCGACGTCTTTACTTATTAAGTTAGACGGAATAGAAACGGTACTCGAAGATACACGACGATGTCCCGGCCGTGAATGCGACGGCGCAAAGCGTACGCACTAGTAAAACACGTTGCTCAGGAGACAGACATTGAAACAATCCAGCGTCATGACGACACCTACCGCAGGCGACGATTCAGGCCTTCATGCGCACGTCGACGCTTCTGCCTTCACGCTGGCCGAAGTGTGGGGTGATACGGTCGATCTGCGCCACCTGGCGTGGTCCGTGGCGCTGGGTGTGGCGATTAGCGTCGCCGCGTTCGAGGCGGGCAACGCGGTATTGTCATCCGCCGTGAGCGATGCAGCCATCGTGCGAGCCTATGCCATGCTGATTGGACTGGGCGGGTGCCTCGTGGCGGGTGCGCTCAGTGCATTTTTCTTCCGACCGAAGCGCATCGTGATCGACCAGACGGTCGATGAATCGGACCGCCTGCATGTGTTGAAGCAACTCGCCGAAGAGTGGGGCGGTATTGGCTCGCTTGCCGATCTCCCTGCGAGCGCCGAAGCCGAATTGAAGGAGCTGGGCCTCTACGATCTATTCGCTACCTACGAATCTTACGAGCAAGCGGCGCAAGCAAAAGGGGAACGCTGATGGACTCGCTGCTCCACCAGCTTCCCATGGCCCTGACAATGGGACTGCTTGGCGCCGTCGTTTTCGCGGCGATCGGCCTTGTCTCAGGCACCGACGAAACCACCACGATCGCGCCATTGACCCTGCTCGTTGCCCTGCTTGGCGTGCCGCCGGCCGGCGTATTTACTTTCTTCATGGCGGGTGCGGTCGCCAAGCACATGACCCACGCTATTCCAACCGCCTTGCTGGGCATTCCCGGCGACACCATGGCCGCGCCTCTGCTCCAGCAAGCCGCGATGCTGCGCGCGCTGGGTGTCCCGCATATCGCATTGCGCAAGATGATCTCCGGCGCGATCGTGGCGGCTTTCGTCGCGTTGCCTTTCGCCGTGTTGTTCGCAATGATTCTTGCGCCGTTCGGTGGATTAATCACGCGCGCGGCGCCGTGGGTGTTCCTGTTCGCGGCAGTATGCATCGCCTATTTCTCGGCGGGACGATGGGCCGCGGTGTTTCTGCTGATACCGTTCGTGTTGCTGATCGTCGGATTGCAGGCCCTTACGCGTAGTCATGGCTTGAATCTGAGTGTGAGCTATTTTCTCGGCATTGCGATCGGCCCGCTGATTGCCGATCTGTTCTCGATACTTTCACCGGTGGAGCGGCGTCGTATGCGTCGCGATAGCGTGTCGAAATTCGCGCTGGCGCCGGATCTCAAAGGCTGGGACGGCTACTTTCCGAATCCATTGAAAGTACTCGATCGGCAACAGACTGCCTACACCGTCGCGACCGCTGCTGTGTCGAGCGCAACCTTCGTGTTCAGTCCTGTAGCAATGACGGTGCTGATGGGCGAAATAGTCGGAGCGCGAATCAGGCATGCCTATCACCGCTTGACGACCGTGATCGCTGTGCGCAATGGTGTGACCGAAGCGACATACATTGCCGAGGCGCTGATTCCGCTCGTTGCGTTCGGCTTGCCGCTCAGCCCGGTGGCCGCAGGGCCGGCCGCACCGCTTTTCAATGCACCGCCGCGCTTCACCGTGAATGCAGTGACAGGACACATCGACAACCTGCACACGTTGATGACGACGGGGCAGTTCTTTATTTTCGGCCTGCTGTCCATTCTGCTTGCGGCACTTATTGCTTATCCTCTCGCGATGAACTACGCGCACCGCGCTGCCTCTTTCGTTGCGCGAAAACTGAGTCATGAAGCGATTATTGCGACGTTTTCCGGGCTGATCGTAGTGATCGGTCTTTGGGAGGGACAGTTGTTGGGGCTTGCGGTGATCCTTACTGTTGGACTGTTCGGTGGGCTACTTTCCCGGCTGTTTTCCTTCAATGCAGGCGTACAGTTCATGGGTTATTACGCCGCTGTACTGAGCGTGCCGGCGATGATCAAACTCTTCTAATGAAAGAGACGTACCTGTCGCTATTGAGTTTTGATCGTTGCGAATTCAACCGTGTTTGGCATCGAGTCCGAGCAAACCGCGAATCTTGTCTTCCGTCTCCGCATAGCGGCCTTCGCCGAAATGGCTATAGACGAGTTTGCCGTTCTGATCGAACAGATAGAGCGCGGGCCAGTACTGATTGCCGTACGCGTTCCACGTTGCGTACTGGTTATCCTGCGCAACCGGATACTCGATGCCGAAGCGCTTCACCGCGTTCTTCAGATTGCCGGTGTCGTGCTCAAATGAATACTCGGGCGTATGTACGCCGACCACCACGAGTCCTTTGTCGCGATAGCGGGCGTACCAATCCTTGACATACGGAAGCGTGTGCGCGCAGTTGATGCAATCGAACGTCCAGAACTCGACGAGTACGATTTTGCCGCGCAGCTGCTTCTGGTCGAGCGGCGCACTGTTGATCCAGTTACTTATGCCCTTGAAATCCGGTGCGGACATTCCGGTTCCCAACGAGGACATCTGATCGGTCGCGCTGCCGGTATAGGCGAAGCCGGCGAGCAACGCTGCGCCTGCCATGCCGGCGACGATGGTAGCCATCTTGAGGCGGTCGAACATGAGGGAAATCTCCAATGGGTGAGCATTTGAGCTAATTGGAGCGCATGGACGTATCTGGCTTATGTCCGCGATTTGCGGGTGTGAAACGCTTTGTGTCCGTCGGACTGTGAGGTACGTTTCGATACACAATGCATGCGTAAGCGGACACCACATAAAGCGCTTTGTATCGCCATGTATCGCGCACCGCTATCGATACATGGTGTTGCGTATTGCGCGCCCGCTGAAATTTCCCCGATACATGAGAGCGGTGGAATACGGCTCATGGCTTTATGCGTCGTCTCGCGCGACGTTCGATGCCGGTCCGTCCAACTATCTACCGTGTGGATACCGATCTCATGTTACTCATCGTCATCGCATTTCTGGGCGGCGCGTTCACCGTGCTGAGTCCTTGTATCCTGCCCGTCGTGCCGTTTGTGTTCGCGCGCGCCGACCGGCCGTTCGTCACCGAGCGCCTGCCTCTTCTGATCGGCCTTGCCTGCACCTTTGCGCTGGTCACTGGGCTCGGCACGGCCGGTCTGAGCGGCGCGGCACAACTCAATGAATACGGCCGCTGGATTTCGCTCGCGCTGTTCGCCGCGTTCGGCGCGGCATTGCTGTTTCCACAGATCGCGTCGCGGCTGTCGCACCCGCTGTCCGGTCTCGCCGACCGCTTCGTTGCGCATTCGCAAGACGCTGGCACGACGCGGCGGATCGGCTCGGCCGTATTGCTCGGCGCGGCGACCGGTCTGCTGTGGGCGCCTTGTGCGGGCCCGATTCTCGGCCTGATCCTGACTGGCGCGGCGTTACACGGCGCCACGTGGCAAACCGGCGCCGCGCTCGCTGCCTACGCAGGCGGCGCAGCCTGTTCGCTGGCGGTAGCGTGCGGACTAGGCAAACGTTCACTCGATATGCTCAAGCGGTCCTTCGGCGTCGGCGAGGGCTTGCGCCGTGCCATGGGCGCGCTCGTGCTGCTCACCGTAGGGGCGATTTCGTTTGGCGTCGACACGCGGCTTCTCGCGCATATTCCGGCCGCGCCGACAAACTTGATCGAAAACCGGCTGGTCAGCCTGGTTACGGCGAAGAAGCCGAAGACCACACCACGCAAGCAGCGGCACGAAGGCCGGGTCATGCGCGTGTCGCTCCCCGCCGCGCAGCCCGCGCTGTCGGTGGAGGGCCGCTTGCCGTCGCTGGACGGCGCGACCACCTGGCTGAACAGCACGCCTCTTTCCAGCGACACATTGCGCGGCAAAGTCGTCGTGGTCAACTTCTGGACTTACTCGTGCATTAACTGCCTGCGCACGCTGCCTTACTTGAAGACCTGGGCCCAGCGCTATCACGACGACGGCCTCGTCGTAGTCGGCGTGCACACGCCCGAGTTCGGCTTTGAGCACGACGCGGGCAACGTGAAACGCGCGCTCAATGACCTGAACATCCGCTACCCGGTGGCAATCGATAACGACTACCGAATCTGGCAAGCGTTCGGCAATCAGTACTGGCCGGCGTTCTATATTGTCGATGCGCAGGGCCGCATCAGGTATCACCATTTTGGCGAGGGCGGGTACGGCGAAGCGGAACAGGCGATCAGGCAACTGCTTGCCGACAACGGCAATCCGATGCCCGCCGGCACTCAGGAAACGGTGCAGGCGAACGGCGCGCAAGCCGCCGCCGATCCGGCGGACGTCGGATCGGGCGAGACCTACGTGGGCTATCGAGAGGCGCAAGGCTTTGCATCGGCGCAACGTGTGAAGCGCGACGCAAACGGCACGTACACGCTGCCCACGCAATTGCCGCTCAACAACTGGGGACTCGCAGGCGAGTGGAACATCGGCGCTGAATCCGCCGTGCCGACAGCGTCGGGCGCACGCATCGCCTATCGCTTCCATGCGCGCGATCTGCATCTGGTGTTGGCGCCCGCGGCGGACGGCAAGCCGGTGCGCTTCCGCGTCACGATCGACGGTGCGCCTCCGGGTGCGGCGCACGGCGCGGATGTTGCCAGTGACGGCACGGGCGTCGTTACCGGCGCGCGTCTATATCAGCTCGTTCGCCAGCCCGGTGCAGTTGCGGACCACACGTTCGAGATCGAATTCCTCGATGCCGGCGTGAAGGCATTCAGCTTCACATTTGGCTGACGGTGGCCGATCACGCTGTTGGCGAAACCGAACTCAGAAACTGGTGAATCTCGGACACCACGGCCGCGCCGTCGCCCACCGCGGCGGCGACGCGTTTCGCCGATGCGGCCCTCGCGTCGCCGATCGCGAAGACGCCGGGCACGTTCGTCTGCAACGCGAAGCAGCCGGTCTCTAGCCGGGCGTCGGCGGCATAGCCGGTCTTGACGAAACCGCGTTCGTCGATCTCGACATTGCAATCGCGCAGCCAGTGCGTGTTCGGATCGGCGCCGGTGAAGAGGAACAGATGGCGCGTGGCAACGCAATGTGGACCGTCGGGCGTGTCGCAAACGACGGATTCGAGTCCCCACTGATCGCTCGTGACGGCCGAGACGACCGTGTTTATATGCAGCACGATATTGTTCAGCGAGGCGATGCGATCGATCAGATAGCGCGACATGCTTTTGGCAAGATCGTCGCCGCGAATCAGCATGTGGACGCGGCTCGCGTGCGACGCGAGGAACACCGCGGCCTGGCCGGCCGAGTTGCCACCGCCGATCAGCACGACTTCGGCGCCCCGGCACAAACGCCCTTCGACGGACGACGCCCAGTAGTAGATACCGCGTTCGTTCACCGCTTCGAGTCCGGCAATCGCAGGTCGCCTGTACGCTGCCCCTGTTGCGATGACGACGGTGTGCGAAGCGATTCGCTGTCCGTCTTCGAGCGTCAGTTGAAACGGCGTCTGCGCGCAATCGAGCGTCTCGATTCTGACAGGCATGACGATCTCTGCGCCGAACTTGACGGCTTGAACGAATGCATTAGCGGCCAGTTCATGGCCTGACACGCCAGTGGGAAAGCCGAGATAGTTTTCGATGCGCGCGCTCGCGCCGGCCTGGCCGCCTGGGCCGTGCCCGTCGAACACGATCACCGACAGCCCCTCCGACGCGGCATAAACCGCTGCGGCTAGACCCGCCGGCCCCGCGCCGACCACAGCGACGTCGTACGTCCGGGCGGCGTCTACTTCGAGCAGCAGACCGAGTTTCGCCGACAATTCCCGCGGGGCTGGATTGCGCAGCAGAGTACCGTCCGCGAGCATGACGAGAGGGTAATCGTTTTCCCAGCCGTCCAGACCCGCGAACAGTTCGCGCACATCGGGATCGGTATCGGGATCGGCCACCGAATACGGATGATCGAGTCGATGCAGCAAACCTTCCAGTTCGACCAGTTTCATGTCGCCCACAGGGCCGATCAATACTGGCCCGCAACCTTCCTGCACGAGACCGAAACGGCGCAGAATCACCGAGCGCATGATCGTTTCGCCGATGTGTGCGTCAGCGACCAGCATTGCGCGAATCTGTTCAGGCTGAATCATCAGCGCTTCGACGTCAGTGAGCGCGAGACCGTCTGCGAGCGCAGGCTTGCCGGTTAACTGCGCGACTTCGCCGAGAAACTGGCCGGCGCTCAATTCAGCGATGACTTGCGATCGGCCAAGTCCGTCACGCCGCGTGAGTCTCGCTTGTCCACTGAGCAGCACGCGCATGCCCAGTCCTGGCTGTCCTGTGCGAAACATGACGTCGCCCGCATTCCAGTGTTCGAGCGTGCCGAAGCGCCGCATCTTGCCGATGTCGGCTTCGCTGAAACGCGGATAGAGATGATCGCGCGGCGCGCCGAGCGATGCGGGAAGGCGCGGCGCCGACGTGTGGTGGTTACTTCGATTCTGGTTCATCGCATGCCTTTCCTTGCGCGCCGGCCAAGCTCTGCCGCGCATGCTGCGCAGCGGTTCGCCAACTGCCAATCATGCGGGCGGCCTGAGCGGCGGTCAATACAAACGAAGGTATGGCACGGAGGACATGGCACGCAATTGCAAGAAATTCTGCCGACCCGTTCGCAAGCTAGACCGACGAGGTCGCGCATGCATGAACCCTTGCTTCCATATGATGGTGCTCACCGCATCGAACGGTAGTCGGCGAACGTCCGGCACTTTTGTAGC
Source organism: Paraburkholderia caffeinilytica (assembly GCF_046030355.1). Taxonomy (GTDB): domain Bacteria; phylum Pseudomonadota; class Gammaproteobacteria; order Burkholderiales; family Burkholderiaceae; genus Paraburkholderia; species Paraburkholderia caffeinilytica_B. The sequence continues at coordinate 157,069 of NZ_JAQQCQ010000007.1, forward strand.
GCAGTGTATCTGCGGCGCGTCTGGAAAAATTGGCTTGCAAAGCCATACCTGACGGAAATACGGCGGATACGTTCAGCCAGTCAAATGAAAACTCTTATTGGAGGCATGATGACTGAACTATGGCGTTTATCCGCGGCTGAACTAGCCGGGCTGGTCAGAACCCGCAACGTGTCCGCGCGCGAAGCCGCGCAATCCGCGCTTGAGCGGCTCGATGCGGTGAATCCCAAAGTTAACGCAGTGGTGGCGCATCGACCTGAGTTGGTCCTCAAGCAAGCGGACAACGTCGACCGCGCGATAGCGCGCGGCGAAGATCCAGGGCTGCTCGCCGGTGTGCCGGTCACAACCAAAATCAACACGGATCACGCCGGTTTCGCGACTACTAACGGCACGCGGTTGCAAGAGAACCTGGTCGCGCAGGCTAATAGTCCCGCCGTCGATAATCTTGCAAAAGCTGGCGCAGTGCTACTTGGCCGTAGCAATTCACCGACCTTTGCGCTGCGCTGGTTCACCTCCAACCAGGTACATGGCCGCACGCTAAATCCGCGCAATCCGAAATTGACGCCGGGCGGCTCGACCGGCGGCGGCGCGGCGGCGGTTACCGCGGGCATCGGCCAACTCGCGCTTGGCACGGACATCGGTGGCTCACTGCGCTATCCCGCCTACGCATGCGGCGTACACGGACTCCGGCCGACTTTCGGTCGCGTGCCGGCTTTCAATGCGTCGTCGCCGGAGCGCGCGATTGGGGCGCAGTTGATGTCCGCGACCGGACCCATCGCGCGCACGGTGGAAGACCTGCGCCTCGGTCTCGCCGCGCTCGCCGCTTCCGATCTGCGCGATCCCTGGTATATGCCGATGCCGCTCGAAGGCCGTGCGGTGCCGCTGCGCGCGGCCGTTTGCCTGCGGCCGGGCGGCTTGCAGATTGCGAAGGAAGTAGAGGACGCATTGCTCGACGCAACTCGGCGTTTGGTCGATGCCGGCTGGACCATCGAGGAAATCGACGACGTGCCGGCGATCCGCGAATCTGCGCAGCTGCAGGAGCGGCTATGGCTCGGCGACGGTTTCGACGCGCTCGCCGAGATGGTGGCGAGTGACGGCGATCCAGGCGCCCACGCGGTCATCGCGGCCGCTCGCCTGAAAGTGAAGGATCTCCCCGCCGACGTAATCAGCCGCTCGCTCGTGCGGCGCACCACGTTGCTGCGTCAATGGCGGCTGTTCCTTGACCAATACGCAGTCGTGCTGATGCCGGTCTCTTCGGAACTGCCTTTCCCCGAAGACCTCGACATGCAGGGTACCGCAGGTTTCGACCGCGTGTGGGAAGCGCAGTTGACGATGCGCGCCGTGCCGGCGATGGGCTTGCCGGGGTTGGCCGTGACGACGCAACTCGTCGACGGCGTGCCGGTCGGTGTCCAGATCGTCGCGGCGCACTTCCGCGAGGACCTGTGTCTACTCGCGGGCGAAGCAATCGAAGCTCGCGGTGTGCCGGCTTCGCCGATCGATCCGGAATTTTGAACGGGTAACTTTTGTGCCCGGTGCTCGCGCCGGGCTGATCGCACACTACCATCGTGATGATAAAAGCATGTCCAAATATCGGGTATGCACTTTATTGGTCCCTGTGATTCCCGATGCCAGTGAGCTGCTGGCAGCAAGATCGACGTGCGCAAAATCACATCGTTTTAACCGACCGTATGTGTCTGCGATTTATTGTGGAAGCTTGAGGCAGTTCGGCGATTCTGGTAAATCGAAAAAACTTGCCGCTTTTTAATATAGCGTGTACGCTTTAATGAGTCGATTGGTTCGGATCTTCGAAGCAGTCCGCCCGGGTGGACGCATTGGAGGATGACTCTCATGAGCAAGACGCGTATCGCCGTGATTGGCGCCGGTCTTGGCGGCACCGCCGCCGCCGCGCTGCTGCAAGGCAGCGGCTACGACGTAAAGTTATACGAGCAGGCGCGGGGCTTCTCGCGTCTGGACGAGGGCATTCACCTCGGGCCCAACGTCATGAAGGTGATGCGGCGGATCGGCTGCGAAGATGCGTTGAACGCAATGGGGTCGCGCCCGGACTTCTGGTTCAGTCGCCACTGGAAAACCGCGGAGCCCACTGCTGGAATTCCACTCGGCGCCCACGCTCTCGAGGCCTACGGCGCAAATTATCTGACCGTGCACCGCGCCGATCTCCATGCCCTGATAACGAGCATCGTTGCTCCGCACACGATTATATTCGGCAAACGCCTGCACGCTCTGGAAGAAACAGACTACGACGTGCGCATGCTCTTTACCGACGGCACCGAGGAAACCGCGGATCTGGTGATCGGGGCCGACGGCCTGAAGTCCAAAGTTCGCGAACATCTTCTCGATGAAGAGCCGCCACGGTACACCGGGTATGTGGAACATCGCGCGGTCTTGCCTGCTTCGCTATTAGGCTACAAATCTTATGACGCATGTGTGAAATGGTGGTCGAACGACCGCTACATGCTGGCCTATTACGTCAATGGCAAGCGTAGCGAGTACTTCTATGTGACCGGCGTACCGGAGAGAGAATGGCCTGCCGGCGTGTCGATGATGGGAAGTAGCCGCGAAGAAATGAAGGAGGCATTTATCGGTTTTCATGCGGACGTTCAGCATCTGATCGACATATCGCCGTCGGTGACCAAGCGGCCGCTGTTCGAACGTGACGGCACGCCGCTATGGAGTTTCGGACGCCTGGCGCTGCTTGGCGACGCGTGCCGTTTCCTTAGTCCACATAGGGGTCACGCTGCGGCGATGGGAATCGAAGACGCCGCGATGCTGACGCGTTGTCTCGACGAGACGGGCATCGGCGATTACGCGAATGCGTTCGCACTGTACGAGGCAAATCGCTCGGCGCGTACGACGAAAGCGCAGTGCGCTTCGCGCAATGGCATAGGGTTGAGTTCGGACGACGACCCCTCGTGGGCCTACGACTATGACGTGTTCAACGTGCCATTCATGATGTCGGGAACGGAAAGGTTTTCTACTGTTAGCGCGGAGTTCCGGCAGTAAGCAGGCGGCAAGTTCAACGTGCTATTCGTGCGGTATTCAGGGTTCGTCCATCCATCGTAATCGAGCGTCAGTTCGACGGCCTTCGGCGGAGTCCGGCGAATTCGGACTGCCGTGTCGCGACCGATCCGCGTATGGAATAGAACGGCAGGTCAGATTGTTATCAGTGGTTCGATCCGTACGTTCTGCGCTCAGGATCCGTTCATTCAAATGCGAACCACCAACATGAATTCAATTTTTTCGTCCGGGCTGAAACGGCTTTATGCCGTATGTCTGATCGCTAGCGTCTGGAGCACGCAAGCGCATGCCGAGGTGAAGATCGGCGTCACCGTGTCGGCTACCGGCTCGGCCGCTTCACTCGGCATCTCGCAGAAGAACACCATTGCGTTGTTGCCGAAAGAAATAGCGGGGCAAAAGATCGACTACATCGTGCTGGACGACGCGTCGGACCCGACTCTCGCTGTCAGGAATACGCGCAAGCTCACGAGCGAGGATCATGTCGACGCATTGATCGGCTCGACCATCGTGCCGAATTCGCTGGCGATGATTGATGTTGCCGCACAGAGTTCCACACCCATGATTGCGTTGGCCGCAGCTGCATCGATCGTCGAGCCGATGGACGCGAAACGTTCATGGGTTTTCAAGACGCCGCAGAACGATGCGCTAATGGCCGCTGGCATCGTGCAAAACATGGTGGTGCATCAGGTGAAAACCGTGGGCTTCATTGGTTTCGCGGATGCGTACGGCGAAAGCTGGCTTACCGAATTCAAAAGGGATGCGGAAAAGGCGAACATCAAGCTCGTTGCTAGCGAGCGATTCGCGCGCAACGACACGTCAGTGATGGGACAGGTGTTGAAGATCGTGTCGCAGAACCCGGACGCCGTGTTGATCGCCGGTGCGGGTACACCCGCCGCATTACCGCAAAAGACCTTGAAAGAGCGTGGCTATAAAGGTTTGTATTATCAGACACACGGGGTCGCGAACAATGATTTTCTGCGCGTCTGCGGTAAGGATTGCGATGGCACGCTCCTTCCGGCGGGTCCATTGCTAGTCTCCGCTCAGCTGCCCGATTCGAACCCCGTGAAGCGCAGCGCGCTTGCCTACAGGCAGGCATACGATATAGCGTACGGCGCAGGCACAGTGTCAACTTTCGGCGGCAATGCATGGGACGCGGGGCTGTTGCTGCAACACGCAATCCCGCTGGCGCTCAAGAAGGCACAGCCCGGAAGTGAAGCGTTCCGCGAGGCGCTGCGTTCGGCGCTTGAAGGCACAGCCGATCTGCATACGTCCCAGGGCGTCGTGAATATGACTGCAGCAGATCATTCCGGTCTCGACGAACGTGCGCGCGTGATGGTGCAGATCGTGAATGGCACATGGCGGCTCGCTGCCAACTAAACATACGAAGCGTGAATATCCGGCGCGGCAGGCACGCTTGCTCCGCGCCAAAAGTCGCGCGCGGAAATTTTACGCAGTGGACGACCCTGGAATGCTAGGCGGAAGGCAGTGTCACAGTGATGATCGTCGATCCCAGCAGGCGCTCGGCCAGATCGAGATGAACCGGTCGATCGCCCCACCAGCGCGAGAGCCCTTTGCGTGTGCGATGTCCGAGCACGACGATATCCGAATTGAAAATCGCCGCGTGCCGCAAAACGGCGTCGACCGTGTGTCCGAAAGTAAGGTATCCGTGCGCGGTAATCCCATTGTCCGCAAGTTTGCCGATAGCGGTTCGCAGCGTATGGCGGCCGAATTCTTCGAGACGCGTATAGGCGAGATCGCTGAGCATCCCCGCAGAATTCGCGTTCGCGCTTGCCGCATCCACTACCGACATCACATCGACTTGTGCCGATAATGCCAGCGACAGTTCCGCACAGCGCGACAGCGCGGCCTGAGATTCGTCCGTGCCGTCGTACACGAGTAGCATTCTGGAAAAGGAAGGCATGTTCTGTATCTATCGTCGCTTGGGTCCGCATCGCGCCGGATCCCGATCTAGGAAATGAATGTTTCGCGGGAGCGATCTCTTCGTTCGCCTGCGGTGACTGTGCGGTAGCTAACACCACAACACGTCATGCCATGCATCTATTCCCGCTCCCCCGCAACGTCGTGCGGCCTCGCCGACTCGCTGTCGTTGAAGAGCGCTCCGATCGTCCGGCGCGCGCGAGACAGCCGGCTCATAACGGTGCCCACCGGTATCTCGAGCGCTTCGGCTGCTTCCTGATAACTGAAGCCTTCCACGCTGACCAGCAACAAGACCACGCGCTGAGTTTCGGGTAGCCGCTCCACCGCCGCGATGATCTGGTCAGCCAGCGCGCCCGTTTCTGATGCCGAAGCGGGATCGGCGATCGTCTCCGGGAATGCTTCGTTCCATTCGGCATGCAGGCGGCTGCGTTGTTGACGCTGCTTCAGATCGTTTATCCATGTCGAATGTACGATCGAAAACATCCAGCTCAATGGAGAACTATCGATGCGCAACTGATGGGCTCGCTCCAGGCCCCGCACACATGCTCTTTGCACCAGTTCTTCCGCGTCATAGCGATTCCGTGAAATCCGGAATGCGAACGACCAGAGCCGTGGGAGCATGTCGGGAAGCAGGATTGAGAGATCGGTTTGCTTCATTGCCCTGTATAAAGCTGATAAGAAACGCCGCCTCTGCACTATGTATGCCGCCGAGCCTGTCTAAATACTTCCGGTTGATTGGAAGCAGTCGTCAACTGGCCACGCGGTCCAACGCGCTGCAGAAAATTGCTTGAGGAAAAACCCTTACTCTATAGCGTGACGCATCGAACTTATTGTCTAAGCGACACGCGTTTCTTGTCTGGAACGCGCATTTGCGGCTCGAACAGCGAAGCCATACTACGTTCGTGTCGCCATTGCCGCTGCTAAGAGAGCCAAAGTCGAGGTATTGGAACGTCTCGAAGTATCTGCTTTATGTCACCGAAGCTGATTTCTGCAACGTTGTGTAGCACCATCGGCAGTGGATACATTGCGAAAAGAGATAGAAGAGTTGATCGAAATTTTTTGTATCCGAGGTGCGGCCAGATACATTACGACACACTTCGAAGCGCGAAATACGCTATAACGCATCCAGTGTCGCCACGCGACGCGAAGACAGTGCATTGCTCGCCAGTGAGGCTGAGTTATCCCCGGCCGCTCAAAAAAGGCGCGTTTTGGACAAGCGAGCGGTCTATCCCAGGCAATCGCCTGAAGAACACACTCAATACACTGATAAGTCGCTGGTTCCCGCATTGGAGGGAATCAGGTAATGGATCCCGAACGCATGTCACGTGTGCCGTAGCGGCATCTCATCGAATCCATTCCTTCGCTGTTAAGACTACTTATCGGAAAGACAATGCAAGAACATTCAGCAGCACTTTCGTCTAACGTCCGTACGCGTTTCTTCATCGATGGAGAATGGGTGGCGAGCCACTCGCAACAGCGCCACGTGCTGATCTCCCCAGCGACCGAAGACCCGTTCATGGAGATTCCACTCGCCGACCCGGTCGATGTGGAACGTGCGATCGCGGCGGCCCGCCGCGCGTTCGATCATGGCCCGTGGCCGAAAATGTCGGGTGAGGAGCGAGGCGTTTATCTGAAGCGTCTAACGGAAGAGGTCCGCCAGCGCCTTCCGCTATTGACGCAATTGTGGACGGACCAGGTGGGTGCGCCGTCGGCATTTGCCACGAGCTTGATTCCGGTCGGCATCACGCGTTTCGAGTTCTTCTCGTCGCTGCTCGATACCTACGAATTCGAAGACTCGAGGCCGACACTGCGCGGACACGTGCGCGTGCGCCGGGAGCCGGTCGGCGTGGCCGCATTGATTGTGCCGTGGAATGCGACCTTTCCCATCGTGTCGCAGAAAATGGCTGCTGCACTGGCAGCGGGCTGCACGGTGGTCGTCAAGTCGCCGCAGGAGAGCCCGCTCGATGCGTTGATCATTGCCGAATGCGCGGCGGCTGCAGGCCTTCCGGCGGGCGTACTGAATGTAATCACCGCCGGGCGCGACGAGGGCGCGCAACTGGTGCAATCGCCGGATGTCGACAAGATCAGCTTCACCGGTAGCGTGCCAACGGGACAATGGATAGCGCGTGCCGCAGCTGACCGGGTTGCACGCGTCACGCTCGAACTCGGCGGCAAATCGGCTGCGATTCTGCTCGACGATGTGGATCTTCCTTCCGCATTCGCCGCGCTTGTACCCTTCACGATGCCGTTTTCCGGGCAAATATGCTTCTCGCAAACACGCATTCTCGCGCCGCGTGCCCGGTACGACGAAGTCGTTGATACCTATGCGCAAATCATTTCGAAACTGAAAGTGGGCGATCCGGCGCATGCCGATACGAAAGTAGGACCGGTATTGAGCGACTCTCAACGCAAACGTGTGCGCACTTATATCGAGCGTGGAATCGGCGAAGGGGCGAAGCTGGTAACAGGCGGCACCGGCAATGCGGGTTTCGATAGAGGCTACTTTGTCGAGCCGACCGTCTTCAGCAATGTGACGCAGGAGATGACCATCGCACGCGAAGAAATCTTTGGGCCGGTCGTGTCCATTCTCGCGTACGACACAGTGAACGACGCCATCCGCATCGCGAACGATACCCCGTATGGTTTGAGCGGTTCAGTGTACGGCCAGGATCTGGAGCGAGCCTACGAAGTGGCATGCCGCGTTCGCACTGGCAACATCGGTATCAATGGCGTCGAGTTAGCCGCCAATGCGCCGTTCGGCGGCTTCAAGCAATCCGGACTCGGCCGTGAAGGCGGTCGTGAGGGACTCGAAGCCTACCTCGAAACCAAGGCAGTTTTTATGCCGACGCCGGTGGCTTAGAAGTTATCCCGGCCCACGAGAACGCACGACGCGTTTTCGTGGGCCGGGTCGGCTCTGAGCCCGTCCGTCGCCGATACACGGGACGTTTTAATGCACTTCAGCCCGCACGAGATCACTTTCGATAGCAGTCAGAGCGCGGCCGAGCGTTGGGCCGACATCATGCGTAATACGCACGGTCTGACATGTTCTTTCGATACACGACAGTCTCTCGATTCTTCCGTCAAAAGCTGGAAACTGGGCGATGTAGGTGTTTCCCTTGCGAATCTCGCCGTGCAGACACTCTCGCCTGTCGGCGAGGAAATTCCTTCATGGCAGGGTGACTGGTTATTCGTCAAGCTTGTCACGGAGGGGCATGTCCATGTGCGTTGGCGTGAGCAGGGTCAGCGTTTCGACTCGGGCAGTATCTTTGTTATCGACCCGGCCTATCCGTTCGTGGAAATATTCCCGGAGCGCGCGGAAATGACGGTGCTACGTATTCCGAAAGCCACGCTGCGGGACCGCGGCGTACATTTCTCGGCGGTGGGGCCATTGGCTTGTGACACGCTTTCACCCGACATTCGTGCGACGAGCGAGTTGATCAAGTGCATCGCCAGTCAGTCCACCACGCCTAGTCAGATTGCACAAAATATAATGGGTGAACATTTACTCGAACTCGTTCAGGTTGCCGTAATAGATCCTGCCGCGCGTTCCAGGAGGCGTAGTTCTGAAGCGCTGACCTATCAGGCAAGGCGCTACATTGACGATCATCTGGGCGACGCGGATCTGGATATCGCGCGAATTGCCGGCGCCGTGCATGTATCGGCACAACATCTGCAACGCCTGTTTCGCGCAAGGGGAACTTCTTTGATGCGCTACGTGTGGCAGGCGCGGCTCGAGCGCGCTGCGCACTTGCTGCGGGTCAATGGTTCTCGTGGCTGTTCGATTCAGGAAATTGCCTGGCAATGCGGCTTTACGACTGCTGCTCATTTCAGCCGCCTGTTCCGGCGGCGTTATGGCGAGTCGCCTTCGGATTACCGATATTCGAGTACACAGAACCAATGTGAATAAGCGAAACCGCCCGCGTCGTGCGATGTGGGCAGCATTTAAAAATGTCTTATTTCAACTGGCGAACGCCGGGCCGATTTTTGATAACTGGCCGATAAGTTCTTCTGCATTACTTTCGGAAATACGCCTGCCGATTGCGCTGAGGTCGGTGTCGCCGGGCGTGGCGATTAGCGCGTAACTGAGCTTCGCATGCCGCCAGGTGACAACATCCATGCTGTCCACCTGTTGCTGCGTGAGCGCGGAGTCCGCTTTTTCGTCCTTCATCACGCAAAGTGCCACCGGCAAGCCTTTTTCAGGCAGATATACGATCTGCACCAGCGGCCGGTTGTTGAACCGCAGACGCTGTATGCGCTTGAAAGTCAAACCGGCCGAACGGAGGTCGGGCACGTGAATCGGCAGTCCGTCGTCGTGGCGAATATGATCGACAATATGCGCCGCGGTAGCCATATTGGAAGAATCGAACTCGACCGTGTCGCGGGTGTAAAGCCGCTGATAATTGGCCGCCGCCATGACCCACGGCGATGTGCCCGCTCCCGCCGCCATTTTAGCGGTTGGTTGCGCAACACCGCCTCGCGCGGCGCCGGGTGCGAAGCGCAGCACGGCGCCGCAGCAGAATGCACCCGCGATGAAAGCCACTGCGAGCCACGGCATGGCGGTGCGCAAGGTCGAGCGTACCGGCGCGGATGGCCCCGCGTGAGCCTCGGGCTGCGAGTCGGGCGCGTCCGTGCGATGCTTGCCGCCGATCGGCGCTGAGTCCGTCGGCACGACGCACATTTGCGCGAGTTCCGCTATCTTGCGCGTCAGGCTTTCCGGAACCGGCGGCAAGGCCTGTTGCTGGAATGCGCGCCGGTACGGCAGCACCGACGCTTCGAGTAACGCCACGCGTTCGGCGATATCGGCCGAGGTGCGAATCGCTTTCTCGACTTCCTCGCATTCGTGCGGCGTTAGTTCGCCGTCCACATACGCCATGAGCAGGATGTTGTCCATTTTCATGCCCCTTGGTCCTTACTATTCGCCGCGCTTCTTAAGCGTTTTTCTTTTGGGTCGCTGAACAGAGCGCCAATAGCCTGGCGAGCGCGCGAAAGCCGGCTCATGATCGTGCCGACCGGCACGCCGAGCGCTTCGGCCGCTTCGTTATAGCTAAGGCCCTCCACTCCCACCAACAGCATAACCACGCGCTGGGCTTCGGGCAACCGTTGCACCGCGCTGACGATCTGGCCGTCCATGACGTGTTGTTCCGGCGTGCGCGCGACTGGGTCTGCGACCGTTTCGAGAAATTCGTCGTCCCAATCCATGCCCGAGCGGCTGCGGACGCTGCGGGCGCGCAGTTCGTTGATCCACGTGGATTGCACGATGGAGAACATCCAACTGAGCGGCGCTGTGCCGGGTTGCAATTGATGCGCGCGTTCGAGCGCACGCAGGCAGGCGCGCTGCACGAGATCTTCCGCGTCGTGCTGATCTCCCGAGATACGCAGTGCAAACGCCCAGAGACGCGGCAGCAGCGGCGGGAGCATGGCGGACAGATCGGCGGCGGTCATCGGCACTGGTCCCTGCCCGACGCGGCACCGCCGGCTTGGGCCGGCTCGGGGAACCGGTGCTTTTTTATATGGCAGGAGCACCGCTGTCGGGTTGATTCGTGCGCCAGGGTCCGCGTCTGACTCGAATGTCGGGGTTCACGGACCGATTGCGCTATCTGACGAGTATCCATAGATTCAGACTCAATTGGGCAGGGAATCCATCAGCAGGTAAACAAGCTGATCAAAGAAATATTCCATCAGGCTCGCGGCGGAAAGCGAAATGCCATGCGCTACTTTCCTAAGCTTGTTCCGGTTTCATCCAGGAATGAGCGATGAATGGATAGATAAACAAGAAAAATTGGGCCAGGTTGAGTCCGCGGGGCGTGAGCATCGTGGCCTGATGCCCGCCGACGCGGTAGGCGAGGCCGTAGCCCACTCCGGACAGCGTCGCCAGTAGAACTAGCGCCGTGCCGCCCTGGTAGTGCGCGAGACCGCATAGAACAACTGTAACGATAAGCCCGAACCAGCGAGCATGCGGGCTGTCTTTATCAGGGCCGCCATGTCTGCCTGAATATTAGCCGGGGAAACGCTTCTTCAACGAATGCGACCAGCAGGAAATACGGCCATGGCAGCTTCCGGAAATTTTTAAAGGCTATAGATCGAATCGCACCACGTCGGGTCGCGTTTTCAGGCCGGTTGGTAGGTCCTGAAAACGGTTGTGCGATGGTAGCCGACTCGCTGATAAACCGGAAACCCCGCGTCGGTGGCGTGCAACGTGGTCCGCGTGATTCCCGTCGCATGGTATGCGGCGTTGAGCGCATAGCGCACCGTAGCCTCGCCGAATCCTTTGCGTTGAGCGTCCGGCCGCGTCGCGACGAGCGCGAGATAGATCTGGCCGTCGTTGAGGATCGCCGCAGCGGTCGACACCGGCTCGCCATTCTGATAACCGATGTACGCGAACGCGACTTTTTTCCAGAACGTCGATCCGGCAAGCCCCGCGCGCCCCGCTTCGAGCGGGAAACCATATCCTTCGCTATTGATGTCGGCGTACGCTTGCAAGGCCGATTCGCTGTCGACCCGCGCAAAGTCCAGCACCGAATGGGGTATGCCCGCCTCGAGCGGCAGAATATCGCCGGCCATGCCCGTGATGTTCAACGCAAAAGTCAGATTCTCACTCGCGGCGATTGCGTCGAGATGTTCTCGTGCCGCACCGCTCAAAAGATCTTCGCAGACGTACACGAGGCCGCTGTGTCGCTTTGCTAGCATATGAGTGTGTGACATTCTCAGGCGAACGCGCAGCAGATCCCGATCCGAAATGGTCTCATTGAGAAAGAGCGCATTCCAGAACGGGAACGGGCTGTCCGCCCAACAAACGGAAAGTCCAGCTCTATCGCGCAGATCGGCGCCTTTGCGATCGCCGGCGAGTACCTTCCACATTGACACGTACTGGTCGTTGGATTCGAGAATTTCTGATCTTTTCATGATTATCGGATGGTGTGCGGAGACGCGATGCGCGGCGAACCTGGCGAGTACCGAAATGGCGTAGTGCGAGTACTCGTGAACTCTACTGTTTCAGAACAGCTGCGCGCCGGTTTTATTCCAACGATAAACGCCTGCTTGCCACGAAAAAATTTATCGTTGGATTTCGCCGTTGAAAACGCGGGAAGCATGCGGAAAAATTAATGCAGCTCTGAGATCGCAGGCATCGCTTCGGTGTCGGATGGCGCCGGTCGCAGTAGCGGCACCATCAACGTAATGCCGACGGCGACCACGAAGAGCATGAGATACGAGGCAGAGTAGCCAGCCGTACGGTCCCGCAGAAAGCCGAAACTTAATGGCCCGAGCGCCGCAACCAGATAGCCGATGAAGAGCATGAACACGCTCCATGCATTGGTCTCGGCGGGCGTATGCGTGTTGTCGAGCGGCAAGGTCATTGCCAATGTGAAGCACATACCCTGGCCAATTGCGATCAGTACGATGCACGACACAGGATAAGCCGTCGGTGCGAAAGCGAGCCCACCAATACCTGCGGCCGTGATGGCCGAGGCGAGACCGAGCCAGCCGCGCCGGTCGCTGGAGCGCCCGGCTTTCATGCCCATACCCAGGCTGCTCAACGCGAATACGCAAGTGAAGAGGCCGAGCACGAGGCCGGGTGAAAGCGCGTCTATTTGCATTTCCGAACTCGACGACGCGAGCCATGCGAAGCATGCATAGACGATGAACTGACTCGCGCCGAAGTAGATCGCAACCCGCCACGCCCCGAATTTTTTCCACGGAAGTCCAACCGCCGGGGCAGGTTGCGTGACCTGTTGCCGCTCGCGTTCGCCAGTACTTGCTTTCAGGAATTGCTGGGCCAGCTTTCGCCAGCTCAGGATCGCGGTGATGCACAGTACGCTCCACAATGCGACGGCTACGCGCCACCCCCCCAAGCTCTGCGCGATGTAGCCCGACGAACTCGCAGCGACTGTTGCGCCCACGCTGAGCCCCGCGCTATAGATGCCCATGAACATCGATGCGTCGCTAGCGAAGTGCTTCTTGACCCAACCACCGATCAACGAGCCGGAAATGGCGATACCAATTCCTGTGAATACGGTGCAAACGAGCAGCACGCTTGCCGAACCGGCCAACGCACGAGCGATCATCGCAACGCAAAGCAGAGCTAGCGCGGCGACCACAGCGTTGTCGGTGCCTAATCTGCGTGCGACGCCCGGAGCGACGAGCGCGAACACACCCATGCAGATATCGGGAATCGCCGTGAGCAACGAGGCTTGCGTATAGCTCAAACTAAAGCTCTTCTGAATCGAATCGAGTACCGGCCCGATCGAAACGATCGGCGGCCGCAGCGCCACCGAAAGTATCAGAAGGGCGATGGCCGCAGCCGCTTTCTTTGTATCCATGGATTGAGGCATGACGGTTCCTGACGTGGTGGCACTTGCTGTCTGCGCTAGCTTGAAAACGGCATGGCGACCGCGTGTGCGATATGAATCGATCCCTAGCCGGTCGTCTTCGGTTGTTTAGAGAAACCGAAGCCGGGCAGCGATATGTTTGATGTCCTGGCGCAGTGAGATGCCGGCCCGCCGATCGCGGCGCGCCGGAATGTTCATTAACAAAGCGCTCTACAGCCGAACTTGTTGAAAAAAAACGGTGTGAGGCGGGAGTCAGGTATCAGCGAAAATCAGATGACCGTGATGATGACGTCGATATTGCCGCGCGTTGCCTTCGAGTACGGACACGTTTGATGTGCCGCATCCACAAGCGCCTGCGCGACTTCGGCCTCGACGCCCGGCACGCTGACGTTCAGACGGGCCCGCAGAAAATACGCGCCGTCGTTCACGGCCAGATCGATTTCCGCGTCGACGGCGGTGTCGCGTGGTAGTGCAACTTGCAGCGTCTGTGCGGCGAGACCCATTGCGCCGATGAAGCACGCGGACCAGCCGGCCGCGAGCATCTGTTCAGGATTGGTGCCGGGTGCGGACGAACCGGGCGAGGATAACTTGACGTCCAGTTGACCGTCGGAGCTGCGTGCGGCGCCGGCGCGGCCGCCGGTTACATGGGTCTTACCGGTGTACAGCACTTTATCTGCCTGGGTCATGATTAGTATCCCGCTTGAATAGTGTAGAGGTGCTGGTAAGCGATGCGCGCTCAATGATGCGCATACGGCGCGATCGATGCGTCGGACACGACGCGTGAGCCCGATTGCGAAGACACATCGCGCACGCCGCCGTACGATTGCGCGGCGGAGTCCGTGCCGGCCATTAAGTCGGCCTGTTCGGCGCGCAAGGTCAGTGCGCTTTGGCCGCGTTGCGATGCAGGCGCGCCGATCTGTGGGTTGTAGTGAGGCGCGGGACCGTAGCCGCTGCTGGCAAATGCGGGAGCGGCGATTGCGGCGCAGGCGGAGAGCAGGGCGGCGATAGCGAGACGCTTGATCATAGTGAAACCTCTAACAGGTGAATGAGCGGCAAATGTTTTTGCAACTTCAACCGAGCGTCGACTTAGCCACCCTGGTAGAGTTTGCTGAGTGCCGCGATCTGACCGTCTTTCTCCGCGCGCACCAGTTCCTGACGAACCTCAGCACGCGTCTTCGTTTTCGGTGTCGTTTGAACCGGCGACCATTGATGCATTTGCTGGGCGTCGTAGCTGCTGGCGTTCGTATCGCTGGAATTGGCTACTGGATTGACTGCATAAGCGGAGAGTGCTGTCGCCGATGCGGCGATAGCGGCAAAAGCCACTGCGATGATCGAAACTTTCATGTCGTGCTCCTGAAACAAATCAAATGGGAAAGATCCGTACGGATATCTGGAGGGCTGCTGTGGACAGAGAGGTCCGCTGCGTGCCTCAATCAGTTTCCGTCGTTGGATGCATTAGAACCAGGTGAGGTATCTGGCTTGTGTCGCGAGAGCGGGCTATTGCAAGGCTGTGTATCAGTTCGAACTTCATACACATTGGGAAACAAATCTTTCAGTGCGCTGTCTGGACCGCTTCGACGACACGAAGAAGTAGCGCTCAAACGCAACTAAAAGCAGTCGGCACGTGACACCGATTTTCAATCGCTCAGGTATGTATCCGCAGCGATTGCACGCCGCGCAGATTATTGCGGCGATGCCAATTTAACTGGTCTAGATTCTCGGGTTGCATCCGCGGAAAGCGGGCGAGAAGATCGAGTAACGCCACTTCCATTTCGAGCATCGCCAGCCGCGCGCCCAGGCAATAGTGAATGCCGCCGCCAAATGCCAGTGAAGGTACGTTCGAGCCGCGGTCGAAGTGGAGTTCATCGGGATGCGAGAACACTGCGGGATCGCGATTCGCCGCGCCGGTCAGCATGAAGACGATCGTGCCGGGGTTCAGCGTCATGTCCTGAATCGCCACTTCCTCGAGTGCGGTGCGTACAACCATCTGCACCGAGCCGTCGAAGCGCATGCACTCCGCAACCGCCATCCTGATCGCTGCCGGCTCGCGCCTAAGAGCCTCGAGGCGAGCTGGCTGCCGAAGCAGGGCGACCATAGCATTGCCGATCATGTTCGACGTGGTTTCATGGCCCGCGATGAACAGCAGTATGACGTTCGAGACGATTTCTTCGTCGCTCAAGGTCGCGCCGTCGTCCTCGACGTTCACCAGGGAGGACACAATATCGTCGCCGGGCTGCGCGCGTCGCTGCTCGATTACGGTGCGGAAATAGCATTCGAGCGTGAGCGCAGCTTCGTTCGCCCCTGCAAGCGCGGTTTCGTCGAGCGGTGCGAGATCGAATGCGGAAACCAGACGACTTGCCGCAACGCCGAGGTCAGTGCCATGCGCGGACGGAATATCGAGCAGGTGGCACATGATCTCGACTGGCAGCGGCATCGCATACTCGCTCACCAGATCAAATTGCGCCGCCGCACCGATGCGGTCGAGAAGATCGCGGCTCGTGGCTTCGACAATCTCTCGCTGTTTCTCAATTTGCTTCGCGTTGAAGGCTTTCATCAACAGCGTTCGCAGCTTCGTATGAGCAGGCGGATTCATCATCAGAGAGGTACGGCTCAGTGCCTGAAATACGGGCTGTTCAGCCGCCCCCTCGCCATAGCGCGCACGCACGCTTTGCAGATAGGTTTTGCCCATGCGCCGGTCGCGCAGCAGAGCGTCGACAATTTCGAAGCGGCCCGTGACGAGTGCGTTGGTGCCGACGGGCAGCAACGGACCGGCTTCTCGCAGCTTTTTATACATCGGATAGGGATCAGTAAAGAAAGCGGGAGACGAGAAGGTCGCGAAATTCATTGTGCGAGTTGTTCCAGTAAGTCGATGGGCGAGCGGCTACGCGGTTGCCACCGGATAACAGGCGGTACGCCCGTTTTATTCCACTCGTGGCCGCCTATTTTGCCCACCGAGATTCCTGAATTGCGCGCTAGCGCTTTGTATCTCAATGTATCTACACGGCACAGCGTTACATAACATTGCACTGGCACAAAACGCGGACACACACCGGATACTTCCAGAGCGTCTAATACCCACATGCAGGCCAAGCGTGGCCCATGCTGAACCAGCGACGCAAGCGGGCGTTTGCGTCGAAAGACATTCTCTTGAGGTGGATATCATGCAAGTCATTAAGTCGCTCATCATTGCCGCTTCGGTCGCCGCGGCCGCTGTATTGCCCGCGGTCTCGTTCGCGCAATCCAACCAGCCACTGACCCGCGCGGACGTTCGCGCGCAATTGGTCGAATTGCAGAAAGTCGGCTACAACCCCGCTAGCGACCAGACTCAGTATCCGAGAAACATCGAAGCCGCCGAGGCGCGCCTCAACGCGCAGAAGGGAGCGCTGGCATCGTCGTATGGATCGCCGAGTGCCGGAAGTTCGGCTTCCGGTTCGCCGCGTTCGTCGGAATCGGACATTGTCGGCCTCGGTCCGATCTACGCCAAGCCGTAACGTAGCGCACCGCTCACGCAATCTGACCGCCTGTACTCATTCGACCATTGTCCCGCCCGCACGCTATCGATGGCATGTGGCCTCGCCAACGGTCTTTAAGCGAGTGCAAGCCAGTGCTATCAAGCTCTCGTACATTGAAGGAAATAGCCATGTCTGAACAGATCAATACCCGGCGGCGTCGCCTACTCGGCACGACGATTGCGGGCATCAGCCTGATGGAACTGGGCTTGGGCGGCCTCGCGCATGCACAGTCCAACGGCGCGAAGGCGGGAACGGGCGCGACGTCGTTCGAGAATCTGCGGCAGATCGACGCCGGCACGCTGAATATCGGGTACGCGGAAGCAGGGCCGAAGAACGGGCCACCTGTAATCCTGCTGCACGGCTGGCCGTACGACATCTATAGCTATGTCGAAGTAGCGCCCTTGCTGGCCGCCGCCGGCTACCGCGTCATCGTGCCGTACCTGAGAGGCTACGGTTCCACACGGATTATTTCGGCGGATACGCCGCGCAACGGCCAGCAGGCAGTCATCGCGGTGGACATCATCAATCTGATGGACGCGCTGAAAATCGAGAAGGCCATCTTTGGCGGCTTCGATTGGGGCGCACGCACCGTGAACATCATCGCCGCCTTGTGGCCGGAACGTTGCAAGGCGATGGTATCGGTGAGTGGCTATCTGATCGGCAGCCAGGCGGCCAACAAGGCGCCATTGCCGCCGAAGGCGGAACTGGCTTGGTGGTATCAGTTCTACTTCGCGACCGAGCGCGGATACGCCGGCTACGACGCGAACCGCCATGACTTCAATAAGCTGATCTGGCACACAGCGTCGCCGAAATGGAATTTCGACGATGCGACCTACGAGCGCTCGGCCGCCTCGTTCAACAACCCGGACCATGTCGCGATAGTGATTCACAACTACCGCTGGCGTCTCGGCATCGTGTCGGGCGAAGCGAAATATGACGATCTGGAGAAGCGTCTGGCGTTGGGGCCGACCATCTCCGTACCGACCATTACGATGGAAGGCGACGCCAACGGCGCGCCGCATCCGGAGCCTGCGGCCTACGCGAAGAAATTCACAGGCAAGTATCAGCACAGGAACATCGATGGCGGCATCGGGCACAACCTGCCGCAGGAAGCGCCGAAAGCCTTCGCCGATGCCGTCGTCGACGTCGCACGCTTCTGATTGGTCAACTGGAGACAGGCACATGCAAAGAATGCGCATTACACATTTAGCGCTAAATGCGGCGCTTCTGCTCGGCGCGGTGGCGGATCACGCGCTGGCGGAGCCCGCGAAGTCGGCGCCGTCACCGATTTACGGCGTCACGATTCCCGAGGGCTACCGCAAATGGCAGATGATCGCCCCGGCCGAAGAAGCCGCGCCGCTCGACGAATTGCGTGTCGTGCTCGGTAATCCTGCTGCGATCAAGGCAATCGAAAAGTCGACGCTGCCGTACCCTGATGGGACCATCCTGGTGAAGCTCGCGTACAAGCGCACGCAGTCGCCCGAGTTCGCCACGGCGACGATTCCCGGGGCACCCACTACCGTACAGGTGATGGTCAAGGACTCGCGCCGCTATGCGTCGACGGGTGGCTGGGGCTTCGGGCGTTTCGTGAACGGCCAGCCGGTCGACGCGGTGCAGCATCAGACCTGTTTCGCCTGTCACGCAGCCAAGGTGAAGGATCGTGATTACGTATTCACGCGGTTTGCGCCGTAACTGACGCAAACCATTGGTTCACAGGAGCGGGCTGCAGCGATATACAAGAAATCGCAGTGGCCCGTTCGAACGTTACGGTATCGGTCTAGCACGATGGATTCCCGGTATCTGGCTTATGTCGGCCGAACGGCGTTGATGCAACTTTTTGTGTCTGACAGCGGCGCGGATACATTGCGACACATATGCTCGTTCAGCTCGTGCTATAAAGCAGCCATCACCTCTTCAACGAGACTTTCATGACTGACGACGTTCTTCACGGCTCCTGCCACTGCGGGGCCGTCAAATTCGAAGTACGCGCGCCCGTCACACCCGCGACGCGCTGCAATTGCAGCTTGTGCCGCCGCAAGGGCGCATTGATGACGCCACCGTTTGCAGCGAATCAATTGACGATCGTACAGGGCGAGGATGCACTTGCGCTTTATCATTTCAACACGCGCGTGGCGAAGCACTTCTTCTGCAAGCACTGCGGCATTTACCCGTTTCATCAAACGCGCAAAGACGCGCAGTTGTGGCGCGTCAATATCGGCTGCATCGAGGGCATCGATCCGTATGCTCTCGATGCGGGTCTGTCCGACGGCGCAAGCCTTTCGGTCGTGGAGGACGCATGAAACGCCTTTTCGCGATCCTTGCCTTCATGGCGGGAGGTCTGACTGCGGAGTTGGCGCATCCGGTGCAGTGTTCGTTGATTACCGCGAACCTTGTGCAGGTCAAACGTCAAAAGAGATGATGCAGCGATGGATACGATCGACCACGTTCTGATCGTCGACGATGACCGCGGCATTCGCGAACTGATCGGCGGCTATCTGGAAAAGAGCGGTATGCGTGTTTCGCTTGCTGCCAACGGCCGCCAGATGCACGCTGTGCTGGAACACGGCGTGCCGGACCTCATCGTGCTTGATCTGATGATGCCCGGCGAAGACGGCCTCGTGCTGTGCCGCGAATTGCGTGCCAGCCGGTTTCGCTCGGTGCCGGTGCTGATGCTGACCGCGAAAAACGAGGAAGCCGACCGCATTCTCGGCCTGGAAATGGGTGCCGACGATTACCTGCCCAAGCCCTTCGCGGTGCGCGAGTTGCTCGCACGGATCCGCGCGGTGCTGCGCCGTGCGCGCATGCTGCCGCCCGGCATGCAGGTAAGCGAGGCGGCGCAGATGCTCGAATTTGGCGACTGGCGGCTCGACACCACCGCGCGACATCTGCTCGATCTGGAAGGCACGATGGTCGCGCTCAGCGGGGCGGAATATCGCCTGCTGCGCGTGTTTCTGGATCACCCGCAACGCGTGCTCACACGCGACCAGTTGCTTAACCTGACGCAAGGCCGTCAGGCCGACCAGTTCGACCGCTCGATCGATCTGATGGTCAGCCGTCTGCGTCAGCGGCTGCGCGATGTGGCGCGTGAACCGCGCTACATCAAGACACTGCGCAGCGAAGGCTATGTGTTTTCGTCGGCGGTGAATGTGATCGGGGAATCGCAATGAATGCGCGCGCATGGCTGCACTGGCCGCGCACGTTGTTCGCGCGGCTGACGGTCATCCTGTTCATCGGTCTGGCTTCGGCGCAGGCGCTCTCGTTCTGGCTCACCATGACGGAACGCGACCAGACTATGACTAATGTGATGACGGGTTATATCGAGCGTGAAGTGGTCAGTTCGGTGGCGCTCCTCAATCATCTTCCGGCCAGCGAGCGTGCGCAATGGCTGCCACGTCTCGCGCGGCGCAGTTACAATTTCATCCTCGGGCCGGGCATTGCCGGCGGACCGCTCGACGCACAACTGTCGGCGCGGGTGGCTCATTCCATCTCCGAAGGCATAGGCACGAGTTATCCACTCACAGTGAACGCCGTGCCGGGCGATCGCGAGCGTTTCCAGGTACATCTCAAGCTCTCCGACGGCAGCCCGCTGACGATCGATCTGCAACCCATGTCGAGTGCGCCGTTGTCGCGCTGGCTGCCGCTTGGATTGGTGCTGCAATTGGTCGCGCTGCTCGCGTGTTGTTGGCTCGCGGTGCGGCTCGCCACGCGTCCGCTACACGAACTGGCCGCTGCCGCCGACGGGCTCGGCCCCGACCTGAAAGCAGCTCGTCTGCCGGAAGACGGCCCGTCGGAAGTGGCGCGCGCGGCGCGTGCATTCAACTCGATGCAGGACCGGATTTCAATGTACATGACTGAGCGCATGCAGATTCTCGCGGCGATATCGCATGATCTGCAAACGCCGATAACCCGCATGCGTTTGCGAGTGGACGTGATGGACGACGAAGCGGAAGGCGTCAAGCTGCGCCAGGATCTTCAGGAAATGGAAGCACTCGTGAAAGAAGGGGTGACCTACGCGCGCACGCTACACGGCACGACCGAGGTACCTTGCCGCATCGATCCTGACGCGCTGTTCGATAGCCTGGTTTGCGATTACGTCGACGCAGGTCAGGACGTGTCCCTGCAAGGGCGCTTCGACACGCCGCTGACCACCCGTCCGCAAGCGTTGCGCCGGATCGTCGGTAATCTCGTCGACAACGCGCTGAAGTTCAGCGGTATCGCGGAGATCAATGTGACGGCGCAGTCCGATGGGCAGGCGACCATCACGGTGCGGGATCGTGGACCGGGTATTCCAGAGGAGTCACTGGAGGCCGTATTCCAACCGTTCTTCCGACTCGAAGCGTCGCGTAACCGCAATACCGGCGGTACGGGTCTCGGTCTCGCCATCGCGCGCCAACTCGCCCTCGCGATGGACGCGACGCTCTCGCTTCACAACCGCATTGGCGGCGGACTGGAAGCGAGGTTGATCCTGAAAACGCCGCGTTAGCGATTTACCGGCCGCAGCCTAGAGCGACAAGCCACCGTCGATAGTCACGCTCGCGCCGGTCATGTACGCTGCTTCACCGTTGGCGAGGAACGACACGAGCGCGGCGATCTCATCCACGTCGCCGGCACGGTGGAGGGGAATGAGCGGCACGATCTGTTCGAGATGAGCGGAAGTCATGTCCGTGACGATCGGACCTGGTTGCACGTTGTTGATGGTGATCTTGCGCGGCGCGAGATCGACCGCGACTCCTTTAACCATGGTCGCCACTGCGGCTTTGGTCAGCGAGTAGACGCTCGAACCCGGAAAGCCGCTGCGAACCGCTACATTGCTGCCGATCGTGACAATGCGGCCGCCTTCGCGCATGCGCCGTGCCGCAGCCTGAATCGCGAAGAACACGCCGCGTACGTTCACCGCGATCATGCGGTCGAAGTCGGCCGGCGAGACTTCCGAAACATCGCCCAACATAAGAATCCCGGCGTTGATGACGGCGATATCCAGATGGCCGAACTGCTCCGAGGTTTGCTCGACAGCCGCTTCGATTTCGTCGATATTCGCGCTGTCGGCTTTGATGGCGATTGCCGTTCCGCCGGCAGCTTCGATCGCGGCAGCGCCCTCGGCGGCCTGGCTCGCCGACGATGCATAAGTGAACGCGATCGCCGCGCCGTCTTTCGCGAGGCGCCGTACGATGGCGCTGCCGATACCCCGGGAGCCGCCAAACACGATCGCGGATTTCTTCGAGCCTGCGTCAGTCTGATTCATTCCAATACCTTCAAAAAAACGGTTGATCAGAACGAAGGCCGCAGCGCACCATGCTCTTTGAGAGAGCCGGAAGACCGCGCTACAAACGCATGACCAGCCGCTCCACCGTGAATTTCGCGAGGCGTCGCAGCGCGGCCGGCGTCATGCCTCCACGTGCATTCAACTGAATGCTTTGCATGGTGCTGCCGATGAACAGGGCCACGTCTTCCGCATTCATCTGCGGATCGATCTCGCCGTTGCGTTGCGCCTCCTCGATACGAGCCAGCAGGTGCTGCTTCAGCCGCTTCGCACCCACGGCCCGAATTGCGACCACGTCGGCGTCATCCGCGCCGAACTCGGCGGCGCTGTTGACACCCATGCAGCCGTTTCCGCGATCGACGACGTCGGCCGGTATCACGCCTAACAGCAGCGCCTTGATGCCGGCCAGCGCGGACGCGCCGCGCGTGAGCCGTTCGATGTGGGCGGTGATGCTGTGCTGCTGATAACGGTCCAACGCTTCGAGGTAGAGCTTGCGCTTGTCGCCGAACGCGTTGTAAAGGCTCTGCCGGCCGATTTCCATCGCCGCGAGCAGCTCTTCGGTGGACGTTGCCGAGTAACCCTTGGACCAGAACACGCGCATGGCGCGATCCAGAGCTTCGTCCCGATCGAATTCACGTGGTCTCACCATATATCCAGCCTACTAGTTGTGGACAGATCAGTCAATAAAATAAAGTTAAGCACGTCTCATAGCTAACCGTTGCCAGCTTGGCCGCCCTTGCGTCTTCGCGCCGCGGCCGTTTGCGTCTGCGCTTTCGCGCGGGCAAACATTGGCATGCGCTCCTCGATCCACTTCAGCAGTTCGAGCGGTCCGGCGGCAAGCGGTCGGTCTGCTTTGACCAGCACTCTGGCCTGGGCGCTTTCGAACAGCGGATGCGCGACCGGAACCGTGGTCAATTCGTCGGTGACGAGTTCACGGTACGCGGCGAATTCTCCGATCAGCGTCATGAAATGCTCCGCTGTTACGAAGCGCTTGAGAGCGCTCAACGAGTTCGTGGTCAGGGTGGGGTGGATCGTCACGTTTTCGGCCAGTTGCGCCATCGACACCACATGACCGATGCCGAACGTGGACGGCATGAGCGCGAGGGGATATGCCCGCAGATCGTCGAGACTCGCCGGACCGCCCCGTTTGACCAAAGGATGGTCCTTTCTCAGCAACAACACAACGGGTTGTGCGGAACTGGCCCGATACGCAATGCGCGCGTGAGGCGGCGGATTATAAGCGAGGCCGATATGAGCGCGATTTTCGGCGATTTCGTCGAGCAACGCATCCACGGCCAGCATAGTCATGCTGATTTCCAGGCCGGGATACCGGCTGCAGAATGGCGCCAGCACATCGTCGACGAAGGTATCGACAAAACCTTCGCTGACGGCCAGCTGGATCTGCCCTGTCTGAAGACCTTTCAGCGCATGCAACTGGTCTTCGAGCTTCTCCTGCTGCGACCGGTAGCCTCGCCAGAATTCGAGCAGATGCATGGCGGCTTCGGTTGGTCTGACGCCGCGCGCCTGACGCTCGAACAACACCGCGCCGAGTTCGTCTTCGAGCAATTTGATCTGCCGCGTGATGACCGATGGCGACGTGTTGATATTTTCCGCAGCGCCGCGGATGGTGCCGTGACTGAGCACTTCGTGGAAATACCGCAGGCGTTGCTGATTGATCTCTCGCATTTCATCGCTCCGACCGCCGGAATTCGCGCCGTATCTGGGTTGTCCGAGTGTTGCTCATGAGACAACGATACGTGAACTTAGTTGCTCTTGCTAGACGGATTTTGCCCTGCCACCATCGATTCAACCCTGCGACGGGTCCAGTGAGGCAACCGGAGAGAATCATGTCAGCAATCCTTCCATCGACCGCCGGCGATTCCGCCGCAGCACTCTACAGCAAGCTGAACTGGCGGCTCCTGCCGTTTCTGGTGGCCTGCTACATGTTCGCGTACCTGGACCGCGTCAACGTCGGCTTCGCCAAATTACAGATGCAGACGGACCTGGGTTTCTCCGATGCCGCATACGGCGTGGGCGCGGGCATCTTCTTCATCGGCTACGTGTTGTTCGAGTTGCCGAGCAATCTGATGTTGCCGAAGATCGGCGCACGCAAGACGTTCAGCCGCATCCTCGTGCTGTGGGGCGTTACTTCGGCGTGCATGCTGTTCGTTCACAGCGTGCCGGCGTTCTATGCGATGCGCTTCCTGCTCGGCGTATTCGAGGCAGGTTTTGCTCCGGGCATGATCTATTACCTGTCGTGCTGGTACGGACCGGCGCGCATGGCGCGCGCCATTGCGCTGGTATTCGTGGCGGGACCGCTCGGCGGAATCGTCGGCGGTCCGGTTTCGGCGTGGCTGATGACGAGCCTTGCGGGCGTCGGCGGCCTCGCGGGCTGGCAATGGATGTTTCTCGTCGAAGGCCTGCCGTGCATCGTGCTCGGCCTGCTGACCTTGCGCGTGCTGTCCGATCGGCCCGCCGACGCGAGTTGGCTCAACGGCCACGAAAAAGCCTTGCTCGATAACGAGACCGCGCCGACCCAGCATCGCGCGGATTCGTTCAAGGCGGTGCTGAAGAGCCCACGAGTGTATGTGCTCGCGCTTGCTTACTTCAGCGTGATTTTCCCGATCTACGCGATCAGCTTCTGGCTGCCCACCCTGCTCAGGGAGCAGGGCGTGCAAGACACGATTCGCCTCGGCTGGTACACGGCGATTCCCTATGTGGCGGCGGCTGTCTGCATGTATCTCGCGGGCCGCAGCTCCGACCGGCTCGGCGAGCGCCGGTATCACTGCGCGATTCCCGCGCTGGGTGCGGCGGCGTGCCTGGTCGCCACGATTTTCGCGGATGGCAGTCTGCCGCTCACGCTTCTCGCGTTGACCTTGGGAACCGCGTGCCTGTGGATGACCTACACGGTTTTCTGGGCCATTCCGTCGCAGCTTGTGGAGGGAACCGCGGCGGCTGGTGGTATTGCGCTCATCAATACCGTCGGTTTGTCCGGCGGATTCTGGGGCCCGGCGGTAGTCGGCTGGACCCGGGCGGGCACCGGCAGCATGCATGCGGGGCTTTTCATCATGGCTTGCGCCGCTACGCTGGCCGCCATTCTGATCCTGAAAGGCAAGTTGACATTGAAGCAGGCATAGCGGGCTTCAGGCGGCTATCCGAAATATTTTTATCGATGCACCCCCGTGCATCCGGGCAATAGGTGAAACACATGAAAATCCTGATCGCCGGTTTCCAGCATGAAACCAATACCTTCGCGCCGACCAAGGCGTCTTACGAGAGTTTCGTTCAGGGCGAGGGCTTTCCGCCGATGGTCCGCGGCGCCGACGTGCTCGCGCTGCGCGATGTCAACGTGCCGATCGGCGGCTTCATCAAGGTCATGGAAGCGAGTGGCCGTGAACTGGAACCGGTGATCTGGGCGGGCGCGAGCGCGTCGGCGCACGTCACGACCGATGCGTTCGAGCGGATTGGCGGTGAGATCATCGCCGCGGTGCAGAAAGGCGGCTTCGACGCGATCTATCTCGACCTGCATGGCGCGATGGTGACCGAGCAACACGACGACGGCGAAGGCGAGTTACTGGAGCGCGTGCGGCACATCGTGGGCGATCGCATGCCGTTGGTCGTGTCGCTGGATTTGCATGCGAACGTGACGGCGCGCATGTTCGAGCATGCCAGCGCGCTTGTGGCGTACCGAACTTATCCGCACGTCGATATGGCGGAAACGGGCGAACGCGCCGCACGGATTCTGGAGGATCTGATGTGGGAGCAGCGGCCGTTGCATCGCGCGGTGCGTCGCGTTCCTTTCCTCATTCCGGTGAACGGCATGTGTACGCTGGTCGAACCCGCAAACGACATGTACCGCATGCTGGCCGATCTGGAGGCGCGGCCAGTCGTGTCGGTGTCGTTCGCGCCAGGCTTTCCTGCCGCCGACTTCCCCGAATGCGGGCCAACCCTCTGGGCCTATTCGTTCGACGAAGCGGCCGCCGAGCAAGCGGCCGACGCGTTGTTCGCGAAGATCGTCGGCGAGGAAGCGCGCTGGGACGTGCCGTTCCTCTCGCCCGACGAAGCCGCGCGCGAGGCGATCCGCCTGAGTGCGCCCGCATCTCGGCCCGTCATCATTGCCGACACGCAGGACAACCCGGGCGTGGGCGGCGATTCGAACACCATGGGCATGGTGCGGGCGCTACTGCGCAACGGCGCGACCGATGCGGCCGTCGGCGTGATCTGGGACGCTCAGGCCGCGGCCGCCGCGCATCGTGCGGGCGTCGGTGCGCGCATTGCGCTGCGCCTTGGCGGAGGCTCCGGTGTGGAAGGCGATTCGCCGCTGGAGGCCGAGTTCGAGGTCGAGCACTTGTCCGACGGACGTTTCCGTTTCGACGGACCGATGCTGAATGGTATGGAAGGCGAGTTGGGACCAGTCGCCTGTTTGCGGATAGAGGGTGTGCGAATCGCAGTGAGCTCTGTGAAGATGCAGATTTTCGACCGGAATCTGTTCCGCGTGGCAGGGATCGAACCCGAGCGAATGAAAATTCTCGTGAACAAGAGTTCGGTACATTTTCGCGCGGATTTCGAGGCTATAGCAGAGGCGATTCTGGTGGCGAAAGCGCCGGGGCCGATGGCTGCTGATCCGGCTGACCTTCCGTGGGAACATCTCGATCCGCAGATGCGCGTACGGCCGTTAGGGCCGTCGTTCAGCGAGTTTAACGTGGTGCCGGGCTGATTCCTTCCAACGGCGGTTTTTGTATCGCAATGTATCCAGACCGTACCGGGATAAACGCGCTTGCATTACCCGGGATTCGCGAAACATTCCAGATACGTTGGCAGGTTCAAATGTCTAAATGGAAGGCTGATTCGCGACATTGCATGTGATGTTCGCTGAGCACGTCGTCGAAATAGTTCATTTGACGCCCATTCACTTCTGTTGGAACGATATCAATGACCACGCTTCTCAAGAAATTCGCCGGCTCCGCGTTGTTGCTTGGTGGACTGTTCGCCTTGCAGGCGTCGCACGCAGCGACACCTCAGGATCTGAAGGGCAAGAACGTCGTACTGGTACACGGAGCATTCGCTGACGGTTCAAGTTGGGAAAATGTGATCCCGTTGCTCGAAGCGCGTGGAGCACATGTGGTCGCGGTGCAGAATCCGCTGAGTTCGCTGGCTGACGACGTTGCCGCGACGAAACGCGTGATCGATCAGCAGACTGGGCCGGTCATTCTGGTCGGCCATTCCTGGGCAGGCGTGGTAATTAGCGAAGCGGGCAACGACGAGAAGGTGAAGACTCTCGTCTACGTAGCGGCATTCGCGCCGGACAGTGGTCAATCGATCGAAGACATTACGAAAGGCAAGCCGGCGCCGGTATGGGCTGGCGAACTGCAGAAAGACTCGGCGGGCAATCTGACGCTCTCGACGAAAGCAGTGCTCGAAGACTTCGCCCAGGACGTGCCTTTGCAGCAACGCCGTGTGATCGCGGCAACGCAAGGTCCGTGGGCCTCGGCATGTATCGGCCAGAAGGTCACGAAAGCGGCGTGGCACGACAAGCCGTCATACTTCGTGGTCACCGAACAGGACCGCATGATCGATCCGGGCTTGCAACAGGCGATGGCGAAGAATATTGGCGCGCGCGTCACGGTGACTAGTGCTAGCCACGTCGCGATGGTCAGCCAGCCGAAGCTGGTCGCCGACACGATCATCGCCGCCGCAAGGGCGGCACAATAAGCAGCAGAAAGGCCGACGAAATGAAAATGCACGGATGTCCCCCGCGCGGCGAGGCCCGCTATTTTCGAAACAGGATTGCTGTATGAACGTTGCAACCCGGCGGCATACCGTCGCGACTTCGCACGGCTCGCTTGCGGTAGAGGAAAGCGGCGCGGCCGGAACGGCTGTGCTTTTCATTCACGGAAATTCGTCTTGTCGCGCTGTTTTTCGCCATCAGTTGGAAGGACGGCTCGCGGAGAAATATCGGCTGATCGCTTTCGATTTGCCTGGGCATGGCGAGTCGAGCAATGCGCCGGACCCGCTTCTAAGCTACACGCGCGGCAGTTTCGCGGATGTTGCCGTCGAGTTGCTGGGTAAGCTCGACGTCAGCAAGGCCGTGGTATTAGGCTGGTCGTTGGGCGGCCACATCGCCATCGATATGATTTCACGTTTTCCGGGCATGCGTGGCCTGATGATTGTCGGCGCGCCGCCAGTCGGTCACGACAACATGGCGAGAGGCTTCGCCGGTTTGCCGCAGGCAAGCGCCGCGGGTCGAGAGCATCTGTCAGGGGCCGAGATCGACGGGTTCGTCGAGGCGATTTTCGGTGTTTCGGCAGAACCGTTTCTGCGCGATGCCGTTGCCCGCGCGGACGGTCGCTTCCGCAAGCGCCTCTTCGAAGCTGCACGCGCCGGTGGGCAAGCCGACCAGCGCGTCACCGTGAAGGAGAGCGTCATTCCGATCGCGGTGGTGAACGGGGCCGCCGACCGGTTGATCAATCTCGACTATATCGACACGGTTGCCTACGGCAATCTGTGGGAAGGTCACTGTCACCGGCTGATCGGCTTGGGTCACGCGCCATTCTTTGAGGCGCCGGATCTATTCAATCCCCTACTTGAACGTTTTCTGCATGATGTTGAAGCTGCACACACGGGAGAGGCACACCCCGTAAATTGAATCGCCTGCCTGCATCTGTGACTAGGCGATCAACTCATACATCAAACCGACACACTGATTTGCAACCCTGACGCCTTCTGTTTCTGCGCGTCCAGCTGTGCATCCATTTCTTTCTTCAGCATATCCCGGACTTTCGCCATAATTTTTTCGCGTTCTTCCGGCGACATTTTCTTCAGTTCCTCTTCGGTTACTCCCAACTTCGCGAGAATCATTTTTTCAATGCGCTCGCCAGGCGTGCCGTTCACGTAATCGGTGAGTTCGGCCAATAGCGACTGGAACGAGGGCTTATTGCTGCTGCTCGCTCCAATCGACGTCGAACCCGACGTAGCAGAGGTGCCGGCGAAGCTGTTCACTTTTGAAAAATCGATGGTCATTGTCATTCCCTAAGTTGGCTGCTGCTTACGATTGTTAATTATGGATCAGCTGGTCCATAATAGTGCGTGCTTTTTCTGAGGGCAATGTCTGGGACGCTCCATTTGAGGTGCGTGCGAGGCAGACAGCATGGTTTGAAAAACAGGACAGTGCGAACAGTTATAGGGGTACAGTTGATGTTCAATTATCCGAACGATCGTGCAGGTTCTGCGATTTCCATTCCGCATTGACTGGCTAATCCAAATGAACTATGAGTGGATATTATTTTTAGCGCCTGCCTTCGGTGGGAGACCATCGGAGTTCCCGGGCAAAGGACGCGAAAGGCGTATGCAATTTCGTCTCATGGGTGCTGTGCGCACCTTCCCTGATCGCCTTGCGCGTCGCTGCGTCCATACCGACTTCGCATGACCGATCTGTCGACCCGAAGCTTTATCGAACTGAGCAACGGCTCGCCGCGTCTGCAACGCGCCGTTGCCGACGACGCGTCGTCGGTACTTGTCGTTGGCCACGGCAACGGCGCACCGGCGTCGCTGGCGGCGTTGCAGCGTGAATACGCGTTGCGCGCCACCCTGCACGAAGCCTGGTCGGCGGTTCCGCAAGCGCTTGTTCCGCACGGTGACGGGGCGTTGCTCGTGCTCGCCGATCCTGGCGGAGAACCGTTGCGCTGTTGCGACGGCCCGTGCCAGGACGGATCCGCGGCTTTTCTCAAAACGGCCATCGGACTTGCGACGGCGGTTGGCGCAATGCACGCCGCGGGCGTGGTGCACCGCGCGCTGTCGCCTGCGCGCTTCCTGGTGAACGGCGAAGGCCAGGCGTTTCTCACTGGTTTTGGTTTCGCCACCCGTCCTGGCGACGAAGTCGATTCGGCCGATGCAGAGCTCGAATGGAACGACAGCAGCTTCATCTACATGGCGCCGGAACTCGGCGCGCGCATGAACGTTCGGGCCGACGAACGCGCGGATCTCTATTCGCTCGGCTGCATCCTCTATCAATTGCTGACGGGCGTGCCGCCTTTCGAAGCAGCTGACACCGCGGCGCGCGTGCACGCACACGCCACGCACCGGCCGCGTCCGCCCCACGAACTCGCAGCAGACGTACCGCCGCAGATTTCGCGGATCGTGATGAAATTGCTGGAAAAAGCGCCCGAACAACGTTACGCCGACGCCGCCGGGCTGCTCGCGGACCTGCGCAGATGCGAGGACTCGCAGCGGCGTCACGGTGAGATCGTGCTTTTCACCCTGGATACGCATGCGGCGCTGCAACGCCTGCAGCACGCAGACTGCGTGCTCGGCCGCGAGGATGAAATCGAAGCGCTGCTCGCGCAGTACCACGCGGTGATGAATGACCGGCAGGCGCGCGTCGCTTGGGTATCGGGAGGTTCCGGGATCGGCAAGTCGACGCTGCTGGAGGAGGCTGTCGCGCGGATGCAGCGGCTCGACGCTCCGCTGCTCGCTGTCAGCAAGAGCGAGGAAGGGCATCGCGGCAAACCGTACGCGATTCTCGGTCAGGCGCTCGACCAGTTGCTGCGCTTCGTGCTCGGCTGCTCCGACGGCGAGTTCGCGATCTGGCGCGAGCGGATCGCCACGGCTACGGCACCGGTCGGTCGCACTTTGAGCGCATTTTTGCCCGCACTCGGTTCCGTGCTCGGCCCGCAACCCGAAGCGCCCGACTCGCCGGATGCCGCGCCCGCACTCGAGCGGGAGCGCGTGCTTCACGGGATTGCGCGGTTGATTGCGTGCTTCGGCACCAGCGCGCGTCCGCTCGTGCTCGTGCTCGACGATCTGCAATGGGCGGACGCCGGCACTTTACAGGTGCTCGAACGGCTGCTGCATCAACACAAGGATGCAGCGCTGCTGCTGATCGGTGCGTTCCGCGCCAACGAAGTGGCTGCGGACCACCCGTTGCGGGTCGGCAAACTGGCTCAGGTGCCCGGCACGCTGCGTGTGGAATTGGGTCCGCTGAACGAGAGCGCGCTGCGCGAGTTGATTGCGCGCGCGTTGCATCAGGACGCGGAATCACTGCGGCCGCTGGCCGAGATGATCGGCCGCAAGACCGGGCGCAATCCGTTTTTCGCGCATCATCTGCTGCGCCTGCTTGCCGACGACGGTCTGCTCGAATACGACATGGAGTCGTCCGCATGGCGGTGGAGTCTCGAACGGATGGCGGCACAGCGCGGCGTGGAAAACGTGCTCGAGTTGCTGGCGCGCAAGCTCGGGCAATTGCCGGCTACGGCGCAGTTTATGCTTCGGCTGCTTGCCTGCATCGGACAGCGCGCGTCCACGCTAACGCTGGCTGTGGCCGCAGGGCTGTCCGAAGTCGACGCGGCGCAGCATCTGCAACCCGCGCTTGAAGCCGGCACGGTGTATCGCGAGAATGGCGATTGGGTTTTCTGGCACGACCGGATTCGCGAAGCGACTTACGCATCGATGTCTTTGACGGAGCGCGCCGCGCTGCACTTGCAGATTGCCCGTCGCCAGTTGGCGAATCGTGGCGCGCCAGCCGATGCGTTCGCGCTCGCCGCACAGGTCAACCTCGCGCGGCCAGTGGTTGACGATCCCGCCGAACGGCGCGTTTTCGCGAGGCTCAATCTGGACGCCGGTCGCGAGGCAAAAGCCGCGACGGCGCACGATTCCGCACTGGGCTTCTTCCGTGCGGCGCTAGCGTTTCTTGGCGAACAGAGCGCGAGCGAAGACGGCCTGCTCGCCCGCAAGCTGTGCGGCGAAGCCGAGTTCATGACGGGCGCACTGGAAGCGGCTGAGGCGCGCCTGTCGGCGCTGGAGGTCGAGGCGGGCGACGGGATCTTCGGCGCCGATCTCGCGCGGTTGCGCGCCGCGCTCTACACGACGCTCGGTCGCTACGATCTTGCGCTCGGCGTCGGTCTCGCGTTTCTGCATCGCGCGGGGATCGACGTACCCATGCATCCCGTCAACGCCGACGTGGATAGCGAATATGCGCGTCTGCGCAACTGGCTGGACCGGCACGGTATCGCCGGGCTGCGCGAGTTGCCGATCATTGCGGACCCGCTGCGCCGCGCCATCACCGATATCTTCGCGGACCTCATCCCGCCGGCGCTGTACACGGACCAGAATCTGGTCGATTTCATGTTACTGCGTTCGGTCAACCTCGCGATCGAACATGGTCATTCGGACGCGTCCGCGAACGTCTACACGTGCATGAACCAGATTTTCGGCGTCCGTTACGGCGACTACAGTTACTCGCTGGCATTCGGCCAACTCGCGCTGCATCTGGTCGAAGAACGCGGGTTGGTGCGGCATCGAGCGCGTGTCTACATGGTGTTCGGCACCTTCGTCGTTCCGTGGACCTTGCCGGCGCGAAGCGCGCGCGACTATGTGCGCCGCGCCTACAACGTCGCGCTCGAAAGCGGCGACCATACCTTCGCGCTGTATTGCGGGCGCAACGAAGCCACCGGCATGCTGTTTGCCGGCGAGTTGCTGGCTGACGTGCGCGAGACGGTCGCGCGCGGACTGGCAAGCGCGCGCGATGCCAACTTCCAGTTGGTGATCGACGCGCTGTTGTCACAGTGGGCGCTGTTGATGCGCTTGCAGGAAGGCGAGCCCGACGGGCGCGTCGAGATGCCGCCGGTCCCGGTGGAGGGCAGGCCGCCCACGCTGGTGGACTTTTCCTATTGGGTGTACCGCTTGCAGCGCGCGCTGCTATTCGGTGACCTCGCGGATGCGCTCGAATCGCGGCAACGCGCCGAAGCGTGCGCGAACGCGTCGCGCTCTTTCGCGGAGAGCGGCGAATTGCCTTTTTATGGCGCGCTTGCGCTGCTCGCGTTGCCGCAGCGCGATCCGGCGCAAGAGGCGGCCTTGCAGCGCCACGCCGGGCAACTCACGATCTGGGCGCGAGCTTGCCCGGAGAATTTTGTCGGACGATGCGAGTTGGTGCGCGCCGAAGTCGCGCGCGTCGAAGGCCGCGCGCTTGACGCCTTCGAAGCCTACGCGAAGGCCGTCGCGCACGCGCGTCGCCATGGTTTCACGCAGATCGAAGCGCTTGCGGCTGAGCTAGCCGCGGGATTCCACGCGGCGCGCGACGAAGAAGTGGTCGCGCAGGCGTATTTGCGCCACGCGTGCGGGGCGTGGCAACGCTGGGGCGCGATGGCGAAGGCGCGGCAGTTGCAGAGCGACTACCCCGGACTTTTCGATGCCGACAACGGTAAGCCCGCCGCGAGTCGTCTTCAGGAACTCGATGTGCAGGCCGTGCTGCGCATTTCGAACGCGCTCGCGAGCGATATCGTGCCTGCGCGACTCGTCGAAACGCTGTTGCGCACGGCGCTCGAAAGCGCGGGCGCCGGGCAGGGCGCACTTGTTTTGCTGCGCCGCGGCGTCTGGCAGGTGCCGGCGCGCGCGCAAGTGGTCAATGGTGCGATCGCCGTCACGCAGGAGGCGGTACCGTTTACCTCTGATGTGCTG
This sequence comes from Paraburkholderia caffeinilytica, assembly GCF_046030355.1. Taxonomy (GTDB): domain Bacteria; phylum Pseudomonadota; class Gammaproteobacteria; order Burkholderiales; family Burkholderiaceae; genus Paraburkholderia; species Paraburkholderia caffeinilytica_B. The sequence goes on from NZ_JAQQCQ010000007.1 coordinate 190,590, forward strand.
CCGGTTTCGCTGGTGCAGGCGGTCGCGCGCACGCAGGAAGGCGTGCTGGCCGACGATCCGCACGACTCGCCGGTTTATGCGCAAGACGTCTACATCCGGCGCAAGCGGCCGCGCTCGGTGCTGTGCGTGCCGCTGATGCGATATTCGACGCTCGTGGGCGTGCTTTATCTGGAGAATAATCTGGCAGCGAAGGTATTCACCGCAGCCAAGTCGGCGGTGCTCGAAGTGATCGCGTCGCAGGCGGCCTTCGCCCTGGAAAATGCACGGCTCTACGAAGATCTCGTCGAGCAGAACCAGCAGCGCGCACGAGCCGAAGAGCAATTGCGTTCCGCGCTCACCGATCTCGAGCGCGCGACGCGACTGAAGGCAATGGGCGAACTGGTTGCTTCGATCGTGCATGAAGTCGGGCAGCCGCTCGCGGCCGTCGATACGTCGGCGAGCGCGGCGTTGCGCTGGTTGAGTCGCAGCCCGCCCGAGATCGGCGAGGCGCAAGAGATGCTCGCGCACATCAGCCGTAGCGCGACACGCGCAAAGAGTATCATTCAGGCGTTGCGCGCGAAGGCGCGCAAGGCCGAGCCGCAGTTCACCAGGTTCGATCTCGGCGAAGCGCTGCGCGAAGCGGCGGCTCTCGTGGCTGCGCAACTCGACGCACAGAACGTCGTGCTGGAGTTGCGCGGCCTGAACGAACCCGTGTACGTGAATGGCGACCGCGTCCAGTTGCAACAGGTGGCGATCAATCTGCTGACGAACGGCGCCGAATCGATGGCGGCGCCCGGCACTGAGCGTCTGCTCTCGCTTGCCTGCATGGAGAGTGCGGACGGTATGGTGAAGGTGACGGTCGACGATCTGGGCAGCGGCATCGCGCCCGACATTGCCGAACGGCTGCTCGAACCGCTTTTCACGACCAAAGATAACGGTATGGGCATGGGCCTCGCAATTTCCCATTCGATTGTCGACGCGCATGGTGGCACGCTGACTGTCGCGCCGCGCGAAAAAGTCGGCACACGCGCTGAGTTCGTACTGCCGCGATTCGACCCGGAGGGCACATGAGCGTTCCGCTGGCGTCGTGCTGTTCGCGCGAAGCTTGCGTAGGGCAGCGCCAACGCTTCCAATACGTTTAACAACCGGGCCGCCCCGTGCGGCCCTTTATCGAGAGCCTTGCGAACAACGCGATGTCCGATTCCCGAACCTCCCGTACGACCGCGTCATCCTCGGGCCGCGATTGTCGCGTCGTCTATATCGTCGACGACGACGACCTGGTGCGTGGCGCGTTGACGGGGCTCTTGCGCTCGATCGATCTCGAAGTCCACGCGTTCGCCTCAACCGAGGAATTTCTCGCCGCGCCCAAGAGCGCGAATCCGTCGTGCCTTGTGCTTGACGTGCGGTTGCGTGGACAAAGCGGCATCGCGTTCCAGAAATCGCTGACGGAGACCGGCCAGCCGCACATGCCCATCATTTTCATGACGGGCCATGGTGATATCGCCATGACCGTGAAGGCGATGAAGGCCGGTGCGATGGATTTTCTCTCCAAACCCTTCCGCGATCAGGACATGATCGACGCGGTGGTCGCTGCGCTCGACTGCGACGCGAAACGGCTTGAAACCGACCGCTCGCTGCACGATTTGCGCGCCTGCTGGGAATCGCTGACGCCGCGTGAACGTGAAGTGCTACAGCATGTGGCCGCGGGGCTAATGAACAAGCAGATTGCGGGCAGCATGGGGATCGCCGAGATCACGGCCAAGATTCATCGCGGGCAGGCGATGCGCAAGATGAATACACGTTCGGTGGCGGACCTGGTGCGCAAGATGGAAGCGCTCGGTATAGGTAAGGTGGGCGGCGCGCGGTGAAAATACCGCCGATGCGCACAAAGCTGTACCTATGCTGGGCGGCCGACGGCACAGTTGTACCCATACCTATATATGATGGCGGTACGTATCCGCGGCGTTATGCTGGACTATCGGGTAACGATGGGATGGGCCCATCCGTTCGCCTGGCCTTAGGCAGGTATCGCTTTGTCGCTTTCATCCACCGAACTCGTCGCCATTGTCGACGATGATCCTTTCGTGCGCGCTGCCGCGAGTAGCCTGGTGCGTTCGTTCGGCTGGGAAGCGCGCGAATTCGCGAGCGCGTCGGCGTTTCTGGCGTCGGACACGCTTTCGCGAACCCGTTGTCTGATCTGCGATATACAGATGGCCGGTATGGACGGCATCGAGTTGCTCGACAAGCTCGATGCCGACGGCATGCACATTCCCACGCTGTTTATTACCGCAATGGCTTCCGCGCGCACGCGCGAACGAGTGCGAGCCAGTTCCGCGCTGTGCCTGATCGAAAAGCCCATCGACGCGCTGGAATTCGAGCTGTTGATACGCCGCGCGCTGGAGCACGACTAAACGAAAAGCGACACCGTTGCATGGCGAGGGCAAACCTTCGTAGGGGGTAGACGACCGCATGTTTGATGGTGCGCCCCCTGTGTAGCATGATCTCATGTCTCCTATGCCGTCCGAGGTGACGGCGCCAGGAGAACGAAGATGACCTTCACCCATCAGATACTGTCGCGTGAATTCTTGCTGAAATCGGTACTGCGAAACTGCACTCGCACAGCAATCCGTTCCTTTTTTCGGTCCGCCGCTGCATCGCGTGCCGACGTGCAGTCGCAACATTGCATGAGCGCGACTGCGCTCTTTGGGCTGTTCGTTGCGATGATCGTGCCGAATGCGCACGCGGCGATGCTCTTCATGCGGCCGTGTCACGCCGACGACACCCTGCTGCTGATCGCGTGCCTGCTAGCGACCGGATTCGCGTTGCTAGCGGCGGCACTATGGGTGCATGGGTATGAGCAACGTTCGAGCATCGCGCGATTGGCCGCCGCGATCGAACAGCGCAGCGATACGGACACGCTGCAGCAAACCTTCGCGGAGTTCGGACCCCCTACGGTCGTGCGCCTCGTGCGCGCGATGAACGGCGCGCAGCGTCGCGATGCCGAGCGCGTCGCCGAATTGCTCGATGTGCTCGCAGCCTACGCACACGACTTGCGGACACCGCTGACGCGCATGGGTCTGCGCTGCGAGCGGCTCGGTGACGGCGAACTGCGCGACGCGATGGAGCGCGATCTCGCCGAGATGGGCGAACTGGTCGAGGCGAGTCTCGCCTGCGCGCGAATGCAATGCTGCGCCGGTGAACCGCTAAGGCGATTCGATGCGGACGGCCTGCTCGGCACACTCATTGATAACTACAAGGATGCGGGCCGCTCGGTCGAGCTTGAGGGCCAGGTGGGTTGCCCGGTTGTGACGTGCCCGCATGCACTGCGCCGTGTGCTCGTCAATCTGATCGACAATGCCTTGCGCTACGGTAGCGACGTACGCCTGTGCGTTCGCGTCGACGCGGGGCGCGTGGTGCTCGCGGTGGTCGACTCGGGGCCAGGTATTGTGCCGGCCGAAATGGAAGCGGTGTTCGCGCCTTGGTATCGTGCACCGCAGACGGCGGCGCGCGCGCCGGGTTCTGGCTTGGGACTCGCGATCGCGCGGCGGCTGACGCTCGCGATGCGCGGCGAACTGCAACTCGAAAATCGCCGCAGCGGTGGGCTCGAAGCGAGAGTGACGCTGCCTCTGGCGGTGGCGTGATTTGCCGGCACCTGCAATCCAACACCATTCTCACTAAACCGCGGAATAGACGGTCTGTTTCAAGTGTTTTGAATACAGCCGCATGCGCCGGACAAACGACGTTCATCCGGGGCGTTGAGAGATCGGTATTGGAGGATGTGAATGAAAGTTGCAGTGATGGGCGCGGGCGCCGTGGGTTGTTTCTATGGCGGAATGCTGGCGCGAGCCGGGCACGAGGTGGTGCTGGTGGGGCGGCCGAATCATGTTCGCGCTATCGAGCGAGGCGGCCTGCGCCTACAGACGCAGTTCTTCGATGAAGCGATTGCCGTATCGGCGAGCACCGAGGCGAGTGGTGCCGCGGGCGCGGAACTGGTGCTTTTTTGCGTGAAGTCGTCCGACACAGAGACCGCCGCGGCCGCGATGAAACCGTATCTTTCCCACGACGCGTTGATCGTCACGTTGCAAAACGGTGTCGACAATGCGGAACGCGTGCGCAGCGTCGTCACGCAGGAAGTTTGCGCGGCGGTGGTCTACGTCGCATGTGAAATGGCCGGGCCGGGACACGTGCGGCATCATGGCCGCGGCGAACTGATCGTCGAACCGGGCGATGCCGCTGAGCGCATGGCACGCGTCGCGAATGCCGCGGGCATCCAGACCGATCTGTCCGCTAACGTGCGCAGTGCGTTGTGGGAGAAGCTCGTTTTGAACTGCGCTTACAACGCCATTTCCGCGCTGGTGCAATTGCCGCTGGGCGAGTTGCGCCGGCTGGGCGGTACGGGCGTGGAGACGGCGATGCACGATATCGTCGCCGAATGCATTGCTGTTGCGCGTGCGGACGGCGTCGACATGCCGGACGATGTGGACGCGACCGTGCAAAGTATCTTGAGCACCATTCCGGCAGGACAGTATTCGTCGACGGCGCAAGACCTTGCGCGCAACCGCCGCAGCGAAATCGGGCATCTGAACGGCCATATCGTACGTCGCGGAGACGCGCTGGGCATTCCGACGCCGGTAAATCACCTGCTGCTGATGTTGATTCAGGTTCTGGACAATCGTCAGATCGTGGGCACGTAATTCGCCGGACGGCGCTCGCATGCGTTTCCGCGAGTGCGTTACGAGCTTAGCTTCAACGCGGCCTGGATTGCTTCCTTTGAGTTCTTCGCCGCATCGGCTGACCAGGGTTGGGGCAGCCAGACAAAGGACCAACCCTTCCTTAACTGACCTATCTTGCCCGACATGACTTCGACAAACGTGCCCGTGCCTGTCATTGAACTTTCTCCGCCCGCCTATACGTTTCTGGGAGTACGTATGCGCGTGCTGCTCTCGTCGGTGCAAACCGGCGGCCAATTCTCCATGATCGAAGGCATCATGCCGCCCAATGGCGACGGCGGCCTGCATGTTCATCACCGCGAAGACGAATCCATGTTCATCGTCGAAGGTGAGCTGGAAGTCACGATCGGCGATACGGTAAGGACATTGCGGGCAGGTTCGTCATATTTTGCCCCGCGCGGCGTGCCGCAACGATTGCGCAATCGCGGCACCGTGCCAATGCGTGGCATCGTGGTCACGACGCCAGGTGGATTCGACGAGTTCATCACAACAGCAGGAATGCCGCTCGACAAAGCCGCGGCGGCGCTCGAAACACAGCCGAGCGCGCCGCCTCCTTCGGCGGAACAGATGGCCAACCTGTTGCGACTCGCTGAAACGTACGGCATCACGATTCTGATTCCGCCTGGCGCGTGACGGCAATCGCGACGCAGTCCAGTCTCGCTGCGGGAGGGGATGGAATAAAAATCGCGTCTAGATGTTGTATTCGATACCTGCATGCGCCTTGGTGCACCGCTTGACGCATCGTCGATCAATTCCGTCTACGGGCCGGGTGAACATGCAGTCCGATCAATTTCATCAACCGGTCGTGTGCATGATTCTGGAAAAACTGCGCGCCGTTCGCGGCAAAGCCTCGTCTCCCGCCCAGGAAGGTATTTCGCGCCATGTCGCATTGGTGAGCAAAAGCGGTGAGACATGGACCCTCGAACGGCTGCTCGATGGCGCGGCACGTGTTGCGGCCGGCCTCGCCAACGCGGGTGTGGTGCCCGGCGATCGCGTCGCGCTTCACCTTGGCAACAGTCCGGAGTTTGCCATCGCGTATATCGCGTGCTTCCAGCTCGGGGCCATCGCAGCGCCTTTGAACCTGCGCTTCAAGCAGCCGGAACTCGAAGACATCATGGCGCGCCTCGCGCCGCGCGCATATATCGGCGATGCGGGCAGAGTGGGGCCAATGGCCACCGCGCTGAACAATAGCGTCGACGCGCAACGCCGTTTTGTGCTCGGCGAGCAATCCGCCGTGTGTGCGATGACGTGGGAATCGCTCATCGAAACGGTGCCGTACGCCGCATCGGAGGCTGCATCCACAGCGCTGTCGTTCGCCGTTGATCCAGTCGCGCCGGCCGTGTTGCTGTCCAGTTCCGGAACGACCGGTATGCCCAAGCTGATCGCGCACAGCCAGGCGAGTTTGGTAGAAATCGCGGCCCGGCTTGCGTCGAACGTCATCGCGGACGCGCGCACCTTCGCGTTTTTCGCACCGATGGTCCATGCTTCGGGACTGTTTTATTTCCTCGCCGCGTGTCTGTCAGGCGCGCGCATCGTCATGCTTGACGCGGCCGATCCCGACGGCATTCTGGACGGCATCGAAGCGCACCGCTGCGACAGCTTCACGGCATCTCGCACCGTCGTCACGCAATTGCTCGCCCGGCAGGCAGAGCGGCCGCGTGACGTGCGTTCGCTGAGCCGTTGCGTCACCTCCGGCGACCTTTGTCCCGCTAGTACGCGCGAAGCTTTTCAGGCGGCAATGGGAGCGCCGCTGCACACCATGTGGGGCTCGACCGAAGGTGCGGGATCGCTCGGCTGCTCGGACTCCATGAGGTCGGAGTACTGTCCAACCGCGGGCATCGAAACCAGACTGCTCGACGCGCACGGCGCTGACGTGGCGGCCGGCGGAACAGGCGAACTGACGCTCCGCGGCCCCAATATCGCGCTGGGCTACTGGACGCGCGAAACGGGTGTCGCTTCTTTCCCGGATGGCTGGTACATGACGGGCGATTCGATGTGTGACGTCGGCAACGGGCACTACACGTTCGTGTCGCGTATCAAGGATTTGATCGTGCGGGCGAGCTCGAACATCTCACCGCTGGAAGTGGAGCAGGTGCTTCTGCGGCATCCGGATGTGAAAGACGCGGGCGTGGTCGGCGTGCCGGATCATGAACTGGGTCAGCGCGTGGTGGCGTTCGTGCATCTGGCTGCGGGCGCTAGCGCCGACCGGCTTACGCACGTGATGCAATTCGCGTCCTCGCAGTTGGCTGACTACAAGGTGCCTGAGAAGCTAATCCCGCTTGCCGAATTGCCGCGCAGTCCAATGGGCAAGATGGACCGGGCGGCGCTGCTGAGAATGGTTTGAACGGTAAATCGCGCTGCGGATTCGTCCTTAGATAAAACTCAACCCGCCGTTGACCGCGATGGTTTGCCCGGTCACGAAGCCGTTGTTCACGAGCATCACGACGACGTCCGCGACTTCGCATGGGTCGCCGAGGCGGCCCATCGGCAAGCGCGCCACGCCGTTGCCTGCCTTGAGAGGAGCGGTCATATCGGTGTCGATCGCGGCCGGCGAGACTGCGTTGACGGTGACGCCTTCACCGGCCACCCGGCTCGCATAAGCGCGCGTCAAGCCTTCGAGTCCGGCCTTCGACGCGCTGTAGTGAACACCGACCATGCCCGGACCCCGTGCAGCCGCGGACGACACACTGATCACGCGTCCCCAGCCGCGCGCCCGCATGCCCGGCAGCACGGCCTGAGTGCAGAGAAACGCCGATTTCAGGTTGACCGCGAGCGATTCATCGAATTGCGCCTCGGTGAGATTGCCCACATCGATCACCGGACCGATGCCCGCGTTATTGACAAGAATGTCGATCTCGCCAAGCTTCGCGCGCGTATGCGCGACGATAGCCGCGACGTTTTCGCCGCGCGACACGTCGCCCTTTACCGAAATGGCTTTGCCACCGAGTTTTTCTATTTCGGCCACGGCGGCTTCGGCATCCTGGACGCGCTCACGATAATTGATCGAGACGGCGATGCCGGCCGTCGCCAATGCGCTCGAAATCGCGCGCCCGATGCCGCGCGAGCCGCCGGTGACCAGCGCGACTTTTCCGTTCAGTGATCCGACGTTCAGTGTAACCATCAAAACTCCATTCGATAAAATGCGGTTCCGTGAATCGGCCGCGCATCCAGATGGTATTGAGCGAGCCGAGTTAAACGCGTTAGACATCAGCGCATGGCAAGCATAGTGGGCCGCGTTCGGCGCGAGGGTGCGGAAGTTCTAAAAGAACAGGGACCGACTTGATCGAGTGGCATGCGATGGGAAAACCTTCGGATAACGAAAGTCCGCTTCGCGTATGCAAGGCATCGCGCGGGGACTTTAACGATACTAAGGACTTTCCATTCACCGACAAGGGTCACCATCATGCTGCGCACCAGTGTCTGTGGTCTGGCTACGTGAGCGGATGCTGCGCGCAGCGATGAGTCTACGCTCGTTGCAGGATCCTGCGCATCGATACCATTGTGACTTCGGAGACGATAGAAAGCCGCGGTTCATGCCAATCGGCAATCGCGGCAAGGTATTGTCGCGTTGCCGACATGTTGCCAGAAATGCAGTGACATTTGCAGGAATGAAGCGAACCGACTGCAAATCGGACTTCGTGATTCGCTGGACAGTTCACTCATTTGTATCCCCATGTATCTGCATAACCGGTACGTACAGAAATACACAAATCGGTAGGCAATCGACAAATCCCGGATACACAAGCTGGGCACAGTACTCCCAAGCGAGCACAAGAGGCGAGGTGGTTCGCGACTGTCACCCGTACATCGAATTCATAGGAGAGCATCCATGTTTGCAGCAGCCCGCCCGACCGCGCCTTTCCGTACCAACGCCAGCAAGGGATTAACGACGGCGATCGGATTGGTCCTGCTCGTCTCCGCAAGCTATCTGCGCCCCGCATACTCCGCCGACAGTACGTCGATTGCTCCGGCGGCGAATACGATTGGCGATGACAGCATTCGGCCGTTTCGCGTTCAGATTCCGCAAGTACAACTCGACGACCTGCGCAGGCGCATCGCGGAGACGCGGTGGCCGGACAAGGAAACCGTTAAGGACGATTCGCAGGGCATCCAGTTGGCGAAAGTTCAGGATCTCGTACGCTACTGGGGAACCGATTACGATTGGCGCAAAGCTGAGGCTCAACTCAATGCGCTGCCGGAGTTCGTGACCAACATCGACGGGGTCGACATCCAGTTCATCCATGTCCGTTCGCGCTACCCCAATGCATTGCCTATCATCCTGACTCATGGCTGGCCGGGTTCGACGTTCGAGTTCATCAAGGCGATCGGCCCGTTGACCGATCCCGTGGCTTATGGAGGACGCCCGGAGGACGCCTTTGATGTCGTGATTCCGTCGATTCCAGGCTATGGCTTTTCCGGCAAACCCAAGGATTTGGGCTGGGGTCCCGACCGCACCGCACGGGCATGGGACGTGTTGATGAAACGCCTCGGATACACGCAGTACGTCTCGCAAGGAGGCGACCATGGCTCCGTCATTTCCGACGCGCTCGCTCGTCAGGCGCCCCCTGGTCTGCTTGCGATTCACCTCAATATGCCGGCTACCGTTCCGGGCAATCTCGTGACGGCTATCAATAGCGGCGCCCCTGCTCCTGCTGGATTGGCAGGGTCCGAGCGGGCAGCATTCGATTCGCTGAGCACGTTCTTTGGCAGAAACGCGGCATACGGTGCACTTATGGTCACGCGCCCGGAGACGATCGGATACTCCCTCGCGGATTCGCCTTCGGGTCTTGCGGCCTGGATGTATGAGAAGTTTGCGCAATGGAGCGATAGCGGTGGTGTGCCCGAGCGTGTCCTAAGCAAGGATGAGATGCTAAACGACATCACCCTGTATTGGTTGACCAACACAGGCGCATCGTCGTCAAGGTTCTACTGGGAAAATAACAACAACAACTTCAGCTCTGTCGCGCAGAAAACCCGGGACATCAAGGTACCGGTGGCGATCAGCGTGTTTCCGCATGAGATCTATCGTGCACCGAAGACCTGGAGTGAGCAGGCGTATCCCTCACTGTATTACTACCACGAGGCTTCCAAAGGCGGTCACTTTGCGGCCTGGGAGCAGCCACAAATCTTTGCGGAGGAATTGCGCGTGGCATTCAAGCCGGTGCGTCAATCGGCTGCGAAAGCCGAGTAGCAAGGACAGGTTGCGCGCACGTTCCCGGCGCCGCATCATGCCGCCTGCGACCGGCGCGGGTGTTGGCAGATCACGTATCTATCTTTCAGAACATGGCCAATCAAAACCGCGTTCTGATGCCGGCCCCCGCGTTGTAACCGGACGAGAGTCGCGTTGCCGAATCGTTCAAATAGGCAACGTACATATCGGTCCGTTTGGACAATGGGTAGTCGTACCCGACTGCCCAGGTTTTCCGGAACGGATCGCCTCTACCTTTGCTTTTCGTGTACATATAGGATGCAAGTACTGCGCCCACTCCGACCGGAATCTGAACGCCCAGTTCGCCACTATTCGAGTTCTGGTCGCCACTGCTGATCGAATCTTCGATCCTCTGTACCAGGGCCGACAGTTTGAATAGACCGAAGTTGTAGCTTGCGGCCGCAAGATAAGCTGTTTGCTGGCTGAATCCAGCGATGCTGGCAGCGAGATCGCCGGGCGCGATGGAATACCTGGCGCGTTGAAATGAAAAGGCGGCGGAAAATGAGCCGTTCGTATATTTTAGATCGCCGGCGATCTGATTCGTGCCGACCTGACCCGGCTGGTTGCCCGAGGCGTAGACGCCTGTGAGCGTCACGCCCGCCAAAGCGGGAGATACGTACATGATCGAGTTGTTCCAGTTGGTGTCGCCGATCAGCCCTTGTCCCGTAAGGCCCTTGTACATCTGCACCAGTACCGGCGAAAAGCCGAAGCTATTGCCAAAGGGATTCATGCTCAACGCCGTGACGTAGTACGGCAGCGTGTTGCGACCGAGGAGCAGGGAGCCGACGGGACCTTTGATGCCGACATAGGCATTTCTGCCAAAAAAAGTATCGCTTGCCGTGCGTCCCGCTGCACCGTTGACGGTACGAAAGAACGCCTCCAGAGCGAAAACCGCCGAATATCCGTGGCCCACATCTTCCTGGCCGCCAATGCCCCAGAAACTCGTGGACATTCCGCCGGAATTCTCCGCCCATGCGGTCTTTGCGCCGAGGTTTCGCTGTGCGCCCGCATAAACATCGACAAGACCGTAAAGTTGTACCGAGTTCTGCGCGTGTGCCAACGAACCGCAGAAGCCGATTCCCGCAAGCAGGAGGGACTTTCCCATTGCATTTTTCATTGCCAAGACTCTCCAATACGGGATGAAGTCCGGATAGATCGCGATGTTTATGATTCGTTATGCCGAGTTTTAACCGGTCGCATACGGATTGCCGTGATCAGGCTTCTGCGATCTGCCGCGAAAACGAGGCTAGAGGCACATCGAAAACATCGTAGGCAAACACCCATGCCGGATCTTCATTGGAACGAAGCCAGGTGTTGTTATGGGAAACGAGCTGAACTTTTGACGCCCGCTCGGCGCGGTTAGCCTCGTATAGTGCGAACGCACCCGTATAGTCGGCACTGCCCATTTCAATCAGGCAGCGCGTTAGCATCGCGGCGTCTTCGATCGCCATCGCGGCACCTTGCGCCATATGCGGCTTCATCGGGTGGCAAGCGTCTCCGAGCAGGACTATCCGGCCGCGGCCCCAAAGCGGCAACGGATCGCGTTCGAATAGCGGCCATTTGGTCACGGAGGGCGTCACGTCGATCAGGCTCTGCACATCGGGATGGAAATCCGTGAACGCTTCGCGCATCTCGTCGCGACTGCTCTCCATCATGGAAACGCCCTCCGGCCACTCCGCCTGTGGGACGCCAGTCACGTAGTAGTATTCGTCGCGCTCCTTCGTGACGTAATAGGCCATCATGTGACGATCTTCCGACCACCATTTCGCGCACATGTCGTACGGATTGTCGCCCAGTAACGAGGCCGGAAATACGGCGCGATGTGCGACGTAGCCCGTATAGCGCGGTGGCTCCGCGCCAAGCAGATGCTCCCGCACTTTCGAATTGACACCGTCCGCGCCCACGACGATATCCGCGGTTTCGATGGTTCCATCAGTGAAGATGAGCCGCACTTCGCTGCCGTTGTTCTCCAATCTCTTCAAACATTTGCCGAAATCGATCGTGCCCGGCTGGACGGCGCTCGCCATCAACGCGTGAAAGTCGCCGCGGTGCACGGTTACATAGCGGGCGCCGTACGTTTTCAACGCGTAGTCACCAAGTGGAATCTGCGCGATGGTGTCGGCGGTTTTGCCGTCGCGGCTGAACCAGAAGTCAGGGTGCGAGCCCATGGCGTCGACCGTTTCTTCGCAACCGAGTCGGCGCATGACCTTCATGACGTTCGGGCCGAGATGAATGCCGGCGCCAAGACGCGAGAACACTTTGGCCTGTTCGTAAAGTCTGACGTCGAAGCCATTGCGTTGCAGTAGCGCGGCAGCTACGGTGCCGCCCAGACCCGCGCCGATCACGGCAATGCGCGCTTTACCCATGAAAGTTCTCCTGTCAATACCTCTCGCCGGACAAGTGCGGAAGGTAACTGGTTGAAATTCATTTTTATATAGCGTACACACTAGAAAATTGAGAATCAAGAAAAACTTTTTGGCAGACGTTGATCGGAAGAATCATGTGAATACAGGAGATTTCGTCTAATTATCAGAGGTTTGTTCTGAGGGTGGGTTTTTGTCACGTTGCATTTTTATAGTGTACACACTAGACATTTGTGTAATGTCATCACCCATTTCGCTAACGGCGAGTCGAGCGTCCAATTACTGGAGAGCATCGCAATGAGCAAGACATATCGCATCGGCCTGATCGTGCCGAGTTCAAACACCACGATGGAAACAGAAATCCCCGCCATGTTGAGGCTGCGTGAAGCTATCCGGCCGGAACGCTTTACGTTTCACTCCAGCCGGATGCGAATGAAGAAAGTCGTCAAGGAAGAACTGGCTGCAATGGATGCTGAGTCCGATCGCTGCGCGCACGAGTTGTCCGACGCGCGCGTGGATGTGCTCGGCTACGCGTGCCTTGTCGCGATCATGGCGATAGGGCGCGGTTACCACCGGGTGTCGCAGGCGCGATTGACCCGCCACACCGGGCGGAACGGTGCACAGGCTCCCGTGCTGACCAGCGCGGGAGCGTTAATCGACGCATTACGTGTCATCGGCGCAAAGCGGATCGTGGTAGTTGCGCCCTATATGAAGCCGTTGACAGAACTGGTAGTGGACTACATCCGCAACGAAGGTTTCGATGTGATCGATTACCGCGCCCTCGACATTCCCGACAACCTCGACGTAGGGCGCCACGATTCGGCGCGTTTGCCCGGCATCGTCAACACGATGCCGTATCAGGACGCGGATGCGATCGTGCTGTCCGCATGCGTGCAGATGCCGTCACTGCCGGCGGTCGCGAAAGTCGAGGCGATGACGGGCAAGCCGGTCATCACCGCGGCGATCGCAACGACGTACGCAATGCTGCGCGAACTGGACCTCGAACCGGTTGTGCCGGGCGCCGGCGCTCTTCTGTCGGGTGCGTACTGATCGACCCATCGAATCGACTGTCACCATGACCACTTTTCTTTACGGCGCTAACGTGGCCGCTAACGGAATCCGTCAGCACTATTTGCGCTACGGCGGGGCCGACGGTGTGCACGCAAAGCGTCCCGCCATCATGCTGATACCAGGCATTACGAGCCCCGCCGCGACATGGGGCTTCGTCGGCGACGTGTTGGGACGCACGCACGATACCTATGTGATCGACGTGCGTGGCCGCGGCCTCTCGTCGGCGTCGGATACGCTCGACTATAGTCTCGACGCGCAAGCCGCCGATGTCGTCGCTTTAGTCGCAGCACTCGGGCTGCGCGCATTCAGTCTGATCGGCCATTCGATGGGCGCGCGGATCGCGGCGCGGGCCGCCGGACATACGCCCCACGGCCTCGAATCCGTCGTGCTGATCGATCCGCCGGTTTCCGGTCCGGGTCGCCGGCCTTATCCGGGCAAGCTGCCCTGGTATGTCGATTCGATGGCGCTCGCTCGCGCCGGCACCGACGCCGAAGGCATGCGCGCCTTCTGTCCAACCTGGATGGAGAGCCAACGGCAGCTCCGCGCCGAATGGCTGCACACGTGCGACGAGCGCGCGATTCTGACGTCATATGAAGGTTTTCATACCGACGACTTTCACGCCGACGCGGCACGCATCGCTGTTCCCTCGCTGCTCATCACAGCACAGAACGGCGACGTGGTGCGTGACGAAGACGTTGCCGAGTTGCAACGCATGATTCCGGCCATGCTGCATACACGCGTGCCCGGTGCCGGTCACATGATTCCGTGGGACAACGCCACCGGTTTCTATGCCGCGTTCGGCGATTTCCTCGGCGTATCGCTTCAGCCCTGAGCACGAGGAGAAACCAACGATGTCAGTTAGCGACTATCAATTGATCGAGGCGTGGAAAGAGGTCCTCACGCTGTCGCGCCTCGAGGCCGGCCAGACCGTCACGATCCTGACGGGGCCGACCACGCATCCGCAGACCTTGGCATGCGCGCTGATCGCCACTCAGGCGATGGGTGCGGTTGTCAACCGGCTCGACCTGCCGCCAGTCAACGGCGAGAAAGCATTCAGCCGCGATCCGCTCGCCTATCTGGGCACGACGCCACTCACCGGCAACTTGCCCGCCATCGCCGCCTTGAAGGCCAGTCACCTCGTGCTCGACCTGATGACATTGCTGTTCTCACCCGAACAGCACGAAATACTGAAGGGCGGTACGAAGATCCTGCTCGCAGTCGAACCGCCCGAAGTACTGATGCGCATGGTGCCGAGCCTCGCCGACCGCGCGCGCGTGCTGGCCGCTGCGCAACAGATCTCCGTTGCGCGCGAGATGCGCGTGACCTCGAGCGCCGGCACGTCTCTGGCTTGTCCGCTCGGTGAATTCGGCCCGACCGCCGAATACGGATTCGTCGACGAACCCGGCCGCTGGGATCACTGGCCAAGCGGCTTCGCACTAACCTATCCGAATGATTGCGCGGCGCACGGCACGATCGTGATCGACCGCGGCGATATCCTGCTGCCACAGAAGCACTACGTGAGCGAGCCCATCGTGCTGACCATCGAGGATGGCTATGCGACCAGAATTGAAGGCGGCGTGGACGCGTCTTTGCTAGGCGATTACATGCAGACGTTCATGGACCGCGAAGGGTATGCGGTCTCGCATATCGGCTGGGGACTTCAGCCACGCGCGCGCTGGTCGACGCTGGGTCTCTACGACCGCGAAGCAACCATCGGCATGGACGCGCGCGCCTTCGAGGGCAATTTTCTGTTTTCGCTCGGGCCGAACAACGAAGGCGGGGGGCGACGCACGACCGCCTGCCATATCGATGTTCCGCTACGCCACTGCACCGTCATGCTCGACGACGAAATAGTCGTGCGCAATGGACGTGTGACCGATACCGCTGTAACGACCTCTTGAGCGTCCTGGCCATGAATGCTCCCGAACACCACGCCGATGTCCAGGTCTACCGACAGCAAGGCTTCGGCACGCCGCTTCCGCCGCACGGCAATATTGGCCTGTTGATCATCGACTTCGTGGTGGGCTTTGCCGACCCCGATACGTTCGGTGGAGGCAACATAGCCGCTGCGATCGAGCGCACAGTGGCAGCGCTCGAGCATGCGCGAGCCGCCGGGTGGCCGGTTGCTCACAGCCGCATCGTCTACGCGGAGGACGGCAGCGACGACAATGTCTTTTCGCTCAAGGTGCCCGGCATGGCGAGCCTGACGGAAAATCATCCGAACAGCGCCATCGTTCAGGAACTTTCGCCGGTGAAAGGCGAACTCGTCGTCAAAAAAACCGTGCCGTCGGCCTTTTTTTGCACGCAGCTTGCGCCGTGGCTCACGCAGCGCGACGTGCAAACGCTGCTGGTAGCCGGCGCGGTGACGAGCGGCTGCGTACGCGCGAGCGTCGTCGATGCGATGTCATACGGCTTTCGTCCGCTTGTGCTTTCCGACTGCGTCGGCGATCGCGCGTTAGGTCCGCATGAGGCCAATCTTTTCGACATGCAGCAGAAATACGCTGCCGTGATGCCGCTGGCGGACGCGCTCGTCGCTATCCAGCAGCGGGATCGCTGACGGCGGAAAGCCGCACACGGAAGTGGAATTTAAGAGTGTACACTTGTTTTATTTTAGCGGCGCGCCGATCCGGCCATTTACGTTCATGACATCTCCCAATGAAAACTATGACTTTCACGATCAAATCGGTCATTTGCTGCGGCGCGCTTATCAGCGCCACGTCGCGATTTTTCAGGAGGCGATCCCTGACTCCGATCTCACCGCTGCGCAGTTCGTCGCGCTGTGCGCTGTCAAGGATCAGCAGCCCTGCTCGCTAAACGACATCGTCAAGGCGACCGCGATCGACCAGGCCACAATACGCGGCGTGATCGAGCGGCTCAAGGCGCGCGCGTTGATCGAGGTTGGCCCGGATGCCGACGACAGGCGCAAGGTAATCGTGCGGCCGACAGCGGCCGGCGTCGCGCTGATCGAACACACCGTGCCGTTCGCCAGGGAGGTCACGGAGCGGACCTACGGCGCGTTGAATGCAGGCGAGCGGGTGGCGCTGCAGTTTCTGCTGCGTAAGATGATCCAGGTGGACGGGGAGTAGGTTGCCGGGCAGCTATGGAGCGTGGTGTACCCCCACCGCGACCGCTGACAAAAATTCCGCTAGGGTTGTCCGTATTGCAATCGGGGTGCCTTGCTCGCGAAAAGCCATGGCTGGCGGTTACGAATCGTCATACGTGAACGGGAAGAGAACGATCTTTACGCAAAGCGCGGTTGCCGCGAATCTGGAGCACCCAACTGTTCAAGCCGCTTGCAATAAATATTTTGGCATTCGACATTTAAGCGTGTACGCTTAATGTGTCGCCGAAGAGGGTGATTGATGAAGCCGATCTATCTACTGGGTTTTGTGCCCCCGGTGCTCAATGTGATTGGAGCGCTGTGTTCGCGCAGTGACCAGCCGTTCGTGTTTGGCATGCCGCCCATGCTCGCCTGGGTGATCGGCGGCGTATTGGCCACTTCGCTGGTGATGCAGATTATTTATCTGTCGGACAAGCGCGATGCACGCAGACGCAGCGGTTCATGCGGTTGCACGGAGGCGAAATGAACGCACCTCTGCTCATTCTGGCTCTGGCACTGCTTGGCGCGTTCTGCCTCGCGATACGCGCGCGACGCGGTGTCGTCATGAACCTTGAACAGTGGAGCGTCGGTGGCCGCGGATTTTCGGCGCTGCTGGTGTTCGTGCTGATGGCCGGCGAACTATACACGACCTTCACCTTCCTCGGCGCCAGCGGGTTTGCTTACGGCTTCGGCGGCGCAGCGTTCTATATCATCGTCTACACCACTCAGGCTTTCGTGCTGTCCTACTGGCTGCTGCCCGCCATCTGGCGCTATGCGAGCGCACACAGGCTGCTGACCCAGCCCGACTTCTTCGCAGCGAAGTACGACAGCCCGGTCATCGGTTTGCTGGTGGCGCTCGTCTCGCTGGCTGCGCTACTGCCTTATCTCGTGCTGCAACTCAAGGGGCTCGGAATTCTGGTCGAGGTGTCCTCGTATGGCCGCGTCAGCAATTTCTGGGCGGTCGTGACTGGCGCGCTGGCCATGAGCGCTTATGTCGCCGTCTCGGGCGTACACGGCTCGGCTTCGACAGCGGTGGTCAAGGATGTCCTTGTGCTAGCAATGTGCGTATTTCTCGGCCTCTATCTGCCGTATCACTACTATGGCGGACTGAGCCCCATGTTTCATGCGATTGCCACCAGCCACCCCGGTTTCCTCGCGCTCTCCGCGTCGGGTAAAAGCACTACGTGGTACCTTTCCACGATCGCCGTGTGCGGGCTGGGGATGTTCATGTGGCCACATACCTTCAGTTCGATCTTCACGGCGAAAGTCGACGATCATTTCCGGCGTAATGCCGCGACCATGCCGCTTTATGCGCTCGTGATGCTGTTTTCGATGTTCGTCGGGCTGGCCGCTGTCGCTCAGGTGCCGGGACTGAAGGGCGGACAGATTGACCTCGCGCTGCTGAAGCTGTCGATCCAGACATTTTCGCCATGGTTCGTGGGGATCATCGGCGCGGCGGGGCTGCTCACCGCGCTCGTGCCCAGCTCGATCATGCTGGTGTCCGCAGCCACGCTGTTCAGCCGCAACATCTACGGGCTCGCGCATCCGGCGGCAAGCCAGGCGCATTCGGCACGCGTCGCCAAACTCGCGTCGGTCGCGCTCACACTCATCGCGGTGGGCCTCGCATTCAAAGGTGCGCAGAGCATTGTGGCGCTGCTGATCATGGGCTACAGCCTGGTGAGCCAGCTGTTGCCGTCGTTGCTGATGAGCCTGCTGCGGCGTAATCCTGTGAACAGGCTCGGCGCCGGCGCGGGCATGATGGCCGGTATTGCAACGGTCGCATGGATGGTGCTCTCGGGTCATTCGCTTACGGTCTTCTTTCCCGCTCACCTCTGGCTCGCCGATCTCAACGCCGGGCTGATCGCGCTGCTGCTGAATGTGACGACCATGTTCGTAGTGAGTTTCGTCACGACGGGGCAAATGAAAGCGGCGCCTGTTTCACAGCTCAAGCAGAACGGTTGACGGATTCCGCAATGACATACGTGAGAGCGTTGGATAAGGATCAGGCGCTAGCAATGCTGGCCGAAGCGCGCACCCGGGTCGTATGCGGGGGCACCGACTGGATGCCGACCTCGGTCCAGTGCAATCGCGACGCCATACTGATCGATATCAGTCAGATAAAGTCGTTGCGGAATATCGTTCAGACGGATGACGCGGTTCACGTCGGCGCGGCGACGACGTGGGCCGCAATCGAAGCGGCGTCATTGCCGCGCGCGCTCGCCGGCCTTCAGGACGCTGCCCGCGAGATCGGCTCGTGGCAGATCCGGAACTGCGCCACGGTTGGCGGGAACATCTGCAATGGCTCGCCCGCCGCGGACGGTGTCACGATGCTTCTGGCGCTCGACGCGAGCGTCGTCGTGGAATCCCTGCGGGGTACGAGGCGCATGCCGCTGGAAAGCTTTCTGTTGGACAAAGGCAGAGTCGATTTGCGAGAAAGCGAGATGCTGACCGAGATTGTGATTCCGTGCACGGCGTTGGGTCATGAAACGGCGTCGTCCGCGTTCTGCAAGTTCGGAATCCGTCGACAACTCAATATCGCGGTGGCGTCCGCGGCGGTGTGGATTGGTCGGGAATCCGACCATGCGCCCAGAACGCTCAGAGTTGCTGCGGGAAGTGTCGCGCAAACGCCGGTGCGCCTGAGGCGTCTGGAAAGACTGCTATCTGTCGACGACGACCTCGCCGCGTTATTGTCGATCGAGGCGCAGCGGTCAGCAGAGATCAGTCCGATCGCCGACGTGCGCGCCAGCGCGGAATATCGTCGCACGATTCTCGGGCAGATGTTGGCGCGTGCCTACGGCGTGGCCAGCACGAGGTTCGAAAATGCTTAAGCCCCTGGATACGGATTGCGTTTATATCAACGACGCCGAAGTACCGCTTCCTCAGGATCTATCGCAAGGGCTTGCGGTTTTTTTGCGCGACGAACTTCATCTTCGCGGCACCAAGCTCGGCTGCAACGCGGGCGACTGTGGTTCATGCTCGGTCATTGTCGACGGCGTGCCGGTGTACTCCTGTATTGTGCCCGTCGGGCAAGTGGCCGGTCGTCACGTTGTGACGACGGAGGGACTCGCCGACTGCACGCGTAGCGGCCGGGCATTGCAGGAGGCGTTTCTCGCTCACCAGGCGGTCCAGTGCGGCTTCTGCATTCCCGGCATGCTTTGCACGGCCGCTGCGGCGATCGACGCTGGACTGATTTCCGATGAGAGCGACGCGCGCTCAGCCATTTCAGGCGTGCTGTGTCGTTGCACGGGCTATCAGAAGCCTGTGCAGGCCATCTGCGCTGTCGCGCGTGGCGGGCATGAGGCGAGCGATTGCAAGGTGCGCAAAGTTGCAGACATCCCGCGTGGCGAGGCTGTAGGTGCGGCGGTCGTGCGGCTCGACGGACGCGAAAAGGTCACGGGTGAGGAAGCGTTCGGCGCGGACGGCATACCGGCCGATGCACTGATGCTCAAGGCGATTCGCTCGCCGCATCACCATGCGCAGTTCGAGATAGACGATCTGGCTGAATTCCTCGGCCGCTATCCCGGCATTCGCCATGTTTTCGTCGCGCGCGATGTGCCGGGACTGAACCTCCATGGCGTGGCGGGCCCGTATGCGGATCAACCTGTGCTCGCTGAGCGGGAAACCCGTTTTCTCGGCGAAGCGGTCGCGCTGGTCATGGGCGACGCGCACACCATCCGTACCAACACCTTTGACGATTTTCCGGTGACGTGGCGTCCACTTGCCAGCGTGCTCGATATCGAGGAGGCATTGCGAGCGGATGCGCCACAACTGCACGAGTCGCGTTCGGACAATACGCTTATTCGGGGTCACGTCTCCTGTGGCGACGTCGCGCAAGGGTTTGCGCAGTCCGATGTGATCGTTGAGGGCGCGTTCACGACGAGCTTTGTCGAACACGCGTATCTGGAACCCGAGGCGGGTTGGGCAAGGCGAACCGGGAACATACTCGAAGTCTGGTCACCGACCCAGGCGCCGCACGCGCATCGCCTCGACCTGGAAAAGATCATCGGCGACGAGGCGGATGAGATTCGCGTCATCCCAACCGCGGTTGGCGGCGGGTTCGGCGGCAAGCTCGACATGACGGTGCAACCCTTCGTCGCACTCGCGGCGTGGCTCACCCACTCGACAGTCGGCATGGTCTACAGTCGCGAAGAGTCGATTGCGACCTCGACGAAACGTCACCCCGCACACATTCATAGCCGCATCGGCGCGACTGCCGACGGCCGGCTTCAGGTTGTCGAGTTCCGGGGTGAATTCAATACGGGATCCTATGCATCATGGGGAACTGCGGTCGCTAACCGGGTGCCGGTACATGCGAGCGGACCGTACAAGATCGATCACTATACTGCCAGCACGCGTGCCGTCCATACGCATGTCACAGCGGCCGGCGCGTTCCGCGGATTCGGCGTGCCGCAAACGGCGCTCGCGCAGGAGCAATTGATCGATGCGCTCGCCCGTCGGCTCGACATGGACCGGCTGGAGTTTCGAATTCGCAACGCGATCCGTCCGGGAGAGTCGCTGGTCACGGGGCAGGTTTTGCCCGATAGCGTCGGCATCGGCGAGTGCCTCGAGGCTGTCAAGCCGCGTTGGCAGGAAGCGCTCGCCGAGGCCGCGGCGTTCAACGCCAGTCAGAATGGTTGGCGGCGTGGCGTCGGTCTTGCGGCGATGATGTACGGCTGCGGCAATACGGCCATGAGCAATCCGTCGACGATCCGCATGGGTGTCGACGCGAAGGGCCGGGTGTTTCTGCATCAAGGCGCGGTCGACGCGGGGCAGGGGGCCAACACCGTCATCCCGCAAATTGCGGCCGACGCTTTGGGCATTCGGCTCCATGCGCTCCGACGCGTAGGCGCGGCGACCCATATCACGCCTGACTGTGGACGCACATCTGCGTCCCGGCAAACTTTCGTGACTGGCAAAGCGGCGCAGCTGGCAGGCTCGAAACTCAAGTCTGTCATTCTTGACGCGATGAATATCCTCTATGATGCACAACTCGAGTTCAATGAAGGTTCAGTTTGTTGCGGCGAACAGTCGCTCGAGTTAGACGGTTTGCCGGTGAATAGCTACGGCTATGTCTTCATGGCGGAAGAAAAGTTTGACCCGCCAAGCACAGGTCTGGACCAAAAGGGCCAAGGCTCGCCCTACGCCGTGTACGCGTTCGGCGTGCATCTGGCCGAAGTCGAAGTTGATATGAGCACGGGCGTCACGCGCGTGCTGCGGGTCACCGCGGCGCACGATGTCGGTCGTGCGGTGAATCCGGCTCTGCTGGAGGGACAGGTGGAAGGCGCTGTCGCGCAAGGTGTCGGAATGGCCTTGATGGAAAAATTTGTTCCGGGCGTCAACAATAATCTCCACGATTATCTGATTCCGACTTGCCTCGACATGCCCGTGGTCGAGACCATTCTGGTCGAAGAGCCGACCGCGGTCGGACCGTATGGCGCGAAAGGAATCGGCGAGCCGTCGCTGGTGCCTGGACCCGCGGCCATTCTCAATGCAATCGGCGACGCGATCGGCCAGATGGTGCCGATCGTGCCGGCGACGCCGGAGGTCGTCCTCGGATTGCTGAATCAGAACCGTTGTTCGTGGAACAGCCCAAGCTTCTCCTGCGCGACGCGGTCCGAGTAAGAGAAGAGAACCGTGTCCTTGCTTGCGTGCAACGTGTATTTCATCCAGCCGGGAATCACCACGACGTCATGCGGGGCGAAGTCGAACTGCTGGCCTTCGACAACCGCGTGACCGGCGCCCTCGACGCAAACGAACACGGCGCTGTCGGTCGAGCGGTAAGGCGAGGTAAAAAAGCCCGCCGGTAGCATGCGGATCATCGTCGCGAGCGTCGGCATTGCCCAGCCGCCATCCACGGGGTTCGTATAGCGCATCAGGTGGCCGGCGTGCGGGTCCGGCGCACCTGCGCGAGAGAGCGCATACAGCGCCTCGCGAGTGCGGGCATACGGATAGTTGAACACGGGCGAATTCAGCGTCGAGGAACGGTAGCCGACCGGCATCAGT
The DNA here is from genome assembly GCF_046030355.1 of Paraburkholderia caffeinilytica. Lineage (GTDB taxonomy): Bacteria > Pseudomonadota > Gammaproteobacteria > Burkholderiales > Burkholderiaceae > Paraburkholderia > Paraburkholderia caffeinilytica_B. The sequence continues at coordinate 213,045 of NZ_JAQQCQ010000007.1, forward strand.
CCGGTGCCGTAGCGCGCAAGCGCATCGCCGGCCGGACGCGTGATCGGCGCTTCGTCGACCTCGTGTTCCTCGCGGAAGACGCTGTTGAAGAACGCGACGATAGGAATGTCGAGTCCGTCCAGCCACACCATCGGCGCGTTGCCATCGTGCCCGTGGTGATGCCATGTCCACGCGGGTGTAATGACGAAATCGCCCGGCTCCATGTACGTTTTCTCGCCATCCACTGCGGTAAAGGCGGCACTCCCTTCGATAATGAAACGCAACGCGGACTGCGTGTGCCGATGTGCGGGCGCAACTTCCCCAGGCATGATCAACTGCAAGCCGGCATAAATCGTATTGGTAATGCGGGACGTGCCCGGCAGCCCCGGATTCTCGAGTAACAATACGCGGCGCTCGGCCTCGGCGGCCGAAATCAATTCAGCGGATTCGAGCAGATGCGGTCGCGCGAGTTCATAACTCCAGCGATGCGCGACGCCGACGGGCGTCGGCTCCGACGGGATCAGCGTGCGCAGACGCGTCCACAATGCCGCCATCGAATGCGGCTCCAGTGCGCGGTAGAACGATTCGCGCTTCGCCTGAACGTCGGGGGTAGGGGAAACTGACATGACGGAAATCTCCAGGATCAATGGCCAATGAAATCCGGCTGTGCACCGGGCGCAGCCGCTTGAAACGCGGGATGCCGCTGGCAAAAATCGAACAGGCGTTGGATACGGGGGAACGGCAAGAGGTCATACGTTGCGCGCAGCGCGTTGGCGACCTGAGGCACGATGCAGCAATCGGCAAGCGTCGGCGTGTCGCCGACACTCCAGCCCTCGCGCTCGGGAAGCCATTCTTCCAGCGCACTGAAGCCGGCCGTGAACCAGTGATTGATCCACTTGGCTTTCTGCGTATCCGTCAGTTCGAGGATGTTGCTCAGATACTTCTGGACCCGCATGTTGTTCAGCGGATGCATATCGCAGGCAATGGTCAGCGCAATTTCAAGTACCCGGGTGCGCAGCGGTCCATCGCGAGGCACAAGCAACGGCTCGGGCTGAAGCCGGTCGAGATGATCGATGATGGCAAGTGACTGCGTGATACTGTGCGAGCCGTCCTCCAGCACCGGCACGAGCCGGTTCGGATTCAAGCCGGCGTATACGGCGGTGTGTTGCTCTCCCGCCCGTAGGTTCACGCCGATATGCCGCCATTGCAGTTTCTTCAGTGCGAGTGCGATGCGAACCCGGTAGGCAGCCGAGCTGTTGAAGAAGTTATAAAGCGAGAGGTCGGGAGTGCTCATGTCATACCACCCGCACTTCGATGTCCGTCAGTCCCGCGATGCCGCCATGCATGGTCTCGCCGCGCTCGACCGGGCCGACACCTTCCGGCGTGCCCGTGAAGATCAGGTCGCCAGGTTGCAATTCAACATACGTGGACAGGTTGGAAACGATTTCCGGGACCGACCAGATCAAGCTGTCGAGATCGCTGCGTTGACGGTCAAGGCCGTCAACCTTGAGCCAGATTTCGCCGCTCGCGGGATGACCGGCCGATGACGCTGGATGCAGAAGCGAAATCGGCGCTGACTGGTCGAAGCTTTTGCCCGGCTCCCACGGCCGCCCCTTGTTTCTTGCCGTGATCTGCAAGTCGCGGCGGGTCATGTCGAGGCCGACGGCATAGCCCCAGATATGGTCGTTCGCCTGCTCGACGGGAATGTTGCGCCCGGCCGTTCCGATTGCCGCGACCAGTTCGATTTCGAAGTGGTATTCACGGGTGGCCTGTGGGTAAGCAATCGTGGCCGGCGTGCCGCCCGGCGAGACGACGATCGCATCGGTGGGCTTGGCGAAAAAGAAGGGCGGTTCGCGGTCCGGGTCCATGCCCATCTCGCGCACGTGCGCTGCGTAGTTCCGGCCGACGCAATAGATACGTCGCACCGGGAAATGACCGTCTCCGCCCGCTACAGGGATGGACACGACTGGCGTGGGTTGCACAACGAATTTCATGAGTGACTCCGTAGTTCAAGTGGCTATGTTCGTAATCAGGCAGCGAGACAGTTGTCAGATTTCCATCCATAGAGCCATTCGAGCGAATCGTAGAAACGCTCGGGCGTTCTGTCTTTCCAGAGCGAATTACGCACCAGCCGTTCGACTCCCGACGCGTGGCAAAGCCTGCCGAACTCGCGCGTTGACAGGACGACGCGCGCGGTACGGGCAACGCGCGCTCGTTCATAAACGGAAAATGCAGAGAGCAGATCACCGTGTTTCGCGCGCACCGCGGCGCCGAGTGTCACGGCATCTTCCAACGCCATGCAGGCGCCTTGTGCGAGGTATTGCAACAGCGGGTGCGCCGCGTCGCCGAGCAATGTGGTGCGACCCGTCGTCCAGCAACCGATCGGCTCGCGGTCCGCGGTGGCCCAGCGTTTCCAGCTCTTGGGCAGAGAGAGGAGTCGGTGGGGACGCTCATCGAACTGAGTGAAATAGGACAGGACTTCTTCCTGACTGCCATCGGTCACGCCCCACGTTTCCTGCTGCCGGCTATGGAATACGACGACAAGGTTGTATTGCTCGCCGGCGCGCACGGGGTAGTGAACGATGTGGCATTTCGGACCCACCCACAATACCGATGCATTCCAGCGCAAGTCCGCGGGAAAATCTTTCGCGTCGATCACGGCGCGATAGACGACATGACCGGACACCCGCGGAGCGTCGCCGACGAGTTGCTCACGGATCGCCGATTTCACGCCGTCGGCGCCGATCAGTGCACAGCCGCTGTAGGTGTTGCCACGTTCGTCAATAGCCGTCACGCTATTGGTGGATTGTTCGACGCCCGTAACGCGAGCGGACGTGACGAGTTCAATCCGGTCTGTTTCCATGACGCTTTCCAGCAGCGAGGTGTGCACGTCGGCACGATGAGTGACCGCGTAGGGATTGCCGAAGCGCTTGCGAAACGCGTCGCCCACGGAAATGTCCGCAACCGGCTTGCCATCGACGGCATCGATCATCGTCATATAGTCGGTGTAGACCGCGCGGCTGCGGGTTCGCTCGCCCACACCTAGCGCGTCGAAAGCGGCGAATGCGTTGGGACCGAACTGCACGCCAGCGCCGATTTCGGCGATCACAGTCGCCTGCTCAAGTACTTTCACGTGGCAGCCTTCTCGCGCCAGTGAGAGTGCCGCGGCGAGTCCGCCGATGCCTCCTCCGACGACGAGAACAGGCTGGTTTCGGCTAACGATATGCATAACATTCCTCTAGAGTGGTTCGATGACGGCTGGTCCGGCTTTCTGCGGCCCTGCTCGATTGAGTGACCCGCGACTCCGCTTCAGAGATTCGAAACGCTGCGTGCCCTTGGCGTTTGCGCTTTCACGCGGGCGACTCGGCGATCCGTGTCGCTCTGCTTGAGCAGCACGATGGCGGCAGCCGCGCACAGCGCCGGCACCGCGCTGAACAGGAAAATCCGGTTGATACTGAAGCCGTCGGCCAGCACGGCACCGACCACCAACGGGCCCGCGACCTGACCCAGGCGGCCCAAGGCCATGGCCCAGCCCACGCCGGTCGCGCGCATCGCGCCCGGATACGTCGATACAGCGAGACTCAACAAACCTGAACTGCCGCCCCCAATGAAGAATCCGGATAACGTCGCGCAGAGCGCGAGCAGGATCGGCGAACCAGTCACGTAGCCGAGGGGCGAAACGCTAAGTGCACCGCAGATGAACAGCACCGGCAATACTCGCACCGGAACGAAGCGATCCATGAGACGACCACCAAGACCGGTTCCCACCACGCTGCCAAGATTGATGAGCCCGACAATCAGCGCGGCGGCATGCTCGCCGACGCCCGCGCCGCGCAGTAATGCGGGTGTCCACAGGACCAGTACGATCAACAGTACGAAGCACATGAAAAAGCTGATCCATAGCAGTAGCGTGGCCGTCGTGCGGCCGTGGGAAAACAGGTGTCGGATCGGCAAACCCGGAATGCGCTCCTCGACATCGACGTACGTAGCGTCGCGCGCCACGGAATCCCCCGAGATTCGTTCGATGATGGTGCGAACCATCCGCTGGCCGGCCTCGTGTTGCAACAGGAAAGGCAATGATTCGGGCAGCGCGATGACCAGTGCCGCGAGAAGGAGCGGCACCGTGCCGCCCACATAGAACAGCAGCGGCCATCCGTAGAGCGGGATGAGATGAGCGCTGGTCGCGGCACCCACCGCGCCACCGAGAGGGAAAGCCGCGTAAAGTACACCGGTCAGCAGTCCCCGCATCCGGCGCGGCGCGTATTCGGATGAGAGCGCGAGAAGATTGGGGATTGCGCCACCCAGACCGAGTCCGGCCAGGAAGCGGAAAAGCAGCAGGCCGTTCAGATGAGTGGCCTGCGGCGTAAGAAGAGAGAACACGGCGAAGGTGAGAATCGAGCCTATCAACGTCCAGCGGCGCCCATAGCGATCCGCGAGTGGCCCGAGAACAAACGCGCCGACCATCGCACCGAGCAGTCCTGCGGAAAAGACTTGCCCGAACGATGCGATCGGGATGTTCAGAGACGCGGACATAGCTTTGGCCGCGAAGCCAATGGCCTGAGTATCGAAACCATCCATCAGCACGATCAGGAAGCTGATTGCAAATAGGCGAATTCGAAATAGACCGATCGGAACGCGATCGATTACCGATTCAATGCTGATTTTGTTTGTCTTCATTGCAGGGTGGGACGGACCAAAGTTCTTTAACGTTTGGCAAGTGTCGTGACTTACGCATCATTCGACAAGGCAATGGCGTGAATGACCATCATGAATGAAATGGATAACTTCGATCTGAACCTGCTGAAGGTGTTCGACGCACTGTGGCGTCACGGACATCTCGGTCGCGCGGCTGAAGAGCTGGATCTGAGTCAACCCGCGATTTCGCATTCGCTCAAGCGAATGCGCAAGCAGATGAACGATGAACTGTTTCTGAAAATGCGTACCGGTATGCAACCATCGCCCCGGGCCGTGCAACTCGCGCCGGTCGTTCAGGCCTTGCTTGCGAATGTGCGCGAACACGTGCTGACAGCACCGATTTTCGATCCCTCGCAAGCGCGCCGCACGTTCACAATCGTGATGTCGGACGTTGGGGAAATGGCCTTTCTGCCGCGATTGCTGGCGAGAACCATGAGAGAGGCACCACTAGTCGACATTCAGACCATTTCACCTTCGCACCGTGACCTAATGGGTCTGCTCGAACGCGGCAAGGTGGATCTTTTGATGGGCTACTTTCCAGATCTGCGTGGATCCGACGTATTCCAGCAGCGACTCTTCAATCATGGATTCGTGTGTCTTGCCCGCAAAGGGCACCCGGTAGTGAACGGGGAAATCACGCAAACGCAGTTCAGGGAGTTGTCGCACGTCGTGGTGCAGACGGAGGGGCGAAGCTGGGAACTTGTCGAACAATACTTGCGGAGCAATGGCGTCGAGCGGCGAGAACTTTTGAAGTCACCACATTTTCTGAGCATTCCGATGGTGATCGCGATGACCGATCTGATCGTGACCGTACCACTCCCCGTTGGGGAGGTGTTTGCGCGTATCGCCGGGGTGCAGGTACTAACCCCGCCCTTTCCAATTCCGTCGTTTGATCTGAAACTGCATTGGCATCGCTGTCAACACAGCGATCCCGGAAATCGCTGGTTGAGGTCGGTCGCACTCGAACTTTTTGGCGCGACGTAAACGCCGACTTATCCAATTTTCTGCGAGGCTGGCTTAAACCGCGAGTCGGCTAATATTCCGGTGTCGCATTCAACTACGCGACTAGTGCCTCTTCGAGAATTGCTTTTAACTCGCCGAGCAGTCCAGATATCGCGCCATAGCTCGTGTGCGTGACGCGCAGGATGCCCGCGACCGTGCAGACGCCGATCATCTGGTCGTCGGCGAAACCGGAGGTCACACAAGGACCCCATAGTGCTTGGAGCGACACGCTTTTGTAGACAGAAGGAATGGGTTGATTGCCCAGATTCGACAGCAGAACGTCGAAGGCCAATACCGCTGATAGAAATCCCGCCGCGTGTTGCACGCTCGGCCTGGCCGACATCGCGGCGTCGAGCGCTTTCAGTTCTGCCACCGCGCTACTATGCGTCTGCGCCGGCGCAAGATCCTGTTTGACCTTGCGGGCGGCAGTCCATAAAGACGTGCCGCGAGGATGATGGTCGACGGTGATGGTTTGCGTGATATATACGCCGTCCGAAATGCCGATTTCGTCGGCAAGATAACGTACGTCGATTGGCGAAACGGTTCGCAAAGCACGCGTAGACCATTCCGGCGACAGACGTCGGCAGGCTTCGTTAACCGCCGCAGCGATAGCGCCGTGCACGGTGGTTCGCTCCGTATGAGCCCTCTCGATGAGTCGACGCGTGAGTTCCGCCGGAAGCTCGATGGCATCGACGTGTGGCAACTCCGCCGCGCCGGGCCGAAACGACCTGGGTGTCGGCGCCAGCGGCGCCTCGGGTAAAACGGCGGCCGCCTTGATATCGCGTTCCAGAACAGCTTCCAGTGACTCGACCAGCGGCAAAGGCGGTAGCGACTCTCCCGAAAGCGCATGCAGCAGGTCTTCGATGAGATACGCGCCGCCTTTGCCGTCGACCACGGAATGATGCGCGACCAGGATCAACGCCGAATCGTGCTCGCCTTGCAACAGCGTCGCACGCAGTAAAGGTGCGGCCGACCAGTCGAAGCGCGTGGCGATTTCCCGCGCCACTTCGGCATGCCAGGAGGTTGCGATCTGGTCGACGACGCGCAATGGTATTGCCGCGTCGGGCTTGCTATAGAAACTGGAATTCGACTGTGTGTCGACGCCGATGTAAGTCGAAAGCAGCGGATGCCGTCGCTGGAGCACGCGAAAAGCCGCATGCCACGCATCGAGCGAGAAGCGCCGATCGATTTCGGCGACCATGGCGAAATGCGTCGGCCGGTTCTGATCGAGTAACCAGAAAAGGTGCTCCGTGCTGCCGAGCGAGCGAACGCGTGCTGGGTTGGTCATCTGATCGCTCAACTGATCGTCTTCGATTTGCGGTTGCGGGTTCTGCACTGTCTGGCTCCCAAATGGATTGTCTGCCTAAGACAAAACAGTTGGGAGCGGCTTCTATTCCCTATTTTCGATCGCCTCCGTCACATCTGCCGGGCAGTTTATGTCATTGAGCGGGACGGCTTCTAAAAAGTGGAGTCTGGGGCTGCGGGGCGAGGTCATTCGTCTACTTCGTTACGTGAAGTTCGAACGGCGCGGACCAGCTATCCGACTGCAAGATCACCCGAAGACGTGGGAGAACGCGTACTCATGGGAGTGTTTCCCATGTTTTTTGTTAACAGTAATCGGTAGCTTTATCTAACCCCTCCGTACTGGTTGATGGCCGCCGCCACCTTTGGCGGCCGATGAGTCGAGCACGCTCTCTAATTAACTTTCCGACGATACGAGCGAGTATCCGTTTCGACTGCTCCGTCGAATTCTCCTCGACTGCGAACAAAAATAGATAACGGTTATCAGAAATATTGGAACGAGAGTTCGTGTTTAGATAACCGTTATCTACTCATGGAAAAGTAATTTTCACCATGGACTGCAAGAACTTTAAAAGGAGAATTGCTGGCAAATCCTTCCTTAGTTTGACGAAACATATCTGCTAATTGGTTCAATAATTCGAACGTGAAACAGCAACCATCCCAACGGAATGTTCCATGGAATCCATTGAGCAAAGCCATAAGCCTCTATTTTTTCCGCCGTCCGTGTACCGGCAGATTGTTCGGACGTCAGCGTCCGGACAAGACGAACTGTTACCTGTACCTTCGGCCATCGTGGAGTGCGATTCACTCGCTGACGGCTGTAAAGGTTTTGCCATTTGCAACGTATGCGTGGGCGGCTGGAATAGCGAAGTTGCCGGTCCGAGCTTCAGGTCGCGTTGTACGAGAGCGGACGAAGTCATTCGAAGTCTCAAAGTAGGGGTTACATGCGTGGACCCAGCGAAACGTCCGCTCCAGGCCACAGGGTATCTTTTTGACCGCGAGCTTGCTTTCGTCGGGATGCTTGATTTCCGATACTTTGGCGAGCATTTGCCCAGGGCAATTGAATTCGACGTAGAAGACTTCAACTTGCCGATTTCCACGACAATACAAGTCAGATTTCAATTAAACGGTGGTGGCTCGCCTCATTTTTTTTCACCGCCTTTAATCAGTAGCGTGTTTTTTGAAATTAGACACTCTTCCCGGCGGTCCGGTCTGGGATAAATCCTTATTTCCTCGATTTTTTATTCACGTTTACGGAGCATAAGAAATGAGCTACGCAACAGCTTTAAGCGGATTGGCTGGCGCCTCGATTGATCTCGATGTTGTGTCCAACAACATAGCGAACGCTAATACCGTGGGGTACAAGGAAAGCAGGGCAGAATTCGCGGACATGTATGCAAGCGCGATGACGACCGCGGTGAATAACCAGATCGGCATAGGAACACGCGTATCCAATATCCATCAGATTTTTACACAAGGAACGATTACCACTACCGACAATAGTCTTGACGTCGCGATTAACGGGAACGGGTTTTTCGCGTTGTCAAAGAATGGTGCGACCGTGTATTCCCGAAATGGCCAGTTTCACCCCGACCAAAACGGTATGATAGTCAACGCGGATGGTCTGCCTCTTATGGGCTATGCTGTGAATTCGGACGGTGTCATCGACAAGGGCAGCATCGTCCCTTTGCAGATCCCGCGCGCCGATCTGGCGCCGACACCGTCAAAAAATATTGCTGCGGCGTTCAATCTGAACTCGCAGGATCCGGTCCCCAAGACCGGCACTTTTTCTGCGTCGGACCCAACCAGTTACAACTTTTCAACGACGGCTTCTGTCTATGATTCGCTTGGGGGCGCGCACGACGTCAACCTATATTTCGTCAAGAACGCCGTTGGTTCATGGGATGTCTACGGAACGTCGGGTAGTCCGGCTGCTCCGGTCGGGCCTGGTCCGACCGGCCTGCTAGGGACCGCCACGTTTGACACATCCGGAAATTTGACAGCGCCGAATCCGGCCCAATTTGCGTTTAATATTCCCAATGGCGCGGATGGAGGAGCGACTACCCAGTCGCTAACGCTGGATCTAACAGGCACCACGCAGTACGGACAAGCCTTTGGCATAACGAAGCTGACTCCCGACGGCTCGCCCGCCGGGCAACTTCAGAGTTATACGATTGGCAGTGATGGAACGATTACCGGGATCTACCCGAATAGAAGCGCGCAGCCTATAGGACAGATAGTTCTCGCAGACTTTACCGACCCGGATGGTCTGATCAACTTGGGCGGCAATCTTTTTGGTCAATCTGCGAGCTCCGGCGTTGCGCAGATTGCCACCCCCGGTTCGACTAATCACGGCGACGTTCAAGGCGGTGCATTAGAGGGATCTACAGTCGATTTGACGACTGAACTCGTTCATCTGATAACAGCCCAGCGTAACTATCAGGCCAACTCTCAGTCAATCAAGACGCAGCAGACCGTGGATCAAACGTTAATTAATATTTAAGGAACGCCCTTGGAGGCGTTGAGGTAACGTCACCAGAACCCGGCGTGGCGCCTGGCTGAGTATTTTGCAGCGTCGCGCACGGGACCAGTAAGCAAGATCACCTTGAGTCAAAGACCGTTCCGGCGTCTGGATGTTTTGTACATGCAGAGAGTTACCGTTAAAAAGAACTTTTAGCTGGAACGAGCTGACAGCAATTTCGCGAGTTGCTATTCCAGTACCACACGACTCTGCTTTGCGAGGTTCCTGAATCGGTCGTACCTACGGAGAGCATCGAAACGTGAGTCAGATTGCAATGTAAGGACCATCGGATCGCGTCTTCTTCGGGCGACTTCCAGGGAAGCTATCGCGGTTGCATGATCCCCAATCGCTACGGCCAGCAGTGCATTTTCGATCGGCGCGATGTTCGCCTCTCCTAACATCAGGATGGCCCGGCGAGGGCGACCGGCCCACGCCTCCATTTCTGCACAAACGGTGCGGTGCGAAACGGACAGCAAAGCCGGTTCGATCAGCCGTTCGATCAGCCGGGTCGCATTCTCGCGAGAGCCAGTCATTGCGTACGCCAAGCCGAGATATCTAACGACGCCAACGGGCCGTATAGCGCCATCTTTCTCTGGAAAAATCTCAATCAGCGATTCGTACCGACGCGCGAGAAAAAGAGTATGCGCGATCGCTGTTGTGGTCGACTGAGAAAATGCGTCGAGATCTGCGGCACGATTCAATTGCTTGAGCGCTTCATCAAACTGACCATTGTAAGAAAGCAATATGGCATACAGATAAGATGCACGAACCGAGGCTCCAGCCCTCAACGCTAGCCGAACATGCTCCATGGCCTTTGGCCAGTTCCAGCGAAGCCACCCCTGCACCGCTGCAGCTGCACAGTTGCCTGCCGATGAGATGCTGTCAAGGGTGAGGGCACGATTCACCGCTGGCTTTGCAGCCTCATGGGCCACCTCGTAAGTAGCAGCACCGCAGAGGAAGAGTTCAACATGACTGTCTGCAAATGCCGACTGCAATCCCGTGTCATCCGGGCATCTTGCAATGGCCGCGCTGAGGACGCGAAGTGCATTGCTCACGTTGACCGGGTCTCGTTCGTCAATCTCTCGTCTTGCGTGAGCGGCGATGCCGAGTGCCCGGACGGCGGCTAGACTTGGAGAGACCGTCATCGCTCTGAGTAGCGAGTAGTCGAGGCGACATCGTGCAGCGATCGCACGGGCAACGCGATCTGGCATGCACGGGGTCGCGTGATCCAATAGATCAAACCGATCAGTCCAGACCCCAAAGCCAGCCGAATCGTAAAGTTGAATGGTGACTCGATACCGATCGCCGTTCGATCTTACCTGGCCTTGCATGAAAGCGTGGGCGCCAAGATCAGTCGAAAGCCTGTGTGCAGGAAAAATTGAAAGTGTTTCTTCGGAACTGTGCGTAATGGCTGCGACCCGGAAGCCAGGCGACATACTGAACTGGTAAATCAGTTCGTCAGTAAGACCCGTTGAAAAGCGAACGTCTTCTTCCGTACCAGACAGGCAGACAAAAGGGAATATTGCAAGCAGCATCCCTTCGCCGTCACTGTATAGGTCTGCTGCCTCAGTCCGCTTCGTCTGTATACGCGACTCGGTATTGCCAGGCGCCTTTCCATTGACTAAAAAAACCGGAACATACGAGCCGATCGGATAATCGATCTTTAGTTCGGATGAACCGCCGATAGTCTCGTAATACCTGCGAAGCTTCTGTCGCAACCGCCGCGCTTCAACCCTGACTACAGGGTCTACTCGGGGGTCGTAAGTCGTCGAACGGTCATACACGTGGATGCCGATGAATTGTTCCTTCAGAAGGTGAGCATGACCCTTGAGTACGGTGTCGACCGTAAAGCGGAGAAATCGAATAAGTCTTGCTGAATTGATGAACAATCGGCTCGCGATAACACGATCTAGCTCATGGCCAATTTCGGCTGCGTTTTCGACCACCGGAGTCATCATTGGAGGGGCCCGCAGGTACCGCGGTGTCTAAGAGGATATAAATTAAGCATGGTGTTGGATAACAACCGCCTAGCCGAAATATTCCATCGTTTTCCGATATCTTTGGAAGAGAGGATCAGGAACAATGTGTTTTTGACTGAACGTTCAAGTTATCGCAATGCCGCGTCAAGTGTGCAAGTCGTTCAAGGCCGCGATGAACAGGTGCCACGGATGAACTAGTGGCACGTGGACTGGGTTCGCGGGGAACAATGGGGCAGAGTGGCCAGAGTACGGGGCGATCTCTTGAAAAATGGTTCACGTAGTGACACGACAAAATCGACGGCGTTAGGCGGCATGACGCTGCCGGTTCAGTCTCGTATACGAATTCGTCCTCCTTACCGAGTACGCCACTATGGTGTGGCTACCCGGACGACGGCCACCACTACTGTCTGTGGGCCTCCTATGCCCGCCGTCGCGAAGTCTATTTGAACTGCGTACACTATTTTCTGGAAGAATTCTATTCAATGAGCCGCGTGGAGTCCTACGAATCAATGCCGAAAGTGCCTCCATGCTTCGGGCCCGATCATCTCGTTAAATATCGAAACTCCTTCGCTGCGCACTTCGCAGCCCTGGCAGGGCCACCGCCGTGCTATCGCCGGAGACGGCATTGCCGTGGATCTGCCAACGATCCGGGTTCGAGCTGGAGAGCGCGTAGATCAGGACCTGCGACGCGGTCCGATGGGTGTAGGGCTGCCCCATGCCGGTGAACTCGTCCCAGCGATGTTTCAGCCACTTTTAGCGGCTGGTGTGCAGGAGGGCGGCGGTGTGTTCCACTTCTCTTTCGGTCGGCAGATCAGGGATGACTTGAGTGAGCGCATACAATCGGCCAAGAACGGCCAGTCGACCTGGTCATCCAAATCGTCGACAGTCATTCGTCTGGCCTGAAATCGTCCGGAGATTTATATGTGTCGTGGGTCAGAATAAACGGAGCCCAGTTGGATGCGGCTTAGTCTCCCGTCGTGCTCGCATAACACAGCACCGACAAAGAAAGTTCGGCATGTCAACGACGTACCTGCGCCAGTATTACGGAGGCGCCGAGCAATGGTCGGCTCGACCATACGGAGCCGAAAGCTTTTGCGATGACGTTTGGGGCGAGACTCGCTATTATTTCCGTCGCTATATGGTTTTCAATCTCCGCCCAGATCGCTATCAGCGCGGCTTTGTTCGCGTTTACTGGGCAAAGGTCACTCGCGCCTCAAGCTCTGGCTGGATATTCCACCACGATGCAGCTATTTGGCGGCTCGCTCTTAGCACCTTTGCCGAAACGCTGCTTGTTCAAGTCACCGGGTTTTCATACACCGTAGATTGCTGCGTGCGAACGGGATAGTATCGTGCGTCGCAGTGGGGTGTATTTTTTGTGCGCTGCACGGGTATGGGGGGCGGCGTGGCTGAAGCTGTCGCTAACTGGAACCACTGCTCACAGTGGTGTACGTGATCGAAAAATGTCGAAGGCGTGCTGCAAATCTCCGTGGTCGACGCCTATTACCACGGCTGATAATAAGCGTCGCACAATCGTGTGCGACGCTTGCGTTGGCGGAATCGGCGGGGCAAACCACCCGTCTACGATCTGGTTGTGTGAGGGCAAGTCGCGAGAACGGTCGTTTTTGCCGACCAGCACAACCACGCCTCATATTTCTGCTGCGACCATCCGGCGTGGTCGCACAAGCGCCGTCGCTGGTCGGGTAGGACCAACAGCCACAGCAGATCGGCAAGCTCCGATTCCGCAATTCCGGGTCTGAGCGCACCGCGTTCACCGAGCATGGAAATACCTCGAGCGGCCTCTTCCCGCATGCGGGCAAGGAAGTCGTTGTAGTCGGTGCGAATGCCTTCGTCGGTGTCGGCAGCCTGGTCCAGGCATCGCCATAGTCTGGAAGTTCGCTTGTTGCTGGCGGCGACCCACAACATGAGGTTCGACAGGCCAACGGCGGGATCCGGGTCGGAGAAGATAGCCTTCGGCTCAGGCAGGTCGAGCAGTCTTGCGTCTGTTTCGACCTGAGTCGTCGCGCGCGTCAGGGCTGCCATCAACAAGTCTCTCTTTGTACCCGTGACGTTCACGGATTCGAGGGAGGTACCTGCTCGTTCCGCAATGGCGCGCATGGTTGTACCCGCAAATCCCTTCTGTTCGAAACAATGCTGCGCGGCCTCGAGAATGCGCTCACGAGTCGCTGCAGTGCTGGCCGCCCGCAAGGGAGATGTGTAGGTACGCTTGGGCATGAAAAAATCCGAAAAGAACCAGAATATATTGGATACACTAGCAATGTATTTAATGTAAGATTGCCGCACCGATTTTATCAAATCAGACGCAGGAATTCCTTATGACACGAGTTATCGTTGCCGCGACGCCAGCGTTCGGTCATGTCGCCCCACTTTGCGCCATCGCAGCCGATCTGCTTCGGCGAGGGCACGAAGTGATCTTCGTGAGCAGTTTGGCGTTCAAGGCAACGGCGCAAGCGGCTGGCCTCGACTTCGTGGCGTTCACAGGGAATGCTGATTTTGACGCGGCCGATCCTCGCGCATTTCCGAATCGTGCAGACGCACGGCCGGGGCCTGAGCAAATCGATTTCGACATCCGCTATCTGTTCGCCGATCCGATCCAGGAACAATATCGGACACTGCAAGCGCTGCTGCGCGAAGCTGATCGTGAACGACCCGGACGGCCAGTGGTTCTGTTGCATGACACGGTGTTCATGGGCATCTGGCCAGTCCTGTTAGGCGCGCCCGGTATCCGACCCGGCGGTGTAATCGGTATCGGCGTGAACCCGCTTACCCTGCGAAGCATCGACACGGCGCCGTTCGGTTTTGGCTTGCCACCGGACAGTTCCGTGGAGGGCCGCGCGCGCAACGAAGGTCTGAACGCGATGGTCGAGAATGAGTTGTTCGCGCAGGCCCAGGCGCATCTGTGTGGCGTGTTGACCGCAACCGGGGCCGAGGTGCGTCCGCCATTCATTTTCGATGGCTTCGTGTCCATGCCCGACCGGTTTTTGCAGTTGAGCATTTCTGACCTCGAGTACGAGCGCAGCGACGCGCCCGCAGGTTTGCGATTTGCCGGCGCACTGCGTGCCGCGGCTCCTCCGTTCGTTGCGCCTTCCTGGTGGGAGAATGTGCTCGACGCGAAGAAGCTGGTCGTCGTCACGCAGGGAACGATCGCCAACCGCGATTTCGACGAACTGATTGTCCCGACGCTTCGGGCACTCGAGGGCATGGACGTGGTCGTCGTGGCGGTGACAGGACGTTCCGATGCCAATCTCGGCGCAATCCCTTCAAACGCCTATGTCGCGGACTTCATACCCTTCGATCACCTGCTTCCACATGCCGATGTGCTGGTGAGCAACGGCGGGTACGGGGGCGTACAGCAAGCACTCGTTCATGGCGTCCCGCTGGTTCTTGCCGGTGAGTCGGAAGACAAGATCGAAGTCACTGCCCGGACGGCCTACACAGGTGCGGCCATCAACCTGGCAACGGGCAAACCTTCTATCGAGGCGCTGCGAAGCGCTGTGAATCGGGTGCTCCATGAGTCTGCATTTCTTCTGCACGCCCGCCGGTTGCAGGCCAAGTACCGAACGCTCGATGTATTTGCCGAAGTCAGCGCCGCTGTCGAAGAACTCGCGCGCGATGCTTCCTGATTGCCAGATCCCGTTGACGCGGAGTGTTCTACTCGCCGAACAGCGTGTCGCCGCGATGGCCGGCAATGCGTTCCGCAATGGCGCTCAGATCGTCGTCTCCAGGTTTGCCGATCAGCGCGTAGCCAAGTTCGGACTGCTGCCACGTGAGAACGTTCATGCCGTCAACGCGTTGTTGGGCGATGGCCTGGTCCGGTCCGGCTTCTCTCATCACGCACAGCGCGACCGGTGGGCTGCGCTCTGGCAGATAAACGATCTGCACCATCGCCTGGTCGCCGAAACACAAGCGCTGTACGCGTTTGAAAGTGAGTCCCGTGCTGCGCAAATCGGGAATGGTGAGGGCGATTCCGTCCTCGCCGCGAATTGCCTGCAGCGTTTTCTTCGAGAGATCCGGATCGGCATCGACGTAGTCGAACGTATCGCGCGAATAGAGCCGCTGATAGGCGGCTGCGGCGACGATCCATGGGCGCGGCACGCCCCGGCCGTTGGCGCTGCTCTTCGTTTGCTGCCGTTTTTGCTCGGCTTCACGCGCCATTGCGTCGATGTTCTTCGCCAGCCTGTCAGGCATTGGCGGCAGCTTCTGCCGGGCGAATGCCTCGCGGTACGGCAACTGCGACGCGCGCAGCAACGCGACCTGCTGCTCGAGGTCAGGCGACGCGCGCAGCGCCTGATCGATTTCGTCGCGTTCGTGTGGCGGCAGCTCGCCGTCCACATACGCCAACAACTGGATGTCATCCGGTTTCATGAAGCTGCGCCGTTGTTTCTATGTGCAGAGGGTGTCAATCTTTTCTCACGACCGCTAGTCGGGCACTAGTGGGCGGTAGGTCATAGCGCTTCCATGTCCAACGGCGGGTCCGCTTCAAGCTTTGCGATTTGCCTGCCGAGCGTTCCGGGTTCCGCGTTGTGCGCGTCGCCGATAAATGGCGGGCAGGCCAGCGGGTAGCCCCGTTCTATTCGGCGTTACGTTATCACATGCATCGAATCGTCGCCGGGTTCGGACGGTACCGCGCCGATGAGAGCGGCTCGATCCCTGTAGCCTGGTTCACGAAACCGGATTGTCGAGCGTATCGAGAAACGCGTGCTTGTCCACGGAGGCCGGTAACGCATCGACGAGCCGTGCTCGGAACATCGCGATATCGGCGCCCAGCGCGGCGCGCTGCGCGACGATGCGCGCGATCGGTCCGATATGCGTCGCTAGCCGCCGCGCGGCGGATTCGATCTGTACCGGATCGAGTGTCGTAGCCGCTCGCGTGGCGCCACTTTCGCGCGCGAGCTGCATCGCCCCGTTACCCGCCGGCGCCGCATGGGGTGCGAGCAGCGCATCGAACTCGCGACGTGCGCGGGCGTCTGTCAAATGACGTGCAAGCTCGGCCGCGAGCATTCGCGAATCGGTGGCGTGCGCCGCAGCACGGCGTACGAGCCGCGAAGCGACCGGCCCCACATGGTTGGCGAGCCGCTGCTCGATCTGTGTGAGGAACTCGGGCGACCAGTCAACCGGAACCATGCAAGCACCGGCATCGTCGACGAGGGGCGGTGGAGGGAGAGCCTGACGCGCCAGCGGGGCGAGCAGGATCGTCTGCTCGGGATCGAGCCGCTGCGTTAGCGTGTCGATCAGCGCCAGCACATCGGCACGCCAGCTTTGCGCTGATCTGTAACGCTCGCTGGGCTGCTTCGCGAGCGCTTTCTGCACCATCGTGTCGAGTTCCGCGGGCAAGCTGGCGATCCGGCTCGACGGGGCCTGCGGCGTGTCGTTCAGCACCCGCTGCATCACTGCCGCCGGTGAGCCGGCAAACGGACAGATGCTGGTCAGCATCTCATAGAGCACGACGCCGGCGGAGAACAGGTCGCTGCGCGGGTCGATCTCCATGCCGGCATATTGCTCAGGCGACATATAGCTCGGTGTGCCAATCATCATACCGACCTGGGTCAGGCGGCCGGTGTCGAGCTGCGCAATGCCGAAGTCGGTGATCTTGCATTCGCCGCGCGGTGTGATCAACAGATTCGCCGGCTTGATGTCGCGATGAATCACGCCGACTTCGTGCGCGTAAGCCAGTGCGTCGAGCAACTGCGCAAACCAGACGAGCACGCGCATCAGCGGCATCGCAGTGCCGTTGACGGCATGTTGCGCGAGCCGTGCAGCAAGCGTTTCGCCATGCACGTATTCGAGTGCGATGAACGCGACGCCATCGGCCTCGCCGTAGTCGAACACGCTGACAATATGCGGATGCACAAGCCGTCCCGCCGCCCGTGCTTCGTTGATGAAGCGCGCTGGCAATTCCGTATGCGCTGGATCGCCGCCGTCACCTGCGTCGTGCAGCAGTTCGGTGCGGATCGTTTTCAACGCCACTCGCCGCTGGATATGCGGATCGGTGGCGAGATAGACCGTGCCCATCGCCCCGCGGCCGAGCAGGCGCTCGACCTGGTAGCGGCCGATCTGCCGCGGCATTGCTCCGGTGAGCGGCATCACGATTGCGACCCTGGCGGCACGGTGGTCGCGGGCCCGCTTTCGTCGAGAAGCTCGAACGCGGTGACGAGGCTCCTGCGCATTCGCCCGAATGACACCGCGAGCGAGGCGATCTCGTCACTGCCGCGAGTCGGCAGTTCGACGTCGCCGAGCTTACCGAGGCTCAACTCGTCGGCCGCGCGCGAGAGTGCCTGCAAGCGTCGGGTGACGAGAAAATGCACCATCACGTTCAGCACGATCAGCACGACGGCGAACACGACGCTCAGCGCTTCCATGAAGCTGCGCCACAGCGCGCGACCGTGTGCGATCGAGTCGGACATCGGCACCGACACGAACTGGGCGCCGATCACTTCGTTCATGGTCCAGCCGAAGCCGTTCGCCGGTCCGTACTTGTCGAGCATCGTGCGCGGCGCCGCCGCCGGCGTGCTGTGGCACTGCATGCAGGTCGAATCCCTGATGACGCTGGGACGCGCGAGGAACAACAGGTGTGCGCCACCCGGAGTACGACGCTGTCCGGTGATCTCCTTCAGCGCCGGCTGATCGTGCAGGCGCGCGATCACTTCGGTTTCCCAATCGCTCGGCCGGTCGCGCGGATTGGTCGGATTGAGCATCGTCGAGCGGTACGAGAAGTTGGGGAAGGCGCCTTGCAAGGTGTTCAGCATCTCGATCGCGGAGAACGCCGGCACCGATTCCGGCACGAACGAATACTGGATCTGCGTTGCCAGCAGGGGCGTGATGTGCTTTGCCGTGTAGTTCTGCATCGCTTCGGCGGCTCTCATCAACACGTCGGCGTCGTGGCGCGTTTCGTCCAGTGCCTGCTGCTGCAGCACCTTGTCGGCCACGACGCCCGCTGCGGTCAGTCCGATCGCAAAGATCGCGACGAACACGAGATTGAACTTGATGGCGAGTGACAGCTTCATGGGCGAACCAGTATCGAGGGATAAGCGGAAAGCGGTTTCACCGCCGGGACGCGTGGGTTCGGCTGCGGTTGCGCAGACACCAGCGGTCGCCACTCCGGCAACGCATCCACGTGCTGCCTGATGGCGCGGCGGAACGACTGGTCCGCGAGGCGGGGACGAAAACGCTCGGTGAAGCGGGTCGCCGGGTCGGTCCGTACGGCAAGCGCGCTGCCGAGCCAGTCCGCTATGTCACCGTAGGTGACTGGGCGCAGGCCGCGTGACGGCAGGTTGCGCAAGTTCGCAGGCGGAGGCAGCGTGCGCAGCGCGTCTCGAAACGTGACCGGCATCGCGGCTACGAACGCCGGATTGGGGCTTGCCGCCAGGGCGATCACCTCGTTCGCTTTCGCGCGCAACGCAAACTGACGCGCGTCGAGCTGGACCCTGGCCGGTTTGCCGCGCGAGGTGCCGAGCGCCAGCACCTGCACTGAGCCGCTTTCGCAGAACACCGCGTCCGCGCCGCCGTAGCCGGCTGGCGCGGCGGCAATCACCAGCGTGCTGCGATTGGCCGGTGTGAACTGCGTGCGTGCGGTAGTTACAACGGGCGTCGCGCAGTTCGCCCAGGCGCAGGCGTGCAGCAACTTGATCCAGCCGCGCAGCACCACGATATGCGCGTCGCGCTTCAGCAGCACGTGCGTGTCTGGCCCGAGCGCCACCGTATTGCCGCCCTCATCCTGAATTTGCGCGTCGCCGCTGGCCGGCGTTTCGACGATGTCGTCCCGGCCAAGCCGTTGGCCGGCCCGCGCCTGATACAGGCTCGCGGCGTGAATGATCGTGACCGCCGTGCTCGCGCGTGCCAGCGTCCAGTCGGCATGCGCATACGACGCCATCGCTAGCATGCCAAGCGGCACGATCCTCCGCAGCATTCTGAGGATCGGTCGACCGGGTTTTCCTGAAAGTGTCATTTCATTTGGCGTAGTGAATCCACTATCGGCTAGGGCGTTGATACCGACACAACGCCCGACCCCGCGTATTTATTCCGCGTCGCATCATCGACAAAAAAATGGAATAGACCGCGAAGCCAAGGCGTTCTGTGAGCGTGGACGGTACCCGCGCAGCGACGCAAGTCCGTCGAATTCCTGAAACCTCATGCACTTCAAAGGAGCAAGCGCATGGCAACGAGGCAGAGCAGTCAGAAATTCATTGCGCGCAATCGTGCACCCCGCGTCCAGATCGAGTACGACGTGGAACTCTACGGCGCGCAGAAGAAAGTGCAAATCCCATTCGTGATGGGCGTGATGTCCGATCTGTCCGGCGCGAATGCGGGCGATCTGCCGACGCTCGAAGAGCGCAAGGTGCTGGAGGTCGATGTCGACAACTTCGACAGCCGCATGCAATCGATCAAGCCGCGCGTGAGCTTCAGCGTCCCCAATACGCTGACCGGCGAAGGCGAGCTGGAAGTGGACATTACCTTCGAGAGCATGGACGATTTTTCGCCGGCGGCCGTCGCGCGCAACGTGCAATCGCTCGCGAAGTTGCTTGAGGCGCGCACGCAGCTTGCGAATCTCGGCACCTATCTCGATGGCAAGGCCGGCGCTGAAAAGCTGATTGCGCAGGCAATCAAGGATCCAGCACTGCTGCAGTCGCTGAGCGCGGCTCCGAAGGCCGCCGACACCACGCCCGAACAGGAGTAATGGCGATCATGGAAAGTCAGAAGCAATTCGATTCTGCCGCGCGGGATGCGCATAGCGTACGCAGCGAAACCAGCGATTTCGCTGCGTTGCTCAACAAGGAATTCAGACCGAAGAACGAGCGCGCGAAGGACGAAGTCGAGGCGGCCGTGCGCACCCTCGCGGAACAGGTGCTGCAGGATTCGGACATCGTTTCCGACGACGTGACGCAGACCATCAATGCATACGTCGCAGAAATCGACCGAAAGCTCAGCGAGCAGTTGAACCACATCATGCACCATGCCGAGTTCCAGAAGCTGGAAGGCGCGTGGCGCGGTTTGCACCACCTCGTCATGAACTCGGAAACCGATCCGATGCTGAAGATCCGGGTGCTGAACGTCTCGAAGAAAGAACTCGGGAAGAGCCTGAAGCGCTTCAAAGGGGTGGCGTGGGACCAGAGCCCGCTGTTCAAGCGGATCTATGAAGAGGAATACGGTCAGCTCGGCGGCGAGCCTTATGGCTGCCTGGTTGGCGACTACTACTTCGACCATAGCCCGCAGGACGTCGAACTGCTGCGCGGGATTTCGCAGATTGCCGCCGCCTCGCACGCACCGTTCATTTCGGCTGCCGATTCAGCGCTGCTTGGCATGGAGAACTGGAGCGAGCTCGCCAATCCGCGCGATCTCTCGATGATCTTCACCACGCCTGATTACGCCGGCTGGCGTTCGCTTCGCGAAATGGACGACGCGCGCTATCTCGCGCTGACCATGCCGCGTACGTTGGCGCGCCTGCCGTACGGCGCAAAGACCGATCCCGTCGAAGAGTTCGATTTCGAAGAGGACACCGAAAGCGCCGATTCGTCGAAGTACACATGGCAGAACGCTGCGTATTCGATGGCGGTGAACATCAACCGTTCGTTCAAGCAATACGGTTGGTGTACGCGCATTCGCGGCGTCGAATCGGGCGGCGCGATTGAGAACCTGCCGGTGCATGCATTCCCGAGCGACGACGGCGGCGTGGACATGAAGTGCCCAACCGAAATCGCGATTACCGACCGCCGTTCGGCCGAGCTCGACAAGATGGGCCTGATGCCACTCGTCCATAGGAAAAACTCGGACGTGGCGGCGTTCATCGGCGCGCAGTCGGTCGCGAAGCCGGAAGAGTACGACGATCCGTCGGCGACCGCGAACTCCAACCTGTCGGCCCGGCTGCCGTACATGTTCGCGTGCAGCCGCTTCGCGCACTACCTGAAGTGCATCGTGCGCGACAAGGTCGGCTCGTTCAGCACGCGTGAGCAGATGGAGAGCTGGCTCTCCAACTGGGTCATGAATTACGTCGACGGCGATCCGGCGAACTCCAGCGAGGAAACCAAGGCCCGCAAGCCGCTCGCCGCCGCGCAGGTGGTGGTCGAAGAGGTCGAGGGCAACCCCGGCTACTACACGTCGAAGTTCTTCCTGAAACCGCATTACCAACTCGAAGGCCTGACCGTGTCGCTGCGGCTCGTGTCGCGTCTGCCGTCCGGACGCCCTTGACGAAGCGGTAATGGGCGCGCGGCAAACCGCCCGGCAATATCCCGATCCGGAGCAATGGCGTTTCGGATCCCCCTCGTTCGTCGAACCGGCGAGCACCCTCATTGGCAACTAGAGAGAGATATTTATGGCATTCGACATGCACCTGAAATTCGGCAATGGTTCGGTCACGATCCAGGGCGCGTCCAACCATGCGAAACACAAGGACGAAGTGCCCATCATCGCGTGGTCGTGGGGAGTCAGCAATACCGGTAACCTTCACACGGGCGCCGGTTATGCATCGGGCGGCAAGGCGAACATCCAGGACATCACCATCACGAAGTACGTCGACAGTTGCTCCAATGCGATCCTGAACGCGTGCTGCACGGGCGCGCGCCTCGACACCGCGTCCCTGTACGTGACCAACGCGACCGGCCAGCAGACCGACTTCGTGACGCTCGAGCTGAGCGAAGGTGTGCTGATCACGTCGGTATCTACCGGCGGCAGTGGCGGCGAGGAGCGCCTGACCGAAAACATCACGCTGCACTTCGGCAAGTTCAAGTATTCGTTTCAGCCGCAGGACGACGACGGTAAGGCAAGCGGCGGCGCGAAGGACTTCACCTACGACATCCAGCAGGTCGCCAAGCAGTAAGTAATCAAGCGTTCGGAACGCCGCCCGGCGGCGTTCCAGGACCGGGCTTGTCACCCGGAGATTCATTCGCTAAACGGATTTTTTATCGTGAGTACATCTTCAGTCATCGGCAATCCCCAAACGCTGCTCGTGAACGGGCAACTGTCGGAGGCATTGCGCGCGCTTTCAGCCGAAGTCAGAATCCAGCCCGCGAACGCTGCGCTGCGTGTGTTCCTGTTTCAGTTGCTTGCGGTGCTGGGCGATTGGGAGCGCGCCGCGAACCAGCTAGAGGTGGCCGGTGAACTGGACCCGCAGAACGCGCTGATGATGAGCATCTATGACGTCGCACTGCGCGGCGAACGCCAGCGCGAAGCGGTAATGGCAGGCAAAGCAAGCCCGGCCATGTATGGCGAGCCGGCCGTCTGGCACACATCCTTGCTGCAGTCGCTGCAAGCGCTGCGCGCAGGCAAGTTCGAGCAGGCGCTGGAATTACGCATCAGTGCATTCCACGCGGCAGGAACAGTCGCCGGCACGATCGACGGCGAACCGTTCAAGTGGATCGCCGACGTCGATCCGCGTTTCGGTCCATGCCTCGAACTGATCCTGGAGACCGGCTATGCATGGGTTCCGTTCTCGCAATTGCGTTCGCTGAAGTTCGAAGCGCCGGCCGATCTGCGCGACAAGGTGTGGGCACCGGTGCAGATCGTCTGGAAAGGCGGCAGCGAGGCGATTGGCTTCGTGCCATGCCGCTATCCGGGCAGCGACCGTTCCGGTGTCGCCGGCTTTGCGCTCGCCACGCGCACCACGTGGATCGAACAGGCCACCGACTGCTTCGTCGGCCGCGGTCAACGCATGTTCGTCACCGACGCCACCGACTATTCGCTACTCGACGTGCGCTCGGTCACGTTCGGCGAACCCTCGGCAGGTTGAGACGATGGCGGAACTGACACCCCAGGAGCGCCTGCAGCCTTCGCTGCTCGACCGCCTGACCGATCTGGCGCCGGCCGAGCGCGAGGAGAGCCGCGAGCAGCGCGTGATTACCGCTGCTCGTCTGCGCGAGTTCGTAACCCGCGACATTGCCGCGTTGCTCAACTGCACGAGGCAGTGGGATCCCGACACGCTCGATACGCTCGACGGGCTCGGCCACGTCGGCAACTCGGTGCTGAATTTCGGCATTCCCGATCTGGCGGGCGCCGCATTGTCAGGCCTCGACGTCGGCATGCTGCAAAACCGCATTCGCGCCGCGCTGCTCGACTTCGAGCCGCGCCTGATCGCCGACACCGTGCAGGTGAGCGTGAGTGTGGACGACGCACGCATGGACAGCCGCTCGCTAAGTTTCCGGATCGAGGCGCAGATGTGGGCGCAACCGATCCCGCTTGGGCTTTATCTACGCACCGACGTCGATCTCGAAACCGGCGAGTTTCGCGTCTCGCAACACTTCGGCTGACCCGCATGGATCCCCGTCTTCTCCGTTATTACAACCGCGAGTTGCAGCATGTCCGTGAAATGGGTGCCGAGTTCGCGAGCGAGTACCCGAAGATCGCAGGCCGGCTCGGCATGGAAGGTTTCGAATGCGCCGATCCTTATGTCGAACGCTTGCTGGAGGGTTTTGCGTTTCTCGCCGCACGCGTGCAACTGAAGCTCGATGCGCAATATCCGGTGTTCACGCAGCATCTGCTGGAGATGATTTACCCGCACTATCTAACGCCGATTCCGTCCATGGCCGTGGTGCAGATGCGACCGGATCCAGCTGAAGATCTGCCGCCCGCCGGTCATGTGGTCGCGCGGCACGCCGTTCTGCGCAGCCTGACCGGCTTCGGCGAGCGCACCGCATGTGAATACCGGACTGCGCACGAAGTGACGCTGTGGCCGCTCGAACTCGCCGATGCGCGCTATTTCTGCACGCCGGCCGCGCTCGCCGCAGCGGGCCTCGTACCGCCGCCCGGCCGCGAGGTTCGCGCTGGCCTGCGCCTGCGGTTGCGCACGCTTTCCGGAGTGCAGGCCAACATGCTCGCGCTTGACAGCCTGCCGGTCTACCTTGCGGGCGCCGACGAACTGCCCGGCCTGATCTACGAACAATTGCTCGCAAACGGCGTCGGGTATACGGTGCGCACCGCGGCAATGACGCAAGGCGAATTCGTCGCCGAACACCATGCCGCACTCGACCTGCGCGCGGCTGGCTTCGGCGAACACGAAGCGCTGTTGCCGTATGGCGATCGTTCGTTCAGCGGCTACCGGCTGCTGCAGGAATATTTTGCTTGCCCGGAGCGCTTCCGTTTCGTCGAATTCACCGGGCTGCGCTCGCTGCTGGCGCGCGCCCGTGGTAACGAGTTCGAAATCGTGGTGTGGCTCGATCGTAGCTGCACACGGCTCGACAATGCAATCGACGCGGGCAATTTCGGCTTGTTCTGCACACCGGCGGTCAACCTCTCCGAACGGCGTGCGGACCGGATTCATCTGCAGCAGGGGAGGACCGACTATCACATTCTCGGCGACCGCACGCGTCCGATGGATTTCGAGGTATATAGCGTGCTCGACGTGCAAGGCTACGGCGATCGCCAGGAACCGGAGCAAAGTTTCCTGCCGTTCTACGGCGGCACCGCGCGCACCTGGCACAGCGCGCAGGCTGCGTTCTACACGTTACGGCGCGAACCGCGCCTGCTGTCGAGCCGCCAGAAACAGAACGGCACGCGCTCGAGCTATGTCGGCAACGAGACGTTTATCGCACTGGTCGACGCGAATGACGCGCCGTATGCCACCACACTGCGCCAGCTCGGGTTGCGATTGCTGTGCACGAACCGCGATTTGCCGCTGCATATGCCGGTCGGCAAGTCGTACACCGATTTCACCCTGGACACCGACGCGCCGGTCGCTTCGATCCGCTGCATCGCCGGACCCACCCGGCCGCGCGCACCGGCTGCGAGCGGCGAAACCGCGTGGCGCCTGATCAGTCATCTGCAATTGAACTATCTGTCGCTGCTGGACCAGGACGGCGAGCATGGAGCCAGTGCATTGCGCGAAATGCTTGGCCTGTATCACGACGAGTTCGATGCGGTGGCGCGGCGCCAGATCGACGGCATCAGGCAGGTTGCCGTGACACCGGCGACCCGCCGCGTGCCGGTGCCTGGGCCGATCACCTATGGCCGCGGACTCGAAATCACGCTGACTTGCGCCGACGCCGCGTTCGAAGGCAGCAGCGCGTTTCTGCTCGGCTCGGTATTGCAGCATTTCTTCGCGCGTTACGTGTCGCTGAATTCGTTCACCGAGACGGTCTTGCGCACACTCGAACGTAACGAGGTAACCCGATGGCCCGCCACGCCCGGCAAGCGTCCGATCCTATAGCGCGCACCGCGCGAGAAACACTCGAAGCGCGCGAATCGCTCGACGTGCTCGAAGCGGCGCTGCGCGACCGGCCGTTTGACTTCGAGTTTTTCGAGGCGATGCGCCGGCTCGAATGCAGCTATCCGCTGCGGCCCCGGCTCGGCCGTTCGACCAAGCCTGCTGAGGATCCGGTGCGGCTCGCACATGCGGCGTCGCTCGAATTTCCGCCGCGCAGCATCGAGCGCTTCGAGCCGGGCGCGGGCGGCGCGCCTGGGAGGCTGCATGGCCTGTTTCTTGGACTGTTCGGACCGAACGGGCCGCTGCCGCTGCATCTGACCGAGCATGCGGTGGATCGCCAGCGCAACGCGGACGATTCGACGCTGGTTGCGTTCGCCAACATCTTTCATCACCGGATGCTGAGCCTGTTCTACCGCGCCTGGGCCGACGCGCAGCCGACCGTGCAACTCGATCGTCCGGAACAGGACCGCTTTCGCCTCTATGTCGGCGCGCTGATCGGCATCGCGACGCCGCAACTCGAAGGGCGCGACGCGCTGCCGGACCGGTACAAGCGTTTCTTCGCCGGGCGGCTGGTGCCGCAGGCGCGCAACGCCGAGGGGCTGAAGGGCTTTCTCGAACATTACTTCGAGGTGCCGGTGTACGTGCTCGAGTTCATGGTTGGCTGGATGCAGTTGCCAGGCGATGCGTATCTGCGGCTGGGTGGCGGCATGGCGTCGATGGGCCGCAACGCGATGCTCGGCGCGCAGGTGCGCGGCGCGCAGCAGCGCTTCCGGCTGCGCATCGGGCCGCTCTGCCTGAACGAGTTGAACCGCTTCCTGCCAGGCGGTGACGCGCTCGTCGAACTGGTCGCCGCGGTGAAGCTGTACGTCGGTATGGAGAAGGGGTGGGACGTGCAACTCGTGCTGAGGAAGCCGGATGTACCGACCACTCACCTGGGTCAGTCGGGGCGCATGGGCTTCAGTACCTGGATGGGCCGCTATCAAAAGCCGGCGGACGCCGATCAGGTCGTGCTGACTCCCGTCGATTGAAGTGAGTTGCATCAAGCGCGTGGCGGCGACGCCATTGCATTGTCACGCCGATTTTCACACTGAACCGGTGGCCGCCGAGCGGCCGCCTCACTCTCTACAGGATTGACATCATGGCCGAAATCAGCCGAGGCGCCCTGTTTGGCAAGCTCAATGCGCTTGCCTACCGGGGCATCGAAAGCGCCACTGTGTTCTGCAAGTTGCGCGGCAACCCCGAGGTCGAACTGACGCACTGGATCCATCAGATCCTGCAACTGCAGGATTCCGATCTGCACCGGATCGTCAGGCACTTCGGGCTGAATCCGTCGAATCTCGCACGCGATCTGACAGTGGCGCTCGAACGGCTGCCGCGCGGCAGTACGACGATTTCCGATCTGTCCGCCGAGGTCGAGGAAGCGGTCGAGCGCGGTTGGGTGTTTGCGACGCTGATGTTCGGCGAGGCCCAGGTCCGCACCGGCTATCTGCTCGTCGGGCTGCTGCGCACACGCCATCTGCGCCATGTGCTGCATGCGCTGTCGGGCGAGTTCGCGAAAGTGAAGCCGGAGGCGCTCGCGGACGGGTTTGTGGCGATTGTCGCCGGCTCGCCGGAAGACCGCTTGCAGGCGAGCGACGGCTTTCGTGTCGAGGCCACCGCGCCTGGCGAGAGCAGCGGCGCGATCGCACCCGCGCAGATGGGCCGGCAGCAGGCGCTGCCGCAATTCACCGTCGATCTGAGCGCACAGGCGCGCGACGGCAAGCTCGATCCGATCGTCGGCCGCGACGGCGAGATTCGCCAGGTCGTCGACATCCTGATGCGCCGCCGGCAGAACAACCCGATGCTGGTCGGC
The DNA here is from genome assembly GCF_046030355.1 of Paraburkholderia caffeinilytica. GTDB lineage: Bacteria > Pseudomonadota > Gammaproteobacteria > Burkholderiales > Burkholderiaceae > Paraburkholderia > Paraburkholderia caffeinilytica_B. The sequence continues at coordinate 240,521 of NZ_JAQQCQ010000007.1, forward strand.
GAGGCGGGCGTCGGCAAGACCGCCGTGGTCGAGGGCTTCGCGTTGCGGATCGCGCGCGGTGACGTCCCGCCAGCGCTAAAGGACGTGCAGGTGCGCACGCTCGATATCGGTTTGCTGCAGGCGGGCGCGAGCATGAAGGGCGAATTCGAGAACCGTCTGCGCCAGGTGATCGACGAGGTGCAGGCATCGCCCAGGCCGATCATTCTGTTCATCGACGAAGCGCACACTTTGGTAGGCGCGGGCGGTGCCGCCGGTACCGGCGATGCGGCGAACCTGCTGAAGCCGGCACTCGCGCGCGGCAATCTGCGCACGATCGGCGCGACCACCTGGGCCGAGTACAAGAAGCACATAGAGAAGGACCCCGCACTGACGCGGCGTTTTCAGACTGTGCAGGTGAATGAGCCCAGCGAAGAGAAGGCCGTCCTGATGATGCGCGGGATGGCGAGCGTGATGGAGCAGCACCATCGCGTGCAGATCCTTGACGAAGCGCTCGAGGCTGCGGTGAAGCTCTCGCACCGGTACATTCCAGCCCGTCATTTACCCGACAAGGCGGTGAGCTTGCTCGACACGGCGTGCGCGCGGGTCGCGGTCAGCCAGCATGCGGTGCCAGCCGGGATAGACGAGACCCGCAAGCGGATCGAGGCGCTGAAGACAGAGCAGGCGATCATTGCCCGCGAGAAGAGCGTGGGCGTAGAAGTCCACGAGCGCGAAACCGCAGCCGCCGCGAAGCTGTCCATCGAGCAGGAGCGGCTGCATCACCTGGAGACGGTGTGGGGCGAGGAAAAGACGCTCGTTGCGCAGATCCTCGACCTGCGTGTCCGGTTGCGGGGCGCCGCTGGCGTGGCGGGCACGGATCGTGGCGCCGCGTATTCCGTGCCTGCCGATGGGGTTACAGAACCCGTCGAGGTCGCGCTCGAACACGACGATTACGTCGCTCTTGTGACCGAGTTGAAAGCCCTGCAGTCGAAGCTCGCCGCACTCCAGGGCGAAACGCCGTTGATCTTGTCGAACGTCGACTACCAGGCGGTGGCCTCGGTTGTCGCCGACTGGACGGGCGTTCCTGTCGGCCGCGTGATCCGCAGCGAATTGCAGACCGTGATGAACCTGGCGAGCCTGATGTGCCAGCGCGTGATCGGCCAGAACCACGCTATGGAGGCGATTGCAAAGCGCATCCACACCTCGCGCGCGGGACTTGACAATCCAGACCGGCCGATCGGCGTCTTCCTGCTCGCCGGCCCTTCCGGGGTGGGCAAGACCGAAACCGCGCTGGCGCTCGCCGAGACACTCTATGGCGGTGAGCACAACCTGATCACAATCAACATGAGCGAGTTTCAGGAAGCTCACACGGTCTCCACGCTCAAGGGTGCCCCGCCGGGATACGTGGGTTACGGCGAGGGAGGCGTGCTGACTGAAGCGGTGCGCCGCAAGCCGTACTCGGTAGTGTTGCTGGATGAAGTAGAAAAGGCGCACCCGGATGTGCACGAAATCTTCTTCCAGGTATTCGACAAGGGCGTCATGGAAGACGGTGAGGGGCGCTCCATTGATTTCAGGAACACATTGATCCTGCTTACCTCGAACGTCGGCTCGGATCTGATTGCGGGTCTGTGCAGGGATCGCGCCCGAGTGCCCGATCCGCAAGGATTGGCCGAAGCCCTGCGCGAACCGCTACTGGAGGTGTTTCCGCCCGCACTGCTCGGTCGCTTCGTTTCTATTCCGTACTTCCCGCTCAGCGAGGATATGCTGGCCAGGATCGTGAAGTTGCAGTTAGACCGCATCAAGCGGCGCGTGGAGGAGCGTTATCGCGTGCCATTCAGCTACGCCGCTTCGGCGGTACAACTGATCGTGAGCCGGTGTAGCGAGAGTGAATCGGGCGGCCGGATGATCGACGCCATTCTCACCAATACGATGCTGCCGACAATCAGCCGTGAATTCTTGACCCGGACCACATTGGGCGAGCCCATGCCCCAAGTGCTGGTTAATGCGGAAGCGGGTGAATTCGTCTATCGGTTCGAACCATGCGGCTCGTTTGACCCGGAAGTGACTCAACTTCCGAGTACGTAATCCGTAACACTAACCGGAGCAGGGAACGATGACTGTTTGGACCTTTTACAATCACGGTACCGATGGAAGCTCGCTTAAGAGTCCTGATAAATCTGAGATCGTCAATTTATTTGGAAACAACGATCGAAGTCCTGAGTTTTTAGGCAAGCTGATCATGGAGGGCGTGGGGGGAATAGGTGACCCAACCCGTACTCTCTATGAGACCCGGCATATCGCTGAGGGGCCTTATATCTGGAAGACCCGGGTGGATGGTCCGAAGTGGCCATCGCTCGTGGAGGGGGCGTTTGGAATCGGCGTATCGACGAATGTAAGAAATGTGCTGACATTCGTCAGCATGCTGCACGCGAATAATCAATTACCCTCAGCCATCAATATGCTCGGCTGGAGCCGTGGCGCGGTCACGTGCATTCGAATCGCCTACTTTCTGTGGCAGAGTCAGGATCCCGCTATCCGTGCGATACCCATCAATATTTTCGCGGTGGATCCGGTGGCCGGCGCCGGACATAACGACGAAGTCGATGCTACGACGTTGACTCCCAATGTCCAGAATTATGTCGCCACGCTCGCGATGGATGAGCGCCGTCGTTTCTTCAAGCCGATTGTCGCGCACAGACTGACGATTCAAAGCCCAATTGATACGGACGTTTGGGTTCTGCCAATCCCAGGAACCCACAGCAATACCGCCAAAATGAATAATGACGCCGGTAAGCTCGTATTCAACCTGGCCTATCGTTTTCTTCATTCGTGCAGCACGCCAGTGGAACCCATGAGGCACTATTGCTTGAGCAACGATCAGGCATGGAGTTTGTACGAGCGGATAATGACCGGTCAAGGCAACGTCGAACGGACGCCGTTTGGGAGCGCGGCAGCGCTGGGGGGCGTGCCCTATGCACGTGCGACGGAAGTCAGCGCCTACAGGGGCAACGACTTTTTTGTAAATACGCATGCGCGGGAAATCTTCAAGCGTGTTTTTCCCGTTACTTACGAAGCCTATTTCGGTGTCGGCAGTCTGGCGATTAACACTTCAGGCTGGAACGCCAGGTACCAGGCGCCGATGGCGCCGGAGATGGCGCGGATGTCAGCGGCCTTTCGAACCCTGCTTGGAGAAGTTGTGCGTGGCCCGTCGTCACCGGGATCTGCCTCGGCCAATGTGCACTATATGCTCACCAAACTTTCGCTAATCGATTGATCGTCGATTGCGAATCGACTCCGCTGCCGGCGTGAAAAGACGGAATAGAAACGCGGGCTCAGGTGTTCTTGAAGTACATGGCATTTTCCGCAAGGCACGGCTGTTGATGAGTTGAATCAGCGGCCGGTCAACTCTGGTCAAAGCTGTCGCTCAGTGCGTAGGGCGCTCGACCCGGCGTTCATGTGATGAAACCTTCCTAACTGATTCACGGTATCCGAATGGCTCACGCAATCACCTTGAAGTCGAACCTCGGCGACAGTCTCCTGTTCGCGAGCATGACCGCGACCGAGTCGTTAGGCCGGCTTTTCACCTACGAGGTCGAGGCCATCAGCAGGAGTGCAGAAATCGATCTGCGCGCGCTCCTTGGAACGACCGCGCTGATCAAACTCGTCAGCCCTCAGGGCTATACACGCTATTTCAACGGAATGGTCAGCGAGTGCGAACAGAGCGGCTTTGTCAATATCGAAAGCTTGCGATACGCAGTCTACCGGTTGACGCTTGTGCCAAAACCCTGGCTTCTGACGCGCAGGCGAGACTGTCGCATCTTTCGTGGCATGAGCGTGCCGCAGATCATCAGGTGCGTGCTCGCCGAGATCGGCTATGAAGATCTAAGTCTTAGCCTCAGCGGCGACTACCCGGCGCGCGAGTTCTGCGTGCAGTACCGGGAGAGCTGTTTCGACTTCATCAGCCGATTGATGGAGCAGGAAGGCATCTACTATTTCTTCACACACAGCGAGAGCACGCACACCATGGTGCTGGCCGATGCGCTCGCCGCGCATTCGAAAGTAGCGGGTTTCGAGCGGATCCCGTACGCACCCTCGATGGGCAAAGGCAAGCGCGTGAAGGCCGCCGTGACGGACTGGGAAACCGCTCGCACAATCAACGCCACCAAAGTGCAGCTTGACGATTACGATTACCTCAAGCCGAGGGCTTCACTGCTCGTCGCGCAAGCGCTGACCGACGCAGCCGATGCGCATGATGTCGATGGTCTCGATATCTATGACTGGACCTACGACCAGGTTGGCTACGACGGGCGTGTCTCCGATGGACAGCGCTATGCCCAGGTTCGTACCGACGCACTAAACGTCGCGCAGGCAGTCCACGCGGGCTGCACCGATGCGTGCGGTATCGCTGCCGGCACGTTGTTCAGGCTGACGGACTTTCCGCTTGCGAGTGCCAATCAGGAATACCTCGTCATCGAAACCGCGATGCGCCTCGTGGAACCTGACTATGTATCAGGCGGAGGAGGCGGTGACGATGGCGAGGAACCGTTCCTGTGCAGTTTCAAGGTGATCAAAAGCAGGCGGCCGTTCCGGACGATGCCGGTCACGCCGCGGCCAACGATTGCAGGCCTGCAGACCGCTGTGGTTTGCGGCGACGCTCCAGAGAACATTTCGGTCGACAAGTACGGCAGGGTGCAGGTTACGTTTTTTTGGAGCCGTCCCGGCAAGCCAAACGCAGAGAATTCCTGTCCGGTGCGAGTGGCCCAGATGTGGGCTGGCAAGCGCTGGGGTGCGCAGTTCATTCCGCGAGTCGGACAGGAAGTGGTGGTCAGCTTTCTCGACGGCAATCCGGACCGGCCGCTGATCATCGGCAGCGTCTACAACGCGGACAACATGCCACCGTACGGCCTGCCCGGGAACAAGACTCAGAGCGGCGTGAGAAGCCGCAGCCACGAAGGCGGCAGCGGCGATTACAACGAGATCCGCTTCGAGGACAGGAAAGGCGGCGAACAGGTGCTGCTTCATGCTCAGAAGGATCTGCGCGAGGAGTCCGGGCACGACCACGATGTGCAGGTTGAGCACAATTACACGCTCACAGCGGGCAACCAGATCAAGCTCGTCAGTGGGCGTGCGAGCATCACGATGAACAGTTCCGGTGAGATCGCGATCAAGGGTACCCGCATCACGCTCAACGGCGACCTGAGTGTGACGATGAGCTCGGGGCTTGCGATGGAGATCAACGCGAAAACCAATCTGAACGTGAGCTCGAGCGCGGCGATTCAGATTCTGTCCCAGGCGAACTGTCTGGTCCAGTCGACCAATCTGCAACTGATGGGTACGGCCACTGCGGTGCTCGGCGGTGGCGCAGCGATGCTCTTATGAGCACGATCCTCGAAGCAGCCACGCAGATGCGGCTTTCCGCGCAGGCCGTTGCGCGCCTGCGGCCGGCGATGGACGCGCATACGGCCGTGCAGACCGTGCTTGAGGATGGCCTGACCGCCGACGCGCTGAGCCTGCTCGCACGTCTGTTGCCGCGCCGCTACGCGGTGGCGTGGGTGTGCCAGTGCGGCAGCCAGCAGACGCTCGGCGAGCACGACCGCGCGGGCCTGGCGCTTGCGCAGGCCTGGGTGCTCGATCCCGGCGAAGCGCATCGTGAGTCCGCGGCATCATTCGCCGACGCGCACCGCTACCGCACGATCGGCGCATGGGCCGCCGCGGCCGCCGGCTGGACCGGCGGCAATCTGAATCCACGGTACGAGCGGCCAACGCCACCGCCGGAGCATCTGACCGCAATCGCGGCGATGGCCGCCTTGACCTATATGGCCGCGCTGCTCCCCGCGCAGCTCGACACGCGCTGCACCGCGTTTATCCGCGACGCGATGGGGCTGCTCGGCACCCGGATCAGCATCGACGGGGCGCGCCAATGAGCGCCGCACCGAGCCTGATCCTGTCGTTGGAGGGCGAACGGGCCGAACGCTTCGGCGGTTGCACCGAGCAGGTGTTCGACTGCCGCGACGGCAGCATCGGCCGCTCCGACGAGTGTGACTGGGTACTCGCCGCAGAGGGCGTGTCGCGGCTGCACGCGCTGGTGCGTTACCTGAACGGCCTGTACTTCATCGAGGACCGCAGCACCAACGGCATGCTGCTGAATGGCACGCCGCTGCGCAAGGGCGACCCCGCCGCACTGAAGCACGGCGACCGTCTGCAGATCGACACGTTTGAAATCGGCGCGCGTCTGAGCGGCGAGACGGCGACACAACGAGCGGGTGCCGCGGACCGCGGCCGTGCCGTGCTGGAGCCCTATCCGTGCGCTACGGCAGGCGACGCGGACCAGCCCAAGGGACTGATTCCCGGTGCCGTCGATGCGTCGATGCAGAGCGCGAGCCTCGATCCGCTCGCGATGTTCGATGCGCCGCTGTCTTACTTCGACGATGCGCCGCTGGCGTCGCAGGCCGAGCAGGCCTGGAATCACACGCCGGCTGAGTCCGACCGCTTCCGCGCGCCGCGCGTTGAAGCGGTGCGGGCAAGCGGCCCGGTGTTGCCTGACGATTGGGATGCAACCGGCAGCCACGTCGCGCCGCGCGCCGAGCCGCAGTCGGATAGCGCACCGCCTGGGCCCGCTGCGTCCGTTTCAGCCGTTGCGGTGTCTTCGGCCGTTGCGCAGCCGGGTCCACCGGCTCGCGACCCGGCAGCGGATACGCCGGCCCATCCGGCAGTAGTCGACTTGCCTGCATTCACGGCCGAGCCGGTGTCCGCTTCGGTGCCGTCGTCACCATGGGCACCGACGGCGGCACCGGGTGCGTCGCCGGGACCGTCTGCCGACCGCACGTCGACGGACATCGACGAGATGTTCCATATCGCGGTGGATGCAATGATGGACGTGCTGCGCGCGCGGGCGGAACTGAAGAATAGCTTCCGCCTGCCCGCGACACTGATCCAGCGCTCGGAGAACAACCCGCTCAAGTTCGCGCCGACTGTGCAGGAAGCGGTCAGGAAGCTGTTCGAGCCGCCAGACAGCGGCTTTCTGTCGGGCAGCGCAGCGCTCAACGACGCTGCCGAGGACATTCGCAATCACCAGCTGGCAATGCTCGCCGGCGTGCGTTCAGCGTTCCAGTCGTTGCTCGCGCACTTCGATCCGACGCGCATCGAACGGGAGCTCGAACGCAACGTCCGGCGCTTGCCGCTCGGTAGCCGTCCACGTCATTGGGATCGCTACAAGGAGCAGTTTGACGCGTTGACCCGCAATCCCGACGAATGTTTCCAGCGCCTGTTCGGCGACGAATTCGCGCGCGCCTACGAGCAACAGCTCGCGCGCCTGAAGAGCCGGCACTGCGGAGTGTCCTGAAGCAACGCCGCGAACGACCACCGTCCGCCAGCCGGACGCTGCATACAGAACCCTTGATCGACGTACAGACATGACCCGGAGCAACAAAGCCATATGGAGCGAAGGCCTGTTTTTGAGGCCACAGCACATGCAGCAGCAGGAACGCTATTTCGAGCGCTATGTGGAATTGCGCGCGGGCGGCCTGCGCCCGTATGCCTGGGGTCTCCACGAACTGGAGCTCGAAAGCGATCTGCTGGCGATCGGCAAGCTAGGCATCAAACGCGCGCGCGGCGTGTTCCCCGACGGCACGCCGTTCGCGATGCCCGACGACGATCCGCTGCCGCCGCCGCTAGACGTCGATTCGAACTGGCGCGACCAGGTCGTTCATCTGACCTTGCCGCTGCGCTCGCTAACGCGGCCCGACAGCGAGTGGCCCGACGCGGCCGCTGATCAGATGTTCCGCTATCGCGTCCGCGAAGCCGAGGTGCGTGACGCATCGGGCAGCACCCAGGGGCTTACCACGATCGAAGTGGGAGGCATGAGCACACGGCTGCTGGCCGAATCGCAGCCGGCCGAAGGGCTGGTGCGGATTCCGCTGGCGCGCGTGATCGAGTGCCGGGCGGACCGGCGCGTGATCCTCGATGAGGGCTTCGTGCCCACCGTGCTGCACACACAGGCCGCCGCACGTCTCGAGACTTTCCTATCCGAGTTGCTTGGGTTGCTTCACCAGCGTGGCGAGGCGCTCGCGGGCCGCGTCGCCGAGACGGATCGAGGCGGCGCGGCCGAGATCGCCGACTTCCTGATGCTGCAGATGATCAACCGCTATCAGCCTCTTGTCGCGCATCTTGCCGAAGCGCCTCTGCTGCATCCGGAAGCGCTCTACCGGCTGCTGATCGAACTGGCGGGCGAGATCGCGACCTTCACCGTGCCGGGCAAGCGCGCGCAGACGTTCCCGCCGTACCGGCATGAGCAACTGCGCGAGAGCTTCGAGCCGGTGATTGCCGCGTTGCGGATCGGGCTGAGCGCGGTGCTTGAACAGAGCGCGGTGCCGATTCCGCTACAGCAGCGCAAATATGGCGTGTGGGTCGGCGTGGTGTCCGATCTGACGCTGCTCGACACAGCGACGTTCGTGCTCGCCGCGAAGGCTGACATGAAGAGCGAGGACATACGCCGGCAGTTGCCGGCGCAGTCGAAGATCGGTCCGGTCGAAAGGATTCGCGATCTGGTGAACCTGCAACTGCCGGGCATCGGCGTATCGCCGATGCCGGTCGCACCGCGCCAGTTACCATACACATCAGGATTCCTCTATTTCGAGTGCGACCGCAATTCGCCGATGTGGCGAATGTTGAAAACATCCGGCGGCATGGCGATGCACTTCGGTAGCGGATTCGCCGGTCTCGATCTGCAATTGTGGGCGATACGCGCATGAGCACCGGCAATCGGAATGGCAACGGCAATGGCGATCCGCGGCTGCGGATTGAATCGACCATACTACGGCCGCAGGGAGAGGCGGGGGCAAGCATGGATGCAAGCGCCAATGCAAGCGCGCGTGCGGACGACGTAACGCGTATTACACCGCCGCGTGCGCCGTCGGACGGGTTTGCACAGAGCTCGCGCCAGACGCCGTCGGCACCGGCCATGTCATCCGCCCATTCGGGACCTTCGGTGCCGCGCGCCGATCTTGGCGATTTCATGAGCGGTGTCGCGAACCCGCTCGTGCGCGCGGCCAATCCGCTGCTGCTCCTGAGCGTGCAGTTGCGGCACAGCGTAGCGGCGCCCGCCGATATCGCGCGCTTGCGCGAGCAGGCAGTCGCGCAGGTGCGTAGCTTCGAGCGTTACGCACAGACGCTGGGCATCAACACGCAAACCGTCATGGCCGCCCGCTACGTGCTGTGCACGATGCTCGACGAAGCCGTGAACAACGCACCGTGGGGCGATCTGAGCGGATGGGCGCAGAAGACTCTGCTTGTCACATTCCACGGCGAGACCTACGGCGGCATGAAATTCTTCCAGATTCTCGATCGCCTGAGCGCCGATTTTTCGCGTCATCTCGATCTGATCGAGATGATGTACGTCTGCCTCGCGTTGGGTTTCGGCGGCCGCTATCTGGTCGAACCGGGTGGACTTGGTCGTCTCGCTGATATCCAGGAGGATCTGTATCGACGTATTGGCACGCTGCGCGAAGCGCCCGTCGCCGAACTAGCGGCGCACTGGCGCGGCGTCGATGATCGCCGCAACCCGGTAATGCGCCATGTGCCGCTGTGGGTCGCACTGGTGGCGTCGGCGCTGATCGTGCTCGGCGCTTTGCTGGTTTTTTTCACGCGTCTCAATGTGTTGACGGAGCCCGTCAGTGCGCAACTCGCCGCAATCGGCATCGAAAACGCAGCGCCGCCGCATAGCGCGGCGGTGTCCGCATCCACGCGCAAAAGCCTGAAACAACTACTCGCGCCGCTCGAACAGTCCGGTGCGCTGAGCGTCGACGAACAGGCGGACGGCCGCGCCATCGTGCGTCTGGCCGCGGGGGTTCTGTTCCCATCGGGCGGCGCCGGGCTCGCGCCCGCAGAGGTGCCGCTGCTGCGCCAGATCGCTGCGGCGCTGAACCCGTTGCAAGGCCGTGTGATCGTGGTCGGCCATACCGACGATCAACCGGTGCGATCGCTGAAATTCAAGGACAACTTCGAGTTGTCGACCGCACGCGCACAAAACACGCTGGCGATCCTCGCACAGGGACTCGACGATCCGCGCCGGCTCGAAGCGAACGGCGCCGGCTCATCGCAGCCTATCGCGACGCCGCCGAGCCTGCCGGCGAACCGGGCGCGCAACCGGCGCGTGGAAATCCTGTACATCCCGGAGAACTGAACCCATGAACCTGCTGAAAACCTGGGTGAAGTCCCGGTGGTTCGTCGTAGCGGCGGGACTGCTGCTGATCGCGGCATTGATCTGGCTTGGCGGCCCTTATCTTGGTCTCGGCGACCTGCAGCCTCTGGCAAGCCCTGCGGCCCGGCTCGCGCTGATCTTCGCGCTCGTGCTGGTCTGGCTGCTCGTGCTGCAGGTCCTGCAATGGCGCACGCAGCGCAAGACCGCGCGGCTGTCAAGTGATCTGGCAGGACAGGAAGCGCAATTCGCCGCCGAGGAATCGGGCAGTGCCGAGCGCGCGCAACTGCAGCAGCGCTTTCGCGAGGCGATCGACATGTTGCGCAAGACGCGCCGTCATGGCCGGAATCTGTATGCACTGCCGTGGTATGTCGTGATCGGGCCGCCCGGTTCGGGCAAGAGCACGCTGCTGCGGAATTCCGGGCTCGAATTTCCGTTATCGGAGCGCTTCGGCAAAGAAGCGCTGCGCGGTATCGGCGGCACGCGCGACTGCGACTGGTGGCTGACGGACGAAGCGGTGTTCCTCGATACCGCCGGCCGCTACACCACGCAGGATTCGGACGTGAGCCTCGACGCATCGGCATGGCAGTCGTTTCTGACGCTGTTGCGCCGTTACCGCAGGCGCAGGCCGCTGAACGGCGTGATCGTGACGATCAGCGTCTCGGACCTGCTGAGCTTCGACGACGATACCCGTCAGCAGCACATTCGCACGGTGCGCCGGCGTCTGGATGAGCTTACGCAGCATCTGAAGGTCGCGGTGCCGGTGTATCTCATGTTCACGAAGTGCGACCTGGTGGCTGGGTTCCGCGAGTTCTTCGAGGACCTCGGACCGGCGCTTCGCAGCCAGGTCTGGGGCATGACGTTCCCGCTCGACGCGAGCCTCGACGGCAGTGCGTGCAACCGCTTCGCAGGTGAATACGACCTGTTGCTGGAGCGCCTTAATACGCGCCTGATCGACCGTCTGCACGCCGAACGCGACCGCAGCCGGCGCGCGGCCGTGCTCAGTTTCCCGCAGCAGCTAGGCGCGTTCCGCGAGATCGCCGGGCAGTTTGTCGAAGGTGCGTTCGGCCGCCACGAGTACGGCACCCCCCCGTTGCTGCGCGGTGTGTACCTGAGTTCGGGCACGCAGCAAGGCGCGCCGATCGACCGGATGCTGAGCGCGGTGGCGCGGACCTTCGGCGTCGATGCGGCGCGCGTGCAGGCCGGCGCGGGACAGCGGCACACGTACTTCGTCGAACGTTTGCTGAAGGAGGTGCTGTTTCGCGAGTCGGGTCTCGCCGGCACGAATCCGCGCTTCGAACGGCAGAAGTTGCTGCTGCAGGCGGGCGCGTATGCGGCCATTGCGGTCGTCACCGTGTTGCTGGTGGCGGGCTTCGCGACCAGCTATGCACGCAATCGCGAGTTCGTCGCCGACGTGCAGGGTGCGTTGAAGGATCTGCCGGGTACCGGGACGCTGGCCGGCGCGCCGGACCTCAAGGCGTATTTCGCGCGGACGCTCACACGTCTCGAAGTCATCTCCGATGCGCAGGATGTCGCGGGCCAGTACCGCAAGCATGTGCCGTTGCTGATGCGCTTCGGCCTGTTTCAGGGGCATGCGCTGTTCGCTCAGACGCACGCCGCCTATCTGCGCGAGCTCGATGGTGCGCTGCTACCGGGCGCCGGCGCGCGCTTTCGCGAAGGTCTCGGCACGAGCGCGAACGACCCGCAGGCGCTATACGGCTACCTGAAGGGCTATCTGATGCTCGGCCAGCCGCAGCATCTGAATCCGGGCGAGCTTGCCGCGCTCGCGCGTCCCGAGTGGCAAAGTCTCTTCCCGCAGGACCCGGCGATCAGTAAAGCGCTCGACAAGCACTTCTCGGCGCGGCTCGACGATCCGCTGAAGCCGCGTGCGCTTTCGCTCGACAATGCGCTGATCGACCGGGCGCGCGCGACGCTGAAAACCGCGGATGTCGCCACGCTGATCTACGGCAGCGTGCAGATCGACGCGGCGCGCTTTGGGGAGTCGCCGGTGCGGCTCGACGAATCGTTGGGATTGCTAAGCAACGTGTTTCGCCGCAAGAGCGGAACGCCGCTATCGCAGCCGTTGCCTGCGTTGTTCACACGGCCGTATTTCGCGTTTGCGGTCGACGGCGGCCTCGGTCAGGCAGTTGATGGCTTCGTGAAAGACTACTGGGTGTTCGATACTGGCCGCGAGTCTGGCCGCGTCGATCCGCTCGCGCGTTCGCGCTACGAGCAGCAGGTGCTGACACTATACGAGCAGGACTACATCAGAAACTGGGACGGCTTGCTCGACGATCTGCAACTGCAACCCGTCGCGAGCATTCAGGACGCGAGTGCACTCGCCGCGAAACTGGCCGGCCCGAGTTCGCCGTTGAAGGCGCTGCTCAACCTGGTCCGCGACAATACCAGTGGCCTGCTACGCGGCCCGGCCGGCGATGGCGTGTCCCGTGCCGATGCGGCAGCGTCGCAGGCGAACACGGCGGTCGCGGACATCGTCGCGCGGCGCGCTGTGAACATGCGGCTGGCCGGCGAGTTGCGCGCGGCGGCTGCGCCGAACGTCAATGCACCGAAAATCAACGTGGCGAATGCGGCCAACACCCGCCAGCCGGGCGCCGCGATCGAAGCGCATTTCGCGCAGCTCAACCAGTTGAGTGCAGGCGCGCCGGGAGCGACGCCGCTCGATCACACGACAGGCGTGCTTGACCAGCTCGGCCAGGCCCTGCTGACAATGAACGACCTCAGCGATCCCGCCGTGCAGAGCAATCCTGCTTTGCTGGCCGCTCGCCAGGAAGCGCAGCAGTTGCCGCCGCAAGTGGCCGGGCTGATCGCCGGCCTCAGCGGCAAAAGCGCGGCGCTGGTCGCGAATGGCAGCAGCGCGGCACTGGCCGAGCAGTTTCGTGCGGTAGCGGGCAACGACTGCGCGAACTTTGTCGATGGCCGCTATCCGTTCGTGCCGGGCAGCGCAGCAGATATCCCTGTGCAGAATTTCGCCGAGCTGTTCGGCAACGGCGGACGCTTCGACAGCTTCTTCAAGTCGGCGCTCGCGCAGCGGGTCGATACCGGCGGCCGCGCGTGGCGCTGGAAGCCTGGCGTGCCGCCAGGACCTGACAGTGTGCTGACCGGCGCCCAGCTCGCGGACGATATCCGCCAGATATTCTTTCGCAACGGCGCGCAGGTTCAGGTCGGCTTCACGCTGCTCGCGCCACAGCTCGATGCGCCGATCGAGCGGGTTGTCGTCGAGATCGATGGGCAAAAGTACGACTACACGGCGAAGGGCGCACCGAGCGCCGTCCTGACGTGGCCCGGTCCGCAGCCTGGACATGTAGTGCTCAGCGCGTTCGACGGTTCCCGCCGTCCGGTCGGCACACCATTGCGGTTCGAGGGCGACTGGGCATTCTTCCGTGCTCTCGATGCGGGCCGTCTGCAGAAGCAGGGTGATCTTCGCTATCTGGCGGGCTTCGATTTCGGCGGCCATGCGGTGAAGTTGCAGATCCAGCCGGCGAATTTGCGCAATCCGTTCCTCAATGACAAGGTGCGGCGTTTCAGGTGTTCGCGATGAGCGGCGTCGTCGGCTTTTACGGCAAGCTGCCGGGCACGGGCGATCTGGTGCGGCGCCGGTTGCCGCCCGACTTCATCGACGGTTGGGACCGCCATTTTCAGCGCGCGGTCGAAACCGGCCGCCGCGAACTGGGCGAGCGCTGGGCCACGGCGTGGGAACAAGGCGCGGCATGGCGCTTCGTGCTGCCGCCTCAGGTGTGCGGCAACCGTTCGTGGTGCGGCTTGACCGGACCGGCCGTCGACCGCCTTGGCCGCGCCTTTCCAATGGTGCTTGCCGCGCCCTGTAGTGGCGACGTCGCGCAGATCCTCTGCAACGACGCGTGGTTCGACGCGCTCGAATGCGTCTATTGGAGTGCGCGGCACGAAGCGGTCAGCGTCGAGACGTTCGATGCGCGCGTCGCGGCGCTGCCTCATCCGCTCACACCCGCCAGCGGCCTCGCGCCAATATGGCGCGGGCTGCCGTGGGACAGCGGCCAGTGGCAACTGGACAGGCGGGACGGCGCGGCCGTCGGCGCATTGCTGAGCGAGGCATGGCGGCAATCCGGCTTGCGGCAGGGGCCATGGTGCCTGTGGTGGACGGAGGGCGCGGCGCGCCTGCTCGCGACGCGCGGCTTGCCGCGCAGCCAGGCGGCGTTGCTCGACGAATCCCCGCCGCTATGCTCCGATGCGGCTGAATCGACCCATGGCTCCTGTGGCGATCCGGCCGCACGCGGCGCTGCCGGTCCGTTGTCCGAGACAGCGCAGCAGTGCGACGCGCCGCCGGCGATCAGCAGCGATTGGCTCGCGGGCGATGCCCCTCGCGGCTGCGCCGTGCCGCAGGCCTGGCGCGAGCTTGCGAGCGGCGACACCTGCCGGTGGCTCGATGATGGCCGTACCCTGGTGCTGAGCGCCGACGACGGTCCATATGACGCGCACCGCGTGGCCGCGCGCGCCATACGCGACACGCTGGCGGTGAGCGCGCCGGATTTTGCCAGTCAGCGGGCCGCGCTGATGTCGCTCCACGCGCGCCTCCGCGATGCGCGCCCGAATACGTCCGCCGCCGCGAATGAAAACGGCGTGGCGATCGTCGTGCGCTTTGACGGCGCGCTTACCCGCCTGCTGCGGGTCGGCGCGGCGGCATTGTGGCACTGGCGGCGCGGCCATCTGCAAGCACCGTTCATCGAGCGCGCGGCCGGCGCGGGGGGCGAATTCGACGATCTGCTGTTTGGCGACGCGTGGCTCGCCATGCCCGGCATCGGCACCGTCGACGAGGCCGATTGCGATGAAGCCGCGCTACGGCTGGAACCTTGCGACCGCCTGGTGCTGCTTGCCACGCGCGCTTTGACGCAACTTCCGCGGGCCTCGCTCGCCGAGGCCCTCGCGTTGCCAACCTGCGAGGACGTGCGCGCGCATCTCGCGCTGCTCGCCGGCCTCGGCGCACGGCCGACCCATTGGCCGCTCGCGGTTGTCGAGGTTGGCGCATGACGACGGTCTGCCTCTCCGCCGGCCATACCGAGACGGGCAACGTGCGCCGCTGCAACGAGGATGCGATCCTGGTGCGCGAGGACCTCGGCCTATGGGTCGTCGCGGACGGGATCGGCGGTCATACGGCGGGCGGTTATGCGAGCGCGCGGATCGTCGAGCGGCTCGGCGCGCTGACCCGCAGCGGCGACGTGAGCGACTTCATCTCCGCCATCGAGGACAGCCTGCAGCAGGTGAACGCCGAACTGCGCGCCGCGGCCGCCGCACAGCAGGTCGATGTAATCGGCTCGACCGTCGCGCTGCTTGTGCATGCCCCGGCATTCATGTTGTGCGGCTGGGTCGGCGACAGCCGTGTCTACGTCCATGAAGAGGGCGAGCTAACCCAGCTCACGCGCGATCATGTGTATGACGAGCCATGCGACATCACGCATGCCGGTGCGCTATGCGCACCGGCGGCGGGCGCTGGTGTGCTGACCCGGGCGGTCGGCGTCGAGCCGACGCTGTTCGTCGATTGGGCGGTCGCCCGCAGCCGTCCCGGCATGCAGTTTCTGCTGTGTTCGGATGGGATCAACAAGGAGCTGAGCGACGCCGAACTGGCCGGTGCGTGCCGCGAATCGCATAGCCCGCAGCAACTGGTCGACCATTTGGTCGCGCTGTCGCTTGGACGGCGCGGCCGCGACAACATTTCCGCCGTGATCGTGCGGCTCGAAGCAACCTGAAAAGGTTCCGATGAACCCTTCCTGGACATTCTTGAATACCAGTCGCGCGCAGGTGCAACAGGTCAACGACGCCTTGCGTGTGCTGAACGAGATGCACCGGCTACACCGTATCGAACGCGGGGAGTACCGGTGTCGACGGCGCCGGTTACTCGAATCGCTGGGCGACGCAGGCGGGTCTACCGTGCCCGATACCGTGCGGCGTGCAGTGCCGGCGGGTGACACATTGCCCATGCCCGCGCCGGTGCAATGCGCCGATGCTGGCTTGGCGGACTTTGCCGCAACGGGGGAGCGGCGCGCCGGCGCGCGGTGGGCTGCTGCGTGCGTGTTGACGCTCGTGCTAGCTGCGTGCGCTGCTGCTGCATGCTGGTTGGTGACGGCGTCGCCATGACGTTGCGATCGCGTGGCGATGGCTGCCGCCGCAGCGGTTGCTCGGTCGCGACCCTCGTTCCTCACTCGGTGACCCAATCCGCCAGGCGCCTGACTTATTCGATGTCCGGCCCGGACAGCATCTGCAACTCGGCCAGCCCGCCAGGCGCAATGTCCTTCAGCACGTCGGCGAAGCGTTTGCCGACCAGACGCCGGGCCCGCTTGAGCAGAACCGGCAGCGGGCTCGAAGGTTCGATTCGTTCGTAATACTCACAGATTTCGTCGAGGCGACGAATCACATCCTCGTGGCCCGCGATTTTGCCGTACGCCGGTTGGGACGTTGAGGCTCCCGGTCCGCCTTCGTCCGGCGCGGTTCCGGCAGCGGCATCGACTTCGAGGTGAGCCGGGAAACGCCGGACACATTGCGTATCGACGAACTTCTTCAGTTCTTCGATATCACTGGACAGGTGGCTCAGATCGGGGCTTGCCGCGCCGAGTTTGTCGTGCAGCCGCGCAATGATACTGCTGGCATGGTCCCGCGCTTCGGCAAGCAACGTGGCGGACTCGCGCAACTGCTCGTCGGGACAATCCATGCAGCACGCTTCGAGCTCGACGAGCGTGGGCGGCGGCGTGCCGTCCGCCGATGCCGACACTTTGATCGCGCCGGTTGCGACACGCAGATCGCGCAGCGAAAAGCGGCCGAGGCGCGGCGATTGTACGAACGTCGCGACCCGAAAATAGCCGAGCGCGCTTAGTGGATCGGCCAGCGGCATCACGGCGTTCGCGCGGGCGGTCGGCTCGTAGCCGTCGTCAGCATCCATTTGCGGATGCACATCGTCCCAGTACCGTTCGAGCAGGCCGCGAACCAGGCAGAGGCTCGCAACCCAGCCGACGAGACCTTGTCTGCGCGTTCGCGCGACGCACAGGTGGATCGCGATGCGCAGATCCTTGGTGCGCGCGAGCAGTGCTTCGGCGGCGCTCGCGACCTTGTCCCAGTCGGGCTCCTGGGCGGCCTTCAGGCTGTCGCCCATCACGCGCTCGGGCGTCGGCATGGCGAACTGTTCAAGCTCGGTGAAGGCCGGATCGTATTCGAGGTTGGGTCCGGCTGGAGCCGTGTCATCGATCGGGGCGAGCAGGGAATCGGTCATATCGGATGGTTTCATGATGGACTGAGAGAGCGGACGGGTACCCCTCGGCTATGAACGACTGGACGAACGGACGGCTCCCGCAGCCATGTTCCGCTAGAAGAACAACTGACGGTAGGCGGTTATTCCACCTCATCGTGCAAACGTGCTGCCAATGCTGCGCTATTTCATAAAGACCTCGATTCGGGAAACATCAGATCAAACCCTTCTGCCAAATTTTTTCGTTTCATGAAGGAGTGTGTTTGGTCCACCTCGCGCCAGAGAATGAGCGTGAATAGCATTTGCTTACATCTATTCAATTTGTGTGACGACCGGCGCAATGTTGGGGCACATCAACGCCGCCCTGTATTTATGCGGGTTTTCGCGGCGAAACACCTAACAGGTAGCTGTAAAGCATTTTTTCCACGCACCACGAGGTTAAATACTTACGTAATACTTACGATGTACAATCATTTAGCTTTCGGTATGCCGGTAACGGCCAATTTCGGCCGGCGTGCCAGCCGGCAACTTCGCTTTCAGCCCAGTCAACCATGTCAACAGCAGATGCCGAGAATCTGCCCAGTCTGCTGCCAGGCATGTTGCCGCGGCTCTGGGCATTCTCCCTGCGCTTGTGCGGGAATCAGCACGATGCCGAGGATGTACTCCAGCGTGCCTGTGTGCGAGCGCTCGAGCGCGCTCATCAATTGCAGCGGGGCACCTCGCCGCTGAGCTGGATGTTTTCCATAGTCCACTCCACCTGGATCAACGAACTGCGTGCGCGTAATGTGCGCAGCCGTTCGAGTATGGAATGGGACGACAACTTCCTTGAAACCGTCCCGGACCCCGGTGCGCGTGATCCGGAAACGAGCTTTCTAAGTGGCGAGATCATCGCGGCTGTCGAACGTCTGCCGGAAGCGCAACGGACCGTCATGCTGCTGGTCGTGGTCGAGGGGTTGAGCTATGTCGAGGCGGCCGAAGCGCTTGGCGTGCCGATTGGCACGATCATGAGCCGTCTGTCTCGCGCGCGACAGACGATCGGCGCGCAATTCGCCGATCGTGCGGCCCCCGTGGCGCGGTCGGCCGGTAGCGAGTGAGTCGTGCGGTGCAAATAGATAGCGGCATCCGGTCGATTCATGCTGCCGATCGGCCGGACGCTGCAAAAAATCATCTTCATTCCCCGACCGGAATCGACCGGACCCACTCGATGAACCGCAATGCTGCGGGCGTCAACCGGCTGCCGCGACGCTGAATGACGCACATGTGCAGAACTGGCAGAGGGTCATCAAGCTCGAGTTGGCGGATGTTTGGACGCTTGAACACCGGGGTCGCCAGCGGCTCGACGAAAAATCCGACCATATCCATCTGTGCGACAAGCGAGCGCCGCAGTGATCGAATCACCGTGGACAACTCGCGTCGGCGCAGACAGTCCGAGCGATGCAAACAGCAGCAGCGTTGCCGATAGCGGGTCGTTGCCCGGGGGCGGCAGTACCCATTCCTAGTCGAGAAAATCGCGGATCGAGCGCTTGTTGCGCAGCGGATGTCGATTGCATCAATGGGACACAAATCCGGGTGGAAATTCCGGCCCGCAAACGGCCGCCAAATCTAGCTGCACTTCCGATAACCACCGGGATTCATGTACACGGAGGCGATTCCGGTGAGCAGCCTCTTTCGGCATTGACACAAATCAGGTGGTCAATGTCTCGGCCAGTTTTGTGTACACACATCAGGGAGTAAAGATTGCGTATTTCGGACGAACGTGACCGGCCGTTTCGGGATGGTGACCGGCGATTTCGGCAACGTGACCGGTCAATTCGGGAACGTGACCGAGCGGACCGGAAGGCAGGATTGGCGTTGCGCATGACATCAACCACGCGGGCTATGCTCGCCGGCTTTTGCCGGAGAGAGCATGCCCGCACACCGGATGAACATGCGCATGATCAAGGACGTTTTACGACTTAAATTCGACGGCGGCTTCTCGCATGATCGGATCGCCGCGTCACTGGGCATATCCAAGGGCGTGGTCACGAAGTACATCGGACTAGCCGGTGCCGCCGGGTTGGACTGGACAAGCGCCTGCGATATGGATGAAGGCGAACTCGAGCGGCGGCTTCTCGGCAAACCCACCGGGCCAGCAGGCTACGCCCAGCCCGACTACGGACGCATCCATCAAGAGCTGCGTCGCAAGGGCATGACGCTGACGTTGCTGTGGGAGGAGTACCAGGCCGAGTTCGCGGACCGGCAGACCTACCGCTATACGCAGTTCTGCGAGCACTACAAGGCGTTCACGAAGCGCCTGAAGCGCTCGATGCGTCAGATTCACCGCGCCGGCGAGAAGCTGTTTGTCGACTTCGCCGGCCCCACGTTGCCGCTGACGACTGGACGCCGCGCGCACATCTTCGTGGCTTCCATGGGCGCGTCGAGCTACACGTTCGCGTGTGCGACGCCAGCCGAAACGATGGAGGACTGGCTGGGCGGCATCGCACGTGCGCTGACCTTCTATGGTGGCGTGCCGCAGCTGATCGTGCCGGACAACCCGCGCGCGATGATTGCCGATCCCGACCGCTATGAACCCCGCGCCGGCGACACCGTGCTGGACTTTGCGCGTCATTACGGCACGTCATTCCTCCCTGCACGCATATATCGCCCGAGGGACAAGCCGAAGGTAGAAGTTGCGGTCCAGGTGGTCGAACGCTGGATCATGGCGCGCCTGCGCCATCACCGGTTTGCGTCGGTCCACTCGGTCAATGAGGCGATCCGTCCGCTGCTCAAGAACCTGAATGAGAGGCCGTTCCAGAAGCTGCCGGGATGTCGCGCCAGCGCATTCGCCCAGCTGGACGCGCCGGCACTGCAGCCACTGCCGGCACAGCCCTATGAGCTCGCGCGCTTCAAGACAGTGACGGTTCACATCGACTATCACGTCGAGATCGACAAACACCGCTACAGCGTGCCGCACGCGCTGGTCGGTCTCAAGCTCGATGCGCGCATCACGGCGGGCGCTGTCGAACTGCTGCATCGCGGTCGCCGTGTCGCCAGCCACGCACGCAACGAGCGCGCAGGCGGCTACACAACCATCGTCGAGCACATGCCGGCGGCCCATCGCGCCCATCTCGAATGGACGCCACAGAGGCTGATTCACTGGGGCCAGCAGATCGGCGCGGCAACCGGCGCGCTCGTCACCCGGCTGCTGCAGGAGCAACGCCATCCGGAACACGGCTATCGGGCATGCCTTGGATTGCTGTCGCTCTCACGTCGCTATGGCCGCGACCGTCTCGAAGCCGCCTGCGCGCTGGCGCTTGAACTGGGTGTGCACCGTTACCGCCACGTGCGCGACATCCTGGTCAACAACCGCGACCGGGCGGCGGCAGCAACGCCTGCCGACTGGATCAGCCCGAGTCACGCGCATGTACGCGGCCCCAGCTACTACCAATAAAGAAGACCCACCATGATGATGCAACAGACACTGACGCAACTGCGCACCCTGAAGCTGGACGGCTTCGCTGACGGCCTGGAAGAACAACTGACGCAGCCCGGTGCGGCCAGCCTGAGCTTCGAGGAACGCCTGTCACTGCTGGTCGACCGGGAAGCCAGCTGGCGTGATGATCGCCGTCGTACCCGACTGCTCAAGCAGGCGCGCCTCAAGTATCCGCAAGCCGCCATTGAAGATCTCGACACGCGCGCTGGCCGTGGCGTCGATCCGCGCTCACTCACGAGTCTCGCGCTCGGTGACTGGGTCGAAGCCGGCTACAGCCTGCTCATCAGTGGTCCAACCGGCGCTGGGAAATCGTGGCTCGCTTGCGCCCTGGCCCAATACGCTTGCCGGCGCGGGCATTCGGCCTTGTATCTGCGCGTACCGCGACTTGGCGAGGAGCTTCGCGTTCTGCACGGCAATGGGGGCTTCACAAAATGGCTGCTGCAGGTCGCCCGTGTTGACGTGCTCCTGCTGGACGATTGGGGAATGGCTCCCCTCGACGCGATGGTCCGAAACGATCTGCTCGAGATGATCGATGACCGCCCGGCGGGAAAGGCGACCATCATCACCAGCCAGTTACCGATTGAGCACTGGCATGGATGGATCGGCGACGAGACCATCGCCGATGCAATGCTCGACCGTCTCATGCAGCGTCATCACCGGATCACGCTCACCGGTGAATCCCTCAGAAAAGCATCCCCAAAACCCAACGTCCTGGAGCCCGAACTCGACCAGAACTAACAAGGAAATCTACAATCAACACCGCGCAACGCCCAACCCCGCCGAATCGGTCACGTTCCCGAAATCGGCGGTCACGTTCGCCGAAATACGCAAAGATCATTCAGGCCGCATTCATCGAGACCGAGACAGGTCTCTGCATCTGCTCTCCTCCGGCTGTTAGGGCTCGACTGTTCGGGGAAAACGTAATCGGACGATGGAGGTGTGAAGGGAGTGCCGATGAACTGCACGTTTGTGCGCATTGGTGACCCTGCCGGGTGGGCAGTCGCAATCCCGGATGTGACTGCGTTATTTTGACCTTAAGTGATGTCTTCGATACCTAGTGGGGAAATTCCGGCACCTTCGATGTGGCGCGCTGTGCTTGCGACTCGACCAGTCTTGCCATGATTTCTTGCAATTCCGTCGAGTTGCCGCAGATCTCTTCGGGAAGGGGCTGCTGCCCGGTACGGGGATGAAGCAGCCGGCTCGCGCCTTTCCGCATGTCAATCAGGTTGATCAACCGCATCGACAAACTGGCGCCATGTGTCGTCGCCGACCAGATCTCCCCCCATTTCGACAGCGACACGAATGTGGTCGAAGTGGCAATTCGCCAGCTACGCATCAGGATCGACGGCAACTTCCCGGCCAAGCTAAACCACACGGTGCGCGGCATTGGCTATATCCTTGAAATAAATGACCTTTCCTGATGCGCAGTCGCTTGTCGTCACGCTGGCATTGGCGTTTGGCGGCACCACGCTGATGGTTTTCGCGCTGGTGGGCATTTATCTGTATCTGGCGCTCGAGCGGCAGGTCAAGTCGCAGGACGATCTCGAGATAGTGCGGCCGCACGGCATAGCATCTGTATATCGCGTAGACGCTCCCCCCGCGATGGTGCTCACGCTGCTCCGTTATGCGGTCGACTTCCTGACGCGTGCCTGCATTCAGCAGCATCACGGAAGAGCAGGTGAAGGAAGTGACGGACCAGGTGGTGGCGATCTGGTACGTCGCAGCCCCGCTGTCTGCTGCCGAAGCGAAGGCAGCGGATACTGAACGCGGGGCGGCCACGGAGCGACTTATATGTCCGGTGGTCCGGGATGTTCCCTGTGAAAGCGTATATGCTCCGCGCCGCTCATCTTCGGATTATCTTCGTTAAAGAATTTCCATAGCGACTCGCAGGTATGCCCGGGCCAAAGGAAATTGATTAAATGGATGTGGGGACCGCCTGCCTTGAAGTGGTTTTCAAACGGTGCGAGATCTCGGTTGTCGAAATAGAAGAAATGCCAGTTCGAATGGTCCGTCGTATAGAACATATGACCTACAAGATAACGCCGATCCTGCAAGAGTTGGTGCCACTTCCGCCATGCTTTCATCGCAACTCGCGTAAACGGACCTACAGTCGTGTGTCCAAGCGCCTGACTATCTTCGTCGGTGTATTTGAGATTTGGTGGAAGAAAATCGCGATATGATATCTGATGTCGCCACGGCAACTGACCAGCATCGCACGCAGAAATAAGTGCACCGAGCGAGTCATCTGTGATGACCGTTGCCTTGCACAGCTTGCTTAAATCACTTCGTTTATTGGCAAGCAGGATCGCTACAAGAGGCTCGATCTCCGTCATCGCCTGTTTTTGAAGGTCCATAACCGCATCCGAGAGCGCAATGCGTGCATTTTCGCATGGGCGGCATCGTCAATACTCGTTGTCGTCCCTATTGTCCGAGCGCGGCGGCGCGGACTGCCGGTCGCCACGCATCATATTCCAAAGCCGGAGGAAATACACATTACAGCGTTCGGTCGCGGCGGCATATCTCCTCCTATCAATGGCATTCGAGTTCGGCTGCATGCGTGCGAGGCGCTCATTGCGCGTGCGGTCTCTGCCGCGAGTACGGTGCTTACGCGTACCAGCCTGCATGAATACGGCCTCCATCGCGGTCGGGAAGGCAGGCTCCGCCCCCGTCGCAGGCGGTTTACTCCCGTGCCCACGGATGTCGCAGGGGCTTGCTGGCAGTGGGCATATAAGTTAAAGAATACTAGCAGCAACGCACTCACGCGAAACGGGATGTCGCCCGTTCTATCCAAAAACAGTCACTCACAACTGATCCGGCGCGTTGCTTGTTCGCCCGAAACATGCATAGGATCGCCCCGTGACGTGCTGCCTTTAATCACGTTGTCCAAAAATTGCTATTTTTTGCTTGTGACCAGCATCTTCTGTCAGTGAGAAGGCACGATCGGATACAGAGACGATGGTCGCGTATGCAGTTGCACCATGAGGATAAAGGTCTGATAGGTTAGGAAAGTGTCCATCCCTGCCTAGCATCTGTGTGACCTCATTCGCCGACAACTCCTTCGTCCCGACTGTGACCGTCGAGGGAGTGGTTTTCATTTCATCCATGGTCGTCGTCAAACCTTTACCTTCTACGGACCAGGTTCCGGCCCAACTTGCCAAGTATTCCGCCTGAAGAGGATCGGGCGTACTATTTCGGGCGGCAACTGTCATGATCCCGCTGGTGTTATACCTTCCATTTTGAAAGTACTCGCTGGTACCTCGGAAACCGAGGCTAACGCCTTCGCTCGGACTGTACTCCCAGTGCGTATCCCACCGACCGAGGAAATGTGGATCTGTTGTCGTCCCCGCAAAAACGCTTCGAACTTTACCAACAAAATCAACGGCGGTAGAAACGTAGCTCATCGCAGCAGCTATCGTCGCGATGATCATGCCAAGCTTAATTTTTTTATTCACTTTTGCACTTGTGGAGAGGGGCTTTTCGTATAGATGGTCCCGATTATGCGGGATCATCTGGTGGCAATCTTAATGAAGGTCCTTCAACTGAAGTTTCTCTCGATAGATGCCAATCCGCTTTTTCGCCCGTTCGATTACATCGCTAAAATAAAGTATTTCGAAATAAGTCTCACCGAGCGGAAATCGAGTTTTTGGATCAAGAAGAGCATCCGATCGAAAATACCCGCTCCCCAGGGGGAATGGCGTCCACCCCGATAGGCGTAAGGGGTTCACGGTATCGCCAATCAGATATCCATATATCTTTTTCAGCTTCCCGCCAGATTTTGCCGATAGAAGGTGTGAATATTCGGCGAGATCGCCAACATGATCGTCCAGGTGAATTCCCGGAGCCTTGAACTCGATGATAATCGCCGAGCCTTCTTTACTGAAAATCGCTATATCTGGTCGTTTCCCAGCATTGTCCGAATTGCGTTTGTCGAGAATTTTCTTGATTTCATCATCGATGTCGCTTTCGAATAACTTTTGGGTCCCATCCCATGTGATGTCGGCAAGTGGAACATCCGAGGCTATATAGTCGTAATAGTGATATTCCTCACTCAGAAGCCAAATGTCATGATCATCGACCTCCGAACTATCCTTGCGCATCGGGAAAAATATGTTATGAATGATTTGCTCATCCTTGCGACGAGTTCCATCGTCTATATTCTGAACCGCAAGTTTTTTGTCGCAAGCTAAATCTAATATTTGAACAATGGCGGCTCTTCTTACAATGAGTTGGGACAGATTTGCCATGTCAAAATTTTTCAATGATGACGTGTATTTCCACGATAAATCATTGATCAGAGTGCGAAATTCTTCGGAATGCGGCTCTGCCTTGATGATTTCCTCTTTAAGATTAAAAATGGCAGCGGTTTCGTCAACTACTCGTTCCTGATATTTTTTCAATACGCGTTCGGCGACCGCCTGTGGTGTT
This sequence comes from Paraburkholderia caffeinilytica, assembly GCF_046030355.1. Lineage (GTDB taxonomy): Bacteria > Pseudomonadota > Gammaproteobacteria > Burkholderiales > Burkholderiaceae > Paraburkholderia > Paraburkholderia caffeinilytica_B. The sequence goes on from NZ_JAQQCQ010000007.1 coordinate 265,817, forward strand.
TCACCATAGACAATGCGCGTCGAAGTATCTTGCAGCATGGCCTCGCTTATGCCGAACTGGTCAGTTACGTCGCGTAGTACAGCGTCTTTATTCCAGTCCGCCGGGACCACCATTTCCTGAATCACAGGATCAATCGCGTCATAAATTGTTGTGTACGACAGCTTTTCGCCTGAAAAAAGATCGCCAGTTGCTAGTTCGACGGGAATATTTTCAAAGTCATCGCGTTGTTCGTTCACCCGCTGATCGAGGTAATCGCTTTCGATGAGGACGATGTGATGGCAACCATCTACGGGATTGTTCTGTTGAGTTCGTGTGCGCAGATAACGCTGCGTGATGTCCTTCACCGGCGAAGACTTTGCGCAAAATGCAATTGCGTTGCGTGGAAGACCATACTCACTAGCATTAAGCTGATAATGGTATAGCGTAAAGTCTTTGTAGGTGCCAAGGCCATTTCCCGTGTTCGGATCACGTTCCTCGATTTTGACCCCACGTTTTGCCGTAATGGCTGGCAAGTCGGAACGGGTAAGCAATTCACGTCGCTCACTATCACTCCAATGGCGTGTGACAAAGCTGATTTCGAAATTGCCAAGACGACGGTCGAGACTAACCAGACGCTGAAGGAAAGCGATCAACATCTGTTTTTTTAGTGCGGAAGCGGAAAAAATATTGCTAATCGGCTGCCATTGCGCAATCCGGCCGCGTACAGCTTCCTTGAAACCATCGAGGGAAATAGAAGTTCCCACTTCATTCTTATTTCCGGGCCTGAGTTCGAAGTTTTCGGCGTCAATTTGTTTCGTTGGCTCCGAATATTTCATTTCTCTTTTGAGAAATTCCTCGCCTCTTTTGAAGGTGCTGGTGATAGCAAGGCTGGAGAAGTGGTGGAAAAATTGAATACGGCCAGCCCCTTTGCAGCTTCCAATCCCTGAAATGGAAAGGTCATCTTTGTAAGATGTGTCTTTCGTCAAAAATGCTTTAAGTTGATCGTCGCCTAGACCGCACCCGTTGTCCGTACATGATACTGTCATGTCCTCTTTAACACCGAGCAGATCTTCGCACTTGAACTCAACGCCGATCTCAACATGCATGTCTTCCACCGAAGCGTCTAGATGCTTTCGTATAAGGAAAGAGTCGATAGCGTTAGATATCAGCTCTTCGAAGACGACGTATGGATTAGAACTGAGCTTGGTGTTCTTGATGCTGCCTCGGATATCAAGTGTCATTTTTTTCTCACGTGCTGTAGAGGACGAATTGCAAAAATTTTTGGTGGCTCGAATAGCAATTGAGGGTTTTGGCCGCCTTGACCTCTGCTTTCCAGATCAAGAGGATTATAGCGACGACGACTTACCATCGACGCTAGAATCGTAAGTCGCACGGCCGGTGGACATTCAATATTCTATTTGCATACGCGATGGAACATTTACCATGCAGCGTTCGCGTGCCGTGAGCGGTTCAGACACTTGCCGGCGAGAACGACGTTCGATGGACCGTCGCACTCCATCAAGATACGCAACGCCCGTCGATTTCTAAAAACAACAGTCGTTTGCAGCAGTCACGCTCGCTGAAGCTCCCATACATAAATTTCCACTGTCGTCGGTGAGTTCGAACTTTCACTATGTCTGAGACTTCCGCGGAACGCTGACAGGCTCCAGATGCGTTCGAAAGTCGGCTGCTGCGAGCTTCCCCAGTTTATTGCGGGAGCGGCCAGTACAGGTTATGGATGTCGAAAGCGGTAGTTGGAGGGTTGCCGACTCGCTTGTCGGCAACGGAACCAGGAACAACCGCAAATCCTCTTTGGCGCTGCTTCCTGGGTTGATGGCAGCGGCGAATTTCTGACACAAGAAACGGGGGTTGTTTCGCAGCTTGAGGATGCGTATGCCGCGAGCAAGGACGACCGACGCCTTGCCGGCAAGCAGTGCAAATCTGGAGAGTGCGGGTTGCGCGCATGCCGTCGCGATACTGGATAACCCCATCGACCGCGCGCTGCGGAGTGACGACCAAAGTCGCGTTACTGACGCGCGCGACCTTTGTTACCCACTCTGTGCTCGTGTGCGGCTGGCAACCGGCCGCACAGGTCCTTGACCAGCGTCCCCACCCACGCGCGATCGTCGCTGCTGAGCCGCTCGAGCTGCTCAGCGATCTCCATGCTGACATCTGTTGGCCGGTCGGACGCGCGCCTGAGCAGCGTCGAAACCGGAATTCTGTAGAGGTCTGCTAGCTCCAGTAGACGCGGGATGGTCGGCCAATGCGCGCCGCGCTCAAAGCGGCTTACGGTTTCGACAAAAACACCAAGATGCTCAGCCACCTGCTCCTGGGTCAGTTCTGCATCGGCTCGGGCCGCTGCCAACGCGCGCCCCAGATGCTTCGCGGTCTTCTGCTCGTTCACGGCAGTCAAAAGTCACCATTTCATGTTGTCATCCAACATTGAATGGTCTCTTCAATGCGCGCATCTGATAACATCGCTTTATATTGGTAGGCAACATAAATTGTTGCTTTATCGTTGTTTCTGCCTCCCGTGTCGTCGTAAGGAAGATATATGTTGTTCACAGATGCAAACTGGGCCGAGTCGAGTGCCTTCCGGCGCGCCATCGCGAAGCCGTTCCAGCCGTGGCGGTGCGTGGGATGGACGGACGACACGATCTGTTTCTGGGTTTTCCCCGCATACGTGTCGGACCGGCCCGGCGCCCTGCCCGACGGGTTGCTGGTTGTCGATCCGGCGGCGCTTCTCGATACCGCCAGTCAACTGACGCCAGACAGGTTCTCTGTGTACGTTATGGAGGCACCCGCCGAAGGTCGTCCGGCTGCGCGAATGCAACGCGTGACAGGCTTGCTGACCCAGCAGCGAATCAATGCGTCGGTGTGTGACTACTGGTACAGGACGCAAGAGGGTGATCTGCATCCCTGCTCCCCGCTGCAGCATCACCTTCCCAACGATGCCCCGTTGCAGCTTGCACTCAGCCTGGACGGACAGGATTACGACGAACCGATAGTGGTCGCGAGGTAATCAAATCTGACATGGAGGACATCACCCGGCTGGTCCAGTTTCTGATGGATTTCGCTCCACGCGGCGAGCCGCTCGATCTTGGTTTCCTTGCCGAATACGGCGTGACGTCGGTTGAAGCATCGGATCTCGTAACCGGCGGGTGGCTGCGGCGACTTTCTGACGACGCCTATCTCCTCAGAGGTGATTTGCCGGATATAGAAGGCACAGTTGCGTTTTTTGCCCGACGCATCCCCGGGCTTCATGTGAGCGGCAAGGCCGCCCTGGACATGCGCGGCATACGCCATTACCTGTACGCACGCCCCCGGATCAATCTGTGGGGCGCCGTGCCCTTCGAATTTCCTTCGTGGGCGGAAGAGTTGCTGTTGCTCACGTACGAGTACGATCACCTGTTCGATGACGCCTTGCCGGCGACGTTCGCGATTTCGGCGTTGCCCGCTCGTAGTGCGAGGATGCCGGTGGCGGCTACAGAACGTGCCATCCTGGAATATCTGGCCGGCGCTGTGCATGACGAACGGCTGCGCGAAGATAACGTCAATCTCGTGGGCATGCTGCGAAACGTCCGCCTCGACGTACTACAGAAACTTGTTGATCACTGTCCGCGGCGAGATGTTGTCCGGACGCTCAAGTCTATCGGGGAAGATGAAGATCTCGGATGGGCGAAGCAGCTCGTATGCTGAAACTTTTTCACCGTGAAAACGATAGGCCGTCATCAGCGCCTGCCCCGGTCAGATCCGTTCTATGACGGATCTGTCTTGGGCAAGGTGAAGCTACGCGCCACAAAACGTCGAGCCTGGGAGAGATCCGTACTCGCATACGATGCGGCCGTCTGCACGGAAGCGTGCCCGAGCAGCATCTGCACGACTGGCAGCGGTACACCCTGCTGAACCACCAGTGTGTGCGCATACGAGTGACGTAGCCAGTGAGGCGAGGCTATCTGCAGGGCGCTGCGACTGGCGGATTCCGTTGAAGGGAGAGTGGAACGTATCTCGCGCAGTGCCGCCTTCACTTCGGCGTAAAGGCCACTACGCCCCAACGAATGACCGCCGCGTCCCTGAACGAGCGGGTGCGATTCCGCGGACGACGGAACAGGTGGGAGTCCGCGCGCGACACGATACCGCTTGATAAACGGCACGCACACGTCGGGCAACGGTATCTCGCGCAATTTTCGGCCCTTCCCCTGCACCTCGATGGTCCATCCGTCCTCGTCAATCCGCAGACGCGGATAACCGTCGCGGTGGGCCAGTTCGTCGAGGCGTGCGCCGGTCCACCGGTAAAGCGCGACGATCGCGGCGCGACGCACGGTCGCGAGCGACGGAGTGGGGGTGGCTGCTGCCGCATCCAGCCACCGGTCAAAGGCGGCTAACGCAGCAGGTGGCAGAAACCGTTTGGGCCGGTCACCCGCGCGATCGGTCGCTCCCTGACCCAGTTCAGCCGCGGGATTCACCGTCATATAGCCGGTCCCGAACAGGTAGCCGTACATGCTCTGTACGACAGCCAGCGCCCGGCTACAGCTCCGCGCGCCCAGGATGCCCGCAGCGGAAGGAGACGGGCTCTCAGTGCCGGGCAGACTGTTCCTGAACCGGATGAGTTCTGACCTGGACAGATCGGACAGAGGCCCACAGATCCTGTTTGCATGACACCACGCGATCAGCCGTTGGATCTCGGCAATGTAGGCGCGCCGTGTATGCGGCGATCGGCCTGTGCGTTCTGCCAGGAAGGCCATGACGGCGGCGCCGTCATCCGGGACGGCAAGGCTGTTGGTCGCGCCGTCGCGGTTAGCGAACCTGCCCGTCCTTTCCAGCCAGGGATCGTTCCCGAACGACTCCAGCGCTGATGTGGTGGCCCGACGCTCCTGCCGCGGCTGTACCCTGCTGGAGTCCGCTGACGGATAGGGATCACCGTTGGCGGGACGAAAACGGAATCGCTGCGTGCGCAGCAGCCGTTCGACCACCGCACCTGGCGGGGGCGCCTGGTCGGCCGGCAGCGTAATCAGCTCGCCCGCTTGCCAGAACTGGATTACCGCAGGGCAGTCGAGGAGCAGGGCAAAGACGTCCGGCTGCTGTGCCTTCGCCGTTTGCATCGAGCCATATCGACGGGCGAGGGTCGCGGGTGTCCAGCGCAGGTAGACCTGGGTGCCGGTTGCCGACGCGAGGTAATTGATCGCGTCGTCGAGCTGTGCGGGCAGACGTCGCGGCGGCGATGCCAGTGTGTCGACGATGTCGGCGAGATCCATGATCGGGACGCACAAGCGTATGAAAAAGGGTCAGCGGACTTCTCGCCCGCGAGGCCGGGCGCGGTGGCCCAGCTCGTCAAGCAGACGTTGACGCTCCGCACGGACTTCTGTCAACCGTTCTTCGGCAGCACGCAACTGTAGCTCGAATGCGCGCTTCGCATCCACCCAGGCCTGCCGCTGCGCATCCGTCTGCTCCAGCAACTGGCGATGGAGGCCGTCATACCGCGTTCGCACGGCCGCGAGCTTTTCCTCGAAGGTATGGCGGTCGGTGTCACGTTCGTGCTGAATGGTTGCCAGCCGGCCGGACAGCTGTTCGCGTGCCGTGTCGTTGCTCGCCAGTTGCCGGGTAGTCTCGGCCAGTTCAGCGCGCAGCCTGCCAATCGTTTCGTCGCGCACCGCGAGATCCCCGCGCAGATCCGCCAGCTCCGTCCGTAGCAGCGCCACCACGGCGTTCGCCTCGTCCCGCCGTTCTTCCGCGCCGGCCACGGCGTGTTCGGCTTCCTTCCTGATACGCCCGATCTCGCCGGTCTGCGCATCAATCGCCGCCCGCCAGACCGCGCGCATCAGGTTCGCGACGTTCTCCGGCAGGTCGGGAATCGTGTCGCGTGCAGCGGCCTCCCGCGTGACTTCCGCTTCGACGGAGTTGAGGATGCGCGAGAAGGTTCCCAGATCACCACCACCGCCCATACGCTCCCGCAGCCTGCGGGCAGACAGCACACGCCTGAACAGCGCGGGCGAGACGGGTGCGCCATGACTGTTCTCGGCCAGCATCTCAAGTGCGGCCGCACGGACAGATTCCTGTGAGTGAAGTGGCTGGCGTCCCATGAACCGATTATGCAGGCAAACCGGGCCTCATGGCGAATTACTGGATTTCAATACGGACTGCCTGTCATGAAAGGATTGTCTGTCGGGTAATCGAAACAAGACAGGGTGATAACTTTAATTATCGTGCGAAATGAGGCGGTATTTTTCGCGCTCGCCGTGCCGACGTGGCGTGCCCGGCAGTGGAGCTCTTGCAGTCAATTTATTTGCACCTTTAACTAAATAAAAACGGCTCACAGTATCCAGGAACACGCATGTTCGCAATCGAACATGACGGTTGCGCGCACAGGCAATATAAACAAAATACCACAGGCGATATTTTTAATACAAACAGTATTCCGCCAGACGGCTATGGAAACCCCATCTGGAAGCAATATTGACGTTTTCCGGGTCTCTTTAGGAATCCGGCTTCGAGCCGAAAAGACGTTTTACGTTCCCGTGTTATCCGGCCAGCCGTGCACGAACTGAAAGCGGCCACCGATGACGTCGATCAACTGTCCGCATCACGGGGCATGCCGTGATTCCCGGGCAGGCGACCTATGATTGTTCATGGCAGTGCGCGCGCGACTGTGCTTACTCTCGGGACTGGATGTCAAGGTGCGGGAGGTCGATCGGTAGCGACGCACTTGATTGAACAGCGCGCGGGAGGCGTACAAGTAAGGTCAGCGGACAGCCGATGGAAGCGCCTGGTGGCCATTTAGCCGTGAGTCGGCGGATCGCAACAAATGGAATTTCCGGGAACGCCCGCAGAACAGGGGCGAAAGTCCGTTCACGGCTCCGTGTCAATTGAGCCCCGAAGGCGCGATGGGTTGATAACGTAACCGTCATCCCTGCATGCAGGCTGGCTGTAAATGCTCTGGCTTCCGACGGTTGGGGCCTGGTGCGTATGGGCTGCTATTGCAGGACGCGTCAAGGCGCGTAAAAGATGGCGAACGCAAACGCGTTGGCTAGGATGACAGTATCCAGTCGTCGCCAATCAGAACTGTGTGGCAAATTCGCTGCATCGATTGCAGGTGTCTGAATGTTCAGTCAACTGGAACTAGCTGAGTATCTGGCAGGCCATTCGATGCCGGCCGCCATGCGCGAGCTGGTTGAAAAGATCCGGCGCGGTCTGTCAGACTTCAACCCGTTCAATCATCAGGGTACCCGAACGGTCGTGACGATTCGTTCCGCAAAAATGCAGCAGGGCGTCACCGTACAGAGCCGGACGCTGCACGCCAGTGCGGCCATGTGGTACGAATTTGACGAAAAGATTCAGGAGTACTATGCAAATGCGCATTCTTTCACTGCAATTACTGAGCGGGAGGATGGGAGTGTCGCAAACAAGTCGCAGCACTGGTTCGATTTTCTGATACTGGGAGATGGTGCGCCCCGCTTCGAGGACTGGAAAGAGGAGACGCTACTCTTCCAGATGCAGAAAAAAGACGACGATCGATGGAAAAAGGTGAGCCGCTTCTGGCGGGATGAATCCGATCGCTGGCATGACCGCGCGTGCGAGCAATATTGCGGGTCACTTGGAATTGCGCATCGACTAAGGACAAACCGGGAGATTCCACGACGGTTTCTCGAGAATATCCGTTATCTGCGGGATTTTTACGATCCAAGAACACCCATTCTCTCGTCGGATACGGCAGAGCGGCTAAGGCAATGCGTAGAGAAGGGGCCGGTCACTTACGATGACATGATCAAGCATGAGGGATTCGAAGCGGATGTTCTGCTGTCGGCGATCGCGCAGGGCGTGCTGTTCGTTGATCTGAATAACGACAGTATCGGTAATCCCGCCGATCTGCTGATGCACCGCGATGCTGACCTTGCCGAGGCCGATCGGCTCATTCGTCGGGGCGGCCTCCTGTGTGAGCCGTTGCCCGTTCCTGGGCTTGCTGCATGCCCGATCGGCACCCGACTGCAATATGGAGGAGAGGAGTGGACCGTTATTCTGGGCTCGACAGGACCGGACGCGGAGGTGCTTCTCACTTCGGGCGCGGGAGGGAGAATGACCCTCCCCACGGAGACCGCAAGGCAGTTGCTGGCCGAGCGCGCAACGGATGAAGAGCGCGTTGCGCTCCTTAACAACGAGAAACGGCGCGCCATTGCATCCCTAAGCAGGACGGAGCTCAAGGAAGGAATAAAGAAATATAAGGCGGTGGTCCTGAACGAAGGGGCCGACCAGTACTCCGATGCGACTCTGGGCAGGGCCAGGCAGGCAATACGCGATTGCACCTTTGTACAGGATGTCCTGCTCGAGCTCGCGCCGCATCACGCAGAAAAAGGCAACCGGTTGCCCCGGCTTTCACCACTCGTCGAGTTGCTTGCAAAGACGACGATTGAGACCGTTCATAACACGGCATCGGCCGGCAATGCCAAGAAGACTTACGACAGCTACTGCGAGGAATGCATTAAACAGAATGTCGTGCCCATGTCTTATCCCACACTGTGCCAGCGGGTCAAGGCATACGAGGACCCAGATGCCCGGTTCGGCAAACGTGTTGCGTACCGGGACGGGGCGATTCCCTTGATACTGGACGCACGGGAGCCGGTGGACGGCGTGGCGCCCCACGAGGTCTGCTACATCGACCACACCGAACCTAATCTCTTTACGAAGGGTCCTGACGGACAGGACTGGGGAAAGCTCTGGCTCTCTGCGGCAGTGGACGGTAACGTAACCTGTGCGCGTGCGTTCTATCTCTCATATCGTCCACCATCCGCGCTGTCGGTGCTCATGACACTGCGCGACTATGTGCGCCGCTGGAGGCGCCTGCCGCGGATTGTAGTTCTCGATGGCGGCGCCGACTTGCGTTCGCACGCGGTTGCGCAGTTCTTCAAGCTCCATAACATTGATGTGCGTTATCGCGCAACTGGTCGACCGCGAGGCGGCAAAGACATTGAGCGGCTATTCGGTCTGACTGAGGAAGAATTCCTGTCCGGTCTGGAAGGCTGTTCGATCCAGTTGAAGGAAGCTCGTACCGTCACCAGGTCAGTTGATCCCACGCGCCGCGCTGTCTGGACGTTTCCTCAGCTGTACCGCTCGACGGACTCCTTTCTTTTCGACTTCAGGTATCGCCGGCACGTTCATCCGGCGCTGGGGATGACGCAGTGTGACTACGAGCAGGCCAGACTCGAACAGACGGGCCGACGGGATCATATCCGGGTTGAATTCGACGAGAATCTGCTTCTGCTCACGGCGCCTTCGCCACCACGCAGCGAGCACAAGGTTCACGCGCAACGGGGTGTGTGGGAGAGCGGCATGTTTTATTGGCATCCGGAATTTGCAAAGATCGGCGGGAAGCAGTGTCCGGTCCGATACGAGCCGTGGCTGGCCAACGTCATCTATGTCTATATTGGTCACTGCTGGGTGACGGCCCTCGCGCGTGATCTCGACCCCTACTGGGGGCGAACGCGCTACGAAGTGGAGTACGCGAAGCGCATGGAGCGGAATTTCAACCGCCTTGCTGCAGAGCGTGACCGCCATACGACATCACGGGCGGTGCGTCTTGGGCAGGTAAGAACCCCTATCAGCTTTGACGAGACCACTGCAAAGAAGCAGAAGAGCGAATCAGAACTTTATAAGGCGCTCGGGATGGGAACTGCAAGAGCCATTGATCTTGGCACGGTACCGCGTCGGGAACCGGCTTACAGTCCAGCCGCTGGGCCTGGTTCCTCAGTCGACATGGCGGATGCGGCGATCGCGCGAACTGATGGAGAAGCGGCTGCCGAACTCGCCACGCTGTCTGATCCGAACACTTCCGAATGGAGCGAGCCAGATGAAGCTGGACTTCTCTAGAACAACACGCGGGATCACGTACGAAGAGAGGCTGATGTATAGCAGGCTGAGTCGTGAGCAGGTCCTCGCGCTCGCCGATACGGAGAAAGTTCGCTACTTTTATTCGCTGAGAGTAAAACATCGTCTTCGTGACGGTACAGAAAAGAAGCTGACGGATCTGTTGGGGCCGTGCACCGATACCGGAATAATTACACTTTTCGGGCCAACCGGAGGGGGCAAGACCGCGCTCGCCGAGACAGTTGGTTCCCGGATGAGCTCGACTGAGCCTGGTCACCGGCCATATATTTATGTGAGAGCGCCCGCTTTTGGTGCCGCAAAAGTATCCTGGGGTGGTTTTTTCAGGAAAGTCCTGGAGGCCGGTCGTGAACCGATGATTGACGCGAAGCGCTCATGGAGCGTCCGGGACAATCGGCTGATCGGCTCGAATGGTCGGGCTGACCTCCCGGCGTTGCAAACTGCGGTATGCAATATGCTGGACAATCGTGACACGCGGCTACTCGTCGTTGACGAGATTCTTCATATGCTGCGATATGGTGATCACGATAAAGCCCTGGACTCGGTGAAGGACCTGTCGGACGCCGTCTCGTCCCAGATTCTGTTGATCGGGCCTTATGAGCTGTTCGGCATGGTGGACAACTATGGCCAGGTGGTGCGACGAGGCGATATGGTTTATCTCGGCCGGTACCGGAATGATCGACCGGATAAGGTTCAGAATAAAGCCGACGCCGAGGAGTACAAGAAAATTATAACAAAACTGATGGAGCGCTGGCCGTTGGAGCAGGTGCCGCAATTTGAACTGGCAGCAGATGACCTGTTGACAGCGACTTTGGGCATCGTCGGATTGCTCAAGGAGTTTCTGACCCGATGTCTGATTAGCCAGCTTGAGAACGCGGGAAAATGGAAGGAAGGTTTCATAGCACTTGCACTCAAGAAGAAACATTCGATCGAAAAGATCCGGAAAGAAGTCGAGGACGGTGAAGCCATGCTGATAAGAGAAAATTTCGATGAGTCCGCCATTGATCCGGATCGTATTGCGGAAATGGAAAAGCTCGTGGCGGGAGGGTGAGTTGAACACAGATACGACGCAGTCTGCCGTCTCCGAAGACTTGCGCTCCAGTCTAACGCCGGCGCGAGAACCAGTTCCGGTGTTTTATGGGCTTCTTCCAATGGGGATAGGGACGGGAGATTGTGAAGGTCTGGTGAGTTACCTTTGCAGGTTGGCTCTGGCGCATTGCGTTAGCGTTGATGATCTGGTTAACCAAGGACTGGCGCGGTATTCCACAAACGATTTTAAAATCTGGCGTCACTTCTCGACATGGATGAAAGACCGCGCGGTGGATGTCTTTGCGAAGCAACGCACGCTGGCGCTGCGGGATGCCCTCGTCGCAGCGACCGGAATTCAGGCGGCCGGTCGGCTTTCGCTAGCTTCTCTTGATGGTGTCATAGATTTGGCGGGCATGTCGTCTCCGCGGCTTCGCCACTGTCCGCTGTGCTACCAAGCCGCAGAATTTGCGCAACTGCACCGTCCCCTTCTTTGGGATCTGAAAGCAGTCAGTTGCTGTCCGGTCCACGCAGTGCGACTGGTCAACTCTGAATGCGGAGGTGAGACACTCCAACGCCGTCCGAGATGGCATAGAGTTCACATGCCAGGTGTCTGTACCGAGTGTGGTGCGATCGCCTACGCTTGCCGGGCGGTTTCCCACGTAGGCGCGTCGCTCGCGGAGCAGTGGGTGGCGCGTCAGTCGGCGACGCTCATTGCTGCGGCTTCGGGCGGCGAAAAGTTCGACGCACCGTTGGCGCCCGAGCGTATCCGCGAGCTCGCAACCATCGTCGGGGACGGTTTCCCTTTTCGAGCAGCCGCAATATGCGGGTTCAATAAAGCGAGGCTATACGACTGGATTCACGGCGTCAGGCTTATCAAGTATGCCCCACTGCTCGCCCTGTGCGCGGCATCCGGTGTAGATGTTGTTGACGTGTTGCGAAGGCCATCGCAATGCTCTGAGAGGGCAAACTTTCGCTATGAACCTCACGCGCGCCGAACCCGGATCACTTCGCTTGATGATTTGCGAGAAAAGATAAAATCTGCGCTTGCTGTCCTGCAAGATCCTTCCGTGGCGGCTGTCGCGGCTTATATCGGTTGCGACCGTTCAACGATTTCCAAACGTCTGCCCGAGGAGGCGGCGATGCTCACAGCGCGTTGGCGTTCGGCGAGAAGCGCCAAGACGGCAGCGCGCAGAGTCGAGGCACAAGCATCGATTGAGTCAACAGCGCAGAGTCTAAAGAAGGCAGGCAAGTCGGTCACGTTACGCAATGTGTGGCTCGAATCGGGCATTTGTGTAAGCCGAGGCTCACGCTTTGAAGAGCCTTTCAGGCGGGTGCAGGCGGCGCAAAGCGACGAACCTGGGCATCGGGACGCCCTGGTATAGCGAAATGGCAACGTCGAAATGCGTTGGTTGCACCGACGGGACATGGCGAACTAGTCGTTCAAATTGCCCGGTCGGGTTTTTTTAGTCGTCCTCGACGACCAGCACGATCACCGGAGTGCTTCTAGAGCGCGTCGCGAGATATCTTGAAGTTGTAGAGTCTTCGATTCGTTATGGCTAGGTGCCGTGGTGACGAAGGTGCGTACCGTGAAAGACAAGGTGGATGGGCCAATTGTGGGAACCATCCTTTACCCGTTGAAGGCAATTGGTATTGGTTCATGGAGCTGCGAAAGCGTCGGAAGCTTCATGCGTCGCCTCGCGTTCCAGCACTGCGTACGTTATGCAAAACTGAAATCGTATCTTTCCGAAATTTATCCGGCTGGCCGCGGATGGCGCGACCCATTTAACAGCCCGGAGAAAGAGGCTGAAGTCCTCACTCTGGCAACGGGATGCGCAGGACTGCATCAATGCGCACTGCTACCCTTTCGCAATGACTTCACTTTATCGATCGGAGGGATAGATGGCACCGGACGTTATTGCCCTGCGTGCATCGAGGAGTCTCCTTTTCCTGATGCGTGGGGCCGGGTACTATGGGATATTGCCATAGTCGATGCCTGTCCAGTCCATACCTTCGAGTTGATGTCCTGCTCATGTCTCAACCCGACGGTGTACGGCGCTGCAAACGCACCGGATTTATTCGGGGTATGTCCGTGGTGCGGGTCGGTCTCATATGGATGTCACCAACGCCCTGCAAGAAGGGCATCCGAAAACAAGGTCATAGTCGCCTCGCAGATGGCCGGGCTCGTCGCGGCGATATCGGGTGGCAAGAAGTTTGATCGTAGCGTCGCTGCCGAGGCCGTCTTGTGCCACCTCGCTGATGAATTCGGCAGCGTACTGGCCGCGTCACGGTTTTTTAGAATGGATGTAAATCAGTTATACAATCTGGGCCGCCGATCAAGGCTCCCCGTCGATTTGCTGATGACGATATGCGTGATAACAGGCGCGAGTCTGGTAGGTCTGCTTGACGGAAAAATTGAGCGCGCTTATCAGCCATCGGACCTTGTCCCGCTGGCGCGCCGCAAGGCGATCCGCAATAGTGAGCTCGCCGCCGCCTGTCGACAGGCAGTGAACAAGATGCCCGGAATATCGGTATATGAACTCGCACGGGCGTTGCGCGTCACTCCGCGGGAAATAGAGGTAGCAATCCCGGAACTGGCCGCAACGATACGGGGAAAAGAAGAATTTGAGGAAGCCAGTAGGCGTCGCGCACGTAGGCAGTCGCTCGTGCAAACGCTGCACGAGATCAGGAGAGAAGTTGAGGCAACTGGCGGCGGGTTGACAGAGTGCGTTGCGCGCTCAAAGACAGGGCGACACTTCAGGACGGGCACAGAAAGCAGGCGCATACTCAACCTTGTTATACGAGGTAAACTGTAGTCAACGTAGCTAGTACTTGTCCCCACACAACGCACGTGTTTTTTTGGTACCTCAGAATTTGCTTTCGATAGAATAAAGCATAAGTCCGCTACTGTTTGCAATAAAGCATAAGGGCCATTTTGACGGTCAACTTATGCCTTATTTGTCATCACCCTCACACAGCGAAACCCCGCATACACATACTGATAATGCGGCTGAAACCAGTTCCGGAAAGCCGGCCGCAACATGCATTGCGCGGTGCGCGCCGAACCGCCCTTGATCACGTAATGCTGCCCGTCGAAAAAGTTGGCGGAGTAACCCGGATAAAACGGAAACGCTTCAAACCCCGGCAGTGCGTCGAATACCGTGGAGGTCCATTCCCAGCCATTGCCGAATTGACCTTCCACGCCGAACGCGCTGACGTTGTCCGGATAGGCGTCCACCGGTTGCGGGTCCCAGCTGCGGAAATCGAAATTGCCCGAGGCGGCATGCGGTGCGCCATGCGCCGCGCGCTGCCATTGCGCTTCGCTGGGTAGCGCCTTGCCGGCCCAGCGCGCGTAAGCGCTGGCTTCAGCGTGACTCACATACGCGGGCCAGTTGAGCGGCAGTGGCACGTCGTCGAACATCGTGCGCAGCGTCCATGCGCTGCCCCGATCGCCGCCGGTTTGCTGCGACCAGCAGGCGGGATGCTCGATATGCCCGGCTTCCTTCCAGGCCCAATCCTTATCCGTCCACCACTTCGGTTCGCGATAACCGCCCGCTTCGATGAACTCGCGAAACGCGCCGTTCGTCACCATATGACGGTCGATCTCGAACGCCGGCACTTCGACGCGCATTTCTCCGAACTCATTGTCCCAGCCAAAATGGCCAGTCTCGCGCGACATGCCGAGCACTGTTGTGCCAGCCGGCACGTTCACCATCGACGACAGCGCCTGCTGCGGTTCAGGACGCGTGAGTGCCGGTTCCTGCAAGCCGGTGACCTTTTGGGCAAGCGGCAACTGATGCAGCATGTACGCGAGCGTTTCGGCATGCATCAGCCGATGCTCGATCGCGACGTTCAGCAATTGCTCGGACGCGTCCGCACGGGCGCCCTTGCGGCCGACGCGCGCGGTGTCGCTCAGCGCGGCGAGTTCGCGATCGATCTGCTCGCGGGCACGCGACGCGTAGCTGCGTACGGCGTCGAGCGAGGGCCAGTCACTGGGTTGATCGGTGGGAAAGCCGCCATCGACAGGATCGATACCGAAAGCGAAGAGCTGGTCGAGGTGCGGATCGAATGCCGGCAGATTGCACAGCCGCTGGTCGAAAAGATTACGATCGAAAGCTTCCAGATGGCCGATGTAAAACACGATCCGGTGGCGCTCACGGATCGGCCGCTCGTACAGAAACTCGGGTTTGACGATGGAAAACAGTGCGTCGGTAACCTGACGCGCGTCGATCAGACGCTGGATAAGCGGGTGATGCGGGGCGGGGTCGCGATTCATTTCGCCAAGTCTCCTTGCGGGGGACGGACTAAAGACTGTACCCGCTCGCAGGAGCCATGCCAAGACGAATGCGCGCTAAAAACAGATGGGCGGGGACGTGGCGGCGCGGGCCAGGTCCTGCGCGTGCGGCTTACACTTGCTGCAAGCCGTCCAGATCGACGATCCGGATGTGTTTGCCTTGTGTGTCGATCAGGCCGCGCTTTTGAAATCTTGACAGGGTGCGGCTCACGGTTTCCAGCGTCATGCCGAGGTAGCTGCCCATGTCCTCGCGTGTCATGCGCAAATTGAATTCCGCCGATGAATAACCGCGTTGCGCATTGCGCTCCGACACGTCGAGCAGAAATGCCGCGACACGTTCATCTGCTGAAAGTGAGCCGAGCACCATCATCTGCCCAGCTTCGCGGACAATCTGTTCGCCCAGCAGTTTGTGCAGGCGATCCTGCATCGAACTGATTTCGCGGCATAAGGATTTGAGCGCGGGGTAGGGAACGATACACACGGTGCTGTCTTCAAGGGCGATGGCGCTGCATGCGTGCACGTCTTCGCTGATGCCGTCGAGGCCGAGCGCTTCGCCGGCAAGGCGCAACCCGGTGACCTGTTCACGGCCGTCACGGTGGGCCATGACGGTTTTCATGGAGCCGGAACGCACGGCGTAGAGATTGTCGAAGCGGTCGCCGCTGCGATACAGCGCTTCGCCACGCTGCACCGAGCGCGCGCTGCAAATGAGCGCTTCGAGTTTCGTTAGCTCGTCGGGCGACAAGCCTTGCGGCATGCAGAGCGCCCGCATCGAACAGCTCGAACAACGAGCGGCGGTGCGCGCCGTTGCCCGCACCGGTGCGGTACGACGGCCGCCGCGGGCCGGCGGCGGAATCATGGTGGAATCGGCGGCGTCGGCTGAGCGAGTCATTGCGGTAGGAGTAAGCATGTTCTGCAGCCATTTATCAGGGTAACGACTGATTGTCCCACCGCCCATGCCCCCCGTTTAGCGACAAAATGACGCGTTCGTGAAGTTAGGCATGTTGAGCGACATCACGTTCGCGTTGTTGCTTGTGGTTCTGGACTGCTACACATCATGGAGACGTGTGCTCTGCTCCGATTTTGGAGATAGAGCCGCACGCTTGCCGCCCGATGCGGCAAGCAAACACAGTTGTACTGTGTATCGCCACGCGTTCAGGCGTCTTCATTGACCTTGCCGGCAGCGGATGGGATCAGCAGCACGGGCAAGCTCGCCTGACGCACGCAGCGCTCTGCGACGCTGCCGAGAATCAGGCGCTGAAAACCGCGCCGGCCATGCGTGCCCATCACCAGCAAATCGGCGTTGAAGTCGGCGGCAGCTTTTAGTACAACCGCCGAAACGTCGTCGAGCGAGGAGGCTTCACCCACGATGAGTTCACCCTTGACGCCTTGCGCGGCCATGGTCTGGGCGAATTCCGCGCAGAGTTCCTTGCCCTCTTCGACCAGGCGGTTACGCAGAACGGATGGGTCGTAGCCGGGCGCTTCGAAATACATCGGCGTGTTTTCGACGACATAGAGCGGCTGCAAGACAGCGCCGGTGGATTTCGCGAGCGCGAGCGCTGCTTCGAATGCACGGCGCGAGGTGTTGCTGCCGTCGACGGCTACCAGGATGCGTGTGTACATCTCGACTCCGTGTCTGAAGGATTCGGATACCGCAGCCGTGGCGACCGGCCGGGCTCATTGACGATTTATTACCGCTGCAAGCTTAAATGATCGCTGAAAAAAGTGCGCCCTGCCAGGATGTAAATCAAATACTTGTCAAATTTTGCGATAGCGGCGCGCTACGCGGCAAGCACCGTGCAGCAGGCATTTGTGGCATGCCTGTTAAGCCAGAAGGCGTATGTCAAGCCCGGAAAGGGCCAGGCTTGCCTTACAATCGGGACCTACTCAGACAAGCTGCTTCAGCACCGCTGATGAACGAGCGCAAAACCACGGCCCTGCCCGACAAGATCTACGGCGACATCCTCAATCGCATTCTTGAAGGCGAGTACAAGGAAGGCCAGCGCTTGCCTACCGAGCATGCGCTGGCGGAGCGCTTTGCGACGTCCCGGCCGACCGTGCGCGAAGCCTTGGCACGCTTGCGGGCGGACGGGATCATCATGACGCGGCACGGTTCCGGCACCACCGTCGCGCGGCGGCCGGACCCCGACGTGCGGCGGTTTGCGCCGCTCGAAACGCTGTCCGACATCCGCCGCTGTTATGAATTTCGCATCGTGACCGAAGCGGGCGCGGCCGAACAGGCGGCGCTCAAGGCCGACACCGACGACATTGCCGCGATCCAGCATGCGTGGGACCAACTGGAACGCGTCATCGAAACCCGGGGTATCGGCGCGCAAGACGATTTCATGTTTCACCTGGCGGTGGCACGCGCCTCGAAGAACCCGTTTTTTATCACGGTCATGTCGTTCATCGAAGAACAGATTCTGTTCAGCATGAATCTGTCGCGCAATCTGTCGCTCGTGAAGACCGTGGAGCGGCAGCGGCTCGTGCAGGCCGAGCATATGGCCGTGCTCGAGGCGATTCGCCGCAAGGACGGCCTCGCAGCGGGGAAGGCGATGCGCACACATCTCGAGAATGCGCTTGAGCGGATGTTCGGTTCCTGAGATTCCGCGTGCCTCCTCCGCGGATTGCCAATACCAGGTAACCGGTGCGCTTCAATTGGGCACTTGCGCCGGGTTCGTTGCAATCGAACTGCCTGCAGCCGGACCACCCGCCACCGGATCATCGCAACCGCAGTCCCAGTTGCGCCCTGGCGTCAGGCGGCGGCTGCCATCGGTCCGAACAGGGCGGTGCGGGTCTTCGGACTGACTGCGATATCCAGCGCCACGGCCCGTTCCACGCCGATCTGCAGCGGTGAGCCGAGCCGGCTGATGTCGATGCCGGTCTTGCGCAGCAGCCGTTCGATCGGCGTCGTGGTCACCGTGACGTAACGCGTGATGCCCATCCGGTCGGCGAACGTCACGAGCTCGTGGATCGCCTGCATCGTCAGGTCGGCAAAGCCGAACGACTGTTCCTCGCCGCTGGTTTCGATCGCGAACCGGCTCAGTTCCCAGATATGCCGGCCGACCGGCGCATCCGCACCGTGCAGCAATTGCGGAAAGGTGTCCTTCAGCATGTTCGGCCCCTCCGTCGGCATCAGGCGCCAACAGCCCCGCACGTGCCGGTCATCGCCCTGAATCAGCATGTAGTGCGGCCCGAGGGCGTCGTAACCGTCGATCTCCATGCCCGCGATGGTCGGGATGTCCCATCCGAGCCGCCCGTGAAACACCCGCGCCCGCAGACGGTACATCTCGTTGATGTCCGCGTTGTCGAATTCCTGCCTCATTCCAATCCGGATTGCTGTTTGCATGACGTTCTCCTGAACGTGTTGGGGTACCCAATACGCAAGAAAACTTATGCATTTTGAATCGTTCTGCCACCTACCTACCTGGATAGGTGTGCATGCTTATCGGATAACGCAGAATTCGAGACAAGCCTCAGCACTCAACCGACCGGACACGAAAATGGAACTTCTCGAAAACCACTGGCAAGCGCAACCCTCGGTCCAAACCCGCCCGGCAGAGGCGTCATCGGCGGTGGATCGCGTTCTGATCATTGCCTACCGCAAGAAGAAGAAAGAGAGCCAGCGCCGCTTCTGGGCCCGCTTTGGCGTGACGCAGTCGCGTGGCAGCCGGTTCGAGTCGGGTGCCGAAATTCCGGCGCCGGTGTCAATCCTGCTGGGCCTCTATTTCACCAAAACCGTTTCCGATGCCGATCTGGGCCGTGCCGAACGGGTGCTGTACAGCCGCGACGCTGCCGCTTTGCTCAACCCGGGTCAATAAGCCCCAGCTGCGCGGCGATCACGGCCGCCGCGCGGCGTGAATTCACACCGAATTTCGTCCTGATGTTCTTCATGTGGAAGTTCACTACGGCTTCGGAACAGCTCAGGATATGGGAGATTTCCCAGGTGGATTTGCCGCGCGCGGTCCATTTCAGGCATTCGCGTTCGCGCGGCGTGAGCTTGGGCAATAAAGTCTGAGCGTGCGTATTCAAATGGCGTTGACTGGTGTCGATCACCAGATCGCGCAATAAGACCAGATTCGGCAATGCAACGTTGACGTGACGCCAGAATGCGTCGGTCGGATTGCTGTCGTTGACGAAGCACATCATGCCGGCTTCCTGGTTCGGCCCATGAATCGGCAATGTCACACCGGCGCGCAGGCCGTGCGCGCGGGCTTCCTCATACATGGACTGCTGCGGTGCAGTCGTAAAAATATCCGGCGACCAGATCAGCGGCGTGGCCCGTGTCGCGCAATGCGAAACGGTCGGGTCGATATGGACGAGCCCCTGCTCGTCGTAGGTGCGTCGCCACGCCGGCGCGTAGGTGCTCCGCACGTAGGCGTCTTCAAGGCGAATGGTCGGGCGCGGCAGCATGGCGATCAGAAGCCTGTCGAAGCCCCATGTGTCGGCAAGCCCCGCGATCGCGCCGAACCATTCCGCTTCATCTGCGGCGTTCAGTAGCGGTGCCATTTCCTCGATAAAATGTAGCGACAATTTGGTTCTCTTAGACTCGCAAACGTCTCGTTGCGGTTAATAGCGGTACGGCAATCCGTCCGGCTTTTTTATCTTCACAATCTATCACTAAAAATCATCTCACAAAGCCGAGCGCGATTTCTAAAGAAACGGCGCCAGCGCTGATTCTTAAACCTGACGGACGAATGACTCCTTATATCGGATTTTTTCGACCGGATTAAGATTCACGGGTCGATAAAGTGGGTAATTTTCTCGTAGTCGCTTTTTTGATGCTTTTGATTTGCAGCATTATTGTCAAACGACTTTGAATGACATTTTTTCCGAAATTACCCTGCAAGCCATCAGAATCGGTAATACCGACACGGCGCAGCGTCTCCATGACGCTTGCCTGACGCTTGAAACCCTGTGCGACGAGATCTCGCTGATTCGCGTGCTGCATGACGCGGTTACGTTCTCAAAGATTGCCGAGAGGGGCCGCTCCTGCCGCTGCTCAGTTCGACGCAGCCGGAACATCATGCGAAGATCGATCATGCGAAGCAGATCCGGCTTGCATTGGAGCGCGCACCGGTTCGCGCAGAAGCCTGCATTGCATTGGCGCTGATTGCAGGCGCTTGTGCCGCGCGCCGGCTTGCGGGGCGCAACGCACTTGAGCCTGTCTTCCCTCAACTTCCATCATCCAAAGCCTACGCATGACTGACACCAGCCGACGCTATCCCGATCCTTCCATTCGCGTGCTCGATCCGCGCTTCAAGTCGCTGATCCTTGCGTCCGCTTCCGTCGAGTGCCTGTATCAGGGCGCACGCTGGTCGGAAGGGCCGGTCTGGTTCGGCGACGGCCGTTATCTGCTGTGGAGCGACATTCCCAACGACCGCATCCTGCGCTGGGACGAAACCAGCGGTGCGGTCACCACGTTTCGCCAGTCGTCGAACAATGCGAACGGCCATACACGTGACCGCCAGGGCCGCCTCGTGACCTGCGAGCACCTGACGCGCCGCGTCACGCGCACGGAGTATGACGGCTCGATCACCGTCCTCGCCGACCGTTATCGCGGCAAGCGCTTCAACTCGCCGAATGATGTGATCGTGAAATCGGACGGGTCGATCTGGTTTACCGATCCGACCTTCGGCATCGACAGCTTTTATGAGGGCGAACGGCAAGAGTCGGAACTGCCCGCGTGCGTGTACCGCATCGACGGCCAATCGGGCGAGGTGACGATGGTCGCTGACGGCGTATTGGGCCCGAACGGCCTCGCGTTTTCGCCGGACGAGTCGGTGCTGTACGTCGTCGAATCGCGTGGCGCGCCGCGCAAGATTCGTGCGTTCGATGTCGACGTCAGCGGCGAGCGCGCTGTGCTGTCGAACAACCGCGTGTTGATCGACGCGGGCCCAGGTACGCCGGACGGCTTTCGCATCGACACGCACGGCAATCTCTGGTGCGGCTGGGGCATGGGAACCGACGAGCTCGACGGCGTGCGCGTCTTCACGCCGCAAGGCGAACCGATCGGCCATATCGCGTTGCCGGAGCGCTGCGCGAACGTGTGTTTCGGCGGACGCCATCGCAACCGGTTGTTCATGGCGGCAAGTCATGGCTTGTATTCGCTGTACGTGAATACGCAGGGCGTTCAGGGCGGTTGAGCGCGCGAGGCACGGGCGCCGTCTGAGCGCAGCACGTATGCCGGGGTTGCCTGACAACTTTTCGTGTGGCCCACCTCGCAGCTCCGGGTTTGCCCTTGGGTAAAGCACGCAACCCATTGAACAAAAAAGATTCTCCGTCAAAAATCGATAGATTGATGGGCAAACCGCCGTGGCGAGTATTTGCTTGACATCGACAGTTCCGCTTCGCTATGTTCCTTTGGTAGAGAGACACCGCCAGTAGCGCATCTGGCCGGCGGACTTGCATACCAGGAAGCGAGGAGACGCAATGACTGTTTCAGGCAGGTTGGCGCTCAGGCTGGTGGTGTCCGTATGTCTCGTGGCAAGTGCCGCATGGGGATCCGCCGCGCATGCAGCCGATCCGGTAACGCTCAATATCGTCGACGTGGCCGGCGATCTTCAACTCACGCAGAAGGGTTTCGAAGCCTTCAAGGCGAAGTATCCGAATCTCGTCGCCAATCTCACCTTCACCAACGCGCCCGCACCGCAGTTGCCCGGCAAGATCAAGGCAATACAGGCCGCCGGCCACTCCGATATCGATCTCGTCCTGACCGGCACCGACGCCCTGGCCGCCGGTATCGAGCAGAATCTCTGGATGAAGTTGCTGCCGGACAATGCAGCGGCTTTCCCTGGCGTGCTCGACAAATACGCACCTGGCCCACGCAAGATGCAGGAGCTCGCGCAAGGCTTCGGTCTCGAAGTCGCTTATATGCCGGCTGGGCCGTTGCTCGAATTCAACCCCGCCAAAGTCGGCAACCCACCCAAAACGCCTGAGCAACTCCTGCAATGGTGCAAGGCGCATCCGGACAAGCTGATCTACGCGCGGCCGGCGAACTCCGGTCCGGGCCGCACGTTTCTGATGGGCTTGCCTTACGTGCTCGGCGACAAGGATCCGCAAGATCCGATTCACGGCTGGGACAAGACGTGGGCCTTTCTCAGGCAGCTGAACGATTGCATTCCTTACTATCCGGGCGGCACCGCGGCGGTGATGAAGGAACTCGGCGAGGGCACGCGCGACATGACCGTGACGGTGACCGGCTGGGACGTCAATCCGCGCGCGCTGGGTATCGTGCCGGCGGAATTCCGTGTGCAGGCATTCGACAACATGACGTGGGTGAACGACGCGCACTACATGGTGATTCCGAAGGGCGTGCCGAAGGAAAAGCTCGACGTGATTTACAAGCTGATGAACTTCATGCTCGAACCCGCGCAGCAGGCGCTGACCTATGACGACGGTTATTTCTATCCCGGACCCGCGATCAAGGGCGTAAGCATCGAGCAGGCGCCCGCGCACAGCCAGGATGTACTGAAGAAATACGGCCGGCCGGAGTACGCGAAGCTGCTGACCGAACGTCCCCATGTTTTGCCACTGAATGCGACCGCGATGGTGGCGGCTTTCAAGAAATGGGACAGCGACGTCGGCGCGCAGAAAACCAGATAGTCGCGGAATGGGGCTGTGCATTCATCGCTCGGCCCCCCGCGAGTGTCGCGTGTGCTGCACGCAGAAAACCGTCATGAATCTTCACGCGCATCTGTTCGATTGAGCCTTCGCGATTCGCGCGTTACGCGTATCAGGACGATTGAGCCTTCGCGATTCGCGCGTTACGCGTATCAGGACATCGCCATGAAGCATCATTTTGAGCAGTTGCGGCTCGATTCGGTGAGCCGCAGTTTCACGAATGCGGAGGGCCAGGCGGTCGCGGCGTTGCAAGGCCTCGATTTGAGTATTCAGCGTGGCGAGTTCATTGCGTTGCTCGGCCCTTCCGGTTGTGGCAAATCGACGGCGCTCAATTGCATCGCCGGCTTGCAGCCGTTGAGCGGCGGTGGCATCTGGCTCGACGATCAACGCATCGATGTGCTGCCCCCGGAAAAGCGCGGCTTCGGCATGGTGTTCCAGAACTACGCGCTATTTCCGCATATGAGCGTGCTCGATAACGTCGGCTTCGGATTGAAGATGCGTGGCATCGGCAAGAGCGAGGCCATGCGCCGGGCGCGTGAAGCTTTGCAACTCGTGCAACTGGTCGGTCATGAGCGCAAGCTGCCGGGACAACTGTCGGGCGGTCAGCAGCAGCGTGTGGCGATTGCGCGGGCGATCGTGATCGAGCCGCCGCTGATTCTGATGGACGAGCCGCTGTCGAATCTCGATACGAAACTGCGCATTGAAATGCGCGCCGAAATTCGCCGCATCCATAGTCAACTGGAACGCGCGACGCTCTACGTGACGCACGATCAGGACGAAGCGCTTTCGATGGCCGATCGCATCGTCGTGATGAAAGAGGGCGTGGTGCAGCAGGTCGGCACGCCGAAAGAGGTTTACACACGGCCACAAAATTTGCATGTCGCGCGGTTTATGGGCTATCGAAACGTGGTCGAATTTACGCTCGAAGGCACGCAGGGCGACGGGGTGGCGGTGAGCGCGAACGGCGTGCGTCTGGTCGGCACGCCGATGGCGGGTTTCAACAGCAAACGCGTGAGCGTTGCGTTGCGCCCCGAGGACATGGCATGCACGGCAGCCGGCGCGGAAAATGCCTTCGACGCACTGGTGACCACCGTGGAATACGGCGGCCACGATTCACTGCTGCGGGTGAAGACCGCGTTCGGCGACGTGTGGGCGCGCATCGCGGGCGAATTCGAAGCGGGCGACCGCATCAGTTTGCGCGTGCCGCCGTCACGCACGCTCGTCTATGACGGAGAGGCTGCGTGAACACGCCCATGCTGTCGCCACCGCCGCTAGCGCCGCGCGACGCCAAAGCATGGCTGGTCGCGCCGGCTTTGATTTTTATCGCGGCGTTGTTTATCTATCCGTTTGCGTATGGTCTGGTGCTGTCGTTCCGGCCGATGAACGGCGGCAGCCTGTGGGCCAACTATCTGACGTTCTTTACCGACACGTCGATGTGGCCGACCATTCTCGTCACGCTCAAGCTCGCCGTGCCGGCGACGCTGATCAATGTGGGTGCATCGGTTCCGGTGGCATTCGCGCTGCGCCGCAATTCGCCCTATCAGAAGCTCGTCACTACGCTGCTGGTGATTCCCGTCACGCTCGGCACGGTGCTGATCGCCGACGGCATGCTCACGTACTTCCGCCCGAACGGCTGGTTTCCGCAGGCATTGCAGGGTCTGCATTTCTACACCAACGAAGTGCGTCTGACGCATAACTTCTGGGGCGTGCTGATCTCGCTGATCGTGTCGGGTTTTCCGTTTGCATTTCTGCTGACGCTGTCCTACGTGACCGGTATCGATCCGACGCTCGCAAGCGCCGCCGCCACGCTCGGCGCGAGCCCGTGGCAGCAGTTCCGTCGCATCTATTTGCCGCTGCTGGTGCCCGGTTTGACGATGGCCGCCTGTTTATCGTTCGTGCAGGCGTTCTCGGTGTTTCCATCGGCGGTGCTGCTGGGTGCACCCGCGGGCCCGACGCGCGTGATGTCGATCGCCGCCGCCGAAGCCGCGTTTGAAAGCTACGACTATTCGCTTGCTTCGGCGATTGCGATGGTGATGGGCTTCGTGCAACTGCTGGTGGTCGCCGCGATGCTCGGTGCGCGCCGTTTCTTCTACAGCGGTCCAGTGACGGGAGGCAAAGGCTGATGGCTAGCGATCACCACGCCGCGCCTCCTTCGTGGTCTCCGTCGAACGAAAACAACGACGGTGCGCGGCAACCCAGCGAGCGCGTCAAACAGCGCGCCAGTGTGCCGGGCCGCATCTGGTACGTGCTGGTGTGGGGCGCGGTGGTGTTCTTCCTCGTCAACGTAGTGCTGCTGATTGCGACTGTCGCGGTGAATTCTGTGGCGACCCGCTGGTTCGGCACCCTGTTGCCGCAAGGCTTTACGCTTCATTGGTACGCGCAAGCGTGGAGCGATTTTCAGCTGGCGAGCGTATTGTGGGTCACCGTCGAAGTGGTCGGCGCGGTAGTGGTGTTGGCGGTCGTACTCGGCGTGCCGGCGGCGTATGCGCTTGCTCGCGTGCAGTTTCGCGGCAAGCGGATCGCGATGCTGATTTTTCTGTTGCCCCTGATGGTGCCGCCGGTGACCTATGGCATTCCGATGGCGACCGTGATGTACAAGGTCGGCCTCGCCGGGACCTTGGGCGGCGTGATTCTCGCGAATCTCGTGCCGGCACTGCCGTTCGTGATCCTGGTGATGACGCCGTTCATCGAGCAGATCGATCCCAATCTCGAAGCGGCGGCGCGCATTTTCGGCGCGAACACGTTTCGCTATTTCCGCTACGTGTTGCTGCCCTTGCTGGTGCCCGGCATGCTGGCGGCCGGGCTGCTCGTGCTGGTGCGCACCATCGGCCTGTTCGAACTGACATTCTTCACAGCGGGTCCGGCGACGCAAACGCTCGTGGTCGCCTTGTACTACGCGGTGTTTTCAACCGGCGTGCGCGCGCCGCAATCGATCGATGCGATGGCGATGATCTACATGGCGATCACATTGATCTGGGTGCTGATCGCCCTGCAATTCGTGAGCCCGACGCAGATCGTGTCGCGCGCGAAAGAGAGCAGAGGTTGACGAGGAGAAGGCGACCGACGAACTGCGCAGTTCCCGCTGGTACGGCGTGAACGCTCTGCGAGCGTGCGTTCGGCCGCCGCTTCTCAATACCCCACGCGATACACACGGCCCGTTTGCGCGCCTTCCACGCTGCGCAAATACGCCTGCGCAGCGCGTTCGGCGCTGACCGGCTCGAAGCCGCGGAAGTAGGGCGCAAAAGCGTCGAGCGCCTCAGTCAACACCGTAGGGCTCACCACGTTGATGCGGATGCCGCGCGGCAATTCGATCGCGGCCCCACGCACGAAGCCTTCCAGGGCCAGATTGACCGTGGTTGCATTCGCGCCTTCGCGAATCGGCTCGTCGCCGACAATGCCGCTCGTCAGCGTGAACGAGCCGCCGTCGTTCACGTACTGCTGGGCGCCCAGCACCACATTGATCTGACCCATCAGCTTGTCGCGCAGACCGACCCAGAACTGCTCGGCGCTCATCTCCGGCAGCGGGCCGAAATGCAGCTTGCCGGTGGCGGTGACGACGCCGTCCACCTTGCCGAGCTCGCCAAAGAGCCGCTCGATGCTGGCCGGATCGGTGCTGTCCACGCGATACTGGCCGCGCGTCGCACCCACTTCGATGACTTCATGGCGCGCTTTCAATGCCGCGCTCACCGCCTGGCCGACCGTGCCGGTTGCGCCTATTACGACAATCTTTTTCATCTGCTGCTCCGTGTGGTATTGGACGTGCAGTCGATTGTGTCGGCGTTCGGCGGACAGAAAAAGCCTGTTCGGCTTGCAGGTCTTGCAACCCTGAGTTTCTAATCAATGAGGCAACGCAATGAGGCAGCGCGCACCGTCATTCAAACGGTGCGCAATTTGAAATGGACTGATTAATCGGCGCAAGCGGCACAATTCAAACACATACGCGCCGCGCGAATCATTATTTCACCCGATGTAATTCAATCACGCGAGTGGGCCGGAGGTGATTGACGGCGTAATGAATGCGGCCACGTTCGCGGCGGCTGCGGATCGAGCGTGGCTCGTCGAACTCGTCATCTTCTGAACCGATGCCTTGCGGCTCGACCATGCCTTTGTCGATCACCGCGTAGCCCGGTTCGAGCGCCAGCAGCAGATGATTGCCGCCAACCCGGCTGTCGAAGCCGGCCATGCCGTCCTGCGCCTCCGGCACGCTGTTGACGAGGGTTGCGTTGGACGTCGTGATCTCGTCCGGCGAGATCGGACTGTGGCCGGCTATGCGCGCGGCTTCGAGGTTCTTGCCGTCGGTGTCGACCGTGCTGTCGTGCGTGCGGTCGTTATGCAACTCCGTCGTGCTCGGGCCGACGGTGCGTGGCTGCTTGCCGGCGTCTGCTGGCTTGTTGATATCGCTGTTCATCATGCATTCTCCCTTAAGAGGACATGGTTGAAGTGCAGCAAAACCCGTTCCGCCTCGCACAATCTCCTTGTACGTGTGAGTTACACCGCTGTTGCCTCGCCGTTTTTGTGCAATGAGGTAGGCGGGTGTTTCACATGGCGATTGCGTCCGCGATTCTTTTGATTTTTTTTAATGGACGCGTATTTTCTACAGAGTATGATCTTACTCCGACGAGCGAAGCGCGGTTAAATCGACGACATGCGTCCAGCTGTTTTTACATGGCTGGAAACGAACAGACGCGCGCTACTCAAAACTTCTTACGAGGCCGTCAGGGCGGGTGACACATGCATTTCGATGCTGCATTCACACATCGCGGCTACTTGCTGAATTGCGCGCCGGCGCGCGCCGGCGATGGCACTTGGCAACCTTATGTGGTCATCTCCCGCTCGAGCGACGGCGAACTGGTCGCCAACCGTTTTTTTCCCAACGATTTGCGATTTCCTGACGAAGTCACCGCCATCGCGCACGCACGCGACTGGGCGGTGCGCTGGATCGATGCGAGCAGCGTGACCATCTGAAGCGCATGCGCCATACGCGGACTGGCATACCGGCCAGCCTTGCGGGGCCGCGCGGGCCGCGGCAAAACGCGGTAATCTCTTGGGACAATCACTCTGAACCGTGCTTATCGCGCGGCGCCGTCCTTTTATGCCTAATGTGCCTTCCCACAACTGGGGTCTCGAACAGATCGTCGCGGACTTGCGAGCGTCGCGTGAAGAATTGCATCGCACGCGGCATCCGCTCGGCATTCGCGAACTGCCGTCGCGCGACGCGGTGATCGCCATTGTCGCCGGCTTGCGCGCGGCGCTGTTTCCCACGCACTATGGCGCGCCCGATCTGACTGACGAAACGGTCGACTACTACGTCGGCCACACGCTCGAAAGCACGTTGCGTTTGCTTGCTGAACAGATTCGCCGTGCCTTGCGTTTTCTGCCTGAGTTCGGCGAAACGCCCGATGCGGATCTGAAGGCGCGCGCGTTCGACGTCGCGCGCGAATTCGGCACGCAGTTGCCCGGTATTCGCGCGTTGCTGGTCAGCGATATTCAGGCTGCTTTTACCGGCGACCCCGCCGCGCAGCACATCACGGAAATTTTGCTGTGTTATCCGGGCGTGTGGGCGATGACGCACCATCGTCTTGCGCACGCGCTGCAGCGCCTCGGTGTGCCTTTGCTCGCGCGTTTCATCAATGAGATCGCGCACTCGGCCACCGGCATCGACATTCACCCGGGCGCGACTATCGGCCCGAGTTTCTTTATCGACCACGGCACGGGCGTCGTGATCGGCGAGACCGCGATCATCGGCGAGCGCGTGCGCGTCTACCAGGCCGTGACGCTCGGCGCGAAGAGCTTCGCAGCGGACGTC
This sequence comes from Paraburkholderia caffeinilytica, assembly GCF_046030355.1. Taxonomy (GTDB): domain Bacteria; phylum Pseudomonadota; class Gammaproteobacteria; order Burkholderiales; family Burkholderiaceae; genus Paraburkholderia; species Paraburkholderia caffeinilytica_B. Next base: position 294,415 of record NZ_JAQQCQ010000007.1, read on the forward strand.
GACGGCACGCTGGTCAAGGGCAACGCACGCCATCCGATCGTTGAAGACGACGTCGTGATTTATGCCGGCGCGACGATTCTCGGCCGCGTGACGATCGGGCGCGGCTCGGTGATCGGCGGCAATGTGTGGCTTACGCATAGCGTGCCGCCGGGCAGCAGCGTATCGCAAGGTAAGGTTCGCGAAGGTGAACGTACGGGCACCGGCACAGACGAGGCGACCGGTTGATGAGCGGACCGGCGCGCGCCATCTTGTGCATGGCTGGTCTGGCGCACAGACCGCGCTGCGGTTCCGTGCGCAATTCGTGGTGCAATTTAGTGTGCGATTCGTGATGCACTTCACCGCATACTTTTTGGCCACCGTTTCGCCAGACATGCCGCAATGCAATTCGCTACACACGTTCACGCGTGTTGTGCCGCGCGGAATGCTCATTAACTGCTGAGAGGCGAACCATGTCACGCGGCCGTGTTCACATGCCTCGTTGCGCGATTGGTGGCGTCGAAGCGACGGTGGCCGAAACAGCGCATTCGTTTCCGCGCCATTCGCACGATCGCTTCGGGGTGGGCGTGATCGTTGCTGGCGGCCATCGCTCGTCGAGCGGCCGCGGCGTAGTTGAAGCGCGCGCGAGCGACGCGATCATGGTGAATCCAGGGGAGGTGCACGACGGCAGCCCGCTCGACGAGCGCGGACGCGCATGGCGCATGCTGTATTTCGAACCCGCGATGCTGACCGACGTCGCGATCGAGTTGAGCGGTGCGGCCACGCACGAGATCGAGCTGACGCAACCGGTGGTACACGATCCTTTGCTGAAGCGACTCTTCGACCGCATGTTTGCGGTATCGGTGGAAACGCAACCCGTACCGGACGACCTGGTACGAGAGGAGGCGACACTCGAGTTGCTCGGATATCTGATTCGAACTCACGCGACGACGCACGCACATCCGGGCTACGCCCAATCACTGGGTCCAATTGCACGAGCAAGAGCACGAATCGACGACGACCCATCGTCACCGCACACGTTAGCCGACCTTGCTGCCGACGCCGGCATGAGCAGGTTTCAGCTGCTACGGGGTTTCGCCTACGAGACGGGGTTACCACCGCACGCATACAGAATGCAGCGCCGGGTGATGCTTGCGAGACAACTGATCGCACGTGGCGCGACGTTGGCAGATGCGGCGACTGCGGCGGGGTATGCTGACCAGAGCCATATGACGCGAGCGTTCGTGCGACTGCTGGGGATCACCCCTGCCACCTACGCGCTCGCGACGCGACGATAAAACCCAACGCGGGGGGGGCTCATGAATAACCTTTCGGCGCGCGCAGCGCCGCCGGAAGAATGAGTCCTTTGTCACGGGCGCCGAATGTGCGAGAACACAGATTCCAGATGCACCACTACCGCCGCTGTACGGGAGCCCCGCTTATGAGCTAGCGGTGTAAGCCGCTTTCTTTGCTTATCTTTCTTTGTCCCCCAAGGGGACTTCCTTCGGGGCGCGGATG
>NZ_JAQQCQ010000008.1:0-279419 GCF_046030355.1 Paraburkholderia caffeinilytica
TCCAGATGCACCACTACCGTAACTGCGCGGGGGACCCGCTTAAGAATTTGCGGTGTGAGCCGCTTTCTTTGCTTATCTTTCTTTGCGGCGGCAAAGAAAGTAAGTGCCTGCCCCGCACAGGGGCGAACACTAATAGACCACTAGCAATTCAAGAAAAGGCCAACACCCGAGACAAACAGACAACAAGAGCGCCGCGCAGGCAAAAAACCCAAAACCCCAAAACCAACCACACCCCCGCCGGAGGCACCCCCCCCCTCATCCTCTATCGAAAAAGCGACCCAAAACTTGCTAAATCGCGGCAGCGCTCGCAGCGCACTTCCCCCCTTACAAACCCATATCCCCCACAAAACCAAGCCCTGCAAGCCCCCACCCGTGCCAAACGGCCAATTGCTGCATCGCAGCACACCCCCAACTCCCCTTTGAGAAATTAATTTCCGCTTGCGAGACTCCGCGCCATGCCGGATGAGTCGGGCAGGCATAACCCGCCCCCATCCATGACATCCTCAATAAATCCTGGATGGAGACGCGCGTGTTCCTTTACGGCTTTGGCCCGGTGTTGCTGGCCGGCACGATCCAGACGATCGAGCTGTCCGTCCTGTCGCTGGCAGCCGCCGTGCTGCTCGGTCTCGCGGGCGCGGCGGCGAAACTCTCCTTCAACCGCCCGCTCAGGGCGATCGCAACCGGTTATACGACGCTGATCCGCTCAGTGCCCGACCTCGTGCTCATGCTGCTGCTGTTCTACAGCATCCAGATCGCCGTCAACAATCTCACCGACGCGCTCAATCTGCCGCAATTCGATATCGATCCCTTCGTGGCCGGCGTGCTGACGCTAGGCTTCATCTACGGCGCGTACTTCACCGAGACCTTTCGCGGCGCGTTTCTCGCGGTGCCGCGCGGCCAGCTCGAAGCGGGCAGTGCGTACGGCATGAGCGGCGCGCGCGTGTTCACGCGCATCCTGTTTCCGCAGATGATGCGCTTCGCGCTGCCCGGCATCGGCAATAACTGGCAAGTGCTGGTCAAGGCCACGGCACTGGTGTCGATCATCGGTCTCGCCGACGTCGTCAAGGCCGCTCAGGACGCCGGCAAGAGTACCTTCAACATGTTTTTCTTCATTCTGGTCGCCGCGCTGATTTATCTGGCGATCACCACCGCGTCGAATCTCGTGCTGATCTGGCTGGAAAAGCGCTATTCCATTGGCGTGCGCCACGCGGAACTCTAAGACCATGATCGACATTCTCAATCAATTCTGGCGCGCGTTCCTCTACTGGGACGGTCAGCGCATGTCCGGTCTGGCGGTCACGCTGTGGCTGCTGGTGGCGTCGATCGGAATCGGGTTTTTCGCGTCGATTCCGCTTGCGGTGGCGCGCGTATCGAAGAAGCGCTGGCTGTCGACGCCGGTGCGTCTCTATACCTACGTGTTTCGTGGCACGCCGTTGTACGTGCAACTGCTGCTGATCTACACCGGTATGTACAGCCTCGAATTCGTGCGCTCGCATCAGTTGCTCGACGCGTTTTTTCGCAGCGGCTTTCACTGCGCGATTCTCGCCTTCGCCCTGAATACCTGCGCATATACCACCGAAATTTTCGCCGGTGCGATCCGTTCGACCTCGCACGGCGAAGTGGAAGCGGCCCGTGCTTACGGGATGAGCGGGTTCACGATGTATCGTCGCATTGTGATACCGTCCGCGCTGCGCCGGGCGCTGCCGTTGTACAGTAACGAAGTGATCCTGATGCTGCATGCCACCACGGTTGCGTTCACGGCCACGGTGCCGGACGTCCTGAAAGTGGCGCGCGACGCGAATTCCGCCACGTATCAGTCGTTCGATGCGTTCGGCCTCGCGGCGCTGATTTACCTGGTGGTATCGTTCGCGCTGGTGGCCTTGTTCCGCCGCGCAGAGCGTCACTGGCTGGGTTACCTGGCGGTGCGCACGCACTGAGCAGGCAGGTTTCGATAGAGCGGCGCGACTGGCTTGCGCCGTCACCAGGACTGATCCGTATTTTCAAAGGGAGAGCATCTTGCTCCACACGACTCAAACCGAAGCTTGCAAGCTCGCCGTTCAGGACATCCACAAGCGCTACGGCGACAACGAAGTGCTCAAGGGCGTGTCGCTCAACGCGAACAAGGGCGACGTGATCAGCATCATCGGTGCGAGCGGGTCGGGTAAGAGCACCTTCCTGCGCTGCATCAATTTTCTGGAGCGGCCGAACGCGGGGCAGATCGTCGTCGACGGCGAAATGGTTAAAACCAAAGCCGACCGCGCGGGCAATCTGGAAGTGGCCGATCACAAGCAGTTGCAACGCATCCGCACGAAACTGGCAATGGTGTTCCAGCACTTCAACTTGTGGGCGCACATGAACGTGATCGAGAACATCGTCGAAGCGCCGATTCACGTGCTCGGCTTGTCGCGTCGCGAGGCCGAAGAACGTGCGCGTGAATATCTCGAGAAGGTGGGGCTCGCACCGCGTCTGGAAAAGCAGTATCCGTCGCATCTGTCAGGCGGTCAGCAGCAACGCGTCGCCATTGCGCGTGCGCTGGCCATGAACCCCGACGTGATGCTGTTCGACGAGCCTACCTCCGCGCTCGATCCCGAACTGGTGGGCGAAGTGCTGAAGGTCATGCAGAAGCTCGCCGAAGAAGGCCGTACGATGATCGTCGTCACGCACGAAATGGGTTTCGCGCGCAACGTATCGAACCATGTGATGTTCCTGCACCAGGGCCGCACCGAAGAAGAGGGCTTGCCTGCCGAAGTACTGAGCGCGCCGCGCAGCGAACGGCTCAAGCAGTTCCTGTCCGGCAGTCTGAAGTAACGCGCGGCTCGCGCTTTCGCGTCCTGCTCGCGTTTTACTCATAAGTGATGGCTCGTACGTCCAACCCGGCTCGCACCACGCAGGTCGCCATCGTCGCCTTGCCGCCGGTGTCGATGTCGGGCGTGGGGCCGATTGTCGACGCACTCAATCTCGCCAACGAAATCGACGGCCGGGCGCTGTACCGCGTGCAGGTGTGTTCGTGGGATGGCCGCGCGGTGCCCTTGTCGGGCGGTGCGCAATGGCCGGCCGATGCCGCTTTCGGCGACGCGATTTCGTGCGACTGGCTGATCATCGTCAGCGAACGGTTCCAGCAATTCGCCGACTACCGGCTGTTTCTGGCAAGTTTGTCGCGCGTCGGGCAGCGCACGCCGCTCGTCACGGGCATTCATCATGGTGTTTGGTGGCTCGCTATGGCGGGGCAGTTGTCGGGCTATCGCGTGAGCGTCAATTGGGAAACCTATCAGCAGTTCTCCGAGCAATTCGAGCGCTCGATCGTCACCCAGCAAATTTTCGAAATCGACCGTGATCGCGCCACCTGCGCGGGCGGTCAGGCAACCGTCGACTTCATGCTCGCCATGATCGGCCGCGATCACGGACCGGAATTGGCGGACCGGATTGCGGATACGCTCGGTGTCGGCGTGTTGCGCGCGGGCGAAGAACGTCAGCGTATTCCGTTCGTGACCGCGCCGGGCGAGCGCCATCCGCGTCTGAACGACGCGCTGATGCTGATGGAAGCAAATATCGAAGACCCGCTGACCACGGATGAAATCGCCGGGCTTGTCGGTGTGTCGCGGCGTCAGTTGGAACGCCTGTTTCGTCAGTATCTCGGCTCGATGCCGTCGAAATACTATCTTGGCCTGCGGCTTTCGAAAGCGCGTACGCAATTGCAGCGCACCAGCAAATCGGTGGTGCAGATCAGCCTTGCTTGCGGGTTTTCGTCGGCGGCGCATTTTTCGAATGCTTATCGCGAACGCTTTAATGTCACACCCCGCGAGGATCGTCGTAACTGGATCGACAAGCAGACAGGCGCAACGGGCGCCGCGGCCAGCGAGCCGCGGCCGGCCGCGTTGATCGAGCCGCCCGGCACGGCGGAATAGGCTAGTCGGACAAGTAAGCTGAACAAGCGGCGAAATGAACAGCCGAGCCGGTAAGTCAGCGAGGCAAGCAAGCCGACCAGGCGAAATAAACGGCCGGAAAGCGTGCTGTTTGCGGCCTGCCAGTGGCATGCCGCGCGACATATCCGCCGGAAGCCCATAGAAAGCGTCGCGTATGCGCAAGACGTATCGCGTTCGGTTTCCTACACTACGTGTATTACCTCTCACCTGTAACGAGGATTCGCCATGAACGACCTGACTGTGACACGCCAGACCTTCGACGAAGTGATGGTGCCGGTGTTTTCGCCCGCCGCCTTCGTGCCGGATCGCGGTCTCGGCTCACGTGTCTGGGATACGCAAGGCCGCGACTATATCGACTTCGCCGGCGGTATCGCCGTCACCGCGGTGGGTCACGCGCATCCCGAACTGCTGAAAGTCCTGCACGAGCAGGGCGGCAAGCTGTGGCACATCGGCAATGGCTATACCAATGAGCCGGTGCTGCGTCTCGCCAAACGTCTTGAAGACCTGACTTTCGCCGACCGCGCGTTCTTCGCCAACTCGGGCGCGGAAGCCAACGAAGCCGCGCTGAAGCTGGCGCGCCGCGTTGCGTTCGAGCGCCATGGCGCCGATAAGGTCGAAATCATTTCGTTCACGCAGTCGTTCCATGGCCGCACGTTCTTCACGGTGAGCGTCGGTGGCCAGCCGAAGTACTCGGAAGGTTTTGGCCCCGTGCCTGAGGGCATCACCCACCTGCCGTACAACGACATCGAAGCGGCGAAGAAGGCCATCGGCGCGCAAACCTGCGCGGTGATCGTCGAGCCGATTCAGGGCGAAGGCGGCGTGATCCCGGCCGATCCGGCGTTCCTGAAAGCATTGCGGGAAGCCTGCGATGAACACGGCGCACTGTTGATTTTTGACGAGGTACAAACGGGTGTGGGCCGCAGCGGCTATTTCTACGCATATCAGGACACTGGCGTGACGCCGGACATCCTGACCACCGCGAAGGCGCTCGGTAACGGTTTCCCGATCGGCGCGATGCTGACCACCAACGAACTGGCCGCGCACTTCAAGGTCGGCGTGCACGGCACGACCTACGGCGGCAATCCGCTGGGCGCGGCGATCGCGGAAAAGGTGGTCGAACTGATCAGCGATCCGAAGGTGCTCGAAGGTGTGCGTACGCGCAGCGAAGCATTGAAGGGCCAGCTCGCGAAACTCAACGAGCGCTTTGGTCTGTTCAAGGAAGTGCGCGGCAAGGGTCTGCTGATCGGTGCTGAATTGACCGACGCATTCAAGGGCCGCGCGAAAGATTTCGTCACGGCTGCGGGTCAGCACGGCGTAATCATGCTGATGGCGGGTCCGGACGTGCTGCGCTTCGTGCCGTCGCTGATCATGCCGCTCGACGATATGGATGAGGGCTTCGCGCGTCTGGCGAAAGCGATCGAAGAGATCGTCGGCGCCAAGACTGAAGCGGCGTCGAAGTGAACTGCGGCACGGCGCTAAAGCATTGAACCATGCGTCACATTCAACAGGAACGATGATGCTCTTCGTACGCCCCGGCCGCCTCGCCGATCTCGATGCGCTCGAACATATGGCGCGCACCGCGCAACCGGTGTTGCATTCGCTGCCGCACGACCGGCGCGCGCTCGAAGCGCGTGTCGCGTTGTCGGAAGACTCGTTTCGCGCGGACGTCGATTTTCCGGGCGAGGAGTTCTATCTGTTCGTGCTCGAGGATGCGGAGAGCGGCAAGTTGATGGGCACGGCGAGTATCGTCGCCGCGGCCGGTTATTCGGACCCGTTCTACGCGTTTCGCAATGACGCGCTGATTCATGCGTCGCGTGAACTGCACGTGAACCGCAAGATTCACGCGCTGACCATGTCGCATGAATTGACGGGCAAGAGCCGGCTGGCGGGTTTTTACATCGACCCGTCGCTGCGCGGCGATGCGGCCGCGCATCTGATGTCGCGGGCGCGGATGATGTATATCGCCGCGAATCGCAAGCGTTTCACGCCGGAGGTGTTCTCGCTGCTGCTCGGCGTGACTGACGACTCAGGCGTGTCGCCGTTCTGGGAAGCGGTGGGGCGCAAGTTCTTCGGCCGCAATTTTGCCGACATCGAAATCGAATCGGGCGGCCGCAGCCGCACCTTTATCGCCGAAGTGATGCCGACCTATCCGATCTACGTGCCCTTGCTGCCGGAAGCCGCGCAGCGCGTGCTCGGCGAGCCGGATTCGAAGGCGCTGCTCGCGTATGAGATTCACCTGGAAGAAGGCTTCGAGACGGACCGTTTCATCGATATTTTCGACGCCGGTCCGGTGCTGACCGCGCAGGTGGATCGCAGCGCCTGTGTGACGCGCAATGAAACGCGTGTAGTGCGCGAAGCCGGCGCGGCGGTCGACGGTTCGACGTATCTGATCGCGCATAACGGTGCGGACGGCGAGTTCCGCTGCGTGCTCGGTGACTTGTCAGGCGGTAAAGCAACGGGCGCGTCGTTGTCGCATGCGGCGCGCGCCGCACTCGGCGTGCAGGAGGGTGACGCGGTACGCTGCGTGCCACTGCATCAGCCGCATCAGGAAGCGTTGACGGGAGAGGCACAATGATCGTCGTTCGCGTTGTGCAACGAGGCGATGTGGATGCGCTCATGCGGCTCGCGCAGGAGACCGGTCCCGGTCTCACCACGTTCAAGCCGGATCGCGATGCGCTGGCTGCGCGCGTTGAACGTGCCCGCCGCACGATGGAAGACAAGGCCGAACCGCACGAAGCCGGTTACTTCTTCGTGATGGAAGACACCGACACCGGCGACGTGGCCGGCGTGTGCGGCATCGAAACTTCAGTTGGCCTGCAGCAGCCGTTCTACAACTATCGCGTGAGCACGGTCGTGCACGCGAGCCAGGACCTCGGCATCTGGACGCGCATGCGCGCGCTGAACATTTCGCATGACCTGACGGGTTACGCCGAAGTGTGTTCGCTGTTCCTGAGCCCGCGTTATCGCACGAGCGGTGTCGGTGGCTTGCTGTCGCGTTCGCGTTTCATGTTTCTCGCGCAGTTTCGTGAGCGCTTTCCGCAGCGTTTGTGCGCGGAATTGCGCGGCCATTTCGATGCGGAAGGCACCTCGCCGTTCTGGCGCGCGGTCGGCTCGCATTTCTACCAGATCGATTTCAACGCGGCGGACTATCTGAGTTCGCATGGCCGCAAGGCGTTTCTCGCCGAGCTGATGCCGCGTTATCCGGTGTATGTCGAACTGTTGCCGGAAGAAGCGCAGGAATGCGTAGGCCTCACGCATAACGACACGATTCCGGCGCGCCGCATGCTCGAATCGGAAGGGCTGCGCTACGAGAATCATGTCGATATCTTCGATGCGGGCCCGGTGCTCGAATGCCATATCGCCGACTTGCGCACCGTGCGCGAAAGCGTGGTGGTGCCGGTCGAGATCGCCGACGTGCCGGCAGGCGCGCCGCAGGATGCACCGCGTTCGATGGTATCGAACACGTCGCTGGGCGATTTCCGCGTCGGCGTGGTCGCGGGCGTACCGCAAGACGGCGTATTCCGCATGAGCGCCGCCGAGGCGGCCGCACTCGACGTCAAGGCAGGCGACCCGGTTCGGGTGCTGCCGCTGAAACACAAACAAGGATGATCATGAGCGAGCTTTTCATCGACGGCGAATGGGCCGCCGGCACAGGACCCGCATTCGCGTCGCGCAACCCGGGTACGGGCGCGACGGTGTGGGAAGGCAACAGCGCCTCGACGGACGACGTCGATCATGCCGTACGCAGCGCCCGCCGTGCGTTCGCGGCGTGGTCGGCCTTGAGCCTCGACGAACGTTGTGGCGTGGTGCGCCGCTTCGCCGCGCTTGTGACGGAACGCAAGGAAGCGCTCGCCGAAGCGATCGGCCGCGAGACCGGCAAACCGCTGTGGGAAGCGCGTACCGAAGCAGCCTCGATGGCAGCGAAGGTCGAGATTTCGATTCAGTCATACAACGAACGTACCGGTGAAAAGCGTTCGCCGATGGCCGACGGCACCGCCGTGCTGCGGCATCGTCCGCATGGCGTGGTCGCGGTGTTCGGGCCGTATAACTTCCCGGGGCATTTGCCGAACGGGCATATCGTGCCGGCGCTGATCGCGGGGAACGCGGTGGTGTTCAAGCCGTCCGAGCTCGCGCCGGGCGTGGCTGCACTTACCGTGCAGATCTGGCGCGATGCGGGCTTGCCCGCTGGCGTGCTGAATCTGGTGCAGGGGGAGAAAGAGACGGGTATTGCACTCGCCAACCATCGTCAGATAGACGGCTTGTTCTTCACGGGTAGTTCGGATACCGGAACATTGCTGCACAAGCAGTTCGGCGGCCGTCCGGAGATCGTTCTCGCGCTGGAAATGGGCGGCAACAATCCGCTCGTGATCGGACCCGTGGCCGATATCGACGCTGCGGTGCATCACACGATCCAGTCGGCGTTTCTGTCGGCAGGGCAGCGTTGCACGTGCGCGCGCCGTATTTTCGTACCGAACGACGCGTTCGGTGACCGTTTTGTAACGCGCCTGACCGAAGTGACGTCGCGCATCAGCGTCGGCGAATACAACGCCGATCCGCAGCCGTTCATGGGCGCGGTGATCTCGGCGCGTGCGGCTTCACGTCTGGTCGCGGCGCAGGAGCGTCTGCTGGCCGATGGCGCGAAGGCGCTCCTGAAAATGGAACAGCGCGATCTGAAACTCGGCTTCGTCACGCCCGCGATTCTCGACGTGACCGCTGTGAAGAATCTGCCGGACGAAGAGCATTTCGGGCCGCTGGCGCAGATCGTTCGCTACGGCACGTTCGACGAAGCGCTCGACAAAGCCAACGACACCGAGTTCGGCCTCTCCGCCGGCCTGCTCGCGGACGACGAAACCCTGTGGACGCATTTCCAGCGCACCATTCGCGCGGGCATCGTCAACTGGAACCGGCCGACCAACGGGGCGTCGTCGGGCGCACCGTTCGGTGGTCCGGGGCGTTCGGGCAATCACCGGCCGAGCGCGTTCTATGCTGCCGACTACTGCGCCTATCCGATGGCGTCCGTCGAAAGCGCGCAACTGCACATGCCCGCGAGCGTCTCGCCGGGTCTTCAATTCTAAGGATCGACGATGCAAGCCACTGAAGCCAATTTCGACGGTCTCGTCGGCCCGACTCACAACTACGCGGGACTCTCGTTCGGCAACGTCGCCTCGCAGAACAACGAGAAGTCGATTGCGAATCCGAAGGCGGCCGCGAAGCAGGGCCTGCGCAAGATGAAGCAGTTGGCCGACCTCGGCTTTCATCAGGGCGTGTTGCCGCCGCAGGAGCGTCCGTCGATGCGCCTGTTGCGCGAACTCGGTTTTTCCGGCGACGACGCGACGGTGATCGCACGCGTCGCGAAAGACGCGCCCGAGCTGCTGGCCGCGGCGAGTTCGGCTTCGGCGATGTGGACCGCGAATGCGGCGACGGTCAGTCCTTCCGCCGACACGCACGACGGCCGCGTGCATTTCACGCCGGCCAATCTGTGCAGCAAACTGCATCGCGCGATCGAGCATGAATCGACGCGCCGTACCTTGCGCGCGATTTTCAGCGACGCGGATCGTTTCGCGGTGCATGAAGCGCTGCCCGGCACGCCTGCACTCGGCGACGAAGGCGCGGCGAACCACACGCGCTTTTGCTCGGAATACGGCACACGTGGCGTCGAATTCTTCGTGTACGGACGCAGCGAATATCGCCGTGGACCGGAGCCGAAGCGTTTTCCCGCGCGTCAGACGTTCGAGGCGAGCCGCGCGGTCGCACATCGTCACGGTCTGCAAGAAGCGGCCACGGTGTACGCGCAGCAGAACCCCGACGTGATCGACGCGGGCGTGTTCCATAACGACGTGATCGCGGTCGGCAATCGCAATACGCTGTTCTGCCATCAACTCGCGTTTGTCGAACAGAACGCGGTGTACGACGAACTGCGCACGAAGCTCTCCGGGCTGAAGGCCGAGTTCAACGTGATCGAAGTGCCCGACGCGCAGGTGAGCGTGTCCGACGCGGTCACGTCGTACCTGTTCAACAGCCAGTTGCTGACGCGCCCGGACGGCAAGCAGGTACTGGTGGTGCCGCAGGAATGCCGCGAGAACGAGCGCGTGGGTGCCTATCTGGACGATCTGACCTCGCACACAGGTCCGATCGACGACGTGCTCGTGTTCGATCTGCGTGAAAGCATGAAGAACGGCGGCGGCCCGGCGTGTCTGCGTCTGCGGGTGGTGTTGAACGATGCGGAGCGCGCGGCGGTGACGTCTGGCGTGTGGATCAACGACACGCTGTTCGGCCGCCTCGATACGTGGATCGAAAAGCATTATCGCGATCGTCTCGCACCGTCCGATCTGACCGATCCGCAATTGCTCGCCGAGTCGCGCACCGCGCTCGATGAACTGACGCAGATTCTCGGTCTGGGTTCGCTGTATGACTTCCAGCGCTGAGCACGGCATGCCGGTTCCGATGCTCGACGATTTCCTTGCCTGGACGTTGGCGGGGACGCGGCCAGGCGCGCAGGAAGCGCAGGGTGTGTGCGCGAACGGCGGCGTGCGCTGGTCATGGCTCGACGAAGGTGTTCTGCAACTCGAGCCTGTGGCGCTGGAGAAGGGCGCGCGCAGCGTGCTCGCTTCCGCCGGCGTGCATGGCGACGAGACCGCGCCGATCGAACTGCTGTCGTATCTCGTGCGCGATATCGCGCAAGGCCGCGCTGCGCTGACTTGCCGCCTGCTGGTGATTCTCGGCAACGTCGACGCCATGCGCGACGCGTGCCGCTATCGCGACGACGATCTGAACCGCCTCTTTAGCGGACGTCACGAGCAGTTGCCGCATAGCCACGAAGCGCCGCGCGCGGCCGCATTGGAGCGTGCCGCAACGCAGTTCTTTGCCGCGGCGCCACAGGGGCAGGGCGAGGAGCCGGGCGCCCGTTGGCACGTCGACATGCATACGGCGATCCGTCCGTCGGCTTTCGAGCAATTCGCCTTGTTGCCCCACACCGGCAAGCCGTTTTCGCGCGCCATGTTCGAGTGGCTCGGTGAAGCACGCATCAGCGCGGTTCTGCTTCATACCACCAAGGGCAACACGTACTCGCACTTCACCGCGCAGGCCTGTGGTGCCGAGGCCTGTACGCTCGAACTCGGCAAGGTCCGCCCGTTCGGTCAGAACGATCTGACGCGTTTCGCCGGCGCGGACGAAGCACTGCGTCATCTGCTGGCCGGTACAGAGAACGGCAACGTGTCCCCGGCCATGCCGCGCGTGTTCACCGTGATCGACCAGCTCACCAAGCAGAGCGACGCGTTCGAATTGCTGGTCGCCGCAGATGTGCCGAACTTCACGCCCTTCGTGAAGAACACCGTGCTCGCGCGCGATGGCGACTATCGCTACACCGTACGTCACGATGAGGAACGCCTCGTGTTTCCGAACGCAACCGTCAAGCCGGGCTTGCGCGCGGGTTTGCTGGTGGTCGAGACGACGCAGGACACGCTCTCCAAGCTGGTTTAGCCGCACGCCGGTTCCCTGCCTTTACACCTCGCCGCTTGCCTAAGCGCGACACGAATTTTGCACCTTCGCTGTGCATCTGCCTGGTGTCGCGTGAAAGGCGCTCTTTCCCATGCCCGCCAGGCGGGCTTTGCGGAGCCTGTACAATCCCGCCCTCGCGGCTGTTGCGCTGCACCACACTGGCCGCACGAGTTTGAATCGCATTTTTGGCGCGGCAATCATGCTGGCCAGCATTCGGCTCCGTTTTATTCAATACCGTAGAGGAACACCCGTAATGAAGATGAATTGGCGAAACATGGCCGCGCTCGCGCTGTTCGCGACGGCAACGGTAACGGCCGGCACCACGACGGCGGCGGCCGCATCGGCGGCGGATATCAAGGAAGTGCGTTTTGGCGTTGAGGCGTCGTACGCGCCGTTCGAATCGAAGTCGTCGTCGGGCGAACTGCAAGGTTTCGATATCGACATCGGCAATGCCGTGTGTGCGAAGCTGAAGGCGAAGTGCGTGTGGGTCGAGAATTCGTTCGACGGTCTGATTCCGGCATTGGAAGCGCGCAAGTTCAACGCGATCAACTCGGACATGACGATCACGGAACAGCGCCGCCAGGCCATCGACTTTACTGATCCGATCTACACGATCCCGAATCAGATGATCGCGAAGAAGGGCAGCGGTCTGCTGCCCACACCGGCCTCGCTCAAGGGTAAGCACGTCGGCGTGCTGCAAGGCACGATTCAGGAAACGTATGCGAAGGCGCGCTGGGCGCCGGCGGGCGTCGACGTCGTGCCATATCAGACGCAGGACCAGATCTACGCCGACCTGGCATCGGGCCGTCTGGATGCTGCATTCCAGGACGCAGAAGCCGCTTCGAAAGGCTTCCTGAAGAAACCGCAGGGCGCGGGCTTTGAATTCGCCGGCCCGGCCGTCTCTGATGAGAAGCTGCTCGGCGCGGGCGTGGGCTACGGCGTTCGCAAGGGTGACAAGGCCTTGAAGGACGCGTTGAACCAGGCGCTCAAGGAACTGAAGGCCGACGGCACGATCGACCGCTTCGCCGCGAAGTACTTCGACGTGAAGGTCGTGTTGAAGTAAGACGCAGCGCGCCTTGGGCGTGCGAGTCAGGTTGGGTGACATGCAAACGGCCGCTGATCGCGGCCGTTTGCATTGGGGGTGGCGCTTGAAGCGGGGTCTGCCTCATGTGCGCCTGGCGCATTGCTTCGTGCGTTTCATGCGCGTTGTGCGCACGGCACGATGACAGTCGGTCAGCGAACGTTGGCTTCGGGCTGATCGAGATAGTCGAACACCACTTCACCGAGTCCGAGCGTCAGGTCGGCGATCAGATGCCGTGCCTCGACGATTTCGAGCACCGGCAATTCCGCGACCGGCGCCAGCGCATGGTGTGCCAGGTCGAGCGCGGCGGGGCCCGTCCATGCGCCTTTGAGCGTGATGTCCTGCAGGTAGTAGCGCACCAGTTCGCAAATGCGCGGCGTGCCGTCTACGTGTGGAATCACCTTCAGCAGGAAGTTCGGCGTCTCCAGACGCTTCTGTTGCTGCGCGAGATCCAGTTGCCGGTGTTTGTAGCCCATCGTGCCGGTAGCGATGCGGATAGGGCCGTAATCGAGCGTGCCGACGAGTGTGTCCGTGTGTACTTCGAGCACCGGCTTGGCAAGCTTCTTCGGAAAGCCCCACAATTCGCGGCCGCCGGCGATTGGCGGATGGTCGTCCAGATACATGGCCAGCGTGTAGCCGCCCGCCACACCGTTGTACGACACCGGGATCACCTGGCCGCTTTCCGTGTAGTCGCCGAAACCGGTCGAATCCGGCATGCGAATGAATTCGTAATGCACCAGCGGCTCGCCGATCTGGAGCGGTTCGGGCACCACGGCGCGCAGTTTATCCGGATCAGTGCGGTAGGTGATGATCAGGAATTCCCGGTCAATGAAACGATACGGACCCATCGGAAACGCCGGGCTCGTGATCGGCATCGCGAAGGCATTTGACAGCACGCTTTTGACGTCCATGATTTTCCTTGGTGGTTAAAGGCGGGTAGGGCAGTGGTGGAACGCTTTTGCACTGCACAAGAGTATCGTCGATTCTCTCCAGGCTTTCAGCGAAGCGGGCCGCCAATTATTTCGAGATATTGCGGCGTTGACATGTCCGCGCGCAGCGGCCTGAGCTAAAATCGCCGGGCGCACCGCATGCGCAAAGGGCCTCGGGCCTGGGATGCGCGCGATGATTAGTGCAGCAAAAACCAAAATACAGCAGGAAGCGCCAGGCGGCGCTTAGCGGGGGACCGGAATGACCACCATCGCAATCGAGAATCCGAGCCGGACGGGGGCTACGGACGATGCGCAACTGAATGCAAGCTTCGCACGCCAGCCGATTCTGAATCGGGACGGCATGCTGTGCGGCTATGAGATTAAAGTGCGCGCGCCGGCTTTGCCTGCGAGCGCCGAACCCGACGCAGCCCCGGCCGCGGGGCGCACGACTGATTCGACTGCGGATGCTGACGCCTTGCCGGGCCGCGCGCCCGATCCCGCGCAGCAGGTGGTGCGGGCCATTGTGCGTGGCCTGAGCCAGAGCAATGTACGCGGCGCGCTCACCGGGCATCCGGCTTACATCGACGTAAGCCGCGACATGTTGTTCGACGACTCGATCCAGCATCTGCCGGCGGATCGTTTCATGTTCGAACTGGCGCCTTCGATCGAAGTCGACGACGAACTGGTCGCACGGATCGTTGAATTGCACGGCCGGCGTTATCGCTTCGTGCTCGACGAGGTGACGCAGCCCAACGAGACGTTCGCCAAGCTGCTGCCGTACGCGGAAGTCGTCAAGATCAATTTCACGCGTGCGCCTCGCGTGTTGTTGCCCAAGCTGACGAGTGTGCTCAAGTCCGCTGGCAAGCTGTTGATCGCACTGGGCATCGACGATCAGGCCGATTTCGAAACGGCGCATGAACTCGGCTTCGACCGTTTTCAGGGTTACTTCTTTGCCCGTCCGCAGACTTCGATGACACGGCGTGTCAGCGCACCGCGCCACGCATTGCTGAACCTGCTGCAACTGCTGGCGGGCGAGCCGACTGTCGCGCAACTCGAAGCCGAACTGAAGCTCAATCCGGTGCTGGTAATGCATCTGATGAAGCTCGCCAATTCGAGCGGCCTCGCCGTGGGCCACAAGGTCAGCACGCTACGCGAAGCGATCAACGCGACCGGTACCAACCGCATCGCCCGCTGGACGCAATTGCTGCTCTATGCGGACGGCCGCAAGGTCGCGCTGGAAGACGACCCTTTGCTGCAACTCGCGGCGACCCGCGCGCGTTTCATGGAACTGGCGATCGAGCGTCTGCCCGACGTCGGGCGCGACGAGGCCGATGCGGCGTTTCTGACCGGCGTGTTTTCGTTTGTCGACGCGGTGTTTGGTGGCTCGCTCGAAAGCACGCTGAATGTGCTGACGCTATCGCGGCCGATTCAGGCGGGTATCCTGCACCGGCAAGGCGTGCTGGGGTTGCTGCTGACGGTGGTTGAAGCGCTTGAACGCGGCGCGTGGGATGAGATCGATACCCTGTGTGCGCGCCTGCAGCCGCTGACGACGGAAGAGGTCGCGCTGCTCGGCCTGGCGGCAGGGGCGTGGGCCGGGACCGCGGATCGGAGTGCCGAGGGGCTGGAGCGGATCGAGGATTGAGGGGAAGGGTTGAGGTTTGAATCAGAGGCCGGCATGTTGCGCATGCCGGCCTTTGCACATCGGGCATTCATTCACCAAGATGCACGACTGAGAAGTACGACTGAGAAGCACGACTTAGGGCAAATACAAAACTGGTGAGCGTGAAGCACCGTGATCAACGATCACGCCACGTCTTCACGTCATCTCCATTTCCTGCATCTGCCCCAGGCCAAAAAAACGTCCTAACTCCTTGGCCAGTTCATTCAACGCGCTCATTTCCTTCTGCGATATTCGGCGTGGCTCCTGCGTATGAGACCAGTCGCCATAGAGCAGCGCCACCGTCTGATCGGTTTCGTCGACGACCGGCAGCAGCACGAAGGCGCGGGCGTCGTCGAACGAACGGCGGAACCATTCCGGTAATCGCGCGACCATTTTCGGGTCGCGGGCATTTTCGATGAAAATGCCGACCGAGTTCGCGATCGCGAGATGGAACACGTCGGGCTCGAACGCGGTGTTGAACGAGAGCTTCGGCAATGCCGCATCGATCTTCGGACCGAGCCCGAGGCGCGCCTTGAAGGTGCCGTTGCTGTGCTTGACGAACACCACCGTGCGCGCAAAGCCGAGCGCCGCCAGCACGGTTTCCGCGGCCAGTGCGAGGGCCGGCGCGAGCGCGCTGCCGTCGGGCAGGCCGCGCAGATCGCCCACCCCCGCCGCGATGCGTGCTTCCGGATTGAGCGCCTCGCGCGCGATGGCGTCCGCATTGGCGCGCAGTTCGACGATCTCGCGCATCACGCCGTCGCCGCCTTCTTCACGGGCGAGCGCGATGCTCATCTCGTGCAACACGTCCGGATCGGTATTCAGTGCGTGACTGTATTCGCGCGCCAGTTCGGCGATGCGTTCTTCGCGCGCCCAGTCCGGCATGTTCTGCTGGGTCAGCACGTCGGCGACCGCCGTCGAATAGTTGGTGATGGCGCGCAGCCACTGCACCTGGCGCGGCTGCTCGACATCCAGCGGATCGAACTCGCCCATGCCGGAGCGGATCATGTCCGGCAGGCGCCAGCGTACCGCCGCTTCGGCGCCGATTTCGTCGAACGTGACGCCGAGCACCAGCACGCAGGCATCGGTTTCGAGCGTGCCGTCTTCGATATGCCGGCGGATCTGATCCCATTCGGCGTCGAGATAGAACACCACCAGCAGCTTGCCGATCTGCCGCATCAGCGTGCAGACCACGGCCTCTTCGCCGGCACGCAGATCGCCGCGCTCGGTCAGCTTGCGCGCCACGCAGCCCGACAGCAGCGTGCGGTTCAATTCGAGTTTCGCGTCGATGCGGCGCGGCGCGCTGTGATGAAAGTGATCGACGATTTTCAGGCCGACCACCAGATGGCCGACCGCGTCCATGCCGAGCACCATCAGCGCGCGCGACACGGTGGTGATGTTGCCGCCGAACGCCATGTACATGGCCGAGTTGGCCAGGCGCAGCACTTTTTGCGTCAACGCGAAATCCGACAACACGACCTGCACGAGGCCGGTGAAGTCGAGGTCGTCGTTGTTCATCGCCGCCATGGTGGTGCGCAGCGATTGCGACAGCATGGGGAAATCGCCGCGCTCGCTCATTCGCGTCCAGAGCCGGTCGAGCACCGCCGCCTTTACCATGTGAGTCCCGCCAAAGCCATACATGTTCCAATGAGTGCCACACCGGCGCGAGGCCGGCATCTTCCACTGCGCACGAGGTTTGCCCGTATCGTCATGCGGTGTGCAGATGAAGCGTGCGCGCTTCGAAACGCAGTGCGAGTTCGTCGGAGGGCAACGCCTTGCAGACGAGCCATCCCTGAATATGGTCGCAGCCCATCTCGGTGAGCAGGGTGCGCTGTGCTTCCGTTTCGACGCCCTCGGCAACCAGTTCGAGATCGAGCGTTTGTGCGAGCCCGACGACCGCGCTAACGATTGCCTGATCGTTCCGGGAGGTTAGCAGATTCTCGACAAAACTCCTGTCGATCTTGAGCTTGGCCAGGGGGAACCGTTGCAGGTACGCCAGGCTGGAATAGCCGGTGCCGAAATCGTCGACGGCGAAGCGGATGCCCATCGCCGTCAGTTCTTCGAGCAACCCTTTGGCATGCGCCGGGTCGTGCATCAGCAGGCTTTCGGTGATCTCGAACACGAGGCGGCGCGGGTCGATGCCCGTCAACTCGATCGCTTCGCGCACGCTGTCCTTGAAACGCGGATCGCGGAACTGCTGCGGCGACACGTTGACCGCGACGTATTGCAACGAGATGCCCCGCGCGTCCCACTGGATCAACTGCATGCAGGCCACTTTCAACACCCAGTTGCCGAGGAAGTTGATCAGACCGATCGATTCCGCGAGCGGAATGAACATCGACGGCGGAACGAGGCCGTGCACGGGATGCAACCAGCGGATCAACGCTTCGACGCCGACCACGCCATGCGTGCGGCTGCTCGTGATCGGCTGGAAGTGCAGCGAGAACTCGCCGTTGCGCACGCCGTCGTAGAGGTCGGCCTCCAGCTTCAGGCGCTCGGCATCGGCGGGATTGTCGTCCGGTACGTAAAAGGCGAGCGTATTGCCGCCGGCCGCCTTGGCCTGCAGCAGCGCATGGTCGGCCCAGCGCAGCAGGTGGGTGTCGTGCGCGGCATTGTCGTTGGCGTGGCGCACGTCGGGGTAGAGCGCGATGCCGATGCTGGCCGACAGATGCACCTGCTGGCCGTTGAAGACGTACGGCTGCTGGATCGCGGTCAACAGGCGGCGCGCCAGCACTTCTGCCGCGGCGGCCGCGTCGGTGCGGCTCGCGGCAGGCTTCACGAGGATCGCGAACTCGTCGCTGGCGACCCGCGCCACCGTCTCGCTCGGGCTCGTCATGTTCAATAGACGCCGCGCGGTGTCGCGCAGCATCTCGTCGCCGGCATCGTAGCCGAGCGCGCGGTTGACGCGCTGATAGTCGTCGAGATCCAGCAGCAACAGCGCGGCCGGCGTGCCGTGCGCGTCGGCTTGCCGTTGCGCGTCGAGCACCGCGGGGATCAGCGCCGGCTGATTGGCCAGGTTGGTCAGGCGGTCCAGATGCAGCGCCTGGGTCAGGCGTTCCTCGGTGGCGCGCCAGGCCGACACGTCGAAGCCGGCGATCGCATAGCCGTCGATGCCGTCGTGGCTGCTGCGCACCACCCGCAGCTCGACGGTAATCGGGTAGGTCAGCGACTTGATGAGACCGAGCGTGGCCTTCTCGACGTTGCCCGTCGCGGTGGCGCGCGTCAGCAGCGCGTCGAGGCGCGGCACGTCGGCGGGCGCCACGAGATCGTGCAGCGTAATGGTCTCGAGATATTCGCGGTGATAGCCGATGAAGCGCAGGCTGGCGTCGGACACATAGAGGAAGCGCAGGCCCTCATCGATGTGCGCCAGCAGATCCACGGCGCCGACCACCTGTTCCAGTTGAGCCGTGCGGCTGGCGTCGGCCTGTGGTTTGCCCTGGGCATGCCGGCCGAACGCACGAAACCGGTCGATGACCGTGCGCAAGGAGCCCCGGCGGGGCGCGGTGATCCTGTTCGCTTCCATGTTTATCGCTGGCAACCTGTGTTCGTCTGCAGGCGGGGCGGCTCACTGTCCGCCGTGTCCGGGCGGTTGAGGGGTATCAGGCCGCCCCATCAGAACGAGATAACGACCCGCTGCGGGAAATCTTTAGTGCCTGCTGTAAAAAACACATGGTAAGGACGCGGCGGCGTGGCCCGGCGGCGTCGCGCGGGCGATTCAGTTAAAGTGCATTGGCTTCGTATCCGTTAATACGTCAAACCTGCTGTGCAGTGCCGGCGATGACGCCGCTGCGTAGCTTTCCGAACACTTGCACCGATGATCCATGTCTGAACGCCACTTTGTCAGGGCCACCCCCCGGCACGTCGAGGTGCTCGAGCAAGGTGCCGACGACGCCCAGCCGGCGTCCGCGGCACAGTTCGTCTATCTGGGCCGCCAGCCGATTCTCGATCGCGACGGCGCGCTCCATGCTTACGAATTATTGTTCCGGGCCGGCGCGCATAACTATGCCGAGGTCAGCGACGACGCTCAGGCGACGGCGCAGGTCGTGGCCCGCGCGATCGGCGGGATTGGTGTGGCGGCCGTGCTGGGGCAGCACCGCGGCTTTGTCAATATCGACCGCGCGTTGCTTTTTAACGACATCGTCCACCTGATGCCGCCCGAGCGTTTCGTGCTCGAGGTCCTCGAAACCGTCAAGTTCGACGCGCATCTGGCCCGCCGGCTGACCGAATTGCGCCGCGCCGGCTTCCAGGTGGCGCTCGACGACGTCAGCGAACTGTCGGACGAACTGCTCGCCGCGCTGCCGCACGCCGATATCGTCAAGATCGACTTCCTGCTGACCGAGCGATCCGCGCTTGCCAAACTGGCGTCGACGGTCCGCAGCCATGGCAAGACACTGATCGCGGAGAAGGTCGAGACGCGCGAAGACTTTATGCTGGCGCGCGAGCTCGGCTTCGATCTGTTCCAGGGATACTTCTTCGCGCGACCGCAGGTGCTGGCCGCGCCGCGCAACCGCTCGCTGCGTCCCGGTCTGCTGCGTTTGCTGGCGCTGCTGTCGCGCGATGGCGGGATTGTCGAGCTCGAAGCGGAGCTCAAGCTGAATCCGGGCGTGGTGGTGCAACTGCTGCGCCTCGTCAATTCGAGCGCATTCGGGCTGGGGCGCAATATCGCCTCGTTGCGCGAGGCCATCATCGCCACCGGCACGCGGCAGATTGCGCGCTGGGCGCAATTGCTGCTGTACGCGGACAGCGGCGAGTTGCCGTGGCGCGCCGATCCGCTCGTGCAACTGGCCGGCACGCGCTCGCGTTTCATGGAACTGGCCGCAGCGTGGCTGCGCCCGGCAGATGACGACTTTGCCGATGCCGCGTTCATGACCGGTATTTTTTCTCTGGTCCACGTGGTGATCGGCAGCACGCCGGCGGCTGTCCTCGAGAAACTCGGCCTTGCTCCGCAGATTCGCGAAGCGATCGTCACGCGCGGCGGCGCGCTCGGCACCTTGTTGCGGATTGCCGAAGCGGCCGGCGAGGGCGCCGATGCCGCGGCGATCGCCGCCGGACCCGATGCGCCGCCCGGCTTCGGGGCGCTTACCCCCGACGTGCTGGCGGAGCTGAACCTGTCCGCTGCGGCGTGGTTCGGCGCGCATATCGAAGAAGCCGCCTGATGCGTCCATCGAGCAGATTCTGACGTACCTCGTCTGTACGTGTTCCAATAGCGTATTGGGGTTGCCGGGGTCCGGCCGGACGTCGTGACCTTCGGCTCATTGCACTTACCGCGTGCATTCACGTTTGAGGGACTGCAGATGAAGAGAAAGCTCATACCGGTGGCGCTGGCTGCCGTCCTGTCGGTGGGATTCGCGATGCATTCGCTGACGGCTTCAGCCACGCTCAAACCGGGCGATGCCGCGCCGCCGTTTACCACCGAGGCTTCGCTGGGTGGCAAGACCTACACCTATTCGCTAGCCGACGAGTTGAAGAAAGGGCCGGTGGTGCTGTATTTCTATCCGGCGGCCTTCACGAAGGGCTGCACGATCGAAGCCCACGAGTTTGCCGAAGCCGTCGACGAGTACAAGAAATATGGTGCGACGGTGATTGGCGTATCGCATGACAACATCGACACCTTGACGAAGTTTTCGGTGAGCGAATGCCGCAGCAAATTCCCGGTGGCGGCCGATGCTGACTCGAAGGTGATCGGTGCTTATGACGTCGGTATGCCGATGCATAGTTCGATGGCCAATCGTGTGTCGTACGTGATTGCGCCGGATGGCAAGATCATTTACGAGTACACGAGCCTGTCGCCGGAGAAGCATGTCGAGAACACGCTGAAGGCGGTGAAGGATTGGGCGGCGGCGCATAAGCAGCCGTAGGGGTGGGACTCGCGCGATGGCGCATTTTTCGCAATGGTTTTTTGCCGTGGGGATGGGGTGTTGGCTGTGCTAGCCTGAGCTTTTTTTGGGCGGGTGAGTTTGCGATGCCGATTATCGTTGCGTTGATTGCGCTGGTCGCGGTGGTGTATGGCGCAGTGCGGGCGTTTTATGCCCTGCAGGCGGCTTTTGGTTTGGCTGTTGCGGTTGGGGTTGCTGTTCTTGTTGTGCTGCTTTTGATTGCTGCGGTTGTTTATGGGTGGCGGCGTCGGAAGGAAGTCGCGCCTAATATTCGCGATGGCGATTGGACGCATGAACTCACGGGAACCTGGGGGGCGGTGCGGCTTGCTGCCGGTAAGCGGTTTTGTGAGATTCGCCTTGGCGGCGAGCAGGGGGCTTATATTTTTGCTGATCTGCTTGGGGCTGAAGTGCAGGGCCATGATGCTCAATGGCAGATTGCTTTGATGGTTAAAGATGCTACGCGTCAGGGTTGGGTTTTGCCTATGCTGGGTGAGCGGCAAGCTAAACAGTGGCGGCGGATTTTTTTGCTTGCTGTTGAGCAGAGGCTTTGAGGTTTTTTTTGTCTGCGGTTTGGTTTTGGGTTTTGCCTGCGCGGCGCTTGTTCGTTGTTTGCCTGAGGCGTTGGCCTTTCCTTGAATTGTTATTGGTTTATTAGTGTCGCCCCTGTGCGGGGCGGGCACTTACTTCTCTTTGCCGCCGCAAAGAGAAGTAAGCAAGAGAAAGCGGCTCACACCGCTAATTCTTAAGTGGGTCCCCCGCGCAGTCGCGGTAGTGGTGCATCTGGAATCTGTGTCCTCGCGCATTCGGCGGTAGTGACAAAGGAGTCATACTTCCGGCGGCGCTGCGCGCGCCGTGGCGGTAGTTCATCAAACCAGCCGCCGTTTTTGCGCTCAGCGGTAATTCATAAGTCTGCCCCCGCATTCGGGAGCCGGGTACTTCCGAACCCGCGGCATTTCAGAATGCAGCCTGCTGCAGCCGCCGTTTTTGCGCTCGGCAGTAGTTCATAAGCATCCCCCGCATTCGGAATCCGGGTACTTCGGAACCCGTGGTATTTCAGAATGCAGCCCGCTGTTTTCGGCACCTGGGCGCTTCGCTTGCTGATGGCTATGTTCAGCGTCAGTGGCCTTTCGAAAAACACTCACTCAGCCAGCATCGCCAGGACAAAACCGACACTCCCACCCAACGAAGCCAATGGTTCGGGATGCTCCCTTCCGGCGAGCACGCAGTGCGAGGCGGGAAGTATGACGGCCTTGTCACGAACGCGGAGTGTGCGGGAGCACGGATTCCAGATGCACCACTACCGTGGCTGCGCGGGGGACCCACTTAAGAATTAGCGGTGTGAGCCGCTTTCTCTTGCTTACTTCTCTTTGCGGCGGCAAAGAGAAGTAAGTGCCGCCCCGCACAGGGGCGACGCTAATAGACCAATAAGAAAACAAGGAAAGGCCAAAGCCATAGCCGCACAGACAAACAAAGCGCCGCGCAGGCAATTAACCAAGAAAAGCCCAACACCGTAAGCACACAGAAAAAAGCGCCGCGCAGGCAAAAAAATCAAGAAGCCACGATCCCCCCCCTACGCCCCTTCCTCGACTCCCACCGCACCCGAATCCGATCCATATAGAGATACACCACCGGCGTGGTATACAGCGTCAGCATCTGACTAACAATCAACCCACCCACAATAGCAATCCCCAACGGAGCCCGAAGCTCCGCCCCTTCTCCACGCCCAAAGGCCAACGGCAACGCCCCAAGAAGCGCCGCGCAAGTCGTCATCATGATCGGCCGGAACCGCAACATACACGCCTGATAAATCGCATCCTGCGACGACAACCCATGCCGGGATGCCTCAATGGCAAAGTCCACCATCATGATCGCGTTCTTCTTCACGATGCCGATCAGCAAGATCACCCCGATCAGCGCAATGATGCTGAACTCAGTCCTGAACAGCAGCAAAGCCAGCAACGCCCCCACGCCGGCGGAGGGCAGGGTGGAGAGAATCGTCAACGGGTGGATATAACTCTCGTACAACATCCCCAGCACGATATACACCGCCGCCAACGCGGCCAGAATCAGAATCGGCTGGTCGGACATCGACTGCTGGAACGCCTGAGCCGTCCCCTGAAAACTGCCGTGGATCGTTCCCGGCATACCGATCTGCGCCATCGTGTCGTAGATCGCCTGCGTCGCCGTCGATAACGACACGCCCGGCGGCAGATTGAACGAGATCGTCGAGGCCACGAACTGGCTCTGGTGATTCACCGACAACGGCGTGTTCCCCGGTCCGAAGCTCGCGATCGCCGACAACGGCACCATGGTTTCCTTCGACGTCGACACGGCAGCCCCCGACGAAGCACTCGATTTGCCGCTCGCCGCAATCGAATTGATCGCCTGGTTACGCGCGGAATCGGCAGCGATGCTCGCCACGCTCGACGCCGTCGTGCCCGCTGTGCCGCCCGTCGTCGCACTCGTGCTAGCCGTTGTCTGCGCCGTTACCGTGCCGGCCGGGGCGTTGGTGGTCTGCGCGCCGCTCGCGCTGCCGCCCGAGGTGCTGACGTAAATCTGTTTCAGCATGTCCGGGCTCTGCCAGTACTTCGGCGCCACTTCCATGACGACGTGGTACTGGTTCAGCGGGTTGTAAATCGTCGAGACCTGACGCTGGCCGAACGCGTCGTACAAGGTGTTGTCGATCTGCGCCGGCTTGATGCCGAGGCGCGAGGCGGTTGCGCGGTCGATCGTCACCATCGCCTCGAGGCCGCCTTGCTGCTGGTCGGAATTCACGTCGGCGAGTTCGGGGCGCGCTTGCAATGCCTCGGTGAGCTTCGGTCCCCACAGATACAGATCGGGCGTCGAATCGGCCAGCAGCGTGAACTGATACTGCGCGTTCGATTGCCGGCCACCCACGCGAATGTCCTGCACCGCTTGCAGGAACGTCCGCGCGCCGGCCACGTCGCCGAGCGGGGCGCGCAGTTGCTGGATCACCTGGTCGGCGGACAGCTTGCGCTCGCTTTTCGGTTTCAGCGAGACGAACATGAAGCCCGAATTGGTCTGACGGCCGCCGGTGAAACCGGCCACGCTGTCCACCGCGGGATTCTTGCCGACGATCTCCATCATCTCCGAGAATTTGCCCTTCATCGCCTGGAACGACGTGCTCTGGTCGGCCTGGATGCCGCCGATCAGCCGGCCCGTGTCCTGTTGCGGAAAGAAGCCCTTCGGCACGATGATGTACAGCCAGATGTTCAGTCCGATGGTGGCCAGCAGAATCGTGACGATCAGGCGCGGGTGCCGCAGCGCCCAGCCGAGACTGCGCTCATAGCCGCGATGCATCGACGTGAAGCCGCGTTCGAGCCAGAGGCCGAAACGTCCTTCCTCTTCCTTTTCGTGCGCCTCGCGCAGGAGGCGCGAACACATCATCGGCGTCAAGGTGAGCGAGACGATCAGCGACACGCCGATCGCGAGCGACAGCGTCAGCGCGAACTCGCGGAACAGCCGCCCGACAATGCCGCCCATCAGCAGAATCGGCAGGAACACGGCGACCAGCGAGATGCTGATCGACAGCACCGTGAAGCCGACTTCGCGCGCGCCGAGGAAGGCGGCCTTCATGCGCGGCACGCCGTTCTCGATATGCCGTGAGATGTTCTCGAGCACCACGATCGCATCGTCGACCACGAAGCCCGTCGCGATCGTCAACGCCATCAGCGAGAGGTTGTCGATCGAAAAACCCAGCAGGTACATCGCGCCGAACGTGCCGATGATCGAGATCGGTACGGCCACGCTCGGAATCAGTGTGGCGCGCCAGTTGCGCAGGAACAGGAACACCACCATCACCACCAGCGCCACCGCGATCATCAGCGTGCGCTCGGTGTCTTTCAGCGACGCGCGGATCGTCGTGGAGCGGTCGGAGGCCGGCGCGATGTCGACGTCGGCGGGCAGCGACGCGTGCAACTGCGGCAGCATCCCCATCACGCGGTCGATGGTGTCGATGATATTGGCGCCGGGCTGGCGGTACAGGATCACCAGCACCGAACGCTTGCCGTTGAAGAGGCCCAGGTTGCGCAGATCTTCGACCGAGTCGACGACTTCCGCGACGTCGGACAGCTTCACCGCCGCGCCATTGCGATAGGCGATGACCAGGTCCTTGTATTGCGAGGCCTTGCTCGCCTGGTCGTTGGTGTAGATCTGCACGCGGTTCGGGCCGAACTCGATCGAACCTTTCGGGCTGTTCGCGTTGGCCGCGGCGAGCGCCGCGCGCACGTCTTCGAGACCGATGCCGTAGTGGGACAGGGCGTTCGGTTCCAGTTCGACACGCACCGCCGGATTGGCCGAGCCGCTCACGTCCACTTCGCCGACGCCGTCCACCTGGGAGAGCGACTGCTGCAACACGGTGGCCGCCGAGTCGTACAACTGGCCGGCGGTCAGCGTTTTCGACGTGAGCGCCAGAATCAGGATCGGCGCGTCGGCGGGATTCACCTTGTGGTACGTCGGGTTGCTGCGCAGGCTCGCCGGCAGATCGGCGCGTGCGGCGTTGATGGCCGCTTGCACGTCGCGCGCGGCGCCGTCGATATCGCGGTTCAGGCCGAACTGCAGCGTAATGCGCGTCGAGCCGACCGAACTCTGCGAGGTCATTTCGGTGACGTCGGCGATCGAGCCGAGATGCCGTTCGAGCGGACTCGCGACGCTGGTCGCGACCGTGTCCGGGCTCGCGCCCGGCAGCGTCGCCTGCACCGAAATGGTCGGGAAATCGACCTGCGGCAGCGGCGCGACCGGCAGCTTGGTGAACGCGAAAATACCGGACAGCGCGATGCCGATCGCCAGCAACGTGGTGGCGACCGGGCGGGAGATAAACGGACGCGACAGGTTCATCGCTCAGGTCCCTGCATCGGTGGCGGGCGGCGTCGGCTTGCCGCGATTGAAGCGCTCACGCGCACGGCGCGCGAGCGCGTCGAAGCCGAGGTAGATCACCGGCGTCGTAAACAGCGTGAGCAACTGGCTGACGATCAAGCCGCCGGCAATCGCGATACCGAGCGGGCGGCGCAACTCCGAGCCGGCGCCGGTGCCGAGCATGAGCGGCAGGGCGCCGAGCAGGGCGGCGAGCGTGGTCATCAGGATCGGCCGGAAGCGCAGTAGACACGCCTGGTAGATCGCTTCGCGCGGCGCCTTGCCTTCCTCGCGCTCGGCGTAGAGCGCGAAGTCGATCATCATGATGGCGTTCTTCTTCACGATACCGATCAGCAGCACGATACCGATGATGCCGATGATGTCCAGATCGTGGCCGGTAATCAGCAGCGCGAGCAGCGCGCCGACGCCGGCCGACGGCAGCGTCGACAGAATCGTGATCGGGTGAATGAAGCTCTCGTACAGCACGCCGAGCACGATATACATCGTGACGATCGCCGCCAGAATCAGGAACAGTTCGTTCGACAGCGACGCCTGAAACGCCAGCGCCGCGCCCTGGAAGCGCGTCTGGAACGACGGCGGCAAGCCGATATCTTTCTCCGCCTGATCGATCGCTTTCACCGCTGCACCGAGCGACGAGCCGGGCGCGAGGTTGAACGAAACGGTGGTGGCCGGGAACTGGCTCAGGTGCGTGACGAGCAGCGGCGCGGGTTTCTCGATGAACTTCGCGATCGACGACAGCGGCACCTGGCCGCCCGACGAAGTGGAGGAGGGCAGATAGATCGACTTCAGCGACTCGGTGTAGTGCTGCATCTGCGGCTGCGCTTCCAGAATCACGCGGTACTGGTTCGATTGCGTGAAGATGGTCGAGATGATGCGCTGGCCGAAGGCGTCATACAGCGCGCTATCCACGGTAGCCGGCGTGATGCCGTAACGCGACGCCGTAGCGCGGTCGATTTCGATGTAGACCGACTGGCCGTTGTCCTGCAGGTCGGTGGCCACGTCCGCGAGTTCCGGCGACTGCTTCAGCCGGTCGACCAGTTTCGGCACCCACGTGGTGAATTCGCTGATATTCGGGTCGGTCAGCATGAACTGATACTGCGTCGGGCTGACCGTGGAATCGATCGTCAGATCCTGCACCGGCTGCATGTACAGCGAGGCGCCCGGAATATGCGCGACGTCCTGCTGCAACTGGCGGATCACGTCGCTCGCGGTGTGGCTGCGGTCGTCGCGCGGCTTCAGGTTGATCAGCATGCGGCCGCTGTTCAACGTGATGTTGCTGCCGTCCACGCCGATGAACGAGGTAAGGCTTTCCACGTCCGGGTTCTTCAGGATCTGCGCGGCGAGTTCCTGCTGACGCTCGGCCATCGACGCATACGACACCGACTGCGGCGCCTGCGTGATCGCCTGGATCACGCCGGTGTCCTGCACCGGGAAGAAGCCCTTCGGAATGAACACGTACAGCACGCCGGTCAGCACCAGCGTGAGCACCGCGACGAACAGGGTGGAGCGTTGCCGGTTCAGCACCCAGGTGAGCGCGACCGCATAGCGCGCGATGATCCAGTCGATCGCGTAGTGGGCCTTCGCTTCAAAACGGTGGCTTTCATGCGGCGGCGAATGGCGCAGGAGCTTCGCGCACATCATCGGCACGAGCGTGAGGGAGACGACCGCCGAAATCACGATCGTCACGGCCAGTGTGATCGCGAATTCGTGGAACAGGCGCCCAACCACGTCGCCCATGAAGAGCAGCGGAATCAGCACGGCGATCAGCGAAACCGTCAGCGAAATGATCGTGAAGCCGATCTGTTTCGAGCCCTTCAGCGCGGCTTCCAGCGGCGACTCGCCTTCTTCGACATAGCGCGCGATGTTCTCGATCATCACAATCGCATCGTCCACCACGAAGCCGGTCGCGATGGTCAACGCCATCAGCGACAGGTTATCCAGCGAGAAACCGCACAGGTACATCACCGCGAGCGTGCCGATCAGCGAGAGCGGCACCGACAGACTCGGAATGATGGTTGCGTAGACGTTGGCGAGGAACAGGTACATCACCAGCACCACCAGCACGACCGACATCAGCAATTCGAACTGCACGTCGCGCACGGAAGCGCGGATCGTGGTGGTCCGGTCGGTAACGATCTCCACCTCGAGCGCGGCGGGCAGCGACTGTTGCAGTTGCGGCAGGAGTGCCTTGATGCTGTCGACCACCTGGATCACGTTCGCGCCGGGCTGACGCTGCACGTTCAGGATGATCGCCGGCGTGTTGTTGACCCATGCGCCGAGCTTGGTGTTCTCCGCGCCCTGCACGATGGTGGCGACGTCCGTCAGCATCACCGGGCGGCCGTTTTTGTACGCGACCACGGCGCTCTTGTAGGCGTCGGCGTCGGTCAGTTGATCGTTCGCGTTGATCGTGTAGTTGCGCGTTGGGCCGTCGAAGTTGCCCTTCGGCGTGTTGACGTTCAGGTTCGAAATCGTGGTGCGCAAGTCGTCCAGATTCAGGCCGTATGCGGCGAGCGCGCGCGGGTTCGCCTGAATCCGCACGGCCGGGCGTTGCCCGCCTGACAGACTCACCAGACCCACGCCCGCCACCTGCGAAATTTTCTGCGCGAGACGCGTGTCGGCCAGGTCTTGCACCTGCGTGAGCGGCATCGTCTTCGAGGTGATCGCGAGCGTGATGATCGGCGCGTCGGCGGGATTGACCTTCGCGTAGATCGGCGGCGCGGGCAGGTCGGACGGCAACAGGTTGCCCGCGGCGTTGATTGCCGCCTGGACTTCCTGCTCGGCGATGTCGAGCGGCAGATCGAGGCTGAACTGCAGCGTGATGATCGACGAGCCGGCCGAGCTTTGCGACGACATCTGATTCAACGACGGCATCTGCCCGAACTGGCGCTCGAGCGGTGCGGTGACCGACGAGGTCATCACGTCCGGGCTCGCGCCCGGATAGAAGGTCTGGACCTGGATCGTCGGATAGTCGACCTCGGGCAGCGCGGAGAGCGGCAGAAAGCGCAGCGCGACGAGGCCGACCAGCATGATCGCCGCCATCAGCAGCGCGGTGCCGACGGGGCGCAGAATAAAGGCGCGGGATGGATTCATGCGATAGTTGCCGTGCCTTTATTCCGAGGCTTGCGCCGCGTGTTTGCGATGATGTCCATGCGCGCCGGATGCGCCCGACGCGGCAGCCGCGCCGCTTGCACCACGCGCGCCCGAAGCGCCGCGCGGCCGGTCGGCCGGAATCGTGATCTTGGCGCCTTCCTTGAGCCGGTCCGAACCGTCGATCACGACGCGCTCGCCGACCTGCAGACCGGATTTGATGCTGGTGCGCTCGCCGTCCACCGGACCGATCTTGACCGGACGCACCGTCACCGTGTTGTCCGGTTTCACGACATACACGAACTGACCCATCGAGCCGTTCAGCACGGCCGGCGTCGGCACGATCACCGCGTCCTTGATCGTGTCCACGAGAAGGCGCGTATTCACGAACTGATTCGGGAACAGCACGTTCTTCTCGTTCTGGAAGACCGCGCGCAGTTTGACCGTGCCGGTGGTGGTGTCGATCTGGTTATCCAGGGTTTCGAGCGAGCCGCCTTCAAGCGAGGTGGTGTTGCTGCGGTCATAGGCGGTGACCGAGAGCTTCGCGCCCGTTTGGGTTTGCTGGAGGATCTGCTGCAGGTTGTCTTCGGAGGTCGTGAAGATCACGCTGATCGGCTGCAACTGCGTAATCACGACGATGCCGTTGGTCAGGCTCGGTGTCACGTAGTTGCCCGGATCGACCTGGCGCAAGCCGACGCGTCCCGACACCGGCGCGGTGATGCGCGCATAGACGAGGTCGAGCTTGAAGGTATCGATGTTTGCCTGGTCGGACTTCACCGTGCCTTCATACTGCCGCACGAGCGAGGCTTGCGTATCGACCTGCTGGCTGGCGATCGAGTCCTGCGCGAGCAGCGTCTGATAACGCTTCAGGTCGAGGCGGGCGGTTTGCAGCAACGCCTGGTCGCGCGCGAGGGTGCCTTGCGCGTTCTCCAGCGAGATCTGATAGGGGCGCGGGTCGATCTGGGCGAGCACGTCGCCCTTCTTGACCATTTGACCTTCCTTGAAATACACGTCCTGCAGCACGCCGCTCAACTGCGGCAGCACGGTGACGTTGGCGAGCGGCGTGACCGTGCCGAGCGCGGTCAGCACCACCGGCATCTCACCCTGTGCGGCGGTTGCCACGTGGACAGGCTGCGCCAGGTTGGCGAATCCGCCGCCGCGGCCCCCGCGGCCACCGCTCGCGCCGCTTGCACCGGCAGCTCCGCTCGCGCCGCCGCCGGGCCCACCCCACGGATGCCAGCGCCACACCACGATCCCGAGGATGACCAGCGCCGCGACGATCAGCGCGATGTTGCGTCCGCGATGGTTTTTTGCCGCGACCGGTGTGTTGCCGGGCCCGCCAGCAGGTCTTCCGGCGGTGGATGGTTGCGAACCGGACTGGGAAGCCGGAGCGGCAGGGCGTGAAGTTTCCGAATGCTTTTGTTGTTCGTCCATCGGTTCGGTCTGGTGGCTGGCTTTGATGTGAGCCGCTCGTGCGCTTGTGCCGCCTCAGGAATGGGCGGACCGGCACGCAGGCGGCATGACAGGCGGTTTCGACAGCGGACGCGCCGCAAATGTTCAGCGCGATGCTACCCGAGGCGCGGGACAAAGATGTTAACGCATTGCGGCATCATGACAGGTCGGCGGGACGTTATCGAAGGGCGACAGCGGCTAGCCGGGCGAGCGCCCGCGACGGGAATCCGTGATCCTACGTCGTTGGCTCTGTAACAGTCCACCCGTGTATTTTTCTTTTGATTACGAAGGTTACAGGATGAGTGGAAAACAGTTGATAATGCCGTGCTCGCCGATCGGCAAATTCGGCAAATGTCGCTCGCGTGTCAGTTGTCCAGGCGGCGCCCGGGTGTGCCGCCGATCTCGAGAACGATCTTGCTGATGCATTCGAGCAGGGCCGGCGCGGCGCGCGAGATCAGCCAGTCGCGTGGGCACTGATCCGCGGAGCCGCCGCAATTGACCGCGTAGCGCTCGCCCGAGGGGCCGATGAATCCGGACGCGATTGCGTTCAGGCCGTCGTACCATTCGCCCGTGGCGATCGCGAAACCTTGCTCCGCGGTTTCCCGCAACGCGCTTGTCAGGCGGCTGCTGACGTGGCCCCAGTCGTCGCCTTCGGCGGCCTGCAAGCCGATCAGTAATTTTTCCCTTTCCGGTTCGGCGAGGGCCGACAGATAGGCGCGGCCGACCGCGGTGCGGGTAAGGTTCATGCGCGAGCCGATTTCGAGGCGCGATACCAGTACCGCCGAACGTGGCCGGATCGCGTCGATCACGACCATGTCGAGCCGGTCGCGTACAGCCAGGTGCACGGACAACGCGGTGCGCTCGGCGAGTTCGATGAGGAAAGGGCGCGCCCGGGCGCGGATGTCGAAGTTGCGCAGAAAGCCGTTGCTCAACTCCAGCACCGAGGAGGTCAGCACGAATCGCTCGCTGTCGGGCAAGCGGAACAGGAAGCCCGCGCCGACGAGCGTGGCGGTGATGCGCGAGACGGTGGGTTTGGGAATGCCGGTCAGTTCGGCCAACTCGCGGTTGCTGAGTGGCGCATCGGCTGCGGCGATCGAGCGCAGCACGGTCAAGCCACGTGCCAGCGCGGTGACTTCGTCGCCCGAGCCGTCTTTGTCTTTGGCGGGGCCTGCGGCAGTTTTGATGGGCGTGGATCGGGGCATATCGTTTTTTTGGAACTACATTTCAGTTTTTTGTTCGGTTATCCGTCAGCAACCGTTCTGAAAAGGGGCGATGAAAGCCCCAAAATGGGGCATGAAGTCCATTTTTCATCAGAAGATTCATTGTATCGGAATATTTTGCCGCGACGAATGAACGCTCTTTAGATTTTGCTTGACTTAGTCAGCATAACCATAAAAAATGGAATCTCATTTCGAAAGACGGTTTCAGGTTCTGTATTTTGAAATTCTGAACCAACCGTGGTCCGCGGAGTGTCTGGTCGAGTCCTGCAACAGTCTCCCGTAACAGTCCACGCAGTGTCTGTCTCGAGTCCGGCGTCCAACATCGCGCGCCCGTCCAACTTTCGAATACCGTCTCTCAGGTTCTAGCACGGCCCTCGGAATGGCTAGAACTTTTTAAGGCGTCACGGCAACGTGACGCCTTTTTTTTGCGCTATTCGGCGTGCAACAAAGTCTGCGGGGAAGGGCGGGACAGGCGTTCAAGGGCTTTGGCAGGGGGTGCGTGCGTCGCTTGATCGCCCGATGGTCTTGCTCGACAAGCTTGTTGAGATATTTGGGCTGGCTCGATTTCTAACAGAACCCGGCGACGTCCCCGGGCCTGCTCAGGCCGCATCTTTTTTTTTCGCTTCGAGCACGAATTCGGCCATGCCTTGGTCCGAGTGCGGCAACGAACCGGATGGACGATGCACGTCATGCGTCACGAAACCCTGTTCGCGACTGGGGACATCGAACCATTCCCGATGAGCAAACGAATCGCGGATGTCTTCAAGACCGCTTTCCCAGTGCTCCTGCATCGTGTCGATGCTGAACTCATAGTCCTTGTAGTGCCCCTCATAAGGCTTGTTCTTGTAGATGAGGTGCACCACGTTGATCGCGCTGCCGTCGGCAGCCTGTTCAGCGAGACGGAACAGCGGATCTGCCTTGACGATGTCGGGGGGAACGTGCGAAAGCAGTTCCTTGATGAAGCGTGCATGCTTCAGCCGATCCGCGAGCATGTTGGTGATCGCGCGCGTGCGGCTTGAGTACTGGATGTCCTTGGCGCGCTCCGACACGTCGAGGAAGTCCCCCGGCGCGTTGCCGCTCGCGCTCCACAGATCCACCTGAAAGACCAGGGTGTCCTTGTGCTCGGTGTCCCGAAGCACTTCGGTCAACGGCGTATTGGAAACCAGGCCACCGTCCCAGTAGTACTCGCCGTCGATCTCGACCGCGGGAAATCCTGGCGGCAACGCTCCCGACGCCATGAAGTGCTCCGGGTCGAGACGCATCTTCGTATTGTCGAAATACGTCAGGTTGCCGGTGCGCACATTCACCGCGCCGACCGAGACCCGGATGTTGCCGTCGTTGATGCGATCAAAATCGGCGAACTGCAACAACGTCTCTTTCAGCGCGGCAGTATGGTAGTAGCTGACCGCGCTCGGGCTTTTCTTCCCCAGGCCCGCGACCGGCAATGGAAAGCGCGGCGCGAAAAAACCGGGCTGGCCCTCGGTCAGCGCGCGGCTGGCCGCCCAGACGCTGGCCCACTTGCGTGACAGGTCTTGCAGCCCGACTCCGGGCAGCGTCCAGGTGCCCAGGCCGCCGAGCCAGTCCACCGGATGGCAGATCGAATTCCAGAAACCGCGCAACGCTTCCACGCGGTTTTCCGGCGCATTGCCGGCAATGATCGCGGTGTTGAGGGCGCCGATCGACACGCCCGCGATCCAGTCAGGATGGACGCCGGCCTGCATCAAGCCTTCATATACGCCGGCCTGGTAGGACCCGAGTGCGCCACCGCCCTGAAGCACCAGGGCAATTTCGTCGTAGCGCGGCAGCGCAAACGCATCCGGCTGCCCGTTGATTTTATTTGTGCTGCCGCGCATACGCGACCCCCTTATTGATCGTTATTGATTGACCGCGAGCTTCACGCTTTCGGCTGAAACCAGATAATCGAGTGCGACCTCGCCGATATCCAGCGTGAGATTGGCGATCACATGCCGCGCGCCGACCACCCGCTTCACCGGCAGATCGGCGACGGGCGCCAATGCGTGCGGATGCAGTTCGAGCGCGGCCGGACCCGACCACGCACCCAGCACGCTCACCTCGCGCAGATAGAAGCGAACGAGTTCACATACGCGCGCCGAACCGTCAACGTGCGGAATCACCTTCAACAGGTAATTCGGTGTGTCCGCAAGCTTTTTGCGTTCGACTTCGATGTCGAGCGGCACATGCTTGAACCCCATCGTGCCGGTTGCGATACGTTGTGTGCCGTAGTCGAGCGTGCCGAGTAGCGTGTCGTTGCCGTCGACGCTCAGGGTCGGTTTCGCCAGTTTTTTCGGGAAGCCCCATATTTCGCGGCCGCCGGCGATCGGACCTTCGTCATCGAGATACATCGAATGCGTGTAGTTGCCTAGGTGTCCGTGCTGGTCGCGAACTGAAATGACCTGACCGCTTTCGGTGTAGTCGCCGAAGCCCGACGAATCCGGCATGCGAATGAATTCGTAGTGCACCAGATTGTTCTCAGGATGCAACGGCTCCGGCACCACGGCGCGCAGCGCGTCGATATCCGTCTCATAGGAAATAATGAAGTATTCCCGATTGATGAAACGGTATGGCGGTCGGGGATAGGCGGGATTGTGAACAGGCATTGCAAAGGCGTCTTTGCGGATCGTGGCGAAGTCCATTGAAGTCCTTAGGAGTGACCGGGCATGAGGTGAGGGGGAGCTTCGTAGAAAGCTGGTTTGCCGTTGTGAGTCGAAAAGGCTGCGTTGTACTGCGCATTCCGAAGACTGGAACAGGGCGCGGTTTGGCGGATACCGGCTATTCCAACCGTATTTCAACCGGTATCCGCTAACGCCGTTCAGTACAGCGCCGGGACGTACATCTCAGCGGGAACCGGGTGGCGAATGTAGTCCTCGTGATGAACGCGCTCGGGCAACTCAAAGGCCGGATGCTCGGTCTCCTGATACGGAAGCTGGCTCAGCAGGTGGTGCATGCAGTTCAGACGCGCGCTTTTTTTGTCATTGGCGTCGACCACCCACCAGGGCGATTCGGGTATGTGCGAGCGCTCGAGCATCACTTCCTTGGCGTGGGTATAAGCCTCCCAGCGCCGGCGGCTCTCGAGGTCCATCGGGCTGAGCTTCCACTGCTTGAGAGAATCGGTGATGCGGGCCTGGAAGCGGAGTTCCTGTTCCTCGTCGGTCACAGAGAACCAGTATTTGATGATCTGGATTCCGCTGCGTTCCAGCATCTTCTCGAACTCGGGCACCGAACGGAAGAACTCTTCGTATTCTTCGTCCGTACAGAAACCCATCACGCGCTCGACACCCGCGCGGTTATACCAGCTGCGATCGAACAGCACGATCTCGCCGGCTGCCGGCAGATGCGCCACGTAGCGTTGGAAATACCACTGGGTGCGCTCCCGGCTCGTCGGCGCGGGCAGGGCGGCGACACGGCACACGCGCGGATTGAGCCGTTGCGTGATGCGCTTGATCGCGCCGCCTTTGCCGGCCGCATCGCGTCCTTCGAAGATGACGACCAGCCGATGTCCTGTCTTGACGACCCAGTCCTGGAGCTTGACCAGTTCGCCCTGCAGGCGGAACAGCTCCCGGAAATAGTGTTTCCGGGCTGCCCGGGACGACTCATCAGGCGTGCCTGGCGAACCGAGGCGCTGGTCATCGAGTTCCATCTCCAGCTCTTCGTCCCAGCTGTCGATCAGGTCGGCCTGAAGGCGCTGATGCAGAGTCGCGTCGGCGTTCGTGTGGGTCATGTCATGCTCGCTCATCGGTGGGCTCCTTCCAGAATGATGTGATGCACCGTCCACGCGAGAGCGCGGCAGGCATGGGGCGCCGTGCCGCGCAATGGCGTCGCTTCAAACCGCTATTTGATCGACTCGATCTGCGCGTGACTCAATTCCCACGTATGGGGCGGCAGCGCAATGAAATTCGCGGAATCCAGATACGCCTGGTTAGCTTCCGACGGCGCAATCGACCAGCTCAGGAACTGACGGATCGCGGCTGTCCTGGCCGGGTCGGGATGGCGTGCTGAAACAACCGCGTACTCATAGTTCACGAGCGGATAGGTCCCGCTTGCGGGCGCGAACACAAGGGTCAGCCGCTCGTCTTTCGGCGTGCGCTCGCCGAGCGACGCCGCGCTCAGTTGCATCGCTTCCCTGGTCGGCAGGACGAACTCGCCCGCGCCGTTCTGTAGCGCGGCGGTCCCGAGCTTCGCCGCAGCGATATCCTTGCTGTAGCTCACACCCACGTAGCCGACCGAATACGGCGTCGCGGCGATGGTCTTCACCATGCCGTCGTTGCCGGTCGCGGCGATACCGTTCGCGACGCGCGGCCATGCCAGCGTGGTGCCGAAGCCGTGGACCTGTTCCCACGCCGGTGTCGAGAAGCTCAGGAACTGGCTGAACACGAACGTATCGCCAGAACCGTCGCCGCGGTGAACGGGCACGATCGCGTGCGCCGGCAGCGTCACACCCGGATTGAGCGCGGCAATCGCGGGCGCATTCCATTGCTGGATCGTGCCGTCGTAAATGCCGGCCAGCACGGGGCCGCTCAGTTTCAGGTGGAGCGTGTCGAGCCCGGGCAGGTTGTAATTGACTGTCTGCGCCGCAATCGCCAGCGGAATATTGATGATATCCGGATGTCTGGCTGCGTCGTCATCCGACATATAGGCGTCGGAGGTGCCGATGTCGACCTTGCCGGCGATGGCGTCGCGGATGCCGGCTTCCGAGCCGGTCAGGCCGACAATGATGCGCACCTGCGGATGACTTTGCTGGTAGGCCGACACCCACGTATTCAGCAGCGGCGCGATCAGGGTCGAGCCGGATTCGGTCAGGGTCGTCTGTTGTGCGCTGGCCGGGATGGCCACGAGACTCGTGCACAGCACGGCGGCGGTTTGCCAGCGCTTGCGTGCGAGACACGAGAAACGTTCAGAGAGCGTATGCATGAAGATTACCGTTGTCTGATCGGGTTGAATGAGTCTGGATCGGAGAGGGCTGTTGCTGGCTCGTGTGCCTAACGTTCAGATGCCTGTCCGATTGCGTCGAGGCTCACGCCGGTCGTTTCGATGCGGAACAGCCACGTGACGATCGCGCCGAGCACGGACGTACCGACCAGGATGTAAAGCAGCGAGCGCGTGCCGATCGCGCCGAGCAGAATCGGAAACAGGAACGCAGTCGCGACCGCGCCGATTTTGCCGACAGCCGCCGCGAAGCCCGCGCCGCTGCCGCGAATCGCGGTCGGGAAAACTTCTCCTGCGAGCAGGTAGGTCTGTGCGTTCGGTCCCAGATTGGTCATGAAGTTGAACAGCATGAAGCCCGCGAAGATCAGTGTCGTTTTCATGCTGCCGTCAAAGCCGTCGGATAGCGACGCGATGAACAGACCGGTCGCGCAGCCAATGAAACCGACGACCTGCAGCCAGATCCGGCCAACCTTGTCGGCCAGCATCACCGCGAACATGATGCCGATGATCAGCAGCAGCGTGATCAGCGCCGCGCCCTTTGCCGCCAGGATATCGTTCAGAATCAGATCGCTGACGCTGCGCACGTGATCGGGCTTGTTGCCAAATGCGACGGCGAGGATGGTCGGCGTGAAGATGCCGATTCCGTAGGTGCCGAGGTCCTGCAGGAACCACGGCACCGATGCGAGAATCGTGGCGCGCAGGTTGCCGCGTCTGAACAGGGCAAGGAACGATTGCAGTCCGCCTTGACCGTGCGCGGTGACCGCGCGCGACAGCTCGATGTTGGTCGGGTACTGGGGAACCCGTACGAGCAGGCGTCGCGCCGCTTCTTCCGCGAGGTCGACCGAGCCGCGCACGTGCAGCCAGCTGGGGCTTTCGGTGATGAAGAAGCGGCCCACCGTCACGATCACCGCGGGAATGATCGCGGTGCCGTACATCCAGCGCCACGCGTCGAGCGTCGGCAGCATCGACAGCACCAGAAAGCCGATAGCCGTGCCGCCAAGCGCGCCGAGTGCCTGAAAACCAAAGGCGCCGAGTACGAGGCGGCCGCGGCTGGTGCTCGGAATGCTTTCAGAGATGATCATGTGTGCAGTCGGATAGTCGCAGCCGAGCGCGACGCCGAGACCGAACAGGCAAATCACGAGTGACGTGAAGTTTGTGCAGAGCGTGAGCAGCACGAGAAACGCGACGAAGATCACCATCTCGACGATGAACATCCGCTTTCGGCCGAAGTAGTCAGACATGCCGCCGAGACCGATCGCACCAACCAGAATGCCCATCAGGCTCGCGGCGCTCACGAGGCCGCCCTGCGCGGCGCTGATGCCGAATTGATGCGAGATCAGCGGCAATGCGACGCCGGTCATGAACACGACGAAGCCTTCGAAGAATTTGCCGGCCGCCGCGAGCGACCAGATGCGCCATTGCATCGCGGTCATTGGCGCCGAAGGCAGGCGCGTGCCGTTCGGCCATATCGGGCATTCGTCGATGTAGTCCTGTACGGAGCGGCCCGCTGCTTGTGACGTTTCGGGTGCGCTGGCAAGGTTTCGCATGCGGAATTCCTCTTACTATATTGATTTGCATGCCTATGTTTCAATGACGGTGCCTGATAGGCAGCGTCGATGAAATACCGGACGGTGTGGGTAACTACCGCCAGGGATGTATGCCGGTGCTGGCCATGTGGCCGGCCATGCAAGAGTGAAGGCGATATGAAAGCACGCCAGTGTAGGTGTGCTGATCGTGTTGGAGCGCTGAATGTAAAGCTGCTGGATGTCATCTGAATGACGGGAGCAGGAGAGGCCTAATGGGTTTCTGCTGCATTTAGACCGCAAGCGCTGCTGAGGGTTATCAGCAAAGCCATCTGTGGTCATGAAAGCTCGGGCATGACTGTTTCCTCCATCGCCGGTCAGGCATTTTTTACAGAGTGGTCAGGTAATGTTGGTTAAACGAAAGGCTTGTGCCTGTCGGGGCGTAATGTGATGTAGCGATGCCGACATGAAATGACCCACTGCGCTCGAGCCGGACTGAACGTGCATCCCCTGACACATAGCGGGCATAGAGCGTCAGTACTATGGATTTCCGCACATCGGCCATGCTGAAAATCCGGGTAACGGTGTGCTTGTTTGACTTTATCGCTGAGGTGAACGGACCATGCTGGTCAATTGCGCCGCATATCAGAACGGTCGAAAACTCGCCGACATCGAGGTTGGTTCTATTAGCGAGTACTTGTTGAAGCCTGGATGTTTCGTTTGGGTCGCGCTAAAGGAGCCCGAGGCCGAGGAACTTAACGCGATGCAACACCAGTTCGGCCTGCACGAGCTGGCCGTCGAGGACGTGCGAACCGGCCATCGGCCTCCGAAGGTCGAAGAGTACGGAGAATCGCTCTTCGCCGTGATGCATACGCTGACCAGACAGGACGATGGGGAACTGCTGGTCGGTGAGATCAACGTGTTCGTTGGCTCAAACTACGTCTTGTCCGTGCGCAGGCGGACTGACCAGGGCTTCCAGGAAGTGCGCGCCCGCTGTGAGCGGGAACCGGACCGGCTTAAGGACGGCTCGGCGTTCGTGTTTTACGCGCTGGCCGATCACGTTGTTGACTGTTATTTCCCGGTGCTGGAAGCGCTAGGCACCGAAATCGATGCAATCGAAGAGCGCATTTTCCAGAAACAGACGCCAAAAGCAGCACGCACCATCATCGAAGACATGTACTCGCTGAAGCGCCGCCTGGTGTTATTTCAGCACCATGTCGAGCCCTTTCAGGAGGGCATTGGCAAGCTGACCGGAGGCCGTGTACCGAAAGTATGCGCTGACATGCAGGCCTATTTCCGTGACCTGTTCGATCATCTTGATCGCATTGTGCGAACGCTCGAAGGGCGCCGCGAAATGGTCGTGACGGCGGTTCAGGTCAACCTCGGGATGATCTCGCTGGCCGAAAACGAAGTGACCAAACGCCTTGGTTCGTTCGCGGCGCTATTCGCCGTGCCGACCATGATCGCCGGTATCTACGGGATGAATTTTCAGGAAATCCCGGAGTTGCACTGGCATTTCGGTTATCCGGCCTGCATTGCGGTGATGGTCACGATCGACACGCTTCTCTTCTGGCGCTTCCGGAAAGCAGGGTGGATGTAACGCGCGTCTGTATTTCGCGGTGCAAGTTAAAAATTTACGCCGATCGCAACTGATACCACGTCCGCGTCATCATGGATCGGCGGGCCATGTTCAACGCAGGATGGAGGGTCGCGTCATGACAGATCTATGGGTAGGCAATGTGGAAGACGATACGCCGGATGAGGAGATCAGGGAATTTCTTGTCAGGTATGGGTTTCCCTCGTTTGACGAGATTCTGCGTGTTGAAGGCACCGGGACGCAGCCCGCCGTAGTACTGTCTTTCAATGCAGCGAGTCCGGAGGCATTACGAAGCCTGCAGCCCCGGGTTCACAACCTGTTCTGGAAAAGCCGAACGATCGTAGTGCACGTGATGCCAGAGCATGGCGATCGCCCACGCTGACGAGCTTCCGAAGTTGTTGCCGCGTGGGCGTGTCTCTACAGGGCTATTTGCGCCAGAACCCTAAAACTTTTCTACCCACGGCCGCAACTCAACCTCCCATGTCCACGCACTACGATGCTGGCGATGGATATGGAGGTATTCCATAGCAATGGCGTCAGGGCTCAACCATTTGTCGTCATTGCCGGATTCATCGGCTTGAGGACGGCTACTCGCAATACCGCCGTCGATGACAAAATGCGCCACATGAATATTCTTCGGAGCGAGTTCTCGTGCCATGCATTGGGCCATCCCTCGCAACGCGAATTTACCCATCGCAAAGGGCGTCGAGCCAGGCAGCCCCTTCACACTTGCCGTAGCACCGGTCAGGAGGAGGGTGCCGCTGCCGCGCGCCAGCATTCGAATGGCGGCGGCCTGCGCGACGAAAAAGCCACCGACGGCAGTCACTTTAAGCGCATCCTCGAGTTTCTCCGGGTCGATGTCTTCGACCGCCGCGCGATAGCGGCCACTCGCGTTGTACACAACAAGGTCGGGCGTGCCGAATGCGTCCTCTACGCGGTCAAAAAGCGCGGTGACATCGTCGGGTTGACCGGCGTCGCACCGTAAGGCCAGGGCGCCCGTCTCGTCGACGAGGTCGGTTAGCTTGCCGGTGTCACGGGCAGCGAGCGCAACCTGCATACCCTCTGCCGCGAACAATCGCGCGAGTGAGG
The DNA here is from genome assembly GCF_046030355.1 of Paraburkholderia caffeinilytica. Classification (GTDB taxonomy): domain Bacteria; phylum Pseudomonadota; class Gammaproteobacteria; order Burkholderiales; family Burkholderiaceae; genus Paraburkholderia; species Paraburkholderia caffeinilytica_B. Next base: position 40,769 of record NZ_JAQQCQ010000008.1, read on the forward strand.
CGCTCAATCCCTTTCCCGCGCCCACAATCAAAGCTGTTTCAGTTCGACTCATGTTTTCTCCGGATTCAACAGGGACTGGCGCTGCGACGTATGAACGAAGTGAGCCATTCCAGGGTGCGTGGCGGTAGCGGGCGCCATTGTTGGGCCTTTCGCCATGGCGATTTCACGCTATCGGTTTAGAAGCCATGCTGCGTTATACTTATTCCATGGAAACGAAACTGACCTTGCCGGCCTTGTGTCTTTGGTGGCGCTCCTGACCCAGGCGGCCCGCATTTACACTTTCACATGTACATCTACAACGTGATGCCGCCAGTCCTGGCGGCATTTTCATTTTTGCGCGCGCTTGGCTGGTGGTGTCCCCAACACTGAGTTCACCATGTCACATGCGAACCAACCCGTTGTTCTGACCGGCGACCGCACAACCGGTCCCTTGCATCTCGGCCACTACATTGGCTCGCTGCGCGCCCGCGTGCAGCTTCAACACGAAGCGCAGCAGTTTCTGCTTCTCGCCGATGCGCAGGCAATGACAGACAACGTCGGCCGGCACCAGAAGGTGACCGACAACGTAATCGAAGTCGCGCTGGACTATCTGGCTGTCGGTATCGACCCTGCCAAATCAACGATCTTCATTCAATCGCAGGTGCCGGAGCTCGCGGAGCTGACTCAGTATCTGCTCAATCTCGTGACAGTCGCGCGCCTCGAACGCAACCCTACCATCAAGGCGGAAATCGTGCTTCGCGGTTTCGAGCGGGATATCCCAGCCGGCTTCCTGACCTATCCGGTCAGTCAGGCCGCCGACATCACCGCGTTCAAGGCGACGCGCGTGCCTGTCGGTGACGACCAGCTGCCGATGATCGAGCAAACCAACGAACTGGTGCGCCGCTTCAACAATACGGTCGACAAGCCGGTGCTGGTCGAATGCGAAGCGGTGCTCTCGCACGTCGCGCGGCTGCCGGGTATCGATGGCAAGACCAAGATGAGCAAGTCACTCGGTAACGCGATCACGCTGGGCGCGAGTCCGGACGAAATCACCAAGGCCGTGAACAATATGTACACCGACCCGAACCATCTGCGCGTCAACGACCCGGGCCAGGTCGAAGGCAACGTCGTGTTCGCGTTTCTCGACGCGTTCGAGCCGGACGTACCGATGGTCGACGAACTCAAGGCGCACTACCGCCGTGGCGGTCTTGGCGACAGTGTGGTCAAGCGCGCGCTCAACGACCGGCTGCAGGCGATGCTCGCACCCATTCGCGAGCGCCGCCGTGAGTTCGAAACTGACCGCGCGGAAGTGCTGAACGTTCTGCGTCGCGGGACGATGCGCGCTCGGGAAGTGGCGGGTGCGACGGTATCGGAGGTGAGGGGGGCGCTCGGCCTGAATTACTTTCAGAACTGAGAATCACCGGGCTGCAGCGCGGCCGGGCATCGAGTACGGTTTCTGGCGCACGCCGGAAACTTACCTCCACGCTGCAGCCTATCGAAGCCCCATCGCCAATTCCACAAACTGCATCGCCCGGGCATTGGCGTCGCCATGGCGGTGGGCGATATACAGCGTGGTGACGGTGTCCGTCTCGTCCAGTTCTCTGAACACCACCCCCGGCACCGCAATGGTCTGCAGCGTCGAGGGCACGAGTGCAATGCCGAGCCCGGTGGCGGTCAGCCCGATCAGGGTTGAAGCCTGCTGCGCTTCCTGGACGACCTGCGGTTCGAAGCCACGTTTCGCGCACAACGCGATAATCTTTTCGTGAACGGCGACCCCCGCTTGCCGCGGATAGGCGATGAACGGCTCGTCACGCAAATCCTTCAGCTTGATCGAAGCGGCCTTTGCCAGCCGATGCCGCGCATGCATGGCGAGCACTAGCGGCTCTTCCATCAGCGGCGTGAATACCAGATCGGTGGGGGGCGCGCTTTCGGGCATCCGCAGCAATCCGACGTCGATTTCGCGCTGCTCGATCGCCTCGATCTGCCGCGACGACGACAGCTCCAGCAACGTGATGTTGACCTTCGGACGCTGCGTCCGGTACGCGTGAATCAGCCGCGGAAAAAACGGTGACAGCGTCGACGCATTGGTAAAGCCGACTCGCAAACGTCCAACCTCGCCGCTGACAGTCTCCCAGACGCTTTCCTTCGCGTGTTCGATTCGCGCGAGGATCGCCCGTGCGTCGTCCAGCAACGCCAGTCCCGCTTCGGTCAGCGCGACAGTGCGGCGCGTGCGATGAAAGAGCCGCGCGCCCAGTTCCGCCTCCAAGGACTGGATCGCAAGGCTCAAGGGCGCCTGGGTAATGCCCAGCCGCTCGGCGCTGCGGCGGAAGTGCAGCTCCTGCGCCAGCACCACGAAAAATTCAAGATGACGGATATTCATTGATTTGCTCTGTGAATCAATAATCTTGATTTGGAGAATAAATCAAAACTGTTTCCCGGGCGATACTGTCTTCCACCAACACAATGACGGAGACAGCATGAACGGTGCGGAACTGGTCGAACGCCTGCGAGCGCGACACAAGATCATTGCGCTGGGAATTCGCGCCTCGCGCACGACGGATGCGGTCCGCTGGGCCAAAGCCGCCGGCTACGACACGATCTGGGTGGATATGGAACACAGTTCGTTGCCGGTCGATACCGTGTCGCAACTGTGCTCGTGCGCGGCCGACCTCGGCCTGATGCCGTGGGTGCGCGTGCCGGAACGCGATTACGGCACCATCAACCGCGTACTGGACGGCGGCGCGCTCGGCATCATCGTGCCGCGTGTGGAAACCGCCGAACAGGCGCGCGACGCGGTGATCGCCACGCGCTTTCCGCCGCTCGGCCAGCGTTCGCAACTGGCGACGCTGCCCTACGTCAACTTCGAAAAACTTCCCGCTCGCGAACTCAACCGTCGTCTGAACGAGGCGACCGTGCTCAAGGTGCTGATCGAAAGCCGAGCCGGCGTCGAGGCCGCCGACGCGATCGCGGCGATCGAAGGCGTCGACGTGCTCGCGCTCGGTTGCAACGATCTCTCCGCCGATCTGGGCCACACCGGCGAATCGGCGCATCCCGAGGTCGTGGCCGCGTGCCGCAAGGTGATCGCGGCAGCCGGGCGGCACGGCAAGGTGGTGATCGTGGGCGGCATGCCGGAGTGCGAGGCGCTCAATGAACTGCGCCGCGAGGGCGCCGCGCCTTTTGTGTTTGCCGGCATCGACAGCGATGTTTATCTGGCGGCGCTGCGCGAGCGCGTCGAGCAGGCACGTCAACTTTAATTCGAACTTTTACTTTCAGATCATGGCAGAAACCCCGCTGATTTCCACGCCGATGCGTGACTATGAAACCTTGTCGCGCCCGTCGTTCACCATGCCGCCACTCGCCTGCGATGCGCACATGCACGTGTTCGGCCCCGAAGACACTTATCCGAAGGTCGAGCATCCGCACTACACGCTGCCGGACGGCAAGCTCTCGCACTATCTGCAGATGATGAGCGTGCTGCACCTGAAGCGTTTCGTGATCGTGCAGCCGAGTTTTTACGGTACGGACAACCGCTGTCTGATCGACGCGCTGCACGTGGCAGGCTCGATCGCACGCGGTGTCGTGATGATCGAGGAGAGCACGGACGCGGCCACGCTGGATAGCTTCCATCAGTCCGGCGTTCGCGCGGTGCGTCTCGATCTGTTCGCACGTTCCGGGTTGCCGACCGCCGAGATCCAGCAGTACATCACGCGGATGGCGCGTTTGTGCGCAAGCCTTGGCTGGCATGTGCAGTTCTATGCGCCGGGCTGGGTCGTGCGCAATCTGATTCCGTTTCTCGCCGACGTAGAGACCGATTTCGTTATCGATCACATGGGCTACATGCTCGAAGAAGACGGCCTCACGCAGGCGGATTTCGACCGTCTCCTCGGGCTGCTGAAAGACGGCAACTGCTGGCTTAAACTCAGCGCGCCGTACCGGATCGCCAAACATCGCGGCTATGAAGCGGTGGCGCCGATGGCCGAGGCGATCATCAAGGCTGCGCCGCACAAGGTGATCTGGGGTTCGGACTGGCCGCACATTCCCGATTCGACGCGCGACACGGGCGAATTGCTGAATCTGCTCGGTGCGTGGACCAGCGATCCGGTGGTGCACAAGATGATCCTGTCCGACAACCCCGCGCGCCTGTTCGATTACTGAGTCAATCCACATCCACTATGTCCTACCAACCCAACGCAGCGTTTGCCGGTCTCTTTCGCGCGTTCACGTCGGACCCGCAGAGCATCGGCGCGCATCTGACGCAGCAGATGGCGCAGCAGCAAGCGGACGATCCTTTGCTGGTCTCGACCGGCAGCGACATCGTGCTGTTCCCCGGCGCGGGGCGTGCACCGACTATCGAGAGCTTTCGCAAATCGACGCGTGGCTTCATCGAACTGACGGCGGTATCGCACTTGCCGCTGGCTCTCGCTTACCTTGCGCGGATGCGTGAACTGTCGCCGCACGACGACGCATGGCAACGCGACGCATTGAAGCTGCGTGGCCACGCCGAGGCCACCCGCGCGGCGAATTCGCTTGCGCTCTGGCGCGATCACGTCGCGGTCGATAGCTTTGCGGGCCACGAACAGAAGATCGCTGATCTCGTCGACTACACCTGCGGCGTGACGATCGATCTGCTCGACCGGATCGAGAAAGATCATGCGCTGCTGAGTTTCGAGCGCCTGAACGAAGAGTATTTCGCCGCGCCGTCCACGAGCGCGTTTCCGGTGCCGATGAACGACGTGATGTTTGCGACGTTCGGGCTGGCGTTTCTCGACATCGTCTATCGCATCGGCAACTGGTTGCGCGCACAGGCACTCGACTGGAACCGTTTGATGGTGCTGGTCAGCGGACAATCGGGCAGGCCGACCGCCGGGGTGACGTGGGCGTCGAACAACATGTGCTATCTGGTGTGGTGCGCGTCGAATCGCGTGCTGTTGCCGGAACGCGTGTTCGTCGCGCCGCATGCGCCGTCGTTTTCGATTGCCGAATTGCCGGACGCCGCGGGCATGGCGGAACTTGAGCGCACCTATCGGGCGTTGTGGCTCAACACCCGCTCGAGTATCGACGTCGCGCGTGCGCTGTTTCCCGGACAGCGTCCGTTTCATTTCGATCCGGCGCCGGCCGACGGCATGCCACCCATCACCTCGATCGACGATCGCGATGCGACCACAGCGCGCCTGCGCCGCATCATGGAAGACCCCACGCAACTGTTGTCCAACTGCGTCGCCGATTACATCGTCGATCAGTTGTACCGCAACGGCAATCAGCCGCAACAGGTAGCGATTCCAGGTTTTACGAATGTGACTTATCCGGGCGCCGCGCAGTCGTAACGACGGCCGCCGGACCGATACCCGCGCGTCAGGGCAGCCGTGCGGGCCATAACAAAATGCCCTTGACGAAGGAGACAGGCTTCATGAATTCACTTACGCAGGCGCCGTCGGCGGGGCCGCCGGTCAGCAACTTGCTGCGCATTACGCTGGTGTGCTTCGCGGTGTCGATGATCGATGGTTTCGACACATTGATGCTGTCCTTCGTCGCCCCCTTGCTGGCGAAGTCGCTGCAGATCGATCACGCAACCCTGGGCCGCGTGTTCGGCGCAGGCTTCATCGGCACGGTGCTCGGTTCGCTGATCGTCGGGCCGCTGGCGGACCGTTTCGGGCGACGGCCGATGCTGCTGCTGGCGCTCGTTGTGACCGGTGTTTTCACGCTTGGCTGTGCATTTGCCACCTCGGCAACGATGCTGGCCGCGCTCCGGTTTATCGGCGGCCTCGGCATGGGGGGCGCTATTCCGCCCGTTGCGGCGATCACGGCTGAAAGCAGTTCGCCGCAGCGCCGCTCTTCGCTGGTAATTTTGATGTTCATCGGCTTTCCGCTCGGCGCGGTGGTGGGCGGCGCGATCAGCGCGGCGTTGATGGTGCGCTTCGGCTGGCCGTTCGTGTTCCTGATGGGCGGCACGTTCGCGTTGCTCGCGCTGATCCCCGTGCTTCTCGTGATTCCGGCACAAACCGGCAGCCGCGCCGAACGGGCGGCAGCGCAGCGGCACACGGCGGCGCGCGGTTTGAAAGTGGTCGGCAGCGTATTCGCCGGCGGCCGGCTGCCGGCGACGTTGGCACTCTGGTTCGGCGTGTTGTCGAGCATGATCCTGTCGGGTTTTCTGGTCAGCTTCATGCCGACCATTCTCAACATGAACGGCGTCGAACCGGGACGCGCGGCGTTGGGTTCCGTGGTGCTCAATTTCGGCGCGATCGGCGGCGCGCTGGTGATTTCGACGCGGGTCGGCAAGCGCGGGCCATTCGTGCCGGTGGCGATTTCTTTTCTGGGCGGCGCAGTGTTGACGGTGGCGTTGGGCCAGATCATCGGCGCAGGGAACGTCGCGCTTGCGATGCTATTTGCCGTGGGCGGGTTTCTGGTCGGCGGCCAATTGACGTTTCCGGCGATCGCCAGCTATCTCTTTCCCGCTAACGTGCGGGCGGCCGGTGTCGGCTGGACGCTGGCGATCGGACGCATCGGCTCGATCGTCGGGCCGGTGGTCGGCGGCATGCTGCTGTCGCAGCATCTGTCGTTCGAAACACTTTTCATGCTGGCGGCGATCCTTGCCGTAGGCGCGGCGGTCGGCATCGGTCTCGCCAATCTGCTGCGGCCGCGTGAAAACGGGAATGGAGCGGTCACGCCGACCGCGTCTTATGCGATGACGGGTTCGGAGTTGGGAGAGGCAGGTCATGGCAAGAACTGAATTGGGCGCAGGCCTGCTCACAACGCTGCAGCAGCTGCCGACGAGTGGCGCGCGCGCCGTTGAAGTCTTTACGACGGACGAGGGCATCTTTCTCGGCGTGCCGCAGCTCGCCCGCGACGTGCCCGGCGAGGCGCCTTACATGAACGGCGGCGACAGCGACATCGAAGCGCCGATCTACCGCTGGCAGGACGGCCGCTTCGTCGAACATGAAACACTGCCATTACCCGGCGGCGAAGACCTCGAGTACTTCGAGATCGAAGGCAGGCGCTTCCTCGCGACGGCCGGCATTCGAACCGGCAAAGGACCCTACGACCTCGATACCGACGCCGTGGTGTATGAACGCCTCGCCGGCGCATGGGTGCCATTGCAACGCTTTCCGGTCTTCGCGGCCAAGCAGTGGTCGGCTTTTTCGCTCGGCTCGCGTCATTTCCTCGCGTTGGCGCAAGGCGCGGTGATCGACGGTGTCGTGCCGAAGCATCCACGCGAATCGTGCCTGTTCGAATGGAATGGCGAGCGCTTCGTCCCGTTTCAGACTTTCAATGGACAGTGGGGCTACAACTTCGCGTTGGCGTCATTCGGCGGCGAGCACTATCTCGCGTATGCGGACCACGTTAGCGGATCGTCGGTGCATCGCTGGAACGGCGAGACGTTTGTACCGCTGCAAACGTTCGATGAAAACGGTGGCCGTGCGTTCCGCTTTTTCGAAGCAGACGGCGCGCTCTGGATGGTGCACGCGAACCTGCTCAAACACACCACGCTGTATCGATTCGACGGCGCGCAGTTCGTCGCGATGCAGCTATTGGGTGGCCCCGGCGGACGCGAACTGTGCCTGATCGACGGCAAGGAGGGGCGCTATCTGGTGCGCGTGTGCTTTATCACCGGGACGCCGAAAGCACCGGTTGTCGTGCCGCACTCGGAGATTTTCCAGTGGCGGGAGGCGGGCTTCGAACGGGTAGGCGATTTCGCGACCTCCGCTGCAACCGATGCGGCCAGCTTTGTCGCCGACGGTCAGCGCTATCTGGTGGTCAGCAACAGCCTGAGTGACGAGATCCGCTTTCGCACCGATTCGACGGTCTACCGGTTCAACGGTTAGCGCCTGACCGACATTCCCAGCGCCCGGCGGCCCGTCGGGCATTCCCGACAGGGAACAGAGATCCCTTCTGCGAGGGAGGGCACCGTTTTGCCTTTTAAAAATAAAACCATTGGAGACGAGCAATGAAAAAATTTGCCTTGAGCTTAAGCGCAACCGCTGTACTGGCATTGAGCATGAGCAGCCAGAGTGCGCATGCACAAAGCAGCGTGACGCTGTACGGCATTATCGATGCGGGCATCACGTACTTCAGCAACGTGAACGGCCATTCGAACTTCGTCGCCAACGACGGCTCGATCCAGGCGAATCGATGGGGGCTGCGCGGCGTGGAAGATATCGGTGGCGGGACGCGGGTCGTCTTCGCTCTGGAAAACGGCTTCAATCTCTACTCGGGCACGATGGTGCAATCGGGCGTGCTGTTCAGCCGTCAGGCGTGGCTGGGTGTCGAAAATCAAACCTACGGCCGGTTCACGCTCGGCAAGCAGTACGACTTCTTCTGGGACAACCTCACGCAGTTTGCCATGGGGCAAGTTGCCGGCCAGTACTCGTGGCACCCCGGCGACTTCGATCACCTCGCGGGCACGTTGCACATCAATAATGCGGTCAAGTACACGTCGCCGAACTATCTGGGATTGCAAGCGGGCGCGCTGTATGCATTTCCTTCGCAATCCGTATCGGCGGGTACCGGGCGCGTGATTGCGTTCGGGCTGCGTTATTCGAATGGTCCGCTGAACCTCGGCGCGGCGTACACCGATACGCATGATCTCGGCCTGAATGGGCCGAGCCAGGCCGGCACGACGTTCTTCCCCGATCTGCCTGGCTCGCCTGTGCTGGCGAACAGCGTCAGCAGTTTCGGGGTGGGCGGCAGCTATCGCTTCGGCAGGAGCTTGACGCGGTTGCTGTTCACTGACACACATTTCCGCATTGGCCACGACAACGGTTCGATGCCGACCTATGAAGTGAACGAGGTGTTTCAACTCACCCCCGCCACGACGCTGATGGGCGGCTACTGGTACAGCAAGCTCGGCTCGCAGAAGTGGCAGAACGGAACGCTCCTGCTCGATTACGCGCTCTCGAAGCGCACCGATGTGTATACCAGTGCGACTTATCTGCGCGCATCGGGTGGCGCGGCGCCGGTGTTCCTCGGCGGCGGGGCCGCGCCGGTATTTGCCAATGGCGTATATGTCGGCACGGGTCAGTCGTCGACGGCGGTACGGGTGGGGCTTCGCACACTGTTCTAGCCCTGACGCGCCGGCCACGAACAGCGCAAACCCTGATTACGGTTTGATACGTTCTCCGAAAACCAATCCACAAAAGCTTGTTTGCGATTCCGTATCCAGGTCGCTAGATTCATTCATATCGCAATGAATCGACGGAGGTCGTATGACCACACTTTCAGCAACGCATATCTGGGGCGGACTTCGGCATCCTGTCCGAAGCCTGCAGAAGCAATTGTCAAAACGCGCGCCCGTCCTGTCTGATCATTCCTCAGACAAGACGGCCGCCGCGACCTATACCGCCCCATCGCCCGAACGCCTCGAACGCATTGCGGCTTATGCGCGCTGCGGTTATTTCCATATGGAATACACCGCGGGCATGTTTGTCGTGCCGCTCGAGATCCCACGGGAATAGCCTGCGTGCCGGCGTTGGCGCGGCAAATCCGCGGCGAGCGGACGCAGCACGGCTGTGTTGAGCCGGAGCGACCGAACCGATGCTTCTTTAGAAATGAAAATTAATTGGTTCGGCTTCGGCTCACTCTCTTTCATAGTGTCTCCTGATGGCTATAGGCGGTTGCAATCGCAGATGGCTTAGACCAGCGCGTACCGATTCGCGCAACATCGAAGGAGACGTCATGACGCTTGAACTCGCAGAACGACCCACTCACGCGCTGCTTGAAGCCGCCCGCTCGAAAGCCGCGGAAGCCGGTTTGCCTTATGCCGGCGGCCTGTCGCCGCAGGATGCGTGGGCGCTCGTCCAGGCCGGCGACGCCGTGCTGGTGGACGTGCGTACTGCCGAAGAACGCAAATTCGTCGGACTCGTGCCGGACAGCCTGCATGTCGCGTGGGCGACGGGCACGAGCCTGACGCGCAATCCGCGCTTCGCGCGCGAACTGGAAGCGAAGACCGGCAAGGACGCCGTCGTGCTGCTGCTGTGCCGCAGCGGCAACCGCTCGGCGCTGGCTGCCGAAGCCGCGGCAAAAGCCGGTTTCACGCAGGTATTCAATGTTCTGGAAGGTTTTGAAGGAGACCTGGACGGCGCGCAACGGCGCGGCGCCAGCAATGGCTGGCGCTTTCATGGGCTGCCGTGGATTCAGGACTGACAGTCTGATCGTTTAGCTGCACTTTACGGGGAGTCATCGCTGTGGCTGTGTTTGATGTCGATGAGATTGTCCACGCGCTTCAGACGGTTCGCCAGCAATGGCGCGAAGTGCAGAAGCGCTCGCTCGAACCGGGCGGGCGCGAATTGCCGGGGCGCGAAGCGCTCTCGGAGATCATCGAGACGCTCAAGGGCGTGCTTTTTCCAATGCGGCTCGGGCCGCCCGATCTGCGTCAGGAAAGTGAAAACTTCTACGTCGGGCACGCGCTCGACGCCGCGCTGCACGCCTTGCTGAGCCAGGCGCGTCTGGAGCTTCACTACCGCAGCCGTCATCAACCGCCGCCCGCCGCCACGATCGAGGCGCAGGCCGGCATCGCGGTGCGCGCTTTCGCGGCGCGCTTGCCGGCGATTCGCAGCTTGCTCGATAGCGACGTATTGGCGGCGTTTCACGGCGATCCGGCGGCGGGCAGTGTGGATGAAGTCCTGCTGTGCTATCCCGGCGTGCTGGCGATGATCCACCATCGGCTTGCCCACGAGCTGTATGGACTGGGATTGCCGCTGCTGGCACGGATCATTGCCGAACTCGCGCATGCGCAAACCGGTATCGACATTCATCCTGGCGCGCGGATCGGCGCGGGGTTTTTCATCGATCACGGAACGGGTGTGGTGATTGGCGAAACGGCCATCATCGGCGAACGCGTGCGGGTTTATCAGGCCGTTACGCTGGGCGCGAAGCGTTTTCCGCGCGACGCGCAAGGTCACCTGGAAAAGGGCCATGCACGTCATCCGATCGTCGAGGACGACGTCGTGATTTATGCGGGTGCCACCATTCTTGGACGCGTCACGCTCGGGCAGGGCGCGGTGATCGGCGGCAATGTGTGGGTCACGCAGGACGTCGCGCCGGGTTCACACGTGACGCAGGCTGTATCGCGCAACGAAGGCACGAGTGCCGCCGTAGTCCGCGAGCCGCCGCCTCGCGATCAGGCAAGCGCGGAACCTGCCACCGCGGGAGCCGCGCGATGAGTGTGCTCGTCAGGGACTTCGGCGCCGCGGTGCGGCGCTTGCGCGAGGCGTCCGGCTGGTCGCAGGAGCAATTGGCCGAGTACGCCGGACTCAACCGGTCGTATGTCGGCGAGATCGAGCGCGGTTCTGCTATTGCGTCGATTGTCACGCTCGACAAGCTTGCGCGTGCTTTCAACGTGCCGGTCGAGCGCTTGCTCGGCCACTCGCCTGATGGCGTGAGCGTCGCCGCACGCTCGCATTCCGCTCTCGTCGATCCGGCGTCCCCTCGTTAGACCGCTGCTTTGCCGTCTATAGCATGTTGAACGGCTGAGGACGCCTTCCCATAATCAGTTTCGTTCATAAGCTTTCCCGTTTTTCTTATATCAACCCCCGGAGCAACAGATGACAGCAACAGTGGGCGGCCTGACGGCGCTCGGCGATACCGCAGCACGGCAACTAGCCAATGCCACCAAAACCGTTCCGCAACTCGCAACGATTACGCCCCGCTGGCTCACCCATCTACTGCAATGGCTGCCGGTCGAGGCGGGCATCTATCGCCTGAACCAGGTGAAGAATCCTGAAGCCGTGAAGGCAGCCTGCACCGCGCGCGAAGATGAAAGCATCCTGCCGCGCACCTTCGTGCCCTACGAAGAGCAACCGCGCGAGTACTTCCTGAATGCGGTCAGCACGGTGCTCGACGTACACACGCGGATCTCGGATCTGTACAGCAGCCCGCACGATCAGATCAAGGAACAACTGCGCCTCACGATCGAAACGATCAAGGAGCTGCAAGAGAGCCAACTGATCAACAACCCGGACTACGGCCTGCTCGCGAACGTGGCCGAAGAACAGCGCGTGTTTCCGCTGACCGGTGCGCCGACGCCGGACGATCTCGACGAATTGCTGACCAAGGTATGGAAAGAGCCGGCGTTCTTCCTGACGCATCCGCTCGCGATTGCCGCGTTTGGCCGTGAATGCACGCGCCGTGGCGTGCCGCCGCCGACCGTCAGCCTGTTCGGCTCGCAGTTCCTGACGTGGCGCGGCATTCCGCTGGTTCCGTCGGACAAGGTGCCGGTGGCCGACGGCAAGACCAAGATCCTGCTGCTGCGCGTGGGCGACAAGCGCCAGGGCGTGGTCGGTCTGTTCCAGCCGGGCGTGGCCGGCGAACAGGGTCCGGGTCTGTCGGTCCGCTTCATGGGCATCAACAACCATGCGATCGCGTCGTATCTGATCTCGCTCTATTGCTCGCTCGCGGTGCATTCGCCGGACGCGCTGGCAGTTCTCGATGACGTGGAGATCGGCAAGTACCATGACTACCCAGACACCTACAAGTAAGCCCATGGATAGCGTCCTGCCGCACGATGTGCCGACCGGTCCGCCCGCGGGGTTGCCTGATCCGGCGACGTTAGCGTCGCTGGCCAATGCGTTCTTCTCGGCGTTGCCGGGGAACGCTCCGCAGGTGGGCGGCGCGTCCGGCGTGGCCGCCACGTTGCCGTTCACGGCGCCGGTGACCAGTGAGATCAGCAATCCGGCCCCGGCCGGGTCGCCGCTCGCGGGTCCGGGCGGCGCGGGCACCGGCGTGCCTGGTGCCGCGTTGCCGCAGGGCCATGTGCCCGGCGGCAACCTGCTGCCTTCGGCGCCTACGCACGTTCTCTCGCTGGGTAATCGGGCGCCCGCGTTGGCGCCTCATGCCGTCGCGCAGAACGGCTTGCCGGATAGCGCGGTGACCGTTGCGCCGGCACTCGATCCGCGCTTTGGCGGGGCCGCGCTCGGCGTGCCGGAGGGGCATGGCGCACAGCGTCCGTCCGCGGCCGGGGCAGCGCCTGCGTCGCCGGTTTCACCGGGGTCTGCATCGCCTTATTATTTCCTCGGCGAAACGGGGCAAGCTCACACCTCGAGCGTGGCGTCGCCGGATATCGTCGTGCCGGGCTGGCATGACGTGAGCGCGCAATCGTTCGGTTTGCCTGGTGTCGATGAACCGCTTTCCGAACCGCGCTTCCCGTACGACCGGCCGGCTGCCTCGCCGTCGGCGCCGGGCACGACGCCGGCGGAACATAGCGGCGCCTCGCATTATTTTCTGAATCTGAACGACACGTCGCGCTATCCTGGGCAGACGCCAGGCGCTAAGGACAGCGTGCCGCATGCCGGGCCGTCAGCCCATCCGCCATTCGATGTGAATGCGATTCGCCGGGACTTTCCGATTCTGCAGGAGCGCGTCAACGGCCGTCAGCTGGTGTGGTTCGACAATGCCGCGACCACGCACAAGCCGCAAGCGGTGATCGACCGGCTCGCGTATTTCTACGCGCATGAAAACTCGAATATCCATCGGGCGGCCCATGCGCTGGCCGGCCGCGCCACGGATGCGTACGAAGCTGCACGCAGCAAGGTGCAGCGTTTCATCGGCGCGGCGTCGCCGGAGGAAATCATCTTCGTGCGCGGCACCACCGAAGCGATCAACCTGATCGCGAAGACGTGGGGCGTGAAGAACGTGGGCGAGGGCGACGAGATCATCGTCTCGCACCTGGAGCATCACGCCAACATCGTGCCGTGGCAGCAGCTTGCCGCGCAAACCGGTGCGAAGCTGCGCGTGATTCCGGTCGACGACAGCGGCCAGGTCCTGCTCGACGAATACCGGCGGCTTCTCAATGACCGTACGAAGATCGTGTCGGTCACGCAGGTGTCGAATGCGTTGGGCACGGTCGTGCCGGTCAAGGAGATCGTCGAATTGGCGCATCGTGCCGGCGCGAAGGCATTGGTCGACGGCGCGCAGTCGGTGTCGCACATGCGGGTGGACGTGCAGGCGCTCGACGCGGACTTCTTCGTGTTCTCGGGTCACAAGGTGTTCGGTCCGACCGGCATTGGCGTGGTCTACGGCAAGCGCGCGATTCTGGAAGATATGCCGCCGTGGCAGGGTGGCGGCAACATGATCGCGGACGTCACGTTCGAGCGCACCGTGTTCCAGCCTCCGCCGAATCGTTTCGAAGCGGGCACGGGCAATATCGCCGATGCAGTGGGGCTCGGCGCGGCGATCGATTATGTTCAGCGCGTGGGGATCGAGAATATCGCGCGCTATGAACACGATCTGCTGGCGTATGCGACGAGCGTGCTGCAACCGGTGCCGGGTGTGCGTCTGATTGGTACCGCGCGCGACAAGGCCAGCGTGTTGTCCTTCGTGTTGAAGGGCTACGAGACCGAGGAAGTGGGGCAGGCGCTCAACGAAGAGGGCATTGCCGTGCGCTCGGGGCATCATTGCGCGCAGCCGATCTTGCGCCGCTTCGGCGTCGAAGCGACAGTGCGGCCGTCGCTCGCGTTCTACAACACCTGCGATGAAGTCGATGCGCTGGTGTCGGTCGTGCGCCGGCTGTCTTCGCGACGCTAACGACCAGCGGCGGCCGGTGACGGCCGCCGCTTTCTCACGTCAGCATTCAGGCACAATTCAGGCAATCCCCGCCAGATAATCCCACGGATAGATCCCTTGCGCGTGCCCGTCGCTGAAAGCGATCTGTACGCCGTAGCCCATCGGCTGCATGTCGACAATCGCGAGGTGCGGTTCGATTCGCGCCGCGTGACCCGAAAGCGCCAGGCGACGGCATGTGGAGCAAGGGCAGCGTTCCCTCAACGTGGCGTTGTCGATCCACTGCGTTTGACCATCATCCCATGTCAGGGATAGTCGCTCTGTCGCAGCATGAATCGTCACGTGTTCGGGCGCGTTCATCCGTGCGCCTTGTCGATCTGTGCCAACGCGATACGTGCGGCCTTGCGGACTTCCGGATCAGGATCGGTTGCGGCCGCATGCAAGGCGGGCAACGACGCTGCATCGCCCAGTTCTCCCAGCGACAATGCCGCTTCCTTGCGCAGATTGCTGATCGCATGCGTGAGCAGCGCGGCGACCGGCGTGCTCGCGGTTGTGTCGCCGAGTCTGCCTAGCGCGCGGACCGCCTGTAAACGGACTTGCCAGTAGTCGTCGTCGAGCGCTGCGATCAGCGCATCCTGTGCGCCCGACGCGCGTAGTTTGCCGAGCGTGGCCGCCGCTTCTTCACGAACCTGCCAGGCGGCATCGCGCAATGCGCTCAGCAACGCAGCGATGGTTTCATCTGTCGCCGCTGCCCCTGTGCCCAACGCGCCGATTGCCGCGCGCCGCACGGCGGCGCTCGGATCCTGCGCGGCAATGACGGTAAGGGGGCCAAGCGCACGCTCGTTCTTCAACCAGCCGAGCACGCTCACGGCTTCGAGCCGCACCATGTCTTCGCTCGCGTTCAGCGCGGCCAGCGCGGGTTCCAATGCGCCCGTATAGCGTAATTCGCGCAGACCGCGAAGCGCGGCCTGGCGCACGAACGGATCGTCGTGCGTGGTCCACGGTGCGAGTAACGGCCCCGATGCCGGGTCCTTCAAATTGGACAGACTCTGCGCGGCGGCGTCACGCACTTCTTCCTCACGGTCTGCCAATGCTTCGCAGAGCGCCGCTACTGTGTCGGTGCGCTCCCATGCGCCGAGTACCTCGGCGGCTTGCGCTCGAACGTCCGATGAGAGGTCGGTGCGCAAGGCGGTGACAATCGGTCCGAGCACCGCTTCGTCTTCGAGGTCAGCGAGCGCAAGGAGGGCGATGCGGCGTACCGCAGCGTCCGCAGACGCGAGGCGCGGCAGGAGGGCGGCGGCTTCCGGATCGAGGGAATCGGGGTCGAACGTGAGCGGAAGCGAAATGTCGGTCATGAATTGAATAGTGTCTGGAGTGAAACAGATGCGTTCGATATGCTGGTTGCTCACGTTAAGCTGCCGCTTCGCGTAACAGCGCAAGACAATGGCGCTTGATCTCGATGAATTGCGCTTCGGTCGTGGTTTCGTCGCCACGTGGCCGTTCGAGTGTATTGCGCAGATCAGCGACGATACGTGCAGGCCGTTGCGACAACACGAGTATGCGGTCGGCAAGAAACAGTGCTTCGTCGATATCGTGCGTGACGAACAGCACCGTCGTGCGGATTTGCGTCCATACGTCGAGCAGCAGCGTTTGCATCATGCGGCGCGTTTGCGCGTCGAGTGCGCCGAACGGTTCATCCATCAGCAGAACACGCGGCCGGTTGATCAGCGCGCGAGCGATTTCCACGCGCTGTTGCATGCCGCCCGACAACTGTGCCGGATAGCGCGTGCCGAAGCCGCTCAAGCCAACCAGATCGAGCAGCTCGCTCGCTTGCCGGCGCCGTTCGTCGGTGGCGAGCCCTTTCATCTTCAGACCGAACGCGACGTTGTCAATCACGCGCTTCCAGGGAAAGAGCGTGTGCTGCTGAAATACGAGGCCGCGCTCCGGATGCGGGCGCACGACCCGCTCGCCGTCGACGACAATCTCGCCCGCACTGGCCGTCACGTGGCCGGCGAGCGCCGCCAGCAGCGTGGATTTTCCGCATCCCGACGGCCCGAGCACGCAGACGAACTCGCCCGGTTCGACGGTGAAGTCCAGTTGATCGAGCGCAGTGAACCGTTGCTCGCGCATGCCGACTTCCACGCTCAACGCGCGCACGTCGATGCGGCCCGCCGATTCCAGTTGCAATCCGGTGCTCATCGCTGCGACGCCTCCATGCGATACCACGGTATCAGCGCCAGCCCGACGCGCCGCACCAATACGCTGCTGCCCATCCCCAACGCGCCGATCAGCAGCATGCCGACCACAATGTCCGCATAGTTCTGCAACGTGTACGACTCCCATGTGAAATAGCCGATCCCGTATTGACCGGCGATCATTTCGGCGGTGACGAGACAGAACCATGCGGTACCCATGCCGATCGACAGACCCGTAACGATGGCGGGCGCCGCGCCCGGCAGGATCACTTCGCTGAAGAGCGCACCGCCGCGCGTGCCGAGCGAGCGTGCCGTGGCGACCAGCCGCGGATCGACGCCTTCCACGCCGTGGATCGTATTGAGCAGAATCGGAAACAGCGCGCCGATGAAAGTGATGAACATCATGCTCATCTCCGATGAAGGAAACATCAGGATGGCAAGCGGGATCCACGCCACCGCCGGAATCGGCCGCAATACTTCGAGCGGCGGCAGGACGGCGTCCTCGAATGCGCGGTAGCGCCCGATGGCAAGTCCCAGCCCGATGCCGACCACGCTCGCCGCGACAAAGCCCGCCAGCACCCGCATGACGCTGGATAAAAGGTGCATCGGCAGTTTCGGCGAGTGGAGGAGAGCCCAGGCCGCGGGCACGACGTCGCTCGGCGCCGGCACATTGGCGAACGTCATAACACCGAACGAGACGTGATGCCCGGCGAGCACCTGCCAGATACCGACGCACACCAGCACCGACGCGAATCGGGTCAGCGCGCGTGCGAGACGGGCCGGATTCCAGATCCGCTGGATGGCAGCGGTACGCCGGATGCTCGCGCTTTCCGTGGCTTCGAGAATGGCTGACATCGAGGACTCCCGTAATGGATGAACGCCGCTTGACGAGCCGTTAGCGCGCCGCGACCGCTTGCGTGGCGTCGGTCTTCGCGGCGGCGAAATCCACGACGCTGCCGTCCACCTGCTTCGCGTAGCTATCGGCGCTTTCTTTCAGCAGGAATGCGCTGATGTTGCCCTTGGCGTCCTTCACGTACCATGCCTGCCCGGCGAACAGTTTCAGGCCGCTCGAACGGTCCTGAACGTACACGACGCGCGCTTTCTTGCCGCCTTGCTCGAGCGTGTTGAGCGCCGCGAACGCTTCCTGAGCCGAGGCGTAGTTGCGCACCTTGCCTTCACCGTCGATCCAGACTTGCGTCGCGCTGCGGAAATCGGTGATGCGCTTACCCGTTTGCGCGTCATTGGCGACGAGCGGTTGCTTCGCGTAGTCTTTGAGCGCGGCGTCGTAGTTCAGTCCGGATTGTTTGAACGCTTCGCGGATATAGCGATCGTCGATGAACGTATTGACGTCCAGATCGACGTCGGTTTTCTTGAGAAGCTTGAGTGTGCTGATGGCCGTGACGGTTGCCTGCCGGTATTCGGGCTTCCACGTCAGATCACGCGTCTGCAGACCGAGCGGCCCATGGAACAGATAATTGACTTCGGCGTCGATGCCGGTCACCTTCTGGATCAACTGGCTGTATTTCTCCGGATCCTGCGCCAGCAACTGGTTCGCTTCGATCACCGCGCGCAAATACGCAACAACCACCTCCGGATAGCGCTTCGCATAATCCGCATCGACGAGCGTGCCGTGGAAGGTCGGCGCATGCGTCTGCGCACCGTCGTAAATCTTGCGCGCAAAACCGCGGAACGGGAACAGTTCGGCGAACGGAACGAAGTCGGCATGTGCGTCGATCTTGTGCGCCTTCAACGCGCTGCCCGCCACTTCAGGCGACTGCGTGATGATGTTCACGTCGGTGTCCGGATTCCAGCCTTGAGCCTTGATCGCCCGCAGCAACATGCCGTGTGCAGCCGAAGCGAACGGCACCGAGATCGTCTTGCCCTTCAGGTCGGCAATGGAGTGAATCGGTGAGTCGCCCGGCACGACGATGCCGTTGCCGCTGCCGTCGATACTGCCCGACAGTACCGTGACAAACACGCTCTGCTTGCCGGCCTTCTGGAAGGCCGCACCGTTCAACGAACCGGGAAACTCCGCCATCGATCCGAAATCGAGTTTGCCCGCCACCATTTCGTTGGTGATCGGCGCGCCGGACGTGAAGTCCTTCCATTGCACGTCGTATTTGACGTCCTTGTATTTGCCGTCGTGCGGCAAATACTTATCGAGCAGGTTCAGTTCGCGGATCAGCAGGCCGCCGGTCGCGCAATTGATCGTCGTGTCCTGCGTACCGATCGCGACGCGGATCGTCTCGGCGCGCGCCGCGCCGGCGGTGAGTGCAAACAGGCCGCTCGCAAGGAGCGTTGCGGCAAGCAGATGGCGGATGTTCATGAGTTAAGCCCCGATTGGTAGGGAAACAGCGCTGTGTGTGGTCTGGAATCTGGAAAGTCCGCTGCTAGCGCAGTAGATAAGGAATGTCGACCCTGACCGCATCGGTCGGGCAATCCTTCTCGCACGGCATGCAGTACCAGCATTCGTCGAACTTCATGTAGGCCTTGCCTTTGGTCAGGTCGATCGCGAGCAGGTCGAGCGGGCATACATCCACGCAGACCGTGCAGCCCTTGTCGGCGATGCATTTGTCTTCGTCGATCGTGACGGGCGCGGCGCTGCGCTGGAAAATGTTGTGCGGTGTCGTAGACATGACGGCTCCTCAAGCGTCGGCCAGCGCGGGCTCGCCGATGCGCAGGTTCTGATAGGCGCGACTCTCGTGGTTGTCGAGCGGCACCACATACGGTTCGACGGCGCGTTTCTCGCTGACCATGCGACCCGCTGCGTCTTTCTTCAGATGCGTGTGGCAAAACCATTCCGCGTCGTTGCGCTGCGGATAATCGACGCGATGGTGATACAGCCCCCAGCGGCTTTCCGTGCGAAATAGCGATGCATGTGCCGCCATCTCGGCACAGTCGCGAATCGCCCGCACCTCCGCGGCGCGCATCA
The DNA here is from genome assembly GCF_046030355.1 of Paraburkholderia caffeinilytica. Classification (GTDB taxonomy): domain Bacteria; phylum Pseudomonadota; class Gammaproteobacteria; order Burkholderiales; family Burkholderiaceae; genus Paraburkholderia; species Paraburkholderia caffeinilytica_B. The sequence continues at coordinate 60,365 of NZ_JAQQCQ010000008.1, forward strand.
GTTCGTGCGGATTGTCGGCCTTGATCTGGTCGATATCGGTGGCGATTTCAGCGAAACGTTGCAGGCCGATTTCCATCTTGCGCGTGACCTTCGGCGGCTGAAGATAGTCGTTCACCATGCGGCGCAGCTTGTATTCGACTTGCGCCGGCGCAAGCCCTGTCTCCCGTTCGAGCGGTGCATAGATGCGCGCCCGCTCGGCTTCGATCTGCTCGTTATCGAGCGCCGCATGCTCGCGGCCCTCGACGTATTGCGCCGCGTTCTGCCCCGCGAACCAGCCATAGGTGAACGCACCGAGCATGTAGTTGTGCGGGACCGCAGCCATATCGCCGGCGGCATAGAGACCGGCGACCGTGGTCTCCGCGCGCTCGTTCACATAAACGCCGGACGCGCTATGGCCGCTGCAGAAACCGATCTCCGAAATGTGCATTTCGATCATCTGCTGGCGGTAATCGGTGCCGCGTCCTGCATGAAATCGTCCCCGGCTCGGGCGCTCATTCGTGTGCAGAATCTGCTCGATGGTTTGAATGGTTTCTTCGGCGAGATGGTCGAGCTTCAGAAATACCGGGCCGTTGCCGCTCTGGAGTTCCTGATAGAACTCCCACATCATCTGGCCGCTCCAGTAATCGCATTCGATGAAGCGTTCGCCTTTGCCGTTTGCGGTGAACCCACCGAGGGGGCCGGTCACATAGGCGCATGCCGGGCCGTTGTAGTCCTTGATCAAGGGATTGATCTGGAAGCACTCGAGGTTCGCAAGCGCGGCGCCCGCGTGATAGGCCATCGCGTAGCCGTCGCCGGCATTGGTGGGGTTCTCGTAGGTGCCCATCAGATAACCCGAGGACGGCAAGCCGAGCCGGCCCGCGGCCCCGCAACTGAGAATGACCGCCTTCGCGCGCACCACATAAAAATCCGCCGTACGGCAATCGAAGCCCAGGACACCGCAGGCACGCCCTTGTGCGTCGGTCAGAACGCGTGTGACGACGATGCGATTGGTGATCGCAATGCGCGCGCGTTTGAGTTGCCGGTAGAGCACTTTCTTGATGTCATGGCCTTCGGGCATCGGCAGAACATAGGAGCCCATGTGATGCACTTTCTTGACCGCATAGTCGCCCGTGCCGTCTTTTTCGAACTTCACCCCCCAGCGATCGAGTTCTTCGATGGTCTTGAAACTGTGCCGGGCATAGGCGTAGACGGCTGCCTGATCGACAATGCCGTCGTTGGCGATGGTGATTTCCTTGGTGTACTGCTCGGGTGTCGCGTGGCCGGGAATGATGGCGTTGTTCAGACCGTCCATGCCCATCGAAATCGCGCCGCTGCGTTTGACATTGGCTTTTTCCAGCAGCAAAACCTTCAGGTTCGGATTCTGTTCCTTTGCCTTGACGGCAGCCATCGGACCCGCGGTGCCACCGCCCACGACGACCAGGTCGTACTCGATCACGTGCGTATTCATTTCGTCTTCCTTGTGGTCTTCTTCTCTTTCTGGCGGTCGATGCGAAAGCGGTACTGAAACGCGTCGCCGCGGAAATAGAGGTATTCGTAATCGATCGGCGTACCGTCCGCGCTGTGCGTCAGACGTTCGATGCGGAGCACCGGGCTGCCTTCCTCAACGTTCAGGGCTTCGACGATTTCCTCGTCGGCGAGAATCGCGTCGATGGAGATGTCGGCGTGGCCGAGCGGCACGGCGCAGTCGTTCTCGAGAATGAGGAAGATGTCGCGCGTGACGAGGTCTGCGCTTGCCAGACGTTTACCTAACGCTTCCGGGACCCACGTGATTTCGAGCGACACCGGCTCGCGATTGAGCAGCCGCACGCGGTGGATTTCGGCGACTTTCGCGCCCTCGGGCAGCTTGAGCCGGCTGGCGATTTGCGCGGTGGCGGGAATGAAGCGGATATGTTTGAGCTGGTTGACGATTTCATAGCCCATCGACGACATCGCTTCGGCGAAACCTTGCAACGCGCTGACGTTCTGGAACGCTTTCGGCTTGGAGACAAAGGTGCCCTTGCCGTGAAGTTTGAAAACGAGGCCTTCTTTTTGCAGATCGCCGAGTGCCTGCCGCACGGTAATGCGGCTGACGTTGAACATCGCGCAGAGGTCGTTTTCGGACGGCATCTGGGAATGGGCGGCATACGTACCGTCGAGAATGCGCGAGCGCAGCGCCGTCTTTATCTGCTCGTAAAGCGGCGGGGCGGAAAGAGGCAGCACGTTGGCCGGGTCGGGTTTCTGCATGATCTGTGGGTTGTCTGTACTTGTTATGACAAGTTGCATCACAGTCTAGTGAGGGAGCCTCAACGGACGAACGAAGATTTTGTGCTTTGCATTTCTGCGGGAAAGCTTTCGGCGTGTCCGTTAGTGCCGGAGCCCCGGCGCACCGCGCCCGGCGGGCGGCTGCCGGACGATGGACGGCGGCAAGCAGCGTCGGCGAAGGACGATTAAACTGGCCCGACCCGTTTGCGATGGAGTTCGCCCCATGTCACGTCAGCTGCGCCTCGGTGCTTTCATGCGCCCCACGACGATTCATACCGGCGCATGGCGCTATCCCGGCGCCTATCCCGATGCCAACTTCAATTTTGCGCACCTGAAGCGCTTCGCGCAGACGCTCGAGCGCGGCCGCTTCGACGCGTTCTTCATGGCGGATCACCTCGCGGTGCTGAACATGCCGCTCGACGCGCTCAAGCATAGCCACACGGTCACGTCGTTCGAACCGCTCACACTGCTGCCCGCGCTGGCGGCGGTCACGGAACGGCTGGGGCTCATCGCAACCGGGTCCACCACGTTCGACGCGCCTTATCACGTTGCACGGCGTTTTGCCTCGCTGGACCATATCAGCGGCGGCCGCGCGGGATGGAATCTGGTGACGACCTCGAACCCCGATGCCGCGCTCAACTTCGGTCTCGACGAGCATGTCGAACACGACGAGCGATATCGGCGCGCCCGCGAGTTTTTCGACGTGGTCACCGGGCTCTGGGACAGTTGGGCCGACGATGCTTTTATCCGCGATACGGAAACCGGCACATTCTTCGATCCGCAAAAGCTGCATGTGCTGAATTACAGGAGCGAGAACTTCTCGGTGCGCGGTCCGTTGAATATTGCGCGCCCCGTGCAGGGATGGCCCGTCATCGTGCAGGCCGGTTCATCGGAAGCGGGGCGGCAGATCGCCGCTGAAACCGCCGAGGTGGTGTTCACCGCGCAAACCTTGCTGGCCGACGGCAAGCGCTTTTATGCCGATGTGAAAGGCCGGATGGAAAAGATCGGCCGTCAGCGCGATCACATGAAGATTCTTCCGGCGGCCTTCGTGGTCGTGGGCGATACATTGGACGAGGCACTGGAAATCCGGGCGCGGCTCGACACGTTCGTGCACTACGAAAGTGGGCTCGCTTCGTTGTCGATTGCATTGGGGCACGATGTCTCCGGCTTCGATCCGGACGGCCCGCTGCCCGAGATTCCCGAGACCAATGCGAGCCGGACAGCGCGGCAACGGGTGGTCGAATGGGCGCAGCGCGACGGGCTGACGATTCGTCAACTCGCTCAGCGCATTGGCGGATACTCGGGGCTCGAGATGGTGGGCACGCCGAAGATGATCGCCGATCAGATGGAGCAATGGCTGGTGGAAGAGGGCTCGGACGGCTTCAACGTCATGTTCCCGTATCTGCCGGGCGGTCTTGACGACTTTGTGGACAAGGTCATTCCCGAGTTGCAGAAGCGCGGGTTGTTCCGGCGTGAATACGAAGGGGCGACGCTGCGCGAGAATCTGGGATTGCCACGGCCTGAGAACCGGTTTTTCGCGCGGTGAAATGACGGGCCACTGAACCACCAATCGGTTTATTTCGCCGCGCGTTCGCGGGGAGTCGGCGTGACGCTAATCCCCCCGTTCTAGTGACTCACCCGTGCGCGCCGTCAGTTCCCCATTCATCGCGCTGCTCACGACAAACTCATACCGTTCCGGCCGGATATGAAATAGCGTCGACTCGCAGACGCGCCCATCGGTGAGGCGCGAGATTCGTTTCATCACCAGCAGGGGCGCATGTTCAGGCGTCTGGAGACTGCGCGCAATCGCTGCTGATGCCGCCACGGCGGTAATGCTCATGTCCGCACGGGCGATTTTCCACCCAGGCATCGATTCGATGATCTCGTAAGAAGGCTTCGTTTGCGCAAGCTGTTCGGAAATCGTTTCCGCTTCGGGCAGCAGCCATGTCTGCGCCAGCGCGACGCTGACGCCGTCCACGGAATGCAGCCGCTCAAGGTAGACGGCGGTCTTGACCTCGCGCGCGAACACACCGGCCATGTCGGGCGGCAGCTTCCTGCCGGGCTGCATGCGCAGGAGTTTCATCTGCGGTTCGGCGCCCTGGCGCGCCAGCGAATCGTAAAAGCCACGCAATACATCGAGGCGATGCTGCATGCGCTTGCCGCTTGCAAAGGTGCCTTTGCCCTGTTTTCGCTCCACCAGATTTTCATCCGCCAGCTTGCCGATGGCGAGACGCACCGTCACACGACTCACGCCAAAGCGCTCGCTGAGTTCGGCCTCCGAGGGCAGTTTGCCGGAAGGCTCGTAGTGGCCATTCTCTATTTCGCCGCGCAACGTGCCGGCAATCTGATCGTAAAGCGACGTGACGTTCTCACGGACCAGGCTCATCAATTTTCCCCTCGTGCAGTGCGCGCCGGCATTGCCATGAATCGATGCGGCGGGCTAAGCCATGTCTTCGTATAAGGATATGAGAAGTGCTTGGATCGCCAACTTGTATTAATACGTATTATGCCAACTTTCCGGCAGGTCATGTCCACATGCGGACGCATCTCGACCGTCTTACAGGAGCGGGGAAGTGGCAAACGAAACATCAAGCTATGCGCCGGTCGCAAGTGTAAGTCCAGGCGTGCTGCCGGAGGCGAGTCACGCCGCGTCGGCGTATTCTCCAGCGCATGGAAGCCTGTTCAAGGCGCGCGCGGGGTTTCTGTTCGCGTGGCTGTGTTTCGTCGCCATCGCATGGGTGTTGCCGGCGCCGCCCGGTCTGACGCCGCACGGCAGGGCCACCCTGGCCGTGGTCGCGTGGGTGGCGATCGTGTGGATCACCGAGGCGATTCCCGTCGGCGTCAGCGGCATTCTGCTGCCGATGCTGCTGGTGTTGTCCCACGCGGTCACGCCGTTCCCGAAAGCCGCAAGCGGATTTGCCGCGCCGGTGGTGTTCCTGTGTCTTGCCGCCTTCCTGTTCTCCGCGATCATGCAGGCGGCCGGGCTCGACCGCCGTATCGCACTGGTGCTGCTCGACAAACTCAAGGTGCGCTCGGCGAATGGCGTGATCTGGGCGATGTTCGTCGTCAATTTCGTGATGTCGCTGGTGGTGCCGGCGGCCAACGCCCGCGCGGCCGCGTTGCTGCCGGTGACCAACGGCATCGTCGGGCTGTTCGGCGAGAGCGCTCGCGAGCGCAATGCCAGAAAAGCCATCGTGATCCAGACGCTGGTCTATGGCTCGATGATCAGCGGCATGTGCATTCTCACCGCGCATCTGCCGAATATGGTTGTCTCCGGTTTGCTGGAGAAACAACTCGGTGTGCGGATTTCGTATTTCACGTGGTTCCGGCTGCAATGGCCGTACCTCGGCATGTTCGTGCTGACGCAGTTCTGGGTGCAGCACTATTTCAAATCGCGCGGTGTGCCGGTGCCAGGCGGCCGTCAGGCGATCGTCGATGCACGCCGCAGCTTACCGCCGGTAGCCCGTCAGGATTGGCTGGTGCTCGCCGTATTCGGTTTCGTCGCGGTGATGTGGGCAACCGAATCGCTGCACCATCTGCAATCGGAAATCGTCGCGTTGATCGCACTTGCGCTGATGTTCGCACCGGGCGTGCTGCGCTCGAGCTGGAAGGACATTCAGGAACGCACTATCTGGGGCACGCTGTTTCTGCTCGGCGGCGCGCTCTCGCTGTCGTCGGCGATCAGCGACTCGGGGCTCGCGCAATGGGCCGCCGATCACATCTACACACTCGCGCACGGCTATGTCTGGTGGCTGATGCTGGCGATCGTGATGATCGGCACGCACGCGATCCGGATCGGCATGCTGTCGAACGTCGCGGCGGTGACCATGATTGCGCCGATCGCGCTGGCGTTGGCGCCGCGCCTCGGCCTGCATCCGGTGGCTTTCACGCTGCTGATCAGCGATACCGACAGCTTTGCCTACCTGCTGCCCACACAAATCACGGCGGGCGTCATTGCGTATAGCAGCGGCGCCTTCACGACCTCGGACTACGCCAGGGTCGGCGTGGTCTCGGTGCTGATCGCGATTGTCTACGGTATCTGCGTGATGGCGCCGTGGTACGCGTATCAGGGCATGCCGATCTGGAATCCCGCCGCGCCCTGGCCGTTCGCGCACTAATCGTTGCGCGCTTCACTGCATCCTTTGACCAGGAGAAACCGAAGTGAATCAAGACCACGACCACGACCGCGAAAGCATCGAAGCAACGCTCGCAGCAAAGGGCGCCGCGTTGCGCAAGCGCCTCGGCCCGCATGTCGCGCCGACCGGTTTGTATGAGCGTCATAAGGCGCTGCCGTTTGCCGGACGGGTGAACTGCAACGTGACCCGACTCGAAGCGGGCAGCTGGAGCGAAATCGTGCTCGACTATGAAGTCGGCGCGTCAGGCATCGCCGACGGTGCCTGGCTGAAGACGACGTTCAAGTTCTATTCGGATTGGGCGCTGTTTCAGACCAGCGACCCGGCCGCCGCCAACTACATCAGCGCGGAATATCACGCTGCGCCGCTCGTCCCGGGCCAAAGCCCGGCGACCGTCCAGTCGTTGAACGTACGCTTCGATCAGAAGGGGCATGAAAGGCCCTTTCAAAAGGCCGTTATCGTGGATGTCGCCGATGGTTACCTGAACGCCGGCGACCACATCGTGATCCGGCTGGGCGATCGGCGACGTGGTCCAGGTACGCGGGTGCAGACTTTCGTCGAGGATCAGTTCCGTTTCCGCTTCTACGTCGATCCGCTCGGCACCTCGCGTTTTGTCGCGGTGCCGGGGGATGTCGTGATCGACATCCATGCCGGCGCGCCGGCTCAGGTTCTGCTCAATGGGCCGCGTTTTGTGCAGCCGGGGCAATCCGCGCCGTTCCGGCTTTCGTTGCAGGACCGCTGGGGCAATGCCTGCCGCGATGTCGGCGGTGCGGTGCGAGTGCGAGCCTATGACGAGCGCCAGCACATTGTCTACGACCGCGAGTTGCCGCTGCCGGGCGAAGGCTGGGCGAGCATCGCACTCACTGATTTACCGACCACCGCTGGCAGCCTGCGCATCATGGCCCAGGTGCCGTCGCTGCGTGACGTGCGCGCGGCGCAAGCCTACCTGACCGTGGATGCCGCGCTGCCGGTCGCCCGTTCCCTGTACGCGGACTTGCATGTTCACGCACACGATACGGTGGGCACGAACAGTCCGGCCTATAACGCCGCTTATGCGCGTGATATCGGCGGCATCGATGTGCTCGGTTACACCGCGAACGATTTCCAGATCACGGATGCGAACTGGCAACTCGGCGTCGAAACCGTCGAGCAGTTCAACGAAGCAGGGCGCTTCGTCGTCTATCCGGTGCAGGAATGGTGCGGTAGCTCGACGGCGGGCGGCGATCACAACGTCGTTTTTCTCGGCGACGAGCGGCCGGGCTTTCCGTACAACGCGCGGGGCGAACACAACCGCACGCTCGTGTGGAACGAGGACATGAAGGGCGCCGCGGTCGAACTGGGCCGCTGGCCGGTGGATGAACTGTGGGACGCTTACGTGGACAATGCCGCCCACCATCTGGTGATGCCGCATGTGGGCGGCCGCCGCTATATCCCTGACTGGCATCATCCGGAACTCGAACGGCTGGTTGAAATCGCGTCGACGTGGGGCCATTTCGACTGGCTTTATCGCGACGTGATCGCACGCGGTTATCAACTCGGCGTGGCGGCGAGCGGCGACGAGCATCGCGGCCGGCCCGGCGGCGGTGCGCCCGGCGTCAGCGTGTTCGGCGTGCATGGTGGGCTGACCGGCGTGCTGTCCGATTCACTCGACCGGCGCTCGGTCGGCGAGGCATTGCGCGCCCGCCGGACATGGGCGACCACGGGCGAGCACAGCGCGGCGCTGGTGCGTTGCGGCGAGTTCTGGCAAGGCGATGCCTTCCAGCATCGCGGGCCGGCTACGCTCGACTATCGTTTGCTGGGGCGCGCCGGCTGGGAATACGTTGCCGCATTCGATCACAATGGTTTGCTGGCCGAGCGCAATCTGCACGAAGAGCTTGGCTACGCCGAACGCCTGATCCGGGTCCGCTGGGGCGGCGCGCGGATTCGCGACCGCTATCGCTGGGCGTCCTGGCAAGGGCGTATTCGCATCGTCAACGGCACCATCAATAATTTCGGCGCGGGGGGCTTCGAACATGTGGAGGAGGCCGCGTGGCGCACGGGTGCAACGGACATCGAATTTCGCAGCGATACCTATGGCGACGCCGATAGCATCGAGATCGACGTGAGCAATCTGGCCCAGGCGCGCATTGTGATCGAAGGTACGATCGACGGTTTCGTGAAGGTAGGCGATCCGCTGCAGGGCAATCCGTTTGCGCACGCGCCGACCTTTCACTGGGAAATCAGCGGTGCAGAACTGCTTGCAAGCGGCACCGCGCGGCATGAACTCGGCGGAACCGAACTCTTCCTCGCTGTCGAACGTTTGACGGATCGGCCGTTGCCGGTGGATCTGACGGGGCAGTTCGAAGTTGCACCGCAGAACGCCGGCTTCGGCTTTCGTCCGGTGTACGTGTTCGGCCGTCAGCGTGACGACAGCAAGGTGTGGACCTCGGCCCAGTTCATCACGTTCGATAGATAGCGCGCTTACGCGGTTGCCGCCGCTTCGCGTGGGTGCAGGTGGCGGCTGACGGGGCGTCGCAACCTGAAGTGTTCGCGCAGGGTGCTCCCTTCGTAGTCGGTGCGGAAAAGACCACGTTGTTGCAGAAGCGGAACCACGCCGTCGGCGAAGTCCTGCAAGCCACCCGGCAGAACATCCGGCATCAGATTGAAACCGTCGGCAGCGCCGCCCTTGAACCAGTGTTCGATATCGTCGGCGATCTGTTCCGGCGTGCCGACGACGACACGATGTCCGCCGCCGCCCGCAAGCGCACGGATCAACTGACGCGCGGTGTAGCCGTGAGTTCGCGCCTGGGCGAGCGTTGCGTTGAAGAACGTGTGATTGCCGTTGCCGCCGCCGGGCAGTGAGAGATCGTCCGGCAGGCGCTCGTCGAGTTTCAGCCGGTCGACGCTAATGCCCAATATGCCGGCGAGTCGCGTGAGGCTGTAAGTCCATGGAATCAGGTCGACCAGTTCATCGCGACGGCGCAGGGCCTCGGTTTCGGTCGCGCCGATAATGGTGGTGAGTCCGGGTAGCACGCGAATGGCGTCGCTGCCTCGTCCCCACGCCGCGGCGCGAGATTTCAGTTCGCGCGCATAGGCGGCTGCTTCGTCGAACGACTGCGATGCGGAGAACACGGCTTCCGCGTGCCGGGCCGCGAGTTCGCGTCCGTCAGCGGAGCCGCCGGCCTGGATCAGCACCGGATGACCCTGTGCACTACGCGGCAGGTTGAGCGGACCATCGACACTGAAGTACTTGCCGCGATGGTCGATGCGATGCACCTTCGTAGTATCGATGAAGCGGCCGCTCGCTTTGTCGCCGATAAAGGCATCGTCCTCCCAGCTATCCCACAGCGCTTTCACCACCTCCGTGAACTCCGCTGCGCGCTCGTAGCGTTGCGCGTGATCCGGCACCGCCTCGCGGCCGAAATTGCGGGCTGAGCCGAGATCGGCGGTCGTCACGATGTTCCAGCCGGCGCGGCCCGCACTCAGATGGTCGAGCGTGGCAAAGCGCCGCGCGATGTTATACGGCTCGTTATAACTCGTCGATGCCGTGCCGATTACGCCGATATGCGTCGTGGCCGCCGCAATGCCGGCGAGCAACACGGTCGGCTCCAGCGCGGTAATCGGGCGGAAATCGATCTGATCGGCAATCGAGGCGTTATCCGCGAGAAACACGGCATCGAATTTCGCCGCTTCGGCAATTTGCGCGACACGAACATAGTGAGCGATATCGACGAAGGCGCGCGGATCAGCTTCGGGCGTACGCCACGCGGAAGGGACAAAGCCGGAGTGGAGGATGTTGACGTTCAGATGAAGCTGGCGCAGCCGGTCGGTTCTCATGGTCTTTTCGAATGCGGGGGCAGCCAGCAACGAAGGAACGAACGTTCTGACCGATGCGTCGATTGTCGATGAGCGCATCGTTCGAGACCACGAATGAATTCTGGCATCGATATGCCGGCGAAGACTAAGCACAGGGCAAGCTTTCTCTCTGGTAGCGGCTCGCCATGCACGACGCTTTGCATATGAGAACAAATTGGTTCTCCATACGTCTCGCTCAGGCCGACAATTCTCGATTGATCGATCCATGCCGGTGAAGTCGTTGCATTGATGGGCGCCGTGATGCGGCAGGCAGCCCACCCGGCCGGCAAACGGGGTGTGGAACAGCGCCGCCCATCATTTTCCTTGGACTTCCATGAGCAAACGTAGCGGACACTTGCGCCTCGGCGCTTTTCTCTATCCCTCGGGACACCACATTGCCGCGTGGCGGCACCCCAAGGCGCAGGCGGACGCCGGTGTGAACTTTCGCCACTATGTCCGGCTCGCGCAAGCGGCCGAAGCCGCGAAATTCGATCTGATCTTTCTCGCCGACGGCGTGGGGACACGCGGCGACAACGTCGACTTTCTGAGCCGCACGGCGCACAGTTATGTGGCGCAGTTCGAACCGATTACGCTGCTCTCGGCGCTCGCGGCCGTGACTGAGCGCATCGGGCTCGTCGGCACCGCCTCGACGAGCTTCAACGAGCCGTATCACATTGCCCGCAAGTTCGCGTCGCTCGATCACATTAGCGGGGGGCGTGCGGGCTGGAATCTGGTCACCTCGTCCAGCGAGCATGAAGCAAAGAATTTCAACCGTGACCGGCATTTCGATCACGCCGAGCGCTACGCGCGCGCAGCCGAATTCGCGGAGGTCACTGAAGGTCTATGGGATAGTTGGGACGACGACGCGTTCGTTCGCGACAAGACCGAAGGGCGTTTCTTCGACCCTGCCAAACGGCACGTGCTGGATCACAAGGGACGCTTCTTTCAGGTCAAGGGTCCGTTGAATGTCGCGCGTGCTCCGCAAGGGCATCCGGTCGTCGTGCAGGCAGGGTCGTCCGAAGCCGGCCGCGACCTTGCGGCGAAGACGGCCGAGGTGATTTTCACGGCGCAGCAAACGCTGCAGGATGCGGTGGCTTTTTACGCGGACGTGAAAGGGCGCATGGAGGTTTATGGCCGTCATGCGGACGATCTGAAGATCATGCCGGGCGTGTTTCCGATTGTCGGCCGTACTGAAGCGGAAGCGCAAGAGAAGTTCGAGCAATTGCAGTCGCTCGTTGATCCAAGGGTCGGACTCGCTTTGGTCTCCGGGCTGACGGGTGGGTTCGATCTGTCGGGCTACCCACTCGACGGCCCGATTCCGGAGCTGCCCGAAACGAATGCCAGCAAGAGCCGTCAGGTGCTGACGCTCGAACTGGCTCGCCGCGAGAATCTCACGATCCGCCAGCTCTATTTGCGAGTGGCGGGTGCGCGTGGCCATTGGCAACTGGTCGGCACGCCGGCCCAGATCGTCGATCAACTCGAAGAGCGCTTTGTGAATTATGGCGCGGACGGTTTCAACGTGATGCCGCCGGTGCTGCCGGATGGGTTGACCGATTTCGTCGAACTGGTGGTGCCTGAACTGCGCCGTCGCGGTTTGTTCCGCGAAGATTACGAAGGCCGCACGTTGCGCGAGAACCTGGGATTGCGGCGGCCTGAAAACCGCTATTTTTCCGCGGCCAGTCTCGAATCCGGCGCATAACTTTCCACGATTCGTTATTTCCGTCCTGTACGGCCATCGCCTACGCTGAAACGATAGGCATATGCGTCTGCTGCCGCCACGCGTTGCGTGCCGCGGCGATCGCCTGTTGGTGTTTTCACCGGCAGGGGCGCAGTGCACGGTCGCAGGAAATCGATCTGCGGCCGCTCAACGAATCGTTTTGACGCGAGGGCATGAACATGAGCGATATCGTCATCGATGCACCGGTGTCTGCCGTGACGGTCGAGGCAGAGTTGAACTACCTCGAGTTCAGCGGCGAGAAGCCGGTGTCGTATCAGTACGACCCGCCGCCGGGCGTTCCGAAGCGCAGCGGCGTGTACCGGGCGCATCGGGTGAGCATTTCGAATGCGCGCGTCGCGCCGCCGCCTGGCGCGTTGTCGCTCGACCGTAACGGCTTCGAATTGCATCGGCACGCTAGCGCGTTGAGCGACTTCTCCGATCCGGTGAAGATCGAATCTGTCTACTACCCGGAAGCAGAGCGGTTGCTGAAGCAGGCTACCGGTGCCCGGCGTGTGGTCGTGTTCGACCACACGCTGCGCGACGGCAATCCCGAACGCGGCGAGGGCGTGAGAGAGCCGGTCAAGTACATCCATAACGATCAGACTTTCGTATCGGGGCCGCGCCGGGTGCGCGATCATCTGCCGGCAGGGGAAGCGGAGCAGTTGCTGCAAGGCCGTGTGGCGATCGTCAACCTGTGGCGTCCGATCGGAGAAACGGTGCAGGCGTCGCCGCTCGCGCTGTGCGATTCGCGCAGTATCGCGCTCAACGATCTGGTGGCGTCGGATCTGGTGTATCCCGACAAGGTGGGTGAGACGTATGCGCTGGTATTCAATCCGCGGCACCGCTGGTACTACTTCCCGCACATGTCGCCGGATGAATTCCTGCTGCTGAAGATTTACGATTCGGCGGGGGATGGAATCGCGCGCCTGACGGCCCACACGGCCTTCGACGATCCCAGTTCACCGGCCGATGCGCCGCCGCGCAAAAGCATTGAACTGCGCACGTTGCTGTTCTTTTGAGTGACGGGTTGCGCGGCGGACACGGAGCGCGCGTCTGCTGCAGCATCGCAGAATATGCAATATCGAAAGCGCGAATTCTTGTTTGTTTGTGACGCAGCGTTTGGTTAGCATGCGGCGTTCGGGTGGTTGCCTAGCCTTCGTTCGCCGACGCATCGTTTGACGCGTTATCGAGCGAGGCACGGGCAACGTTTGCCCAGTGCGATTTCACAGCTCTCACGCTTCCGACATGCCAAGCCCTTATGCTCCCAGCGCCGGCCAGCAGGCCGACGGCGTTACACGGCGGCTGGCCACCGCGATTACCCAAGCGTCGCCTTCCAGGGATGCCAGCGCCATTGCCGCGGCAAGACGCGGCGTTCTCGATTTTCTCGCCGCTGCCTTTGCGGGTGCGAGCGACAACGGCTATCAAAAACTCCTGACAGTCAGCGCCAACGACTCGCGTGGCGATGCTGCGGTGATCGGCAGCAGTGCCCGCGTATCGGCGCAACAGGCTGCGTTGCTCAACGGTTACGCCGGCCACGCACTCGATTACGACGACGTGCACAGCAGCGTGCGAGGCCATCCCTCGGCGGTGTTGCTGCCTGCGTTGTTCGCGCTGGCGCAAACACGGGGCAGCAGTGCGCTTGATTTGCTCGGCGCCTACGTCGTCGGAGTCGAGACGATGGCGCGCCTTGGTCTCGCGCTCGGCAGCCGGCACTACGAGCAGGGCTTTCATAACACCGCGACGTTGGGCGCGCTCGGCGCCGCGGCCGCTGCGTCTTATCTGCTGAAACTCGATGCGGCTGCGGTCGAAAACGCACTGGGTCTGGCCGCCACGCAGTCGGCAGGCTTACGGCTGCAGTTCGGCAGCGAAGCGAAACCCTTGCATGCCGGACTCGCCGCGCGTGCCGGTCTGTTCGCTGCTGAACTCGCGGCGGCGGGGCTGCAAGGTTCGCCTGAAGCATTGGACGGTCCGGCCGGTTTTTTCGCGGTGTTCAGCGGGGGCGCGGCACAACCCGAGCGCGTGCTCGAGGCTTGGGGTGCGCCGTGGCAAATCGCGGTTCCGGGCCTGTACTTCAAACCGTGGGCGTGCTGCACGGCGACGCACTACGCGGTACATGCCGCATTGACGTTGCGCGACACGCACCATCTCACGCCGGACGACATAGCCGAGGTGACGGTGATATTTCCGCCCGGTGGCGATACGCCTTTGTCTCGAACCTTACCTTCTACCGGTCTCGAAGCACGCTTCAGCGTTGCCTATGCCGTAGCGGCTGCGCTGACCGATGGTTCGCCCAGTGTCGCCACGTTTGCCGATGTGCCGGCGCGTGACGATCTGATTGCGCTCGCGCGGCGCGTGGCAAGCCGTCACGATGAAACCGCCGCGCGCGCATCGACCGATCCGGCTACGCGCTTCTCGACCGTCGAGATCGTATTGCGCAACGGGACGGTACTGAGCCATAAGACCGACCGTCTTTACAGCGCGGAAGATTTGCCCGCGAAATTCGCGGACGCCACCGGCCATGACGAACGCCTCGCGTTCCTCCCCGCGCATATCGAAACGATGCAGAGCACCGCCGACCTCGCTTCCCTTTTCAACGTCTTCGCGCAGATCCACGTATGAGCACGAATAACAGCAGGTCCCGCAGGCAGATGCGTCTGGGGCTCTTCATCCAGGGGGCGGGACATCACGTCGCCGGCTGGCGGCATCCTGACGCGCAGGCGGGCAGCGAGAATCTCGCGCTGATGCAGCGCATCACGCAAACCGCCGAGCGCGCGAAGTTCGACATGGTCTTTCTCGCCGACGGCCTCACCAGCGGACCCGATGCGCATCCGTCGATGGCGATGCGGCTCGAGCCGCTGTGCCTGCTGTCGGCGCTTGCCATGGGCACGCGCCACATCGGCCTCGCTGCTACCGCATCGACCACGTATAGCGAGCCGTATCACGTCGCGCGCGCGTTTGCGTCGCTGGATCACCTGAGCAGCGGACGGGCGGCCTGGAATGTCGTGACGACTTCGTATGACCGCACGGCGGCGAACTTCACCCGGGGCAATCATCCGGATCACGCGCTGCGTTATGAAATGGCGGGTGAGTTCGTCGACGTCGTCAAGGGACTGTGGGACAGCTGGGATGACGACGCGGTGCTCAAGGACAAGGCGCGCGGCGTCTACTTCGATCCGGCCAAGGTGCATACGCTGGATCACAAGGGGCAGTTCTTCGCTGTCAAAGGTCCACTGAATGCGTCGCGCCCGCCACAGGGGCATCCGGTGGTGATTCAGGCCGGGTCGTCCGGACCGGGGCAGGACCTGGCCGCGCGCACGGCGGAAGTGGTGTTCACCGCGCAGCAGACCATCGAAGAAGCGCAGGTCTTCTACCGCGATCTGAAAGGCCGGCTGCCCAAATTCGGCCGTGAGGGCCAGCAGTTGCACGTGATGCCGGGCGTGTTTCCTGTCATCGGCAGGACGGAGCAGGAGGCGAAAGACAAATACGCGCAATTGCAGGAATGGACCGATACGACTGGCGCACTGTCGTTGTTATCCGACCGGCTCGGACACGACGTGTCGAAGTATCCGCTCGATGGTCCGTTGCCGGAACTGCCGGAGTCCGATCAGTTGAAAAGTCGCGCCAAACTGCTGACCGATCTCGCACGCCGCGAGAATCTGACCTTGCGCGAGCTGTATTACCTGGTGGCGGGCGCGCGTGGGCATCGCATCGTATGGGGCACACCTGTGCAGGTGGCGGACGCGCTCGAAGAGTGGTTCACAGGCGAAGCGGCCGACGGCTTCAATATCATGCCGCCGTATTTCCCCGGCGGTCTCGACGACTTTGTCGAACTCGTCGTGCCGGAATTGCAGCGGCGTGGGTTATTCCGCACCGAATATAGCGGCACCACCTTGCGCGATCACCTTGGTTTGCAGCGGCCTGTGAGCCGTTATGCGCGGCAGTGAGCGGCACGAAGAGGCAGGAAGTAGCAGGAAGTAACGCGCGCGCAAAGCAAAACACGGCGTCTGCTGGGCAGACGCCGTGTTTTTTTAAGCTTGCCTCACCGGAGGCGCCAGTCTAGATCGCGAAGTGACGCAGATCCAGTGCCACCGGTGTGCGGGGCGCAGCCACGTGCACAGTTTCCGGCGCGGCCTGGGTATGCGCCAGAAACTCACGCGTACGCGGACTGACCGGCGCGCGGAACAGCGCGTTAGCCGGGCCGTGTTCGACAATCACACCGGCTTCGGTGAAGTACACCGTATCGCTCACTTCCTCGGCAAAGCGCATCTCGTGCGTGACGAGCACGCAGGTCATGCCGTCCCGCACCAGATCGCGGATCACGGTCAGCACTTCGCCCACGGTTTCCGGGTCCAGCGCCGAGGTTACCTCGTCGAAGAGGATCAGATCCGGCTGCATCGCCAGTGCGCGTGCAATCGCCACGCGCTGTTGCTGACCGCCCGACAGTTCACCCGGATACGCATGAGCCTTGTTCTCGAGGCGTACTTTTTTCAGCAGATCGTAAGCGGCGCGGGTGGCGTCGGCTTTGTCGCGTCCGAGGATGCGCACGGGCGCGACAACCAGATTGTCCAGCACGCTCAGATGCGGGAACAGGTTGTATTGCTGGAACACGAAACCGACGCGCTTGCGCAATTCGATCTCGTCGCGTTCGGAGGCGAGCTGATCGACACGGGTACCGTCGACTTCGATCTCACCTTGCTGGGGACGCAATAGCCCAGTTATACAGCGCAGAATCGTCGACTTGCCCGACCCGGACGGCCCGATGATCGACACGGCCTGCCCGCGGAACACGTCGAGGTCGATGCCCTTGAGCACCGGTGTCGCGCCGAATGACAGATGCACGTCGCGCAGCCGGACCAGGGGGCGCACGTCTTCCGCCGCGGCTGCGGGTGCGAGCGAGACATCAGCTGAAAGCATAGCGTTTCTCAAGAAGGCGGGTAAAGCGCGCAATCGGGTAGCAGTAAGCGAAGAACAACCCCAGTACGGTGAAATAGACGACAACCGTGAAATCCGCCCGCGCCACGGTATTGCTCGCCACCTGCGCGGTGTCCAGCAGATCGTGCACACCCACCAGCGACGCGAGCGCGGTCGCCATCGTGATGCTAGCGTAAAGATTCATCCACGGCGGCAGCATCCGCTTCACGCATTGCGGCAGGATGATCCAACGGAACACCTGGGCGCGGCTGAACGCAAGCGAACGTGCGGCGTCCCACTGCGCATGAGGGATCGACTGAATCGCGCCACGGAAGATCTCGGCGAAGTTGGCACTGGCAGGCAGCGCGAGGCCGAGCGTGACCTTGAACCAGTCGGGAAACGGCACGACGTGCTGGCCGAAGGCGATTTCGAATGGGAAAACGTAGGTCGAAAAATAGATCAGCACGAGCAAGGGGGCATTTCGAAACACCTGCACATAGCTGCGGACAATCACGCGGACGGCCCGGATCGGCGACAGCAGCAAGGGACCTAACGCAAGGCCGGCGAGCGTGCCGAGCGCGATGGCAAGCAGGCTGATTTCGATGTTGACCCAGAGGGATTTGCCCAGCGCCGGCGCCCATGTAATGAGTGCGGCGAGCGCGGGATAGCTCGGGCCATGGACGATCTCGTGTTCGGCGAGCGCCAGCAGAGCGGCGACGCCGACCACGCTGGCAAGCGCAAAGAGGGAGCGGTACCGCCCGTCCCGCTCGGGCAGGGTGATGGATTCAGTGGCCATAGCCGGGCATCCTCAGGCGGACTTCGAGCCAGCGTCCCGCGCGATTGATCGCAAAGGTCAGTGCACCGAAGAACAGGAGGATCAGGATCATCAACTCGAGCACATTGTCGCGCTGCGTCCAGATCATGATCGATGCATACGTGATGTCGCCGACGGCGATTGCGGAGGCAACGGTGGTCATCTTCACGAGGTCGACCATGTTGTTGACGAGCGCGGGCAGCGCAAAGCGTAACGCGAGCGGCAATTGCACACCCCAAAGCCGCTGGCGGCGGCTGAAACCGAGCGACTGGGCCGCTTCGAGCGTGGCGCGTGGCACTGCTTCGATACCGGCGCGCAAGGCTTCGGCATGAAACGCGCCCTTGTGCAGCGAAATCACGATCGCGCTCCAGATGAACGGTGTCAGCGGATTGCCGCCCAGATTGCGCAGTGCCTCGCTGATCAGCATATTGATCACCAGGAAGGCGCAGAACAGTTGCACGAGCGTCGGCGTGTTGCGGGTGATTTCGACGAACACGCGAGCGGGGCGCGCGAGCGCCGGACGCGCTGAAGTGAGCAGCGCAGCCAGCGCCACGCCGGCCGCCAGACTGCCGAGCGCCGTGACGAGCGAGAGTTCCAGTGTGACCAGCATGCCGTGCAGAAACGATGCGAGTTCGTCAGGTGCCAGCACGAAGCTGTAGTTCAGCCCGATCCTGCTGATCGCTTCGACCACGGCCGCGGCGGCCTGCGAGAGCACTTGAGCCGGCGCGCTCATGCACCTTGCGCCTTGTACTTCGCATGCAGATCGAGCACCGCTTGTGAGGGCTGCATGCCGTTCTTGTGCTCGACGTCGATCAGCCAGCCGCTGCGATGCCAGTCCTGCACGATTTTTTCGAGCGCACTTTGCGTATCCGTTTCACCCTTGCGAACCCAGATCACAGACGGCGACGGAATCAACTCGTTCGATACGGGAATCGTGTAGTCCTTCCAGTCCGGATTGCGTGCGACGAGCAGGCGCAGCGTAGGGGCAACGTGGACCGCGGCGACGCAGTTATTGCCGCGCAGCGCGAGCAGCGACTCCGGCTGGCCACGAAATGCCTTCACCTGTGCGCCATATTCTTCCGCGAGCGGCTTCGTATAGTTGCTGCCTTGCGAGACGCACACGGGCTTGCCGCGCACATCGTTCCAGGTCTTGATGCCGCTGTCCTTGCGGGTAATCAGTGCCCCGCCGATTTCCTCAAACGGCGTGGGCGGGTAGGAGAAGAGCTCCGCGCGCTCCTTGGTGACTTCCATATTCGCGATCAGGGCATCGACCTTGCCTTGTTGCAGGAACTGCACGCGATTCGACGGCTGGACCGGCGTCAACTCCACGTCCACGCCGAGGCGTTTCGCGACGTCGTTCGCGAGATCGATATTGAAACCGAGCGGCTTTTGCGTGGCCGGGTCCAGTGAGCCGAACGGTGGCCCTGACAGGATCACGCCGATCACGATCTTGTGCCGCTGATGAATCCGGTCGAGTGTCGTATCGGCGTGAGCGGCGCTGGCGCCCAATGCTGCAACAAGCGTCACGGCGCGTAATGTGCGGAATGCGGCGCGCTGAAGGGTGGGGCGGGTCGGTCGGCTGAACATGAATGGATAGGCTGAAGTCAGGTGAATCCTGATATCGCTCCGGCCGATCGGCGTGACGTTGTTGCTATGAGTCCGCCAGGATTCGCCGGAAGATAAAGTCAGGATGCGATTCGGGACTGCCTATTCTCGGCATGTGCGACGCCAGAAAGAACCAAGGATTTTTCATACCGTTATCTGATTCGCGCATTTATGCAGACATGAGCGTCGTTAAAGCGGCGTAATTGATGTTGGGGCGGATTTGATCGCGTCACGATGGTGTTCGGCAAGCATGACGCGCTGCATCCAGTTGACAGGTAGGCTTCAAATGCAGCACGCCTGCATGCTGTAAAAAACATGCAGGCGTGCAGGATACGGCTAGCGCGTCGACGCTCAGAAATCCAGTCCCGGCCCACCTGCGCCCGGACCGCCTGGCTGGCCCGCTGCCGGTGCATCTTTCGGTGCTTCATGGACGGTCGCGTCGGTGGTCAACAGCAGACCCGCCACCGAAGCCGCGTTTTGCAACGCCGTACGCGTTACCTTGGTCGGATCGAGCACGCCCGATTCGACGAGGTCGCCATATTCGCCGGTTTGCGCGTTGTAGCCGAAGTTACCCGTACCTTCAGCCACTTTCGCGACCACCACGCTGGCTTCTTCACCGGCATTCGTCACGATCTGGCGCAGGGGTTCTTCGAGCGCACGCAGCACGATCTTGATACCTGCATCCTGATCGGCGTTCACGCCTTTGAGTCCGCTGATGGCCTGCTTCACGCGAATCAGCGCGACGCCGCCGCCCGGCACGATACCTTCTTCGACAGCGGCGCGCGTGGCGTGCAGCGCGTCGTCGACGCGGTCTTTCTTTTCCTTCACTTCGATCTCGGTTGCACCGCCAACCTTGATGACCGCCACACCGCCCGCCAGCTTCGCTACACGTTCCTGCAGTTTTTCGCGGTCGTAGTCGGAGCTGGCTTCCTCGATCTGCGTGCGGATCTGCTTCACCCGCGCTTCGATGTTCTTGCTGTCGCCGGCGCCGTCGATAACCGTGGTGTTCTCCTTGCCGACCTCGATGCGCTTGGCTTGACCGAGTTCAGCGAGGGTCGCTTTCTCGAGCGACAGCCCGGTTTCTTCAGCGATGACTTGACCGCCGGTCAGGATCGCGATGTCTTCGAGCAGAGCCTTGCGGCGGTCGCCGAAGCCCGGCGCCTTGACCGCGACGGTCTTCAGAATGCCGCGAATGTTGTTGACCACCAGCGTAGCCAGCGCTTCGCCTTCCACGTCTTCCGCGATGATCAGCAGTGGGCGCCCGGCTTTGGCGACCTGTTCCAGGATCGGCAGCAGATCGCGGATATTCGATACCTTCTTGTCGTGCAGCAGCACGAACGGGTTATCGAGCACGGCAACCTGTTTATCCTGATCGTTGATGAAATACGGTGACAGGTAGCCACGATCGAATTGCAGACCTTCCACCACGTCGAGTTCATCGTCGAGCGACTTACCGTCTTCGACGGTGATGACGCCTTCCTTGCCGACGCGGTCGATCGCTTCGGCAATGCGTTGGCCGATCGATTCTTCGCCGTTGGCCGAGATCGTCGCGACCTGGGCGATTTCCTTGCTGGTCGTGGTCGGCTTGCTGATCTTCTTCAACTCCTCGATGGCGGCTACAACCGCCTTGTCGATGCCGCGCTTCAGGTCCAGCGGATTGAGACCCGCCGCGACGTATTTCTGACCTTCACGCACAATGGCTTGCGCGAGCACGGTCGCGGTGGTGGTGCCGTCGCCGGCGGCGTCGCTGGTGCGCGAGGCCACTTCCTTCACGAGTTGCGCGCCGATGTTCTGCACGCGGTCGGTCAATTCGATTTCCTTCGCGACCGAGACACCGTCTTTCGTCACGACCGGCGAACCGAAGCTACGCTCCAGCACCACGTTGCGGCCCTTCGGACCGAGCGTGACCTTGACTGCGTTGGCCAGAATGTTGACGCCTTCGACCAGTTTCGAGCGGGCGACGTCGCTGAAAATAATTTCTTTTGCTGCCATGTTTGAACGCTCCGTTCGTTATTGAGTGACGACTGCGACGACATCTTCTTCGCGCAGCACGAGCAATTCGTTGCCGTCCACTTTGACCGACTGGCCGGCGTACTTGCCGAACAGCACGCGCTCGCCGACTTTCAGATCGGGCTCGATGCGTTTGCCGTCGCTATCGCGCTTCCCCGGCCCAATGGCGATCACTTCGCCCTGGTCGGGTTTTTCCGCGGCGCTTTCGGGAATGACGATGCCTGAAGCAGTTTTGGTTTCCTGGTCGAGACGCTTGACGATCAAGCGGTCGTGCAAGGGACGTAGGCTCATGGTTCGATTTCCGCGATTGAAATTTGGCACTCGTCGGTGGTGAGTGCTGACCGGAATCGAGTATAGAAAGATGCCGCGCGACGCTCCAATAACGGATTCATCGATCCTTATCGGCGAATGGCATTTCAGAAACACACATATCCATAGCTTGAATCGCTTGTTTTGCGCAGTGTGCCGCGTCCCTATACTGGTCTGTCGCATCGGCCCGGCGCATGTGGACGCCGGTTCATGCTCCCAGGATATATAGCCGGATCAAGCTTGATCCGTGCGTTTCTACAAGGAATGAAGGCATGCAGGTCTCTCAGGAAAGCGCAGCGCGTGCGCGGCTTCAGGCGGCACTCGCCGCATTGCCGGCGCTCGCGAAAGCGATTGGCGAAGATGCCGCGCAACGTGAAGTGCGGCGCGAGTTGCCATTTGACCGTTTCGCCTTGTTTCGCGATTCGGGGCTGAGCGTGCTTCGTTTTCCTGTGGAGTGGGGTGGCCTCGGCGGTTCGCTGGAAGATCTGTTCCATGTGATCGCCACGCTGGCCGCGGAAGAGTCGAATGTCGCGCATGCATTGCGGATTCATTTCGATCTGACCGAGCAGTTGGTGCTGTCCCCGCGTTCCGCCTTCAACGACACGCAGATCGAGCGCGTACGGGCAGGCGCGATCTTTGGCGGCGCGTCGACCGAACTCGGCACGTCGCGACCCGGTGAAATCGTCACCCGGCTGGTGCGCGACGGTGAGCACTTTCGCGTAACGGGCAAGAAATATTATTCGACCGGCACGGCGTTTTCCGATTACGCGCGTATCAATGTGCAAGATGAGAACGACGAAAAGGTATCGATCGTTATTCCGGTCTCGCGTGAGGGCCTGCAGGTACTCGACGATTGGGACGGGATGGGGCAACGCATGACGGCGAGCGGCAGTCTCGTGCTCGACAACGTGCAGGTATTTGCCCATGAAATCGCGACACGCGGCTATACGAGTCTTGCGGGCCGTCATGGCAGCGCGGTACGGCAGTTGCATCTGGTCACTGTTGCGGCGGGTATCGTGCGCAACATTCTTGCGGACGCGCGGCGCTACGTGACGCAATACGGCCGCCCGGTGTTGCATAGCCCGGCACCCTCGGCACGCGAGGACGGTTTTGTGCAACAGGTGGTGGGCGATCTCGCGGCGCACAGCCTCTCAATCGACGCACTGGTGGCGCAAAACGCACGCACGCTCGACCGCTCGGCCAATGCCATCCGCAGCAGCGCCGCCCATGCGGAAGACCTGGTGCTGGAAGGATCGTTGGCGACCGCCAAAACACAACTGGTGGTCAGCAAGCTGGCGCTCCATGCGGGCGAGCGCCTGTTTGAAATCGGTGGAGCATCGGCCACTGGGCGAGCCCACAATTTCGACCGTCACTGGCGCAATCTGCGCACGATCTTCAGCCATAACCCGTTGCTGCATAAAGCACGCGTGGTCGGCGATTACGAGTTGAACGGCGTGACCACGCATCTGACTGAAGGGCGTGTTTTCTGAAGACGGCATTCAGTCTCAGTTCAACGCGACTGCGGCCGCGGCGCTCACCGGCGAACCTTCGATCGCGACCGACTGCGCGCCGTCCGGCCCAACGGGCACATCGCCCACCAGCGTCGTGCGATACAACTGCCGGTCGAAGTCGAGGTCGAAAATATCCGTCGGCGCGAGGTGAGCCGTTGCGCGGTTGTCCCAGAAGGCGACGCTGCCGGCCTCCCATTTGAAGCGCACGGTGAACTCCGGCCGCGTCACATGCTCCCACAGGAGTTCGAGCAGCACCTGGCTTTCGCGCGGCGTCACGCCGACGATCGACTTCAGGAAGCTCGGGCTGACATAGAGCGCCCGCTCGCCCGTTTCCGGATGCACTCTGACGAGCGGATGTTCGGTCACGAGGATGCGTTGTTCGACGGCTTTGACAAACGCTTCCGTGCCACTCGCGCCGGCCGGCGGCGTGAAGCGATGCAGTCCGCGCAGTCCGTCGACGAACGTGCGCAACGGCGCGGAAAGTTTCTGATAGGCGGCCACCAGGCTGGTCCACTGCGTATCGCCACCGTACGGCGGAATCGTCACGCCGCGCAGGATCGACGCCCAGGGCGGATTGACGGCGGCCGTCACGTCGGTGTGCCAACCGGTCCAGGGCCGCAGCACCGCTTGCCCCTCGAAGCGCGTCGCCTTGCGGTACTTCGAGATCGAATAGACCTCCGGGTGACCGTCGACATGGCCGAACACCGGATGTCCCAAGGTCAGCTCGCCAAACTGTGCTGAGAATGCGACGTGCTGTTCGTGCGTCAGGAACTGCTCGCGAAAGAACACGACGCGCCATTTCAGAAGCGCCGCGCGAATGTCCGCGATCTGACGCGCATCGAGTTTCTGTGTGAGGTCGACACCGTGAATTTCCGCGCCGATGTGCGCGGAAAGCGGGGTGACCTGAATCGACTGTACTTCCTGCAATGCGGCTGCGCTCATGGGGCGCTCCTTGTTAAGGGACGGTTTGCGTCAATAACCCGCTGCTGCGGGCGCCTGTTAGGGTTTGTGTATAGGGTGCCGCGCGCGTCACCATGCGAGCCGCCATTCGGTGATCGGCGGACTTGCTACGGCAATGCGCGTGCCACCGTGCGGTGTATCGTCCGCTTGAGGTTCGCGGCGTTCGCCGTCGTGCTCGGCGAAATCGGCCAGCACTTCGTCACGCAAGCGAATGAAGCGGGGATCGGCACGCTCTCGTGGACGCGGCAGCGCGACATCGACGATTCGTTTGATGCGGCCCGGCCGCGGCGCCATCGTGACGACGCGGTCGCCGAGGTAGAGCGCTTCGTCGACGTCGTGCGTGACGAGAATCATCGTGATGCGTTCGTGTTCCCAGATGCGTTGCAGTTCGTTTTGCAAGCGGCCGCGTGTGAGCGCATCGAGCGCGCCGAACGGTTCGTCGAGCAGGAGCACGCGCGGACGGTTCACAAGACCGCGCGCGATCGCCACGCGCTGCGCCATCCCGCCGGACAGTTGATGCGGATACGCATGTTCGAAGCCGTTCAGGCCGACCAGCGCGATGTGCTGCGCGACCGCGTCTTTTTTTTCTCGTGCCGACAGCGGCGCGTTACGCAGTGCGGCGAGAATGTTTTGCGACGCCGTGAGCCACGGAAACAGGCGGTGATCCTGAAACACGATGCCACGTTCGAGCGACGTATCGCGCACCTTTTCTCCGGCGACGACGATATCGCCGGTGTAATCGGTATCGAGTCCCGCGATCAGGCGCAGCAAGGTCGACTTGCCGCAACCGCTCGACCCGAGCACGCTGACGAATTCGCCGGGACGCACCCGCAGGCTGATGTCGTCGAGCACCGCGAGCGGTGTGCCGTCTTGCTGCGTATAGCGCTTGCTGACGCGGAGAATGTCGATGCTTTCGGAAAGCGTGGAAGAACTCATGTGCGGACCCTGATTTCTATTCGGTGAAAATTCAGTGTGTAGGCGATGAATACCGGGTGCGTGTTTATCGCGCGGCTACCTGCGAACGGCGCGCAAAGATCGCCCGTTCCACCGCGCGAGCCAGTGCGTTCAAGGCCCAACCGGTCACCCCGACCACGATCACGCCGAACAGCACCAGGTCCATGCGGAACTGCTCGCTGCCGTCGATCAGCGTATTGCCGATTCCGCTGCCCGCTACCAGCAGATATTCGGCGCCGAGCGTGGCGAGCCACGAATAGATCAGTGCGAGGTAGATGCCGGTGAAGATCGACGGCAGCGCGGCGGGCAGAATGACGGCACTGATGAGTTGCCAGCGCGTGTAGCGGAAGGCGCGTGCGACTTCGATATAGGCGCGCGGCACCGCATGAATGCCGTCGCACGTGTGGGCGGCGACGGGCAGCAACGCGGCGAGTGACAGGAACACCACTTTCGCCGCATCGCCAAGACCGAACCACACGGAGATCAAAGGAATCCACGCAAACAGCGAGATCTGTTTGAACGTGTCGAAACTCGGGCCGATCATGCGCGTGGCGAGCCGCGAAAAGCCGAGCACGCTGCCGAGCAGCAGGCCGCCCAGTGTGCCGATTACAAAGCCGCTCGCTTCGCGCGCGATCGACGCCGAGAGGGCCTTGAGTAACGCGCCGCTGACGATCTGTTGCCAGGCGGTGGCGAGAACTTGCGCGGGACTGACTAGCAAGCCGCTTTTGACGACATGCGCCTCCGAGATCGCCCACCAGATCGCAATGGCGATGATGGGCAGAACAGCACCGCGCCAGTCGACACGCGTAAGCAACGGCCGGCGCGGGCGCGCCGCGCGCTGGAAGGACGCCGGCACGTTGCTGCAATCGCAGGACGTATCGGCCGACTGCTTCGATCCGGCTGGGCGCTTGAAAAGAGTCAGACTCATTGCAGATACCTCATAAGCGGCGCATGGCAGCGTTTGCCGCCATTACTCGCGAAACGCCGACGGTTGACCGCGCCGCAAACGCGCTTCGAGTGCGTCGAGCGAACGATTCATCGCGTAACCGATGGCGCCGACCACGACCACCGACGCCATCACGAGGTCGAGCTGGAACAACTGCCGGCCGTAGACGATCAGATAACCGAGTCCTTCGGACGATGCGACCAGTTCGACCACTACCAGCGCGAGCCACGCCTTGGTGAACGCGAGCCGCACGCCGGTGGCGAGCGTCGGCACGGCGGCAGGCAGCACGAGATAGACGATCCGTTGCCAGCGGTTGTATTCGAAGACGCGTGCGACTTCATCGAGCGAGGCGGGTGTCTGGCGGAATCCTTGCAGGGTGCTCAACGTCACGGGCACAAGCGCGGCGTGCGCGATCAGGATGTATTTGAGCGGTTCCCCAACACCTACGAGCAGCAGCAGGAACGGCAGCCAGCCGAGTACGGGGATCTGCACGAGCGCATTGAAGCTCGGCAACACGTAGGCTTCGAAAGTGCGCGACAGGCCGAGCGCCGCGCCTAGCACGAAGCCAAGCAGCGTGCCGGCGCCGAAGCCGAACAGCACGCGTTGCAGACTGATCAATGTGTTGCTGGCCAGATCGCCGCTTTTCGCCAGTTCGACGAAGGTGTCGAACACGCGCTCGGGTGGCGGCAGGATCTGCGGGGCGATCCACCCGCGCTCGCAGCCCGTCGCCCACAGGGCGAGCAGTACTGCCGGCAATACCCATGGCGCGAGCCGCCAACCCCATGCACGCAACCGTGCGTTGCGATAGAGCGGCGCGCGCGGGGCCGCGGCAATGTGGCCGAGCTGTTCATGGTCGACCGGGAGTGCGGTTTCGCTCATCGTGATCGCTCCCGTTTTAGCTGAGCGGCTTGCCGGCGGCGTCGTAGCGCGTCCAGTAGTGGTCGAGTTTTTGCGCGCGCAGCGCATTGTCGAGATATTTCGTCTCGAACCAGCTGTCGACCTCGACCGGCTGACGGATCAGTTTGAGTTTCAGCGCATCTGCTGCGACCGCTTTATAGCGCGCGACGATGAACGGATCGATCAACGGCGAATTGCGGTTTTTCAGGCTTTGATTCGCGAACTCGGCTTGCCATGAGGAATAGGGCACGCCGCTTTTGGCCCACAGCTTGAAGAGCGCATCGCGGTTTGCTTCATCTGACGACCATTGCGCGCCCTGGACGAACACGTTGACGACGCGTTGCACGATGTCCGGATG
This sequence comes from Paraburkholderia caffeinilytica, assembly GCF_046030355.1. GTDB lineage: Bacteria > Pseudomonadota > Gammaproteobacteria > Burkholderiales > Burkholderiaceae > Paraburkholderia > Paraburkholderia caffeinilytica_B. Next base: position 87,565 of record NZ_JAQQCQ010000008.1, read on the forward strand.
CGCGTGATCGAAGTCGTCGAGCACCAGCAGATGCGATTGACGCGTGAATTGCGGTCCATCGTTCTGCGATTCGTAGACGATTTTTGCGAGCCCCTGGTCGCGCAGCTTGTACAAGTGGTAATCGTTGACCGACGCGTCGATTCCTTTGGACGCGAGCGCGGCGAGGGAGCTGGCGGTGTCGAGATTGATCACGTGCAGGTCGCGCTCGTCGAGTTGATTGGCGGCGAGCGCGTTGTCGGCGACCAGTTGCAGATTGGTGCCGCGAAAAATGGAGACGCGCCGGCCTTTGAGGTCCTTGATCGAGTGCACATCCGAATCGGTGGGGACGGCGACCTTGATGCCGGTGCGTACGCCCGAGGCGAGCAGAAGATGAGTCTTCAGGCCGTTGGCGCGAGCCAGGACAGCGGGCAGATCGCCCTGAAAGGCGAAATCGAGGGACTTGTCGGCGATCGCTTCATTCACTGCGGGGCCGGCGCCTTTGAAGAACAGCCATTCCACCTTGATGCCGTCGGCGGCGAATTCCTTTTCGAGCGACTGCTGCAATTGCACGGTCGCCGCGGGTGAACCACCGAAGGTCGGTGGATCGCCCGTACCTTGCTGCGCGACGCCGATGCGGATCACGGCGGGTTTGTCGGCATAGGCGTGAACCGCGGCAAGCGACAGCGTTACGATGGCAACAAAAGATTTCAACAGACGGAAATAGCGCATGCGGCAATACCGGTCGATGGAAGGGAATGACGTGCAAATGCTCAGGTGGACAAAGAGCTGGCACTACACGTTAGATTCGCCTGCGTGCGAATCCAACCAACGAATGCTGATAAGAAAATCTGCAGGCGTTCGAACCTGCTGCCTGCAGCGGCGCTGCGCACCGAAAGCGTGCAGGCAGTGCGCAATTCCCGATTTGCATAGATAAATTCGTCGTTTTGCCGGCGCGAATCGCCTCGCTACCATGCAACGCTTCAGCCATTCATGCGAACGCGAGATCATGTCCACCGTTGCTTTTCCCTCCACCGTCGCCGACCCGCAAGCGCCTGCCGCTCATGCGGCGTCGCCCACCGTCATCCGCAGTGCGCAAGACGTATCGCGCATCGTCAACGCAGGTGCTGCAAAGGGCAGTAATGCCCGCATCGTGATTGCGATCGCCCTGGGTGGCGTCTTTCTTGATGCTTACGACCTGACGTCGCTCGCTTATGGGATCAAGGACATCGCGCGCCAGTTTTCACTGTCGCCGGTTCAGGTGGGATTCGTCTCGTCGGCGATTACATTCGGCGCGATCCTGGGTGCGCTGTTTGGCGGTTATCTGACCGATCGCATCGGCCGTTATCGTGTGTTTATGGCCGATATGCTGTTCTTCGTGGTCGCGGCGATCGCAGCCGGTCTTGCGCCGAATGCGTGGGTGCTCGGCGGGGCGCGGTTTCTGATGGGCTTCGGCGTCGGCCTCGATCTGCCGGTGGCGATGGCGTTTCTGGCGGAGTTCTCGCGAGTGGCGGGCAAGGGCAACAAGGCCGCCAGCGTCGCGGCCTGGTGCCCCGCATGGTACGCGGCCACGAGCACCTGCTATCTGCTGATTCTCGGGCTGTACGCGATTCTGCCGGAGCATCAGCTTGGCTGGTTATGGCGTCTGACGCTCGCGTTCGGCGCGGTGCCGGCCATCGCGATTATTCTCGTGCGCAGCCGCTATATCAGCGAATCGCCTGTTTGGGCAGCGAATCAGGGCGATCTCGAGGAGGCCGCGCGCATTCTGAAACGCTCATACGGCGTCGACGCCGTGGTTGAACGAAGCGCGACACCGGTCAAGGCGCCGCGCGCGGCATCGTGGCGTAACTATGGCGTGTTGTTCAACGCCACTTATCGGCGTCGCACGATTCTCGCTGCGGTGATCGGCAGTGCCTCGTCGTTCGGTTACAACGCGATCATTTTCGGCCTGCCGGTGATCATCACCAGCTTCTTTCATCAGGGGCCGCTCACGACGATCATCGCGGCGCTCGCGCTGAATCTGGCATTTGCCTTCGTGGGCGGGCTGATCGGCGTGCGCACCGCGCCGACTGTCGGCGCATGGAAGATGACGGTGCTCGGACACGCATTGCAGTTCGCCTCGCTGATCGGGCTCGCGCTCATCGGCAAGCCGGGCAGCGGCGCGCTCGTTGTGGTCGCGATCCTGCTGCTCGGCGGCTACCTGTTCGGACAGGGTTTCGGCCCCGGCTCCCATTCAATGACCTATGCGTCGCTGAGTTACCCGACCTCGCTGCGCGGCATCGGCGTGGGTTTCAACCAGACGCTGGTGCGCTCCGCGTCGACGGTCTCGCTGTTTCTGTTCCCGGTTCTGGCTGCGGCGTTCGGTACGAAGGTCTTCTGGTTGATCGCAATCGCGCCGCTGACTTCGTTGCTCGTTCTACTGGCGATTCGCTGGGAGCCGTCGGGATACGACATCGACGCTGAAGATTACGCGGATTCGGGAAAGACGGCACCGGCTTGATGCATGCGCGCGTTCCGAAACAAATAAGCAAAGCGAAATTTGTTGGTTTGGGTAAGCCTCTGGCGCCGCGATACTTGATTGTCCGATGGCGGCGCCATTCGATTTCGACGCATCCGTCAGCCGTTCAACTCCCTCGCAGATTCCGACACCATGACGCAATCCAATCACCCCGATCAGCCTGCGCTCGACACCTTGCGGCTGATCGGCCCGGCACCCGAGAATTGGGTCCCGCGGCGCGAGGGCATTGACCATAACGTGGTGATTGTCGGCGGTGGCCAAACTGGTGCGGCGTTCGCCTTTGCACTGCGACGCGCCGGCATCGGTCAGGTCAGCGTGATCGACGCCGCCGCCGATGAAGGTCAAGCGGGCGTCTGGTTGAATCGCGCCCGGATGAACAAGCTGCGCACCCCGAAATCGCTGGTGGGTCCCGAAGTGGGTCTGCCGGGGTTGAGCTTTCAGGCGTGGTATGAAGCGCGCTTCGGCGCCGCATCGTACGCGGAGATCGACCGGATTCCTCGCACGCGCTGGGCGGAATATCTCGCGTGGTACCGGCATTTCCTCGAGATTCCGATTCGCTACGGCACGCGGCTTACGCAAATCGAACCTACGGGTGAGCATTTTCGTTTGCATCTGGAAGTACGCGATGGCGCAACGGTGCGCACCGTCGTGGAGACGGCGCGCAAGATCGTCCTCGGCAACGGCGTAGCCGGCAATGGCGGCCCGAACGTTCCTGCCGTGCTGAAGAGCCTTCCGCCGGCCCTTCGTGCCCACACCTCGGAGGCGATCGATTTCGCGGCGCTGCGTGGCAAGTCCGTGGCCGTGATCGGCGGTGCGGCATCGGCATTCGATGCCGCAGGCACGGCGCTTGAAGCCGGCGCAGGGCAAGTGCACCTGTTCGTGCGACGCGAGCGGCTTGCGTCGGTGCCGGTGACCCGCACACGCGCCTATCCCGGCGCGTACGACAACTATTTCCACTTGCCCGACGCGATTCGCTGGTCGCAGGCGCGGCGCTTCCGCGTTGCCGGTTCGACGCCGCCGGTCGACGCGGTGGAGCGCGTCACGCGCTTTCCCAACTTTCATCTGCATCTCGGCGCGCCGTGGACCCATGCGAGCGTCAGAGACGAGCGTGTGGAGACCGAGGTGGCGGGGGAGTCGTTCGCGTTCGATTTTGTCATTGCCGGCACGGGCTACGTCATCGATCCGGCGCTGCGGCCGGAATTGGCGCAGATTGCCGGGTCCATCCGTTTGTGGCGCGATCAGTACTCGCCCGCCGCAGGCGATAGCGATGACGCGCTGGGCGCGCATCCGTATCTCGGCACCGCGCTCGAATACCTCGAGAAGGTCGAGGGCGAAGCGCCTTATCTGAAGCATATCCACGTGTACAACCCGGCGGCGTTTGTCAGCTTCGGCTTGCCGGTCGGCGACGTGCCGAGCATGAAGCGCGACATTCCGGCCGTGGTGCAGCGAATCAGCCGCGATCTGTTTCTCGGCGATCTGGACGCGCATGACGCGCGTATTCATGACGACATCGCTGCCGATTTCGACGAATCGGTCTACGCACAGAGCGTCTGGCAGCGCGACAGGGTCGACGTCGTGTGAAGTGGACCGCGAGCGCGCGCACGTTAACTCAACAGGACAGGAAGCGGGATCTGCTATGTCTACTCAGTTCGATTCGATCGCGACAGGAGCGCCGGCCATCGGCGCGGACGTCGGCGACGTCAACCGCGTTTTCACACGACGGCGCGGACTTTCACGCGGCGTCCTGATTGCGAGCCTCGCAGCCATGGCGTGGTTCGGCAGCGCGGCGCTGACCCAGTGGTGGCCGAGCGCGGACGACTGGCCGTACACGAAAGAATTCATCGCGCTGAAGCTGGTGCTGGCGGTATTCGCTGTTGCGACGGCCGTTGCGGGATGGCGCAATCCGTCCACTCAGGCGGCGACGCCCACGCGTACTCGCGCATGGCTCGCGGCAATGCCATGGCTGCTCGCGCTGGCGCTCGGCGTGAGCGCATGGGAAGTGGTCACGGCGCAACTCGAATGGTTGCCGCGGCCGTTCTTCGCCCCTCCCCAGGCGTTGATCGGCGTCTACGCCGACGATTACCCTCGACTGGGTTCGAGCGTCGTGCATTCGTTTGGACTACTCGCCTATGGCTACGTATTGGGCGCGGCGGCGGGCTTCGTGACGGGCGTGAGCATCGGCTGGTCGCAGGCCGTGAGCTACTGGGTCCATCCGGTCCTCCGCTTGATTGGACCGCTACCGGCTACCGCGTGGTTGCCGCTGGCGTTCTTCTTCTTTCCATCGAGCTTTAGCGCAAGCGTGTTCCTGATCGCGCTGGCGACCGCTTTCCCGGTTGCTGTGTTGACATGGTCGGGGGTGGCCGGCGTCAACTCGGCTTATTACGACATCGCGCGCACGCTCGGCGCGAGACCCGCTTTTCTGATTCTGCGCGTCGCCATTCCGGCGGCGCTGCCGTCGGTCTTCGTCGGCCTGTTCATGGGACTCGGCGCCTCGTTTTCGGTGCTGATCGTCGCGGAGATGATGGGCGTGAAAGCCGGACTCGGCTGGTATCTGCAATGGGCCCAGGGCTGGGCGGCGTATTCGAATATGTATGCCGCGCTGCTCGTGATGGCGCTGATGTGCTCCGGTCTGATCACGTTGCTGTTCCGTGTGCGTGACCGCTTGCTGGCCTGGCAAAAGGGATTGCTCAAATGGTAGCCGTACCCGAAGTGTTGAATCAGACGGCCGGGGCTGCGCCGGTCCGCGACGGCGCGCGCATTGATGTGCGCCACGTCAGCCATCAATTCGCGCTGCGTGGCGCCGCGTTGCCGGTGCTGCAGGACGTCAGCTTCACGGTCGAGCCGGGCGAGTTCGTCGCGTTGCTTGGCCCGAGTGGTTGCGGCAAGTCCACCTTGCTGCGGCTGGTCGCTGGACTCGATACGCCGACGCAGGGCAGCGTGCAGGCAGACGGCGCGGCGATCGCCGGTCCTGATCCGTCGCGCGTGGTGGTGTTCCAGGATCCGACCTTGTACCCGTGGCGCACGGTGCGCGGCAACGTCGGGATCGGTCCGCAGGCGCAGCGCAAACGCTTCGCGCGGCGCAGCGGTCCGCAAGAGGACCAGGTGCAGCAACGGATCGACGCCGCCCTGGAGCTGGTCGGGCTGAGTGAATTCGCCGAAGCGTTTCCGCATCAACTGTCAGGTGGTATGGCGCAGCGCGTGGCGCTGGCCCGCGCGCTCGTCAACGATCCGGCGCTGCTGGTGCTGGACGAACCATTCGGCAAGCTCGATTCCCTCACACGCATTCGCATGCAGGGCGAACTCGCACGGCTCTGGCGGGACGCCCGCTTTTCCGTGCTGCTGGTGACGCATGACGTCGAAGAGGCGCTGTTACTCGCCGATCGCGTGATCGTTTTCAGCGAGCGGCCGGCGCGCGTGGTCGCCGAGGTGCACAACGACGCACCGTATCCGCGCCATCGCGACGATCCGAAACTGGTGGCGCTGCGCCGTGAGGTGCTTGCCCAACTCGGACTCGACACCTGAACAACGAATAAAACAATCGATAACGACCAGGAACCGTCAACCATGAACCCCTACGATGAATCTCTGCTGAGTCCTGCCCGCCGCGCATGGTTGCGCAAGACGGCCTGGACAGCGGGCGCCGCGGCGCTCGGCGGCGCGTCGCTGATGCCGGGAACGTTCGCGTTCGCTCAAACGCCGCAGGCTCCGCTCAAGCCGCTCAAGCTTTCCTGGAACGCGGGCGCGATCTGTACCGCGCCTGTCGCCGTGGCAGTGAAGCAGGGCTTTTTCGAGCGGCACGGGTTGCAGGTGGAACTCGTGAATTTTTCGGGCTCGACCGACCAGTTGCTCGAGGCCATCGCGACGGGCAAGTCCGATGCGGGTGTCGGCATGGCGCTGCGCTGGATCAAGCCGCTGGAACAGGGCTTCGACGTGAAACTGACGGCCGGGATTCACGGCGGTTGCATGCGTTTGCTGGCCACGCGCGCGTCGGGCATTGTCGACGTGGCGGGGCTGAAGGGCCGCACGATCGGCGTCAGCGATATGGCGAGCCCGACCAAGAATTTCTTCGCTATCGTGCTGAAGAAGATCGGCGTCGATCCGGAGCGCGATGTGAACTGGCGTCAATATCCGGCGAACCTGCTGGGCGAAGCGCTGAAGAAAGGCGAAGTGCAGGCGATCGCGGATGGCGACCCGACCATCTGGACGATTCGCGAATCCGACCATCTGTATGAAGTGTCGAACAATCTGTGCGGCGAATATCAGACGCGTTCGTGCTGTGTGCTCGGCGTACGCGGTTCGCTGGTGCGAAAGGACCGCGCCACCGCGCAGGCGCTGACGCAGGCGTTGCTCGAAGCGACCGAATGGACCGCGAATCATCCTGCCGATGCGGCTGCGATTTTCTCGGTCTATACGCCGTCCGCCGATGTGGGACAACTGACGGCGATGCTCAAGAGCCATACCGATCGCCATCATCCTGTCGGCGACGCGTTCAAGAAGGAGATCTCGCTTTATGCCGACGACCTGAAGGCGGTCGGCGTGCTCAACAGCGGGACCGATTCCAATCACCTCGCGGACCGGGTGTTCTCGAACGTACTGGCTTGATGGCGAGCAATGTTGGTCGGCTATGCGGTTTGCGTCGATCGATAGTCGAATTTATCGTTTGGCCGCGACGGCAGGCGTCGTTACGCTAATCGGCTTGTCCATGATGCGCCGACGCCATGATGAATTCGCACAACTCGCCGCACAACTCACCGCCGTCGCGCGGCCGCCGTCGACTGCTTGGCCGTCTGGCTGCCGGCGGTCTCGCTGTTTCGCACGCCGCGGCAGCAAGCGAATTGCTTCGGCCGCTCGAGGTCGCGCCTGCGAGCCGCGTGCCCGGCGCGCCTATCCTCGAGCATCCGTATGGCGTGCCGTCGCCGCACGAGGCGAGTGTGGTGCGTCGAAGTGCGCGCGCGTGGCCGTTACCGGGCGCGGCTTCGTCCATGACGCCGCTCGCTGATCTGCACGGTACGCTCACGCCCAACGGTCTGGTCTACGAACGTCATCACGGCGGCGTGCCTGACATCGATCCTGATCAGCATCGGCTGGCCATTCACGGCCTCGTGCGCACGCCAAAACTGTTCACGATGGACGACCTGCTGCGTCTGCCGTCCGAATCGCGCATCCATTTTCTCGAATGCTCCGGCAATACCGGCAACGAATGGAACGGACCGAGCGGTATGCCGGTGCAACTGACGCATGGTCTGCTGTCGTGCTGCGAATGGACTGGTGTGCGTCTGTCGACCTTGTTGGAGGAGGTGGGCGGTGTGACGGCGTCCGGCAATGCAACGGGCGGCGGCTGGCTGCTGGCGGAAGGCGCGGACGCCGCCGCGATGACACGCAGCTTGCCGCTCGACCGGATACTCGATCGCGCGCTCGTCGTGTACGCACAAAATGGTGAACGCTTGCGCCCTGAGAACGGTTATCCGTTGCGGTTGATCGTTCCTGGCTTCGAGGGCAATACGAACGTCAAGTGGTTGCGCCGGCTGAAGGTGGTCGATGCGCCGTTGCAAACGCGCGAGGAAACGTCGAAGTACACCAGCCTGCTCGCAAATGGCACCGCCCGTCAGTTTGCGTTCGAGATGGACGCCAAGTCGGTGATTACGCGGCCGTCGCCGGGACATCGCCTCACCACGCAGGGCTATTACCCGATTACCGGTCTGGCGTGGTCCGGGCGCGGGACGATCCGCAAGGTGGAGGTGTCGACCGACGGCGGCGCGACGTGGCGCCTCGCGCGTCTGGACGGCGCGGTCCTCGATCGTGCGCTGACGCGCTTTCAGGCGGATTGGCGCTGGGACGGCGGCGCTGCCGCGATTCTCTCGCGCGCCACCGATTCGACCGGTTACGTGCAGCCCACGCGTGCCGACCTCGTCGCCGCGCGTGGCCTGAATTCGCAATACCACTACAACGCGATCCAGCAATGGCGAGTCGATGCTAGCGGCGAGGTGCGCAATGCGTGATGGCCGCTCAGCGCGCACGCCGGCGCGAGTCGTGTTGGCCGCGCTGATCTCGCTCGCGTCGCTGGCATCCTGTTCGTCGATCGCGCCGGGCGTACAGAATGCGGGACTAGTCGGCGATATCGGCACGCCGCTGACGGATCAGGACCTCGCCGCCTGGAACATCGACGTCGCGCCGGACGGCCGAGGCCTGCCTGCGGGCAGCGGCGACGTCGCCACCGGGGCGCACGTGTTCGCCACGAAATGCGCGGCGTGCCATGGCGCGCAGGGGGAAGGGGGGCTTGGCGATCCGCTGGTCGGTGGGCAGGGCACGCTAACCAGCGCGAAGCCGAAGCGCACCGTGGGCAGCTACTGGCCCTATGCGACGACGCTGTTCGACTATATTCGCCGCGCGATGCCTTACAACGCGTCCGAATCGCTTTCCGCCGACGAGGTGTACGCGGTCAGCGCATTCCTGCTCAACCGTAACGGCATCGTGCCGGCGGATACGCGGCTCGATGCCGCCTCGCTGCCGCGAGTGGCGATGCCCAATCGCGACGGCTTCGTGGCCGATCCGCGGCCGGGGCGGCTATGAGGCGCGGGCGCCGATCGGCTGGCGCGGGACTGGGCCTGAAGCGACGTTAACCGGAAATGGCAGGCTCATGCAGTCGCTTCATGCAGGCGCTTCAGGCAGCGGGCGCAGCAGGCGCATTCGGCGTGTATTTCCGCAGTCGCTGGGAAATCAGATGCGAAGGCTTTTCGATCATCCGATAGAACGCGTAGCTAATGGCGAAGGCCAACGCCACCTGGACGAACCAGGCGAATCGGGATGTCTCGTCGAAGCGGGTCATTTCCAGCAGTGAGAGCGCCATCTTGTGGCAAAGATAGAGGCTATAGGACCACGCGCCGAACGTCGCCAGCCTGGACCAAACGCCGCTTCTGGAGGGCGTGGCCGTTTCCGCCGCGATCCAGACTGCTGCCAGGAACTGGAATAGCGGCAGCGTGATATCGGGCGTAATCAACGGCACGATGGCGGGCTTGAGATTCGATTCGGATAGCAAAATCATAATGGCCGCTCCGGCCGCGACCACCACAACTCTTAGCACAATCAGATGATTCGCGAGGAAACGCGTGCTCTGGTCAAGGCCGCGCTTGATCATCAGCGTGAGCGGCGAATACGCGCCACGAACGTGGAATTGCTCCGCGTTGCGCTGGGTCTCCGCGATCAGGCAGCCGAAAATCCAGCCGGCCGCATACAGTAAAGCCGTACCCGGAACGCCGTACGTTTCAATCACGCAGCCGTGACAAACCGGATGCCCGATCAGACGAACCACGGCCACCATCCCGCCGGCCGCAACCGCGCAACCCACGATCATTTCGCCGATGTAGCGAAAGCGGGCACGCAGGATCGGATAGGCAGCGTAATACACCATCTCGCAGTAGAGCGACCACAGCACGGACTCCAGATAATTTTGCCCCGTCGGCAAAGGTTGGACGAGGCACAGCAGGATGACCAGCGGCAAGCCAATGCGGATGAATCGGGACGCGTAATAGTTGATCGGCTTGAGCGTCACATCCTTTTGATAGGCGTTGTGGATGCAATAACCGGAAATGACAAAGAATACGATGACGGCGGCGGGGCCCGCGAACAGCGCTGTCGAACCCGACCACAATGCGCCGCCGAGGAATGCGAGTGGGTGAGGCAGAAGTTCTTTGAACGCGGGGGGCTTGAAGTGATACATCAGGACCCAGACAGCCGCGAGGAATCGAATCGCGTCGATCTTGAGCGACTTGTTCAGATTCGCGGACGTTGACAGATTCAAGGCGAGCGCCATTTTTTGCCCCTTCTTCTATTCAGGCTGCGGCGATCTTACGTCCGTCCTGAACGACAAAATTCAAAAAAAATGGGGAAATAAATGTCTCTCCTGGCGCTCACGGGATGCCATGGCGAACGGTTGTTTTTGCCGGCCTCAGAGGTGGGTGACAGTCGGTCTTTGCGGCTCTGGAACGGGTTTGGGCGCATATGGATTGATGCCGGCACAATTCAACGCTAGGCTCTGTCGAAACGGAACCCGAATTCGAAACATAAGGATCCAATGAATCCATCGGAAAGCATTGACCAGCTCATCGCGGGCATCACGGACTGGCGCGGCAAAACGTTCGCCAGTATCCGCAAAACCATCCTTGAAGCCGACCCGGAGATCATCGAGGAATGGAAGTGGATGGGAAGCCCGGTGTGGTCCCGCGACGGAATGATCGCGGTCGCCAACGCTCATAAAGGGAAGGTGAAACTGACCTTTGCGCACGGGGCGCACCTTGCGGATCCCGACAAGCTCTTCAACGCGGGCCTCGAAGGCAACGCGAGACGGGCGATCGATTTTCTCGAAGGGGACAAACTGAATGGACCCGCTTTAAAGAAGCTCGTGCGGGCCGCTATCGAATACAACCAGACCAAATTGAAGAAAAATGCGCCTGCGAGTACTCGGGCAAAAGCACGTAAAGATAAAGAGACGTGAAGCGCTATCTGGGGGAAGCACCTGGTGCGATTAAGGTACTTGGAATAAATACGGTTTTCAGCGCGCCAGCAGTGAAACAGTTGCGATACCCAGAATAGTCATGAGGAGCGAAGCCGCCACGTGAATGACGATCTCGCCGGCCGCCCAGCCGAGCCGGCCGTCCTGCAGGCGCTGCACGACTTCCGCTGAGAACGTCGAGAAGGTCGACAGGCCGCCCATCAAGCCCGTGATGATGAAGAGCCGCCATTCGGGCGCGATCTGCGGCGCCCGCGCAAATCCCGCAACCGCGACGCCGATGACGTAGCCGGCAATCACGTTGGCGGCGAGCGTGCCGAGCGGCAAACCCGTGAACAGGCCGTTCAGACGGATACCGAGAAACCAGCGGAATAGTGAGCCAAGCGCGCCGCCAATGCCAACCGCGAGAATGGACAAATACATGCGAAGGTACTCTGGCGAAGCCAACAGGTCGACAAACCGGACTCTGGCGGGGGCGTGATGCCGCGTCCGCGGTCGTCCGGGCGAAGCAGGCATCATCAGCCATCGAGGGCGGTTAATGGAGAATGCCATCTCCAGCGCGCCAGTCTAGCATCGGCAGGGCATTGGGGCCAGGTGAGGGGCCAAGTGAGCGCAACCGCGGCATGCGCGCCGCTGGCCGGCCCGGATTGGCGGGGTTAGCTCATCAGCCGACGCTTTCGCGCTCCGGCGTCGCCGAAATCTTGTGGATCGACAGGTCCGCGCCGTTGTACTCGTCTTCCTGGTCGAGCCGCAAGCCCACCGTCAGCCGGATGGCCCCGTACACGAGCGTGCCGCCGAGTGATGCCACCACGATGCCGCCCAGCGTGCCGATCAGTTGCGCGCTGAACGATACGCCGCCGAGGCCACCGAGCGCGCGCAAGCCGAAGATGCCGGCCGCGATGCCGCCCCACGCGCCACACAGGCCATGCAACGGCCACACGCCGAGCACGTCGTCGATACGCCAGCGGTTCTGCACACAGGTGAACATATAAACGAACAGCACGCCCGCAATGCCGCCCGTCACCAGCGCGCCGAGCGGATGCATCACGTCCGAGCCGGCGCAGACCGCGACCAGCCCGGCAAGCGGGCCGTTGTACGTGAAGCCCGGGTCGTTGCGGCCGGCGAGCCATGCGGTCAGCGTGCCGCCGACCATCGCCATCAGCGAATTGACGGCCACGAGGCCGCTGATTTTGTCGACGGTCTGTGCGCTCATCACGTTGAACCCGAACCAGCCGACCGTCAGCACCCATGCGCCCAGCGCGAGGAACGGAATATTCGACGGCGGATGCGCGGCGATGCCGCCGTCGCGGTGATAGCGGCCGTGGCGCGCGCCGAGCAGCAGCACGGCCGGCAACGCGACCCAGCCGCCGAACGCATGCACCACCACCGACCCGGCGAAGTCGTGAAACGGCACGCCGAACACCTGGGTGAGCCAGCCTTGAATACCGAAGCGGCCGTTCCACGCGATCCCTTCGAAGAACGGATAGACGAAGCCGACCAGCACGAAGGTGGCGAACAGCTGCGGATTGAATTTCGAGCGCTCGGCGATGCCGCCCGACACGATCGCAGGAATCGCCGCGGCAAAAGTCAGCAGGAAGAAGAAGCGCACCAACGCATAGCCGTTGTGGGCGGCCAGCGACTCGGCGCTGCCGAAGAACTGCACGCCATAGGCAATCGTGTAGCCGATGAAGAAATACGCGATCGTCGAGACCGAGAAGTCCACCAGAATCTTGACTAGCGCATTGACCTGATTCTTTTTGCGCACCGTGCCGAGTTCGAGAAACGCGAATCCCGCATGCATGGCCAGCACCATCGCGGCACCCAGCAAAAGGAAGAGGGTGTCGGTGCCGGTTTTCAGACTTTCCATCGATGTGTCCCGCTTATGCTAAAAAAACGGGCATTGAATGCAAGAAGCGGGCCAAATTTGTGCTGAGAAGCGTCGATCAGGTGCAAATCCGCACCGGGATGGGATGTGCACAGATCACGCCAGACTCAGCGATGCACCACTTTTTGCACCTTGGACGACGCAGAAGGCACGATATAAGTGCACAACGGCGGTGCATCGGCCGTCGTGATCCAAATGAGGGCAAAATATTCGATTTTATTTACGTTTAATTCAAAAACCTGACGGTTTATGCGGATTCATTGCGTCCACGTCCGCATTTGGCGGCAAAAGCCTGGTCAGTGGCGCGTCGGCTTTGTCTTCCTGCGCAAACGCCGACATAATGTGCCGTCCCCGTGCATGATCTGCCGGCCATCGACCTCCAATGCGCACGCATGAGACTGACCACTAAGGGCCTGTTGCTGATCGCAATTCCGGCCGTTTTCGAACTGGCGTTGTTGTCCGGCCTGGTCATGGCGCAGGCCGACGCGACGCAAGCCGAACAGTGGGCGACGCATAGCGAAGACGTGCTGCGCCAGACCACCGCGATTCTCGATCCGGTGCTGGGTGAATCCGTGGCGCTGCGCGGCGCGGTGCTCGCCAACGACACCCGCTTTTCGACGCCGGTTTCCTTATGGATGGACGTCGACCGTCGCATCGATCAACTGGCCGAGCTGGTGGCCGACAACCCGGGGCAAGTCGAGCGCGTGGTGCAGGTGCGCCAAGCCGTGCAGGGCTATCGCCAGTGGTCGGACCGCGTTCAGGACATGCTGCATTCGGGGCGGCGGCGCGATCTGCTCGCGCGCTTCCGCGAACTGAGTCCGGCCGACGTGCTCGACCGCTTCCGTCAGCAGGTGGTGGCTTTCCAGGCCGAAGAGCGACGCCTCGACACGTTGCGCTCGAACGCCGCCGACGCCGCGCGTGAACGGCAGCAGACACTGGTCGTCGCGGCCGTGTTCGGCTCCTTGCTGTTCGTCGCGCTGGCCGTCTGGTTGTTCACGCGCGGCGTGCGCGGCAGGCTCGCGCTGCTGTCCGATAACGCCGGGCGCCTCGCGGGGAACGAGCCGCTGGCGCCGATCGGCCCGGGCCGCGACGAAATCGCCCGGCTCGATCTGACCTTGCATGAAACCAGCCGGCGCCTGCTCGAAGCCGAGCGCATCCAGGCGCGTTTCCAGGCCGATCTCGCGCGCCGCACCGGCGAACTTGCGCGCATCAACGAGACCTTGCGGCAACAGACTCAGGAAAACGAAATGTTTATCTACAGCGTGTCGCACGATCTGCGTGCGCCGCTGGTGAATCTGCAGGGCTTCTCGAAGGAACTGATTCGCGCGTGTGACGAACTGCGCGCGGTGCTGCGCCAGTCGTCGCTCGCGGCGGAGCCGCGGCAGCGCATCGAACAGGTCGTGGACGAGGATATCGGCGAGGCGCTGCATTTTCTGCAGACGGCCGTGCTGCGCGCGTCTCATATCATCGACGCGCTCTTGCGGCTGTCGCGTGTCGGCCGTGTGGAGTACCGGCAGCAAAAGGTGGAAGTGCGCGACATCGTGCCGCGCGTGGTCGATGCCATGCAGGCGTCGATCCGGGCGCGGCGGGCGCATGTCATCGTCGACGATTTGCCGGCGGTGTGGGGCGACCCGACCGCGCTCGAACAGGTGTTCGCGAACCTGATCGGCAATGCGGTCAATTATCTGGATCCCGCGCGCGAAGGCCGGATCGAAATCGGCACGACGCCGGCGCCCCCGGGCGTGCATTCGCTACGGATTTTCTACGTGCGGGACAACGGCCTGGGCATTCCGGCAGTCGCGCTGCCGCGGCTGTTCAACGCCTTTCAGCGGTTGCACGGCAATGTGGCGGCGGGTGAGGGCATCGGCCTTGCGCTCGTGCGGCGCGTCGTGGAGCGGCACGGCGGGCGTGTGTGGGCGGAGTCGAAAGAGGGCGTGGGCACGACGTTTTATCTGTCGCTGCCCGAAGCCGAGGTGCGGATGGCGCAACCGGCGGTGGTCGAAACGCATGCTCCGTCGGCGGATGGCGTTCAGGCGGTTCGTGGTTCGCGCGAAGTGCGCGAGGGCCTTGGTGATCGCGATGGCCTTGGCCTGAGCGGCGGCGCGCCGGCGCATGCCGCCAATGCCACGCCCGGCATTAGTACGCGGTAAAGAGCCGGCGCGGTTTGAGCAGTTTGCTGCCGCGAATCGACCAATAGCAGCCGCAGGCGAGCAGGATCGCCGCGCCGGTTAGCGCCTCCAGGGGCGCGGGGTGCAGGCCGGGCAGGCCGTCCAGAACGAACAGGCCGCGCGCGAGGATCAACAGCGCAGTCCACAGCGAACACGCCGCTTGCGCGAGCATGCGCGTGCCCGCCAGACGCCGTGCGCGGTTTTCTCGCGACCAGTTGGCCGGTGTATGCGCGCAGAAAAAGGCAATCGCCATCAACGTGACGGCGAGGATGACGATCCAATCAGTCAGTTCCATCGAAAAGGTCTCCCAAGTCAACCGGCGACTATAGGAAAGCCTTGCGCTGCGAACTATCGGACTAGTCTCAAATGCGGGTGGGTTTTGGCGAGCGCGGGTTGCCGCGAGGGCAAGGCGCTCGCCCCAGGATCAGAGTTCGATCCGGGTGCCAAGCAGCACGAGGAACTGACGCAGCCACTCAGGGTGAGCGGGCCAGGCGGGGGCGGTGACGAAATTGGCGTCGGTGATCGCCGCGTCGACCGGAATGTCGGCGTACTCGCCGCCGGCCAGTTTCACTTCGGGTGCGCAGGCCGGGTAGGCGGAAATGCGCTTGCCGCGAATCACGTCGGCGGCAGCCAGCAGTTGCGCGGCGTGGCAGATCGCGGCGATCGGCTTGCCCGCTTCGGCGAACTGCCGCACGAGTTCGATCACCTTGTGGTTGAGTCGCAGATACTCCGGTGCGCGGCCGCCTGCGATCGCCAGCGCGTCGTACTGGCCGGGATCGGCGTCGTCGAACGTTGCATTGAGTGTGAATTGATGGCCGGGCTTTTCGGTGTAGGTCTGGTCGCCTTCGAAATCATGGATCGCGGTCTTGATCTTGTCGCCCGCTTTCTTGTTCGGGCAGACCGCGTCAACGACGTGACCGACCGCTTGCAGTGCCTGAAACGGCACCATCGTTTCGTAATCCTCGGCGAAGTCGCCGGTCAGGAACAGAATCTTCTTTGCTGCCATCGCATGCCTCCTATTGATCAACGGAACACATCGAACGCTCAGGAAGTCTACTCCAACACGTTTGACAGAACCGCGACGGAGCATACGATGAAGCATTTTGAATGGCGTGCGCTGCACGCCGGAGAGACCCTGCTGCGCAACGGCGTATCATGGGCGCGTTTTCGCATGCGGAAGCCGCTCGATGCGGCTCACACCCAACTATGACTTTATTCATTCGTTCGCCGTTGTTGCGCCGCGCCGCTATTGTCGCCCTTGTGTTCGGCGGCCTGACGGCCTGTCAGAAGAACGATGCGTCGGCACAGGTCGCCGGCAAGCTCAACGATGCGGCGCAAGCCGCCGGTCAGAAGCTCGATCAGGCGGCCAGCTACGTCGGCCAGCAGGTCGATGCGACCAAGGCCGCCGCGCAGCAGAACCTCGAATCGGCGTCCGCGCCGTCGATCACGATCGACCCGGCTTCGCTGGCGTCGACCGCGCAAGCCAACCTGCAAGGCGCGGCGAGCGCGACGAATGCGCAACTCGGCAAGGCAGCGGCGCTGACCGGCCAGGGCCTCGAGACAGCGGGGCGCAAGCTGCAGGAATGGTCGGCGCAAAGTTCGGCGTCGGCGGCGGGCGTGTCGGCTTCTGCGTCGGCATCGGGCGATTCCAGCGACGCGCAAAAACAGATGGACAAGTGAGAGGGCGGTTCGCGTCTCCGTCCGTTCGTCCGTTTCCGTTTGACAGCCGGATTAAATGTAATTACCATGGTTACACATTATGATTGCCGGGCAGGTTTGTCGTGAATACGAGTAGCCGGTTTGCGTTTGCGGTGCATGTGCTCGCGTTGTTGTCGTTGCAGGAGGGCGTGCCGCTCTCGTCGGAGATGATCGCGGGCAGCGTGAACACGAATTCTGCATTGATCCGGCGTCTGTTGACCATGCTGGCCGATGCGGGCCTCACGACCTCGCAACTGGGCGCCGGCGGGGGCGCGCTGCTCGCGAAGTCACCTGACGAGATCACCTTGCTTCAGGTGTATCGTGCGGTAGACGACGCGCAATTGTTCGCCATGCATCGCGAGGAACCGAATCCGGCGTGCATGGTGGGGCGGAATATTCAGGTCGTGCTGCGCGGCATCATCGACGAAGCGCAGCAGGCCATGGAAGCATCGCTCGGCGCACGCACGCTGGCCGACGCCACTTCCGACCTGGTGCGTGCCGAGCGGGCGCGTGAGCGCAAGCGGCGTTCGCAGGTGACGTAGTAAAGAAGCAGGACGAAGGGCGCGTGCCGGGTAGTCAAGACGCGCGCCTGAGAACGGACGGGGGGCCAAGCCCCTCTTTTTTCCGCATTATATGTAATCAATTCGGTTACATATAAGTTAATGACAGGAGCATCGAAATGAGCAAACAGTTGAAAATCGCATTGTTCGGCGCCACCGGCACGATTGGTTCGCGGATCGCCGCGGAAGCGGCCCGCCGCGGGCATCAGGTGACGGCGCTGGCGCGCAATCCGGCGCGCGTGCCGGCCGACGTGGCGAATCTCAAAGCCGCGCAGGCCGATCTGCTCGACGCCGCGAGCGTCGGTGCAGCCGTGCGCGGTCATGATGTGGTGGCGAGCGCTTATGCGCCGCCGCAAGGCGATCTCGCGGCGCTGACCACGGCGACCCATGCGCTCGTCGAAGGCGTGCGCGCGGCGGGCCTCAAGCGCCTCGTGGTGGTCGGCGGCGCGGGTTCGCTCGAAGTGGCGCCGGGCAAGCAGCTAGTCGACACGGACGGTTTCCCGGATGCCTACAAAGCCATTGCGCTGGCTCATCGCGATGCATTCGATTACTACCGCGGCATCACCGATCTCGACTGGACTTTCTTCGCGCCGGCCGCGCTGATCGCTCCGGGTGAGCGCACCGGCACGTTCCGCACGGGCGCGAACACGCTTCTGGCCGACGCCGAAGGCAATAGCCGCATTTCGGCGGAAGACTATGCGATCGCTTTCGTCGACGAACTGGAGCAGGGCCGTTTCGTCCGTCAGATCGCGACGGCGGCTTACTGAGCCTTGAGGGAAGCCAGGGGACCGCGCGCGGCGCGTATCGCGCCTGGTCCATCGTGCGTGTCCGGGTGACGGTTCGACGGGATGAAGGCAGCCCGCGCCATTCGTTGAACTTGCGCAAGCGTCCTAACAATCGGTTACGCATGTTCGGGCGCCGGTGATGAAACTGCGGCTACACTGGCGTCTCCCGTTTTCCTACGGATCGCCATGCAGTCATGCCCATTGCGGCGTGAGTCCGGGGCCGCGCCGTCTAACGGCGGGCAACTGGCGGCTCACGCCGACTTTCGATTTTCTTTCAATCATGGCGGATGCGGCGCACCACGCGGCATTCGTGCCCACGTCGCGGCGTGGCTCGGCGCGTGGGCAACCAGCGTCTGCCTCGCCCTGATCCTCGGCATCGGATGGATGCCTGTGACCGCCCAGGCCGCCGGCGCCGGCACGCCGGTCATCCCGGCCTTGCAGAGCCTGATCAATAGCGCGACGGTGACGGCCCAGCCTGCGTCCGCCGCCTCGGGCGCTTCGGCTGCGGACGCGGCCTCCGCGCCGTCGCCCGCGAGCCAGGCGGAACTGGCGCGTTCGCTCGACAGCGTGATCGCCACGCTCGACAACGACCGTCAGCGCACCGCGCTCGTCGCCCAGCTCAAAAAGCTGCGTGAAGTCTCGCAAAACGTCGCCCCACCCGCAGCCGCGCAACCGAGCCCCGGCTTGCTCGGCGCGATCGCGTCGGGCATCGCGTCGTTCGAATCCGAGGTGCATCAGGGCCGCACGCCGGTGCGCTATTGGGGTGGACGCTTCAACGCGGCCGGCAACGAACTCTTCACGATCATTTCGGGGCAAGGGCACGAGAGCTTCGGCCGCGTGATCTTTTCGATGTTCGCCATGCTGGCAGGCTGGGGCGCGTGCGCCGGCGCGCTGATCTATTTTCAACACCGGCTATACCGGCGCTTCGGCATTCTCATGGGGCTCAAGCCGAATCCCACCACACGTGAGCTGCTGATCTTCGCGCTGCGCCGTGTCGGGCCCTGGATCGTCGCCTTTCTCGCGGCGCTGCTGTTCGTGCGCGCCATGCCCGATGCGCTCGGGCGCACGCTCGGCATGGTGGTCGCCTATGCAATCGTCGCGGGCGCGATATTTTCGTCCATCTGTCTGATCATGTTTTCGCTGTTTGGCTCGGGGCATCGGCGGGTGGCGGTGCACTTGCTGATCGACCACGCGCGGCGCGTGCTGTTCGTGGTGGGCGTATGCGCCGCACTCGGCGACGCGGCGGTCAACTACGACGTCGAACATCAGCTCGGATCGAATCTCGCCGCCCTGATTTCAACGGCAGCCAACATGACGGCCGCCGTGCTGACGGGCTATTTCGCGCTGGCGTTCCGCCGGCCGATCGCGCATCTGATCCGCAACCGGCCTTACGAGCAGCGCCACGATCACCGGGCTGCGACCGACGCGTTCGACGTGCTCGCCTCGCTTTGGCACGTGCCCGTGCTGGTGCTCGCTACCGCGTCGGTGATTGCCACGCTCGGTGGCTCGGGCTCCAGCGAGAACGTGCTGCAGATTTCGGTGGTGACCGCGCTGTTGCTGGTGTTCGCGTTTTTCCTGTCGGCCATCGTGCTGCGCATGACGCGCCCGCGCAGCACGCGCTCGCGGCGCCGCTCGCCGTATCTGTCGCGCCTGCTGCGCTTTTGCGGCACGTTGCTGACGCTTTTTATCTGGCTGTTCTTCTTCGAACTGGCGGCGCGTTTGTGGGGCGTGTCGCTCGCGGAAGTCGTGGAGGAAAACGTCGCGGCGCGCGGGATTGCGCACGCGGTGACTGCGATCGTCGCGACGGTGTTCATTTCGTGGCTGCTGTGGATTCTCGTCGACACCGCGATTACCGAAGCGCTCAATCCGGGGGGACCGCGCAACAAATCGCGCAACCCGAGTATGCGCGCGCGCACGATGCTGCCGCTGCTGCGCAACGTGCTGCTGGTGTCGATCATGACGATTGCCGGCATTGTCACCGCGGCGAACCTGGGCATCAATGTGACGCCGCTGCTGGCCGGCGCCGGTGTGATCGGTCTCGCGATCGGTTTTGGCGCGCAGTCGCTCGTGACCGACCTGATCACGGGGCTGTTCATCATTATCGAAGATACGATTTCAGTCGGCGACTGGATCGATGTGGACGGCGGCCATGCAGGCACCGTCGAGCATCTGTCGATCCGTACCGTTCGCTTGCGCGACGGGCAAGGCGCGATTCACGCGATTCCGTTCTCGCAGATCAAGATCGTCAAGAACCTGTCGCGCGACTTCGCCTATGCGGTGTTCGAAGTGCGCATGTCGTTCTCGACCGATGTCGATCAGATCACGCAATTGATTCGCGAAGTCGGCGCCGATCTGATGGCCGACTTCCGCTACCGGCGCGAAATGCTCGGACCGATCGAGGTGTGGGGGCTCGACCGTTTCGATCCGAACTGGATGGTCGTGAAAGGGCAGATCAAGACGCGGCCGTTGCAGCAATGGAGCGTGGCGCGCGCCTTCAATCTGAGGCTCAAACGCAAGATGGACGAAGCCGGCATTGAGATTCCAGTGCCGCAGATGCGGGTGTACACGTCGTCGAAGGATAGCGAAGGACAGCCTTTGCCGGACGATGAACTGCCCGAGGCCGGCGCGCATGGGCATGGACACGCGCATGGCGGGACAGGCGCGGAGGCTTCGCCGCGGACCGCGCATGCTGCCATGGCGGTGGCGCGTGATGTGTCGCACGAACCGCGTCCGGCGCCGCCGCCGACTGGGCAGACCGCGCCGATTCCACCGCAGATTCCGACGGCAGGGGAAGCGGGCGGCAAAAGCTGATCGCGCGAGATGGGGCTGATTGCGCCAAATGTAGGGTAAGCGGGTCCTGGAACGGCCCGCGTTTTTACGCAGACCGTGCCGGTTTCAGGCGAGCGCCGGCGCGCCGGCCGTGTGCACGATGTCGTTGACGTGCGTGGCGATCTGCGCGCCTGCGACACCGTAGATATGCAGAGAGACGGCGGGTGCTTCGCTGCAATTGCCGAGGCGGTGAATGCCGCCCCTGCCGCCGCGCACAAACGACACAGCCCCGGTATTGCGCGGCTGGGTACGGGTGGCGCTTGCGCAGTGCTGAGCGCCGTTCCATTCGAAGATCGTTTCGCTCAGCGTGCCGTCGATCACCGCGTAGCCGCACCAGGTGTGGTGCGCATGAACCGGGCTTGCCTGGTGCGGCAGCCACACCAGCGCGGCGATCGCATAGCGGCCGTGCGGGTCGGCGGCCAGCAGATGACGCCGGTAATTGTCAGCGGAGCCTTCGCGTTGCGCCGAGGCGAGCAAATCGGGATTCGCTGCGGCTTCGGCCAGCGCGATCCGGATGCTGCGCGCGAAGAAGGTCGAATCCGACGGTTCGGGGAATTTCACGCAGGCTTCGAACATCGCATCGAGCGCGTCACACAGGTGCGCGAGCGGTGCGGTGCGATGCGCGCACGAGGGTGTTTCATTCGCCCCGGCAAACTGTGCGGCGTGGACGGAGGAACGGGCGACGGGGGGGAAACGGAGGTCTTGGCTCATGATCGCGGCGCAGCGGCATGGCTGCTTATCGGTTATTTTTGAATAGACCTATTTATACCGGTTTGCCTGGAGAAAGAGTTTCCATATAATTCCCCTCGGACTCTTAAAAGTAGAATAATTTCCTATGAGGACGTGACGATGGGAATGGATATCATCGATCGGAAGCTGCTTGAGCTGTTGCAGGAAGACGCGACCATGCCGATCGCCGAGCTGGCGCAACGCGTGAATCTGTCGCAAACGCCGTGTTGGAAGCGGCTGCAGCGTCTGAAAGATACGGGTGTGATTCGTGCGCAGGTGGCGCTATGCGATGCGCGCAAGCTGGGCGTGGGTACGACCGTATTCGTCGCGGTGCGCACCAATCAGCACACCGAGACCTGGGCGCAGACTTTTACACGTGCGGTGCGGGAGATCCCAGAGGTCGTGGAGGTGTACCGGATGAGCGGCGAAACCGATTACCTGCTGCGCGTGGTGGTGTCCGATATCGACGACTACGATCGCGTTTACAAGCTGTTGATCGCCGCCGTGCCGCTGTATGACGTGAGTTCGAGTTTTGCGATGGAACAGATCAAGTACTCCACGGCGCTGCCGGTGCGGCCTTCGGCGGTGGTGGAGGGGCGCTGATTGCAAGCCGTGTGCAAGCTCGGGAGGCGTAGAATGCCGCCTTCCCAGACACTATCCGCGACTATCCCGCGAACCGAGCCCGCCTCATGAACAAACCGCCGCGCAAGAAGAACCCGACCTTTGGCATAGCTGTTTTCATTGTGGTCGCGGTACTGCTGGTGATCGCCACGCTCTTCTATAACGCCATCACGGAAAAGCGCGATTTCGACCGCGAGAACGCGCCGGCGCCGACGATTTCATCGGACGCGGCGGCTGCAGCGGCTGCGGCTACCGTAGCGAAGCCCGCGAGCGGCGCCGCGCAATAAGGCGGACTGATCGATTACTGGTGCGCCAGTGCTGCCGGATTCGCCTTGGCGTACAGCGGGCTGCCTGATTTGTCGACTGTGCCCTAGCGTACAGTGTGCCGCCCGATTTGTCGGCCACGCCCGGCATAAAGCCTACTGCTTGATTCGCTGGCCACGCCCGACATAAAGCCGATAGCTAGCGTGCGCTGAAATCCCACCGCGTGTCATTGCGGGGCTCGTCGTTTCACTCGTCCGGCAGGCGGATCAGGCTTGCATCTTTTCGAATCACCGCCGACGCCGTCAGCATCTGCTTGCATTGATGGGCGAGCAGCTTCATGTCATGCACGGCGTCCGCCGAGTAGTCCGGCGATTTCTCCGTCTCGACTACCATCGCATCCAGTTCACGCGACAATTGCTTGATCTGTTCGGACTGGTCGGCGGGCGGCGCGCTACCGGCTTCGGCCTCAGTCAGATTGTCGCGGACCGCACTCAGGGCGCGCTGCAACGGCTGTTGTGAGACGTTGTCAGTTCGCTGCGCGGAGGTGCGCAGCAACGGCGCGGCCACGGTGATCTGCGAGGCGAGCACGTGGCTGCGCACCAGCAGGTCGTTCAGTTCCGGCACGAACTTCTGTGCCGATTTCGGTTCGAGCATCATGCGCTGGAACGCCTGGCCCAGATTGGCGAACGCCACGTGGACGTTCTTGCGCGCAAGCCGGTAGCGATAATCGCGATCGAGGGCGGTTGCAGCGGCTACGGCGGCAGCGGATGCGCCGCCGCCCGGCTTGGCGGTTGCGTTGCCGACCGTGGTGGTGCCGGCGTTGCTTGCGCCGACGGTTGCCGTGGCGGTCGCACTGGTACTAGCACTTGCGCCAGCAGTCGCACCAGGGGTTGTAGCCGTAGCCGCGTTTGCACCAGCGCTCGCACCGGCGATTGAACCGATTCCTGGCGCAACGTTGCCGCCCGCATTCGCTCCGGCGTCTGCCACTGCGAGCGCCGGCGAGCCGAGTTCAATCGCCGGATCCGCCATTGCCGCTGCGGGCGCGAACGCACCGGCCTCGGTCACCGTGGCGACCACCGCGGCGGCTGGCTTGCCGCTCCACCACCAGCTCGCTTCCAGATACTGCCGCGTCGCATTGATCATGTTGTTGACGAGTTTGCCCATCAACCGGTATTCCCAGTAGGGGAACAGGTGGCTCGCCGCGATCGCGATCGCGCAGCCCACCACCGTATCGATCGCGCGTTCGCCGATGATGCGCATGCTGCCCGGCGCAAGCAGATGAAACATGAGCAGCACATACGAGGACGTAAACACCACGCTCGCCGTGTAATTGAACAGCAACAGGCTGTAGCTCATTACCATCGAGGCGAACATCACCACCAGCAGGATGTGCGGCTCCTTGACGAAGATA
Source organism: Paraburkholderia caffeinilytica (assembly GCF_046030355.1). GTDB lineage: Bacteria > Pseudomonadota > Gammaproteobacteria > Burkholderiales > Burkholderiaceae > Paraburkholderia > Paraburkholderia caffeinilytica_B. The sequence goes on from NZ_JAQQCQ010000008.1 coordinate 111,515, forward strand.
ATCAACGCGATGCTCGCCGCGCAGCCGATCAGCGTGCCGATGATCCGCTGCCCGTTGCGCTGCTTGGTCAGCGAATAGCCAGGCTTCAGAATGATGACGGTGGTCATCACGATCCAGTATGCGTTGGTGAGCGGCAGCAGGCGGCCGAGCCAGAAACCCACGGCGACCGCAATCGTCACACGCAGCGCATGGCGGAAGCTCGGCGAGGCCATGGTCAGATTCGAGAAGATCTGCCCGAATGGCACGCGGCGACTCGATACGAAGCGGGAGAGCGCCTTGTCGAGCCGCAATTCGGTTTCGGTCGCGCTCGGATCGCTCGACAGGCTTTGGTGCATCCTGTCGATCAGGCGCGTGGCGCTCCAGATGCGCCGGAAGGTGGACGATATCGCCGAATAAGCCTCAGGATTTTTGGTAGCCAGGTCCTGCTTGCGCATCAGTTCGATCTCGAACTCGATAGCGCGCAATTCGGCTTTTACATTCACGCGCGTATGCGGCGGCTGGTTTTGCAGCACCGCGAGTCCGATCTCTTCGAGATCGGCGGCGGATTTGCGAATCAGATCGCGGTAGAACACCAGCAGGTCGGAGCCGCCAAATGTGCTGCGCACCAGCGAGTAATCGACATGCGTGCCGACGAACAGCTCGTGCAGATCGACGGTATTGATGAAGAGATTGAACAGCATCGCCCGGCGCGGTTCGAGCCGGCCGCTTTTCAGCTTGGGCAGGTTGCGCAGCACGATGTCGCGCGCGGCATCCTGGCGGTCGACCGCGGCGATCTGTTTGTCGACGAGATTGCGATAGCACTCGTCGAGATCGTTATCGAGATCGTAAAAGGCGGCGCGCGCGAGCAGATAGTCCGCGCACGCGAACACGCTTTCGGCAAGCGCCTGCTGTTCGATGCGGTGCATCATCCAGCGGCTCACGAAAGTCGACCAGTACGTGTACCAGAGACCGCCCACCAGAATCCACGACGCATTGACGAGCGCCTGCATGGGCGTGAAATGCTCTTCCAGCGTCACGATCATCATGAACAGCGTGGCGAAGCTGATCTGCGGCCAGCGGTTGCCGTACACGACGATCAACGAGAGCACGAACGTGAGCGGCACGACCGTGCACCACAGCGCCACCGGGTTGACCGTGGCGATGCCGGTGGCGAGCGCGGACAGGAAGCCGATCACCGTGCACGCCAGCATCTCGTTGTGCTTGTACTTGAGCGGACCCGGCATATCGACCACGCAGGCGCCGAGCGCGCCGGTCGCGATCGTGAAGCCGAGTTCGCGATCGTGAAATACGATCAAACACAATACGGCCGGCAATGACACGCCGACTGCGATGCGCAGGCCGCCATAAAAGTACTGGCTGTAAAGGAATTTTTTTATTTCAACCGAATAACGCATCGACTGCCTGGATTCCATTCACTGAGAAAACGCGGTTGAAAAGGTCGATCCCGGGCAGACCCGGGGCAGCCCCAAACTGCCGTCGAGTCTAACTGATTTTGTGTCTGATCTGACCTCGTCCATTCGGCCAGGTTCTGCCCTGGGAGCGCGTTTGTTATGCTGTCGCTTCAATGTCTGTCACGGCCCGGGTGTTCCGCTCGCGCCGCATGCTTTCCCGGGATCCATGCTCCAACTCTTCTACTCGAACCGCTACGAAACCCTTGTCGGCGCGCTGCTCGACGACCTGGCGCAAACGCCGTCCGATCCCTGGACCGCGCAGCCCGTGATCGTCCCGAGCGCGGCGGTGCGGCGCCGGCTCGAGCTCGACATCGCGGCGCGCCAGGGCATCTGCGCGAATGTCAATTTTGGTTATCTCGCGCAATGGTTGTGGGCGCAAATCGGCGGCGTGATCGAGGTGCCGCAGCATTCGCCGTTCGCGCCAGACCGGCTCGTCTGGCGTTGCTACCGGTTGCTGGGAGAGGCGGATGAAGCACTGCCGTGGAATGCTTCGCCACGTCTGCGCACTTATCTCGATGCGGCCGATGCGTCGATGCGCTACGAACTGGCACGCCGCGTGGCCACCGTGCTCGATCACTATCTGACCTATCGTCCGGAATGGCTGCTGCAATGGCAGAAGGGCGGTTCGATTTTCGCGAGCGGCGCTGCGGACGACAACGGTCCGCGTCTCGTCGGCGCAAGTGAAGCAGCGCGTGAGGACGAGCGCTGGCAAGCCGCGCTATGGCGCGCGGTGCTTGCCGAAGTGGCGGGCGACGCGCAAACGGCTGCGGCTGCCTTGCCGCCCGCGTATCGCTTTCTCGAAGAAATCGGCACGCTCGATCTCGAAGCCATCTCGAACGCACAGTGGCCTGAAGCCGTCAGCGTGTTCGCATTGCCGACCATGCCGCCGTTGCACGTTGCCTTGCTACGCGCATTGTCGCGCTGGGTCGACGTGCGTTTGTACGTGATGAACCCGTGCCGCGAATTCTGGTTCGACGTCGTCAGTGCGGGCCGCGTTGAAGCGCTAGACGTTGCCGGCCAGCTCGACTATCAGGAAGTGGGCCATCCGCTGCTGGCTGAGTGGGGCCGCCAGACTCAGGCGCAACTGCATATGCTGCATGAGCTTACCGAGAGCGCTGCATCCGGCGAGACGGGTGACTTCACCGAGAATCCGGAGCCGAGCTGGCTCGCCGCCGTGCAGAACGGCATCCTCGATCTGCGGGCGGAAGTGGGAGCAGACGCGGACGAACTACCGATCGAAAACGGCATTGAAGTTCATGTGTGTCACAGCCTGTCGCGGCAGCTCGAAGTGCTGCACGACCGGCTGCTTGGCTGGTTCGATGAGTTCGACGATCTTCAGCCGTCCGACGTGCTGGTGGCCGTCTCCGATCTCGCCGCCGCCGGGCCATTGATCGATGCGGTATTCGGCACCGCGCCGCCAGGAGACACTCGCCGTATTCCGTATCGGATCACTGGCTTGCCGCCTTCGCAGGCCAATCCGGTCGCGCGTTTGCTGCTCGATTGGCTGGCCTTGCCTGAGCGTAGCGTGGGTGCGCCGGATCTGATCGAATGGCTGCGGGTCGATGCGATCGCCGCGCGTTACGGGATCGACGCCAGTGCACTCGAAGCGGCGCAGGAATGGCTCGCGGCAGCCGGCGCGCGCCGCGGGCTTGTGCCTGGCGAGCCGGTGGGCGAGCACGTGCCTGTCGCGCGTCATACGTTTGCCGACGCGCTGACCCGTTTGTACCTCGGCTACGCGATGCCGGATGGCGGCGAGCCGGTCGATGCCTGGCTGCCCGTTGAAGGCGCCGACGGCTCGGACGCCGAGCTTCTCGGCCGCCTGTCGCGTTTCGTCGACGATATCGATGCCTTCGCGCAGCGTTGCTCGGTCGAGCAGACGCCTGCCGAATGGACGCAACTGCTGCTCGAAACGCTCGCGCAGTGTTTCGACGGCGGCGTGGCGTTTGCCGATTCGCTGGCGGCGGTGCGCGACGCTATCGACAAGATGGGCGACGCGATGCAAGCGGGCGCACAAGACGTCGTGCTGCCGGCCGCCGTGGTGCGCGGCGCGCTCACCGAGGCGCTCGACGACCCCGCGCGCGGCGGCGTGCCTTGGGGCAGCGTGACGTTTTCGTCGCTGACCAGCTTGCGCGGTTTGCCGTATCGCATTGTTTGCCTGCTCGGTATGGACGACGGCGTATTGCCGAGTCTCGCCCGCGCCGACGAATTCGACCTGATGGCCGCGTTCGGTAAAGCCGGCGACCGGCAGCGCCGCGACGACGAACGCAATCTGTTCCTCGATCTGCTGCTGGCCGCGCGCGACCGGTTGTTCATCGCCTATACGGGCCGTAGCATTCGCGACAACGCACCGTTGCCGCCGGCCGCGTTGGTCGACGAATTGCTCGACCACCTCGCGCAGGTGTCGGCAGGGGAAGGAGCGAGTCCCGCGGAAATCGAAGCCGCGCGGCATGCGTTCATCATCGATCATCCGCTGCAGGCATTCGCGTCGGATTATTTCTCGTCGCAGCGAGGCCTCTTCACTTACGACATGGATCGCGCGGAACTGGCCAGTTTGCTGGCCGCACCGCAGCATCCGGCTGCCGCGCCGTTCTTCGATCAACCGCTGCCCGCGGAGGACACAACTTCTGTTGCCTTCGACGAATTCGTGCGCTTCTGGCGTCATCCGGCGCGTGCGTTGTTGCGCGACCGGTTGGGTATCGTGTTGTCGGATGCGCAGGGCGAACTGCTCGACACCGAACCGTTCGAACTCGATTGGTCCGGTCGGGACGCCCTGGCGGAGCGGCTTCTGCCGGTACTGCTGGAAGGCGATACCGACGGCGATGACAGCATGTTCGAGCGCGTGCGCCGCGTGGCCGCGGCCAGTCCCGAGTTGCCTGGCGGTGCGACCGGCGCGGTATGGCGCTCGCGCGAACTCGGCGCGTTGCGCCAACTCGCCGACAGCGTGCGCCGCGAAGTCGCGTCAGGTGTCGAGCGATTGCCGTTCGTGCTCGATATCGTGCCGCGCTGGCCCGATCGTGCCGACGTTGCCGATACGCTCTTCGGCCCTTATGACGCGGCGCTCCGCAAAGCGGCCGAAACACCGCTGCAATTGCATGGCACCTTGAATTTGCTGACCGAAACAGGACAAGTGATTTTTCGTTACGCCAAACCGACTGCGCGCGACTATCTGTCGGCGTGGCTTGCACATCTGGTCTATTGCGCGGCGCAGCCGAACGGCCCACGCCGAACGGTTTGGCATGGCAGCGGCGAGAGCTTCGAGCTCACGCCGGTCGCCGCACCACTCAATGAACTGGCGCCGCTTGCCGCGTTGTTCAGAGCAGGGCGCATGCTGCCACTGCGTTTTTTCCCGAAGAGTGCGTGGGTGAAGGTCAGCGAGAGCGATTCCGCAGCGCAGGGCGTGTGGATCAATGATCGTGTGCGCGGAGAATCCGATGACCCGGCCTTGCGCATCGCGCTGCGCGGCACGCCGCTGACGCTTGACGAACCGTTCGGCAGTCTCGCCTCGATCGTCTTCAAACCGCTCGTTCAGCATCTGCGGAGCGCATCATGAGCGGCGCCGTTCACCATCACGCATTGGTCGCGGAAGAGCTCGACGTTTTCGCCTGTTCGCTCGACGGCGTCAATCAGATCGAGGCATCGGCGGGAACCGGCAAGACCTGGAACATCTGCGCGTTGTACGTGCGGCTGCTGCTCGAAAAGAACCTGAATGCCGATCAGATTCTCGTCGTGACCTTTACGAAGGCGGCGACCGCGGAGTTGCACGAGCGGATTCGCGGGCGGCTCGCGGAACTGGACCGGGCGATCGATACGGGCGACGACGGCGGCGATCCGTTCATCCAGCGTCTCTTTGAAACGACGCTCGCGCCGGAACGTGGCATCGATCGCGCGACCGCCTTGAAAGTCGTACGCCGCGCACTGCGCACGTTCGACCAGGCTGCGATTCATACCATCCACGCATTCTGCCAGCGTGCGTTGCAGGAGGCGCCGTTCGCCGCGGCCATGCCGTTCGCGTTCGAAATGGAAGCCGACGACGCTGCCTTGCGTTTCGAAATGGCAGCCGATTTCTGGCGCGAGCAGGTGGAACCGGTGGCGTACGCGCATCCTGCTTTTGCCGCATGGCTGGTGACCAAACGCGCCGGTCCGGCGTCGCTCGACGAGCAACTCGCGCGGCGCTTGAAGAAACCTTTGGCGCAGTTGCGCTGGGGCACGGTCGATGCAGGTGGAAACAATGCCGATCCGCAGGCGGGCTTCGATGCCGCCTGCGCGATGTGGCAGGCGGAGCGCGGCACGATCGTCAGTCTGCTTGGACAGGCGCAGGACCGTCTGAGCAAGACTTCGCACAAGCCTGAACTCGTGAGCGCCGCGATTGCCGCGTGGACCGAATACTTCGCTCAGGGCGACTGTCATGCGCCACCGCCCAAGGCGGCCTTGAAGCTGACGGCTTCGGCGTTGAAGAAGGCCACCAAGGTCAAGTTCGAACCGCCTGAGCATCCGTTCTTCGAGCACGCCGAAGCGCTGTCTGCCGCCGTGATCGCGGCCGAAGCCGCGCAGCGCGCGCGCTGGCTTTCGCTCGTCGAAACCTGGCTCGACTACGCGCCGGCCGAACTGATCGCGCGCAAACGTACGCGCAGGGTGGTGTCGTTCGACGATCTGCTATCCAACCTGTATCGCGCGCTCGCGGCCAACCCCTGGCTGGCCGATGCTTTGCGTACGCGTTATCCGGCCGCGCTGATCGACGAGTTTCAGGATACCGATCCGTTGCAGTTCGCGATCTTCAGCCGCATCTTCGCGCCGGCCGGTCCGCTGTTTCTGGTCGGCGATCCGAAGCAGGCGATCTACAGTTTCCGTGCGGCGGATCTGCATACCTATCTGGCCGCGCGCGCGGCGGCTTCGGCGTGCTACACGCTGGCCGTCAATCAGCGTTCGACTGCGCCGATCGTCGAGGCCTGCAACCGGCTGTTCGAAGCCAATCCCCAGGCGTTCGTACTCGACGGTCTCGACTATCAACCGGTGCGGGCCGGCGAGCGGCGTCGTCCGCCGTTTTCCGAACCCGATGCGAGCGCGGGTGACTTCCGCATCTGGACGCTCCCGCAAGGCGACGCCGCGTTGACCAAACGTGAAGCGCAGCGCGCGGCGAGCGAAGCCTGCGCCGCGGAGATCGTGCGGCTCCTGCGCGGCGCGCGCGAAGGGACGGTGACGATCGGTGACGCGCCGCTCGCGCCGGGCAATATCGCGGTGCTCGTGCAAACGCATAAGCAGGGCAGTCTGATCAAACGGGTGCTGGCGTCGTGGGGTGTCGGCAGCGTGGAGCTGGCGCAGGCTTCGGTGTTCGCAACGCTCGATGCCGAGCAGATCGAACGCGTGCTGGCCGCGGTCGATACGCCAGGTGACCTGCGCCGTTTGCGCGCCGCCCTCGCCACCGATTGGCTCGGCCTCGACGCCGCCGCGTTGTGGCGCCTCGAGCAGGTCGCGGACGCGCCGGCGCCGGCCGACGATCCTGCGCATGCCGAGGACGCGATGGGGTGGGTCGAGCGTTTCTCACGCTATCGCACGCTGTGGCATGAGCGTGGCTTCGCCTTGATGTGGCGCACGCTGATGCGCGAGCTGCGCGTCGCTCAACGGTTGGTGGCCGGACCGGACGGCGAGCGTCGTCTGACGAACGTGAATCATCTGGCCGAACTCGTGCAGGCGCGCGCCGCCACTCAGCCCGGCATCGCGCCGACCTTGCGCTGGCTCGCGGCGCAACGCACGCAAGGGGGCGGCGAAGACGCGCAATTGCGGCTCGAGTCGGATCGCAACCTCGTGCAGATCGTCACCGTCCACAAATCGAAAGGGCTGGAATATGCGGTCGTGTTCTGTCCGTTTCTGAACGACGGTGCGTTGCGCGAGCCACCGTCCTCCGGCTTGCCCGATGCGCGCGAGTATCACGACGAAACGGGCGGCGCGGTGCTGCACTACGGTTGCGATGACGAAGAGGCCGACCGCGCGTCGCGTTACGCGGCGCGTGAACAGGCGGCGGAACGGGCGCGGCTCGTCTACGTGGCGTTGACGCGCGCGGTGTACCGCTGCTATCTGGTCGCCGGGACTTATCTTTCGTCGCGTTCCACCAAGGAATCGCGCCGCAGTGTGTTGAATTGGCTGGTGGGTGGCAGCGGTCACAGCTTCGACGATTGGCTCACCGATCCACCCGACGAAGCCGCTTTGTCATCGTCGTGGCAGGCGCTGGCGGGCGGCCCGATCGTGTTGCAGGCCTTGCCGAAGGTGGAGCGCCGCGTGCCGTTGGAAAGCCTCCAGGACAGCGGTGCGCGGATGCAGGCGCGCGCCAGTCGGCGGCCGTTGCGCGATCAGTGGCGCATGGCGAGCTTCAGCGGCCTGATCGCCGCCGGCAGCAAAGCCGAAGAGGCGCATACGCCGGTGGAAGAGGTGCGGCCCGATCACGACGAGATCGCCGATGCGCTCGCACCTGCGGCGTTGCCGGTGCCGCAAGCTCCGTTGTATGCGGAGGACGACATTCTCGCGTTTCCGCGCGGCGCGGCGGCGGGCGAGTGTCTGCATCGCATGTTCGAACTCGCGGATTTCGCCGACCCGCATACATGGCCGGATGCCATCCGGGGCGCGTTGCGCGAGCGCCCGGCGCCGGCGCTGCCCGAACTCGCGGCGCGTTTGCCCGCCATGATGCATAACCTGATCGCGGACGTGGTGACCACCGAGCTCGTGCCCGGCATGGTGCTCGCCAGGTTGAATCCGCGGCGGCGCCTGAACGAACTCGAATTTCTGTTTGCCGCGCCGTCGCTCGATTTTCCGGCGTTGCGCGAGCTGCTGATCGAACACGGCTATCCCGACGTTGCGCTGGAACCCGGCGTGTTGCGCGGTTTCGTCAAAGGATTTATCGACATGATCGTCGAGCACGACGGACGCTTCTGGATCGTCGACTGGAAGTCGAACCATCTGGGCGACACCGCGGCCGACTATGCAGCGGCACCGCTCGAGGCAGCGATGGCGAGCCACGCGTATCACCTGCAGGCGCTGCTTTATACGGTCGCGCTGCATCGTTATCTGAAAACCCGGGTGCGCGATTATGCGTACGACACGCATATCGGCGGCTATCTCTATCTGTTCGTGCGCGGCGTTCGTCCGCAGTGGCGCGATGCCGATGGAGCGGCCGGTGTGCACATGCGTCGCCCCGCGTTCGAACTGATCGCACTGCTCGATGCGGCGATGATTGGAGGTGTCGCATGAGCACGTTCGAGCGGATCGCTTCCGTGCCGCCGGAGCTCGATGACATCGGGGTGAATTTGCCTGCGCCGGCCGATTTCAGTACCGCGCTTGCCGAAGGGTTCGCGCGCCGCATCGGCATGCTGGCGCGGCGCGGCGGTGCGCCGAGCGAGGCGGTGAAGTGGGCGGCGCGGGCTGCCTTTGCCGCGAGCCGTGCGACTGCTGAAGGGCACGTGTGCCTGCCGCTTGCCGCGCTGGCGCGCCGCTTCGATGCAGCGGGCGCGGAAGTGCGCGCGGCGCTGTTCGCAAGCGGCATGGTGAGCGACGGTTCGCAAAGCGCGGCAGCGTTGCGGCCGCTGGTGATCGATGAGCAAGGGCGACTGTATCTGGCGCGCTACTACGATTATGAGCGGCGTCTTGCGCGCTCGCTGGTTGCGCATGCGGGCGCTGGCGCGGGCGGATCTTCAGAGGTCCAGACGGGTGCTGGCAAAGGTGGCAGTGTAAACGCCGACGCAGATTTTCGTGCAGGAGCAGATGCAGGCGTAGTAGCAGAAGCCGGCACAGGCACAGGCACGGGCACGGGCACAGGCACAGGCACAGGCACAGGCACAGGCACAGGCACAGGCACAGGCACAGGCACAGGCACAGGCGACACGACCGCCCAAACGCTACACGGACGTCTGCTGCGTTATTTCGGGCCGCCGCAGGACGACGAGGTCGACTGGCAACGTGTCGCGGCAGTCATGGCGCTGTCCGGGCGATTGACGATCGTCAGCGGCGGCCCGGGCACCGGCAAAACCACGACAGTGGTCGGTGTGCTCGCCTGTTTGCTTGACGCACGGGCCGATCTGCGAATTGCACTGGCGGCGCCCACCGGCAAAGCGGCCCAGCGGATGCAGGAAGCCTTGCTCGCCCGTGCCGGCGATTTGCCGCCCGAACTCGCCGCGCGTTTGCCGCAGACGTCGTACACCTTGCATCGTCTGCTCGGTTCAGGGCCGGGCGGACGCTTCCGGCATCATCGCGACAACCCGTTGCCTTACGACGTCGTCGTGATCGACGAGGCGTCGATGATTGACGTTGCGATGGCGGCGCATCTGCTCGACGCCATTGCGCCGCAGACGCGTCTCGTGATGCTCGGCGACAAGGACCAGCTTGCCGCCGTCGAGGCCGGTGCGGTGTTCGCCGAGCTCAGCGCGCGGCCTGCTTTTACGCAAAACGGACTGCAGCGGATCGCAGCGGCGCTTGGCATTGACGCGGCGCGGCTGTCGCAGGCATTGCCGGGTGCGTCGAGCGATTTCGACGAAGGATCTGACAGCCTTTTCGCGCCTGTGGGTGTGCCGGAATCGGCCCGAAATCCGCTCGCCGACTGCGTCGTCTGGCTTGAGCGTAATTACCGATTCGGCCTCGAATCGCCGATCGGCCGTTTGTCGCTGGCGATTCGCAATGGCGCGGCCGGCGCGGCGCTCGACGTCCTGCGCATCGACCCTGCCGAATCCTGCGCAGCGGCCCTGCACGAAGATACCCACGCGACGCTTGCCGAACGGACCATCGCACGGCTTGCCGCGGGTTTTGCACCTTATGCGGATGCACTTGCCGAAGCACTAGCCGCCGACACGCCGGACCCGTTGCCGCTCTTCGAGGCACTGAACCGTTTTCGAATTCTGTGCGCGACCCGTTCGGGACCACGCGGCGTGGATCAGGTGAATGCCGCGATGGCCGCCCAGGTGCGGCGCTCGGCGGGCGTGACGCTGGCCGTCGGCGCGCAGTGGTTCGCCGGTCGTCCGGTGATGGTGACGCGCAACGATTACGCGCTCGGTCTGTTCAACGGCGACATCGGCATTGCGTTGCCCGGTGCGGGCGGCGCGTTGCGCGTGTATTTCCGTACCGGTGACGGCAGCCTGCGTGCGGTATCGCCTGCGGCGCTACCGCCGCACGACACGGCATTCGCGCTCACGGTTCACAAATCGCAAGGCTCGGAGTTTCAGCATGCGGTGCTGATGCTGCCGTCTGTGTTCAGCCGCGTGTTGTCGCGCGAACTGGTGTACACGGCAATTACCCGCGCGCGGGAGCGGGTGGAAGTGATCGGGGCGCGTGCCGTGCTGGCGCAGGCTATCGAGACGCCGACCCAGCGTGACTCGGGGTTAGCCGCGCGGATTGCGGAGGCATGGCGCGTCGCTTAGGGCGGGGCGCGCGCAGTAAAGCGCCCAAGCCGCGCTCAGCTCGCGACCCCGTCCGGCTGTACGCGCACCTCGACCCGGCTGCGCATGGTCTTGCGATACCACAGCGTCCACAGCGTCAAGGCGCCGTAAATGCCATAGCCGATGAACGGCGAGACCACCAGAAAGCGCTCGATCGGCCAGGTGAGCGCCATCCAGGCCCGCAGCGCCGTTTCACCGGTCAGACCGACGCCCCAAACGAGCGTCATGAGCCGCATTGCGGTGACGAGCGCAGGCCGCTCGCGCCACAACGTTTCGAAGCGCTCGGCGCCGCCTTCCATTTCACGGGCGACGGTGGCGCGTGCGAGAAAGAAGATCAGTGGGCGGCGCATCGGCAACGACAGCAGAAACACCACGCCGACCGCGCCGGATACCAGCGACTCCCGCAGCAACAGCATGCGGGGGCTGCCGCCTAGCGCCATCGCCGCGACCGACAGCACGATGCCCGCCACGACCATCACGCTGAGTGCGTCGACGCGCCGAAAGCGCACCAGTTCGATCAGGCTCCAGACGATCGGCGGCACGGCGGAGGCGATCAGCGCGCCCGTCTCGCCTAGGTGCGGCAGCGCGAAACGGTAAGCAAGCCACGGCAGCAGAAAATTGACGGCCAGTTCCAGCACAAAACCCGGACGGAGTTTCATATGAATTTACGCTGTAAGCGAAAACGGCAGTATCAGCGAACCGGCCGTGTCGATGCAAATAGTTTTCCGCATCGGCGGCCACGCCCGATAGTCCGTAGTCGGTAATCGACTATGCCCTGGGTACACTTGCGTCTCTGAGCTCAATCCTGTCATGACATCCCGTTATCCGATCCCGCCGAACGAAATCGAGTTGACCGCAGTGCGCGCGCAAGGAGCGGGCGGCCAGAACGTCAACAAGGTCTCGAGCGCCATTCATCTACGTTTCGACGTGCACGCGTCGTCGTTGCCGGACGTGCTGAAAATGCGCCTGCTCGCGCTCTCCGATCACCGGCTCACGCGCGACGGGGTGGTGATCATCAAGGCGCAGGAGCATCGCACTCAGGAGATGAATCGCGCGGCGGCGCTGGCGCGGCTCGACGAGCTGATCGAAAGCGTCAGCGTGACGAAGAAGCCGCGCGTCGCGACCCGGCCGACGCGTGCCTCGAATCGGCGTCGCCTCGACAGCAAGGCCAAGCGTAGTGAGATCAAATCCGGCCGTGGGCGGGTGGAGGATTAATGATTGAGATCCGAGGCGTAAAACCCGGAAGCGCTATCAAAACGCCCTCGACGCCCTCGAAAGCGCCTTAGACGGCGCCTGGGGCATCCCGCTTAGGAAGGCGCCGCTAGGCTCAGCGTTTGCCCCCGCGTCCGCCAGAACGTGGGTCGGCTGGCAAGGTCGTCGGCACAAAATCCACGCAAAGCACGTTCGTGCCGTTATGCTCGAATGCGATTGCCGCGGTATAGCAGTCCTGGCCGTCCGCGAGCGAGTAGTGCGGGCCCATCATGGCGACGCGCCCCGGCGCGGCGAGCGCATGCTTGAAATAGGCGCGCCGCGACCAGTTGCTGCGCGTAGCGGTGTAGAGCGGCGCGAGCCGCAGCGGAGGGGGGGGCACCGAGGCGGCCGTGATCGACGCGTGCATCTGTTCGCCCTGGTCGTCGGTGATGAATACGCGCCGTGCTTCGGGCAAATGCCATACCTTTTGCGCCGCTTGCCGCAGGTCGCCGGTGACTTTGAAGGCGTCGACAGCGGCGAGGACGGCTTCGGCGAATCCCTCGAAACCGAGCCGCTGGTGGCCGGCGTGGGCGCGTTCATAGGCGGCGAACTTGCTCCACATCGACTCGATCAGCGCGGGCACCTTGGCGCACGCAGCCTGCACCGAACCCTTCGGCTGGCCGAGCCAGAAACCCTGCACGAAATCGACGTCGGCCTGCATCAGAATCATCAATTCTTCGTCGGTTTCGACGCCTTCGGCCAGCACCAGCGTACCGGACTGGTGCAGCATTGCGATCAGGTGGCTGATCATCGAATCGTCGCCTTCACGCTTGCCCGCGCGCGCGACCAGGGAGCGGTCGAGTTTCACGATGTCGGGGCGAAAGCGCCACACGCGGTCGAAGTTCGAAAAACCGGTGCCGAAATCGTCGATCGCAATCAGGAAGTCGCGTGGCTGCGACGCCGCGAGCATGCTGGCGACGGCGGATTCATCGTCGGCGGGTTGTTCGAGGACTTCGATGACGATGCGCTCCTGCGGCAGGCCGAAATGCGCCGAGAGCTCGTCGATGAAGGTGCGCTGCGGCCAGCCGGTTTCGAACACCTGTGGACGCGTATTCAGAAACAGCCAGCCGGTGCTGATGCCCTGTTCCATGAAATTCGCCACATGCAGGCAGCGTGCGATGCGGTCGAGCTCGCGTGCGTCGGCGGCCGAACGTGTACCGGAGAAAAGCACTTCCGGCGACACCGGCAAGCCGACTGGATCGAAGGCGCGCAGCAGGCCCTCGTAGCCGACCACACATTGATGCGTGACGGACAGCACGGGCTGGAACACGCTGTGCAGGGTCAGCGCGCGCCACGTGGCGGTCCAGCCGGACTCATCCCGGACCAGATGCGGGAGCAGGCCGCTAAGGGTCAATTCTCTGACTGTCGGCATAAGAGCGGGCATGAGTGCGGGCATAGTGACATCGCGACAGGCGGGTGACGGGGCGCGCAGACAGATTTAACGCGCAACGGATGCACAGCCCGGGCGCCGGCAGGGTAAGGCGGACACAGCGAGGGAACGCGGAGAGCAATGCCAGCCATGCTGGACTCCGGCGGGATTAGTCAAAACCAGTCTAGCAGTTCGACGTTCGCATGAATGTGCGGGTTATCACAGACGCGGGAGGTGGCCGGTGGCCGGCAAAGCGGCCGTGGCGCGGTGGTCGTCGCCGCCGTCGCGCACCTCTGGCGCGAGCTTCGCGCGCGTTTGCGGCGCGCGGGATCGATCGTTCACATGCAATCAATCACCCGTATGAAATCGAGGGTAGCAGGGCGGTGAGTGACTACCCGCCAAACTCCAGGCAAGGACGGTGCTCAGACGTTTTGCGCCCGCAGGAGGCTATTGTTCAAGGGTAAACCCGCTTCTGTCGGGTTCGCCTGCCCGCTGCGTGCTGCCGCCTGCAGGTTTGGTGGGCGGCGGGTATGCTGCTGCTTTTCGTGAACAAACGGAGCACAGGTATGGCGGAAATCGCAGTGGTCGCAATCTCGGTGGCAAAGCCGGGCTATGAAGAGCAGTTGCGCGAAGCGCTTGAAGGTATCGTCGGACCGACGCGCAAGGAGCAGGGCGCGCTGCAATACGATCTGCATCGTGACGTGCAGGAGCCGCGGCGGTTCGTGTTTGTCGAGCGTTGGGAAAGCCAGGAGGCGCTCGCGGCGCATGCAAAATCCGCACACATTGCGGCTTACAGGAAGGCGGTGGCGGATTGGGTCGAACACGCGGAAATTCGCGTGGTGTCGAAGATCGCGTAAGCGTTTAAGGACCGCGGGGCGGACAACGGGGGCAACTCCGAAGGTCGCACCCCGAAGGTCGTATAACGGCGAGTGCGCTGCGAGGCCGGATCCGGCCTGCGCGCCGCTCGCCGTTTGTCTTCAGTGCGTGGCTTGCGGGACGTCGAGAATCAGGATGATGGTCCAGTCGGCATCGCCGTCGTGATGATACTGGCGCTCCGCGACGATGAACGGCTGCTGCTTGCCATCCGGGCCAAGAAACAGCACGTCGCCTTCCATCGGCAGGCACTCGACGGGCGGCAGCGCGAGGAACGCTTCCTGACCGCCGCGCGGCATCAGTTTTTCGATTTTGCGAGATGCTGCTTCAGTCCATTCGATATCTAGCTGGATGTTGCTCATGCTGTCCTCCGCACCAAGGTGCGCACAGGTTAGGGGGATTCCGGCCGGGCGACGGTCGCCGGGCCGGTCGGTGCGCGACTTTAGCATAACGTCGGCCGGGCGCAGCGGGCCTGCAGCCAGTCCCATTAGACAACAAAAAAGCCGAAGCCGACGGTGCCGGCTTCGGCTTTTCACCTTCGCGGCGAGGCCGCAGGTGAGCCTGTCAAACTGCGCTCATGAACCGGCGGCCTCGGCCTTGGCGGCCTTCTTGTGATGGTGCGGGGCCATCTTATGATGTTTCTCCGACATAGGCGCGCTTTCCATTGCTTGCTGGCGGTTCTGCAAATCTTGCGCGCGCTGCTCGACGTCGGCGGCCTTGGCCGGATCGGTGCTCATCATGACGCCGTTGTCCTGCGCATAGGCGGCGCCTGTCACGGCACTGAGGGAAACCAGGATCGCCAGGGACACTTTCTTCATTGTTACCTCCGCAGAGTGGTAATGGACCCGAGTATTTGCCTGTCCAATCGGAAAGACAATGCATTCTAGCCAGCAATATCCGCTCCAGCGGACGTTTTGTAACGGCAATGACAATTAGTTACATCTTGTTACGTTCCATCCGCAATCACGCCTGATGACGACCTTGCGTCAATCGCGATCGTGCGTGGCCGGCACAAATAATATTCGCATCTCTAAATAAATTGCGCCGTCACGCTGCGTGAAATTCAGAACCATCCGATTGCACGATAGACGTGAAACTGTGCGATTCCAATCAGCTCGTGAAGCGCAATCTCCGCGTTCACCAGATTGTCATAGCGCGGCAGTACACCGGGATCTGCGCGCAGCGCGCTCGAAATCAACGGCTGCGGCGTGAGGCCGAAGCGATGGAAGTCGAGCAGGGCGCGCGGCATCTGATAGGCGGAGGTGACGAGTATCAGGGAATCGTAACGTGACTGGTCGAGAATAGCCGAGACGTTGCGTGCGTTTTCGTAAGTCGTGCGGCTGCTGTTTTCCAGCACGATGTCCGCACGCGGCACCTGTTGGCGCAACAGGTAGGGAAGATAGGTGTCCGCTTCGGTTGCGCTATGCCGCTGCGGATTGCCACCGCTCACGATGACGTGACATGTGGCGGCCGTATGCTTGCAGGCTGCGTAGTTTTCCGCGCTCACGGCGATGCGCGCGAGCACGTCACGCGGAGGCACGAGCCTGTCGTCATCGTCGTAAATGGTGCCGCCCCCGAGCATGATGATTGCGGTGCGCGGCGCGAAACTGGCGGGCGTGTCGGACTGCCGGCGCGGCTGCGCCCATTCCAGCAATGGCGCCGTGAGCCAGCCGGCGGCGAGCAGCCAGAACAGGGCGATCGTACCCATGGCGAGAGGCCGGCGGGCGCGTTTCCATAGCACGATTGCTGCAAAAAAAAGCGCTAATAAAGTGAATAGAATCAATTTAAATGGGGTAACGTATGACTTTCGGGACAAATCTATGGGCTTGCTATCGCGCCGCAGCGGTTGCATCGTCAGCCCGTAGGTAGAACGCTAACATGCCGTTCAGACGGGGGTTCCGAAAACGAGACCAGGGCAGCACCTGGCGAAATTCGACCGCATGACAAGCGGCCAGTTTCCAGCCAAGGGCGGGTGCCATGCGCGTCACTGGTGGCGCGGTGACGTGTTGGGCATAGATGTGTCATAGCTGCACTTTAAGAAAGAAGTGAGATGACCACGTATTCCAACGAAGCGGTACTTGAAGCGCTGCGGCGGGCGCAATATCGCCAGGTCCCATGGGCCAGACGACCGGGTGTTTTCCAATATCTTCGCGCGCTAGGCCTGATGGACACTGTTCGGCAGCGCACTGTCGCACCGGCTCCAGGTTTTCATGCGCCGGTCGATATCGCCGTGCTCACCGAGCGCGGCAGGGCCGAGTTCGCGAGGCTCGCGCACGACGAACGCCTGTTGAGCTGGAGCGCGCAGCGAATGAACGACTACGTCGTTGCGACAGCCGAAGCGCGGCCCACCGCCGCTCTCGAGGCCCGGCCCTAGGGACCGGCGGGCAGGCGCCGGCGCTGTTTTTCCCGGCCGCTTCATGCGGCTGGCGGTGATTTTATTGCTCCGCTTTCGTGCCTGGCTTGTGCGCCTCGATGCAGTGCGCGCTGCCTGCCCGTCGACGCAAAAAAAAGCCCGTATCGCAAGGATACGGGCGTACCGGAATTACTACTGCCACGCTGTGCTAATGGCGTTAAATCAGACTGGCGCGGCGCCGGGTGGTTCCCCTATCGTTCAATTCGCCATATAGCGCGTTGTCTCGCATTCACGGCGGACGCCGGTTGTGTGATCACAGTCACAACAAGCGCGGCCCCAACCCAAACGATTTGATACGTGGCCAGCCAGTCACCGGTGCGTCGACGCATGTCTAGCGACGGCGCGTAGGGTCTTCTCGTGGCGGTTCAGGCCGCGCGCGTACGTTGCTCGCGATATCGCCGCGCAAGTCTCCCCGAGGCGCAGGCGGCGTGAAGTCGCGGTTGCGCGTTTCGCTTTGCTGCCAGGCGTCAGCGGTGGCCGTGCGGTCCGGCCGCCAGTTCCAGCCTTGGGGGTGTTGCTGTGCGAATGCCGGTGCGGCCATTGATGAAACGACAATGCCGCACAGAAGCAGTGACATTGGTTTCATGCTGAGCTCCCGTCAAGCCGATCGATTCAAGGCCTGTTTGCATACCGATAAGGTATGTCGAGTGACGAAAGCACGCTGTAAGTAATAGTAAATGGATGTTTCACCAGCAACCATCGACCGCTTCGGGCGTCTGAAGCGGGTCGATGGTGAAATCGGAGAAACGGGAAGGGACGACTGAACTGGGCGCGCCGAACGGCGGTGCCCACTGCAGGCCGGGTTGACGTCGACAGACGGCGCGCGGCGGCCCAGATACACGCCGGGCGCCCGCAGGCGCCCGGAGGCAAAACAATTCGCGTCAGGCCATCTTGACCGGCGCGCGCCACGATTCCGGATTGGTCCAGAATGCGCCGCGCAGGCGGTCGCGGCTCGGCGGTGCCGGCGGTTTCGCGGCGGTCGCGCCAATGCGGCCGCGCAGCGAAATTTCACGGCCGCTCGTGCCGAGTCGCTTAACTATTTCGGCGAGCGTACCATCGGCTTGCCATTCGTCGAAGCGACGGCGGCAAGTCGGCGGCGACGGATAGCGGCCCGGTAATTTGGACCAGCCCTCGCCCGTCGACAGCACCCAAAGCACGGCATTGACTACGGCGCGCGCTTCCACGCGTGGTCGACCACGACGTTCGCTCCGTGCTGGCTCCGCACAGAACAACGCCTCGACCAGCGCCCACTCGTTGTCTCTCAAATCGTCGAACAGCATCATGTTTCACCTCAGCGAAGCTAACTCCGGTGCGCTGCCCCGCGCCGCGCACTCTCCATGCACTCGATAGGCGAGTGCCAAGGGGGGTCGGGCTTGCCACGATTTGCTATTCAGTCAGAAGTCATGGCGCCGACCCTGTGTGCATGTAAATGCAGGAAGTGTGCCAAGTTGAATCCAACTACCTGAAAGCCCAGTGACAGCGGGCCAGCGCGGGCGCTAGCTAGGGCCGTATAAGAATCCAAAAAACCCATCCCGCAAATCGGGACAATCACCAATCTTGTGCAATCAGGCCCGACCAGCGTGCGTTTGCGCCTTATTGCTGCGCCGCAGCGATCGCACTAAATGCGACAGTGGTGCGACAATTCACCCTACAATGCGCATCAAACTGGGTTATTAATGAGGTTGGTAAATGAATGTGACGCTGCGTCAGCTAAGGGTTTTCATTGAGGTCGCGCGCTTGCAGAGCTTCAGCCGGGCCGGCGATGAGATCGGTTTGACGCAGTCGGCGGTGAGTCGCTGTGTGCGCGAACTGGAGGGGGAGATCGGGCTGAAGTTGATCGACCGCACCACGCGCGAGGTGCAGCTCACGGATGTCGGCGGCAACTTGGTGTCGAGCGTGTCACGTCTGCTGACGGATCTGGACGACGCCTTGCGCGAGATCCGCGAAATCGGCGAGCAGCGCCGCGGGCGGGTGGTGGTGGCCGCGAGCCCGACGGTTGCCTGCCGCTTGATGCCCAGCGTGGTGGCGTCGTGCGGACGCCAGTTTCCCTACATCACGTTAGGGCTGCGCGACGACGTGCAAAGCGACGTGGTGCGCAAGGTGAAGTCGGGCGAAGTCGATTTCGGCGTGATCATCGGCCCGTTTTCCGCCGACGACCTGCTGAGCGAGTCGCTGATGACCGATTCGTTTTGCGTTGTTTCGCGCGACGACCATCCTCTGGCGGCGCAGCGGCAGGTGGCATGGACGGACCTCCAGGGCGAGCAGCTCGTCATGCTCGATTACGCGTCAGGCAGCCGTCCTATCATCGACGCGGCGATGCAGGAACACGGTGTGAGCGCCACCGTGGTGCAGGAGTTGGGGCATTCCGCGACCGTTTTTGGGCTGGTCGAGGCGGGCGTGGGCGTGAGCGTGCTGCCTTGGCTGGCGTTGCCGCTGCCGGCGGGCGCCTCCCTGGTGGCGCGGCCGCTCGTGCCGCGTGCCGAGCGCACGGTCGAACTGGTGCGGCGGCGCGACCGTTCGCTGTCGCCGGCGGCGGAGGCGGTGTGGGGCCTGATTCGTCAATTGCCGGCGCGGGCTGAAGATTTGAGTTGAGGGCTAAGGCGCGCGCTGTCTGTCTGAAGAAATCAGGTTGGCTGGCGATCGGCGAAGCGCTGGTTGGCTTCGAGCCTTGTCTGTCAAGCGGTCTCATTGGCTTGCGCGGCTTTCTGTGCGCGCGTTGCCAGTCAGTGACTTCGCCGTCCCAAAAATAGGCGCCGCGCTAAACTGTCGCCTCTGCCAAGTGTCGGCCTTGACCGGTCAGCCTTGACCTATAAGCCGTCCATCACCGTCTGGAAGTTTCAATGAGCGAAACGGATCTGTCTGTGTCCACCATCCCCAACGCGCGCGATGCCGTGCGCGCACTGCGTCCTTCGCAGATCCGTGAAGTGGCGAATGCCGGTTTCGGCGTGGCCGATGTGCTGCCTTTCTGGTTTGGCGAGTCCGACCGGGTGACGCCGGCCTTCATTCGCGACGCCGCTAGCGCCGCGTTGGCCGCGGGCGCCACTTTCTATACGCACAATCTTGGTATCGCGCCGCTGCGCGCGGCGCTCGCAGACTACGTCAGCGCGTTGCACGGGGCGACGTCGCCCGATCACATTGCGGTGACCAGCGCCGGCGTCAACGCGCTGATGCTGGCCGCGCAGCTGGTGGTGGGCGCGGGTGACCGTGTCGTTGCGGTTACGCCGCTGTGGCCGAATCTGGTGGAAATTCCCAAGATTCTGGGCGCGCACGTGGAAACTGTCGCGCTGGGTTACGGTGAGCGCGGCTGGCAACTCGATCTCGAGCAATTGCTGGCGGCGCTGACGCCGGGCACAAAGATGCTGCTGATCAATTCGCCGAATAACCCGACCGGCTGGGTGATGAGCCGCGACGAGCAGCGCGCCGTGTTGGCGCATTGCCGCCGCCTCGGCATCTGGATCGTCGCGGACGAGGTCTACGAGCGTCTCTATTACGCAGACGCCGAACCTGGTGCGGGCGGCGTCCCTTCCCGCACTGCGCCGTCGTTTCTCGATCTGGCCACGCGCGACGAGCGCGTGATTTGCGTGAATTCGTTTTCCAAAGCCTGGCTGATGACCGGGTGGCGGCTCGGCTGGATCGTCGCACCAGTCTCGCTAATGGACGATCTGGGCAAGCTGGTCGAATACAACACCTCATGCGCGCCGGCTTTCGTCCAGCAGGCGGGCATCGCCGCGGTTCAGCAGGGCGAGCGCTTCACGCAGGAACTGGTGCTCGACCTGAAGGCATCGCGCGACCATTTGGTGCAGGCGCTATCCGCGGTGCCGGGTGTCGATGTAAAGGCGCCACCCGGGGCGATGTATCTGTTTTTCTCGATGCCGGGTGCATCGCGCAGTCTCGATCTATGCAAGGCCATGGTGCGCGAAGTGGGCCTCGGCGTGGCGCCTGGCAGCGCGTTTGGCCCGCAAGGCGAGGGCTTCGTGCGCTGGTGCTACGCCTGTGACACGGCGCGGCTGGACGCGGGTGTCGAGCGTCTGAAGCGATTCCTGGCGCAACCCGGCACGCATTGAGCGGTGGCGGAAAAGGCGGCCGGTCTGGTTTAAGGGCTCATTTCAGACCGATTCTCGTGAATTTCGGCCTACTTTTTCGCGAAAGCAAGCGGGTCAGGGCATTGCTGAAAAATGCGCCGGGGATTTCGTCTTTACGCACCGGTTGTTTTTGCGTAATATGGCGCTCAGTCACGCGATTCCTTTCAGGAATATCGCTGCTCCGTCCGGCTGGGTTTGGCTCGATTGCCTGTTTCGCCACCCCCCGGTGCGTGCTCCCATCAATATGACCGATCAGAATCGGGCGAGCGCGTCTTCAGTTCCACATCGTCTGTTTGATCCGGTTCTTTGACCACAGGGTCTGACCTAGCTGCATGAATACCCAAGAGGCGAAGATCGTCCTCGAGACTGCCTTGATCTGCGCGCAGGAGCCGTTAAAGCTCGGCGATTTGCGCAAGCTCTTTGCCGACGGCGTGTCGGCAGACACTGTTCGGAATTTGCTCGAAGACCTCAAGCAGGATTGGTCGGGGCGCGGTGTGGAGTTGGTCGGGCTGGCATCGGGCTGGCGATTTCAAAGCAAGCCCGCGATGCGTTCGTATCTGGATCGTTTGCATCCTGAGAAACCGCCGAAATATTCGCGCGCGGTACTCGAGACGCTGGCGATCATTGCGTACAGGCAACCGGTCACGCGCGGCGATATCGAAGAGATTCGCGGCGTTACGGTGAATACGCAGGTCGTCAAGCAACTCGAGGATCGCGGCTGGATTGAAGTGATCGGCCATCGTGATGTGCCAGGCCGTCCGGCGCTGTACGCGACTACGCGGCAATTTCTCGACGACCTCGGTTTGAAGGCGCTCGACGAATTGCCGCCGCTCGCCGATCCGTCGGCGCAACTGAACGCGGATTTGCTCGGTCAGCATGCGATCGAATTTTCCGAGGTCGAGGCCGCGCAGACCTTGGCATCGGGCGAAGATGGCGAGCCCGAAGCGTCGGCGGATTCAGCCGCAGGCGAGGCAGCCGCTGAAGCGGATGAGCTTGCCGGCGAGATGGACGAGGCAGCGCATAGCGCTGCGGATGTGGCGCCGGCACCTGAGTTGCATCCGGATGCTGCTGCAGCTCCGGTTGCGCAAGAAGATGCCGAAGCGACAAACGTTGAACCGCAGGCCGGCGCAGTCGAGCCTGCACTGAATCACGATCCGGTCTCCCAGACCGATCCGGCACTACCCGCGCACGACTCGGGCGTGCTCCGCGATACGGAGCATGCCGCCGAGCCGAACCCGACCACGGCGGCGCACGGCGATCCTGAGGATCGCCGCGATGCCGCACAGGACGCAGGCATTCTGACCGACGACGAACCCGAGTCGCGCAGCGCCTGACGTAACCGAATTTTTTTGCCGCGCCCGCAATGGGCGCGCGCGACCTGACATTTTGAGGTTGTTTTGACACATACCCACGACACCGATTCGTCCGAATCCGAGCGCGCCGTGCCGTCGGCGCGCGCCGACGAAGCGCGCACCACGCAAGCGTCGTCAGGCGAGGGCGAGCGCCCGGCGCAGACCACGGAAGCAGACGGTGAAGACCGTCCGCGCCGCGGCCTGCGTCGCGGGCCGCGCAGCCTGATCGCGCGGCGCCGCGCCGGAGCGAAGACGAAGGGCGCCGAAGGCGCGCCCGCGCAAGGTGCGCCGGCCGTCACCGAAGCGCCGCCGGACGGCGAGGTGGTCGCTCAGGTGCGCATGCCGCGCAAGGATGGCGGCGCCAAAGGGCAGGGCCCGCGCCGCAATGCAGGTGGGGCGAAGCGCGAGGGCGGTCAACGAGAAGGGGCGTCCCGCGAGGGCGGACCCCGCGAAGGTGGGCAGCGCGAAGGGGGCCGTGGCGAGCGTCAGCCGCGTGAAGGCGGTCAACGTCAGAATCGCCGTGGCGGCGAAGCCGCGGCGGCAGTCGCAACCGAAGCGAGCCCGGACGACCTGTTCTCGTACGTCACGTCGCCCGCATTCGATGCGGACAACAGCACCACCGGCGGCGTGCGCGCGCCGATGCTGCGCCGTGGCAAGCCGGCCGCGCCCAAGCGTGTTCTCGCTGCGGACGACGACGCGCCGAAGCTGCACAAAGTGCTGGCCGAAGCCGGTATGGGTTCGCGCCGCGACATGGAAGAACTGATCGTCGCCGGCCGCGTGTCGGTGAACGGTGAACCGGCTCACATCGGCCAGCGCATCATGCCGACCGACCAGGTCCGCATCAACGGCAAGCCGGTCAAGCGCAAGCTGGCCAACAAGCCGCCGCGCGTGCTGCTGTATCACAAACCGACCGGCGAAATCGTCAGCCATGCCGATCCGGAAGGCCGCCCGTCGGTGTTCGACAAGCTGCCGCCCATGAAGACCGCCAAGTGGCTCGCGGTCGGCCGCCTCGACTTCAACACCGAAGGTCTGCTGATGCTGACCACGTCGGGCGATCTGGCAAACCGTTTCATGCATCCGCGTTACAGCGTCGAGCGTGAATATGCGGTGCGCGTGGTCGGCGAACTGGCGGAAGGCATGCGCCAGAAGCTGTTGCACGGCGTCGAGCTGGAAGACGGCCCGGCGAATTTCCTGCGCATCCGCGATGGCGGCGGCGAGGGCACCAATCATTGGTATCACGTCGCGCTCGCCGAAGGGCGTAACCGTGAAGTGCGCCGCATGTTCGAGGCAGCCGGCCTGATGGTCAGCCGCCTGATCCGCACGCGTCATGGCCCGATCTCTTTGCCGAAGGGCTTGAAGCGCGGTCGCTGGGAAGAGCTGGAAGACAATCAGGTGCGTGCGCTGATGGCGTCGGTCGGTCTGAAGGCGCCGACGGAAGAAAAGGGCGGCCGCAGAGAGGCGCCGGAACGTAAGCAGCCGGATCCGATGCAAACATCGATGGGTTTCATCAGCCGGGAACCGGTGCTGATGTCGCATGGCCGTTTCGACCAGCAGCAGCCGCGCGGTCAAGGCCGTCGCGGCGCGGCGGGTGGGGGCTTCGGTGGTGGTGCGGGCAGTGGCTTTGGCGCCGGCGGCGGTGGCGGTTATGGCAACCGCGGCGCTGGGCGTAGCGCCGGTGGCTTTGGCGGCCCAATGAGCGGTGGCGGCGGTACGGGCGGTCCGCGTGGCGGCCGTGGCGATGTCGACGGTAATCGTGCGCCGTCGGGAAATGGTAATCGTGCGGCTGGCGGTGGCAAGCGCGCTGGCGGCCCGGGCGGCAATCCGGGCGGCGCTAGTCGCGGACCGGCTGGCAATCGCGGCGGTAACGCCAACCGCGCCGGCGGCAACGCCAACGCGGGCGGCGCCAATCGTGGTGGCGGCGCGCCGCGCGGTCGCTCGCGAGGCCGTTAAGCTCCAGGCGACGTCAGCATGAGGGTTGGCCGCTGATCGTTCCTCAACGATTTGCGCCTCGCCACCGTCAGAATCGTTCGACGGGCGCCGCGGGTTTCATGTAACCCATAAAACCGCGGCGTGCGCATAAGTAGGGGCAGAGTTTGTTGCCCCTGCTTGTCAGCCGCGGGTCCGGGGCGGTTCAGGGACGGCGCAAGCCGCCTTGCAAAAGGCCTGAAGCGCCGCCATATCGTCGAAAGATTCCCATGAAATCAAGCGGAAATGCGCTTCGTACGGCGTTCTGCGGTTTGCGTTTGTCCCGAAAAATGGCTACAATCGCGGAGTCGCTGGGCGTGCGGCTTTTCATGTGCGGCTCAGGTGCGACCACCGGTAATAAGATGATGGGCGTTTAGCCCATTTTTTTTTGCCGCTCAGTTCTAAGTGGTTCGGCATCTCGGGTAGCACGAACGTGCGCCGGCTTGGCGCGCGGCCCGCATTGGTGTTTGCAGACAAACCCGGCAGGTCTCGCCGCGCGAACATCTTAGAGGGCACTGTGCAACTGACGGAACTGATTGAAACCACGGTCGTGGGACTCGGCTACGAGCTGGTCGATCTCGAGCGCACCGGGCGCGGCAGTTTGTGTATTTATATCGACCAGCCGGCCGGCATCGCGATCGAAGACTGCGAGAAAGTCACGCGTCAGCTCCAGCACGTTCTGACGGTCGAAAATATCGATTACGAGCGGCTTGAAGTGTCGTCGCCGGGTCTCGACCGCCCGCTGAAAAAACTGGCGGATTTCGAACGCTTCGCAGGCAGCGAAGTGGTAATCACATTGAAAAAGCCATTGGACGGACGGAAATCGTACCGGGGCATTCTGCATGCTCCAGAAGGCGAGACGATCGGTCTGGAATTTGAAGGGAAGGAAGGCGCCGCGATGCTCGATTTCACCGTCGCGGATATCGATAAGGCACGCCTCGTTCCGAAAGTTGACTTTAGGAGCCGCAAACAATGAGTCGCGAAGTGTTGATGCTGGTGGATGCGCTGGCACGCGAGAAGAACGTCGATAAAGACGTGGTATTTGCCGCGCTCGAGGCGGCCCTCGCTTCGGCCTCCAAGAAACTCTTCGAAGAAGACGCGGACATTCGCGTCCAGATCGACCGTGAAAGCGGCGAGCACGAAACGTTTCGCCGCTGGAAAGTGGTGCCGGACGAAGCAGGCCTGCAAGAGCCGGATCAGGAAATCCTGCTGTTCGAAGCACGCGAGCAGAAGCCGGAAATTCAACTCGACGAATACATCGAAGAACCGGTGCCGTCGATCGAATTCGGCCGTATCGGAGCGCAGGCCGCCAAGCAGGTGATCCTTCAGAAGGTGCGCGACGCGGAACGCGAGCAGATCCTGAACGACTTCCTCGAGCGCGGCGAGCACATCATGACCGGCTCGGTGAAGCGCCTGGACAAGGGCAACTTCATCGTCGAAACCGGCCGTGTCGAAGCGTTGCTGCGCCGCGATCAGCTGATTCCGAAGGAAAATCTGCGCGTGGGCGACCGCGTGCGCGCCTATATCGCCAAGGTCGATCGCACCGCTCGCGGTCCGCAGATCGAACTGTCGCGTACGGCGCCCGAATTCCTGATGAAGCTGTTCGAAATGGAAGTGCCGGAAATCGAGCAGGGTCTGCTGGAAATCAAGGCGGCGGCGCGGGATCCGGGCGTGCGCGCCAAGATCGGCGTGGTCGCTTACGACAAGCGCATCGATCCGATCGGCACGTGCGTCGGTATCCGCGGTTCGCGCGTACAGGCCGTGCGCAACGAGCTCGGTGGCGAAAACGTCGACATCGTGCTATGGTCGGAAGATCCCGCTCAGTTTGTGATCGGCGCCCTCGCGCCGGCAGCCGTCCAGTCGATCGTCGTCGATGAAGAAAAGCATTCGATGGACGTCGTCGTAGACGAAAACGAACTGGCGGTCGCGATCGGCCGCAGCGGCCAGAACGTGCGTCTTGCCAGCGAACTCACCGGCTGGCAGATCAACATCATGACGCCGGACGAATCTGCGCAAAAGCAGAATCAGGAACGCGGTGTACTGCGCGACCTGTTCATGGCGCGTCTCGATGTCGACGAAGAAGTAGCCGACATCCTGATCGACGAAGGCTTTACGAGCCTCGAAGAGATCGCTTATGTGCCGCTCAACGAGATGCTCGAAATCGAAGCATTCGACGAAGACACCGTTCACGAACTGCGTAATCGCTCGCGCGATGCGTTGTTGACGTTGGCGATCGCGAATGAAGAAAAGGTCGAGAATGTTGCACTCGACCTGAAGAGCCTGGACGGCATGGATGCCGACCTGCTCGCCAAGCTTGCCGAACATCAGATCCAGACGCGCGACGAACTCGCCGAGCTGGCTGTGGATGAACTGGTCGAAATGACCGGAATGGAAGAGGATGCCGCTAAGGCGTTGATCATGAAAGCACGTGAACATTGGTTCCAGTGAGAAATGACCATGGCGCACTAAATTGACCGCGGCCGTTAGGCCGCATGACAAGATGCTAACCGCAAGGAATCGGTCCTTGCATTAAGAGGAATGAATGGCGAGTAACAACGTAGCCCAATTTGCCGCGGAACTGAAAATGCCTGCAGGCGTGCTCCTTGAGCAGCTTCAGGCAGCAGGCGTCACGAAAGCGAGCGAAGACGACAGCTTGTCCGAAACGGACAAGGCGCGTCTGCTCGACCACTTGCGCAAGTCTCACGGCTCGACTGATGCGGACAAGCGCAAGATCACGCTGACGAAACGGCATACGTCGGAGATCAAGCAATCCGACGCGACGGGCAAAGCTCGCACCATTCAGGTCGAGGTGCGCAAGAAGCGCACCTTCGTCCGCCGCGACGAAGCCGCCGGTGAAGGCGGTGATGCATCGAATCATGTGGCCGAGGCTGAGGCCGACGTCGACGATCTCGAACTCCAGCGCCGTGAAGAGGAAGCGCGTCACGAAGCCGAGCTGCTCGAAAAGCAGGCTCAGGAGTTGAAGGCGCGTCAGGAACAACTCGAACGCGAAGAAGCCGAACGTCAGGCGCGCGAGCAGGCTGCTGAAGCCGAGCGGCGTCGGGCGGAAGAAGAGGCAGCGAAGAAGCGCGCGGCGGCTGCGGCCGAAGCGGCTGCTCGCGCACAGGCTCAGCAGGCTGCGAAGCCGGCGCAGGCTGCCCAGCCGTCGGCTAAGGCTGAACCTGTCGCGGCCAAGGCTGCGGAACCGGCGGTCGCCAAGGAAAGCGAGCAGGACGACGAGCGTGCTGCGGCAGAACGCGCGGCACAACGCGAAGCGGCGAAGAAAGCGGAAGACGCAGCGCGTCAGGCCGCCGAGAAAACGCGCGCCGAGCAGGAAGAAGTCAGCAAGCGCCGTGCGGCGGCAGAAGCCGAAGCGCGTGCGATTCGCGAAATGATGAACACGCCGCGCAAGGCGCAGGTCAAGGCGCCGGAACCGGCACCGAAGCCCGCTGAGCCGGTCAAGCCGGCGGAAGCCAAGGGCACGCTGCACAAGCCGGCGCGTCCGGCGGGTGAAGCGCCGGCACGTCCGGCCGCCAAGAAGCCGGCTGCTGCGGCTCCGGCTGCAACGACCACGCCGTCGGCTGGCGACAAGAAGAAGCCGGGCGGTGGCAAGGGCGGCTGGCAGGACGACGCAGCAAAGCGCCGCGGTATCAAGACGCGTGGCGATTCGAGCGGCGGCGTCGATCGCGGCTGGCGCGGCGGCCCGAAGGGTCGCGGCAAGCATCAGGATCAGAACACCACGTTCCAGGCGCCGACCGAACCGATCGTGCGTGAAGTGCACGTGCCGGAAACCATCACGGTCGCCGATCTGGCGCACAAGATGGCGGTGAAGGCATCGGAAGTCATCAAGTCGATGATGAAGCTCGGCCAGATGGTCACGATCAACCAGATGCTGGACCAGGAAACGGCGATGATCATCGTCGAGGAACTGGGCCACCACGCGGTTGCGGCCAAGCTGGACGATCCGGAAGCGATGCTGGTCGAAGGCGAAATCACGGACGCAGAAGCACTGCCGCGTCCGCCGGTCGTCACGGTCATGGGTCACGTCGACCACGGCAAGACCTCGCTGCTCGACTACATCCGCCGCGCCAAGGTTGCAGCGGGTGAAGCGGGCGGGATTACGCAGCACATCGGCGCGTATCACGTCGAAACGCCGCGTGGCGTCATCACGTTCCTCGACACGCCGGGTCACGAAGCCTTTACGGCCATGCGTGCTCGCGGTGCCAAGGCAACCGACATCGTGATTCTGGTGGTCGCAGCCGACGACGGCGTGATGCCGCAAACGAAGGAAGCGATTGCCCACGCGAAGGCAGGCGGCGTGCCGCTCGTCGTCGCAATCAACAAGATCGACAAGCCGGATGCAAATCCGGAGCGCGTCAAGCAGGAACTCGTCGCGGAAGGCGTCGTGCCGGAAGAATACGGTGGCGATTCGCCATTCGTGTCGGTGTCGGCTAAAACCGGCGCGGGCATCGACGACCTGCTCGAAAACGTGCTGCTGCAAGCCGAAGTGCTGGAACTGAAGGCACCGGTCGAAGCGCCGGCCAAGGGTCTCGTTATTGAAGCGAAGCTCGATAAGGGTAAGGGTCCGGTTGCAACGATCCTGGTCCAGTCGGGTACGCTGAACCGCGGCGACGTGGTGCTGGCAGGTAGCGCTTACGGTCGCGTGCGAGCCATGCTCGACGAAACCGGCAAGCCGACCAAGTCGGCAGGCCCGTCGATCCCGGTTGAGATTCAAGGTCTGTCGGAAGTCCCGCAAGCTGGCGAAGAAGTCATCGTCATGCCGGACGACCGCAAGGCGCGTGAAGTCGCGCTGTTCCGTCAAGGCAAGTTCCGCGACGTCAAGCTGGCCAAGCAACAGGCCGCGAAGCTCGAGAACATGCTGGAACAGATGGGCGAAGGCGAAGTGGCGTACATGCCGCTCATCGTCAAGGCCGACGTGCAAGGTTCGCAGGAAGCTTTGGTGCAGTCGCTGCTCAAGCTCTCGACCGACGAAGTCCGCGTACAGATCGTGCACGGCGCGGTCGGCGGCATCAGCGAGTCGGACGTCAACCTGGCTACGGCTTCGAAGGCGGTCATCATCGGTTTCAACACACGTGCGGATGCACAGGCGCGCAAGCTGGCGGAAGCGAACGGCGTCGATATTCGCTACTACAACATCATCTATGACGCAGTAGATGAAGTGAAGGCCGCGATGTCGGGCATGCTGGCACCGGAGAAGCGCGAAGTCGTGACGGGTACGGTCGAAGTGCGCCAGGTCTTCAAGGTACCGAAGATCGGCGCGGTGGCCGGCTGTATGGTCACGGACGGTTTCGTCAAGCGCTCGTCGTCGGTGCGCGTGTTGCGCAACAACGTCGTCATCTTCACGGGCGAGCTCGATTCGCTCAAGCGCTTCAAGGACGACGTCAAGGAAGTCCGTCAGGGCTTCGAGTGCGGTATGTCGATCAAGAACTTCAACGATATCGTCGAAGGCGATCAGTTCGAAGTCTTCGAAGTTACCGAAGTCGCGCGTACGCTGTAATTCACGCGGCATTGGCTCAACGGGCGGAGCGGGCTTAAGCGCCCGCTCCGCCCGTTGTTTTTGGGCCCACGCATTGTGTCGCGTATTGCGCCCCGCGGTGGTTAGCGCTGCTATCAAGCCGCTCATTGCCGTCCGGGCAATCACCACCTCGGCTCGCGCGAACAACTTTTTTGCATCCGTCAGAACGGATCACACAAATATCATGGCTAAAAAACGTTCTTCTCCCAATCGCAACGTGCAGATCGCCGATCAGATCCAGCGCGACCTGTCCGAGTTGCTGCGCGAGGTCAAGGATCCGCGCATCGGTCTCGTCACGATTCAAAGCGTCGAGCTGACGCCCGACTACGCGCACGCGAAGGTCTACTTCACGACGCTGACCGGCGACCCGCAACAGACGCTCGAAGCGCTCACGCACGCGGCCGGTCATCTGCACAATCAGCTGTTCAAGCGCCTGCACATCCATACCGTGCCGACGCTGCATTTCCATTACGATCAGACGATCGAACGGGCCGTCGAAATGTCTCGTCTGATCGACGAGGCGAACGCTAATCGCGCGAAAGAAGACTGAGCGCGCTGTTATCCGCGTTCCGCGGTTTTACTGCCTCAGTGGCAGTTCAATTCGCGCTGTTTCCGACCACTTCGAAGACCCTGTCTTTCTGACATGACCGCACCTCAACGCCCCCGCGTGCCGCGTCGCGCACTCGACGGCGTGCTGCTGCTCGACAAGCCGCTTGGCCTGTCAAGTAACGACGCGCTGATTCGCGCCAAGCGTCTCTATCTGGCCAAAAAGGCGGGCCACACCGGCACGCTCGATCCACTCGCCACGGGTCTCTTGCCGCTGTGTTTCGGCGAAGCGACCAAGTTTTCGCAAGACCTGCTCGAAGCCGACAAGACCTACGAGGCGACGATGCGCCTCGGTATCCGCACGACCACCGGCGACGCCGAAGGCGAGGCGATCGACACGCGCGACGTGACGTGCGATCAGGCCGCCGTCCAGGCGGCCATGCAGAACTTTCTCGGTGACATCGTCCAGGTCCCGCCGATGTATTCGGCGCTCAAGCGTGACGGCAAGCCGCTCTACGAATACGCGCGTGCCGGCCAGACGGTCGAGCGGGAAGGGCGTCAGGTGACGATTCACGCGCTCGAGTTGCTTGCCTGTGCGTTGCCCGATGTGACGTTTCGCGTGACGTGCAGCAAAGGCACGTACGTGCGCACCCTCGCCGAGGATATTGGCGAAGCGCTCGGTTGCGGCGCGCATCTGGTCGCGCTGCGGCGTACTGGCGTAGGCGCGCTGACGCTGGAGAATTCGGTGACGCTCGACGCGTTGTCCGACGCGACGGAGAGCGAGCGCGATACGTGGCTGCAACCGGTCGATGCATTGCTGTCCACATTCCCGCTCGTCGCACTGGACGAAGACGCGACCCGTCGCTTCCTGCATGGACAGCGGCTGAAGCTCTCCGAGTTGGCCATTACGGGCGAGGCGGTGAATGCGCCGCGCGTGCGCGTGTATGCCGCGGACGGGCGTCTGCTTGGCGTCGCGAAGCAAGGCGAGGGTGTGCTGGCGCCGGAACGGCTCGTGGTCACGGCCGCGAGCTAGCGCGGGAATTCAGCATCGGCACGCAAGTGAGCTAACGCGAAGACCGGCAACGTGGCCGCGGCGAGGCAATGAGTGTTGCCGTAGTCGCAAGCTGGGCGAGTGTTGACGCTGCCACCCACGGCAGTGGGCCAAGCCGAAACGTCAGCAGCAACAAAAAAGGCGGGACCGTTCAACAGCGGTCCCGCCTTTTTTACATCGACATCCAGCCCGGTGCACGGACGGAAGCTAAAACCTCAATGCGCCGCCGCGGCCGCCGCACCCGCATCACCACCGGCGCGTTCCGGCTTTGCCATCCAGATCAGCGCGATCAGCGCGACAAAGATCCCCGCCGACACAAAGAACAGATCGTTCACGCCCAACTGCGCGGCCTGCTGCGTCGCCATCGTGTTGAACAGGCCATACGCCTGCGGCTGGCTGTAGCCCGCCGCACCCATCTGCCGGATCGACTGATCGAACACCGGGTTGTACGCGCTCGCCTGCTCGGCCAGTTGCGCGTGATGCATGATGGTGCGGTGATCCCATGCGGTCTGGAAAATCGACGTGCCAATACCGCCGCACATGATCCGCACGAAATTCGACAGGCCCGACGCAGCCGGAATCCGGTTGCCTGGCAAACCCGACAGCGTGATCGACACCAGCGGGATGAAGAACCCGGCCATGCCGATCCCCTGAATCAACGTGGGTAGCAGCAGCGAATAAGTATCGACGCCGGTCGTATAACGTGAGCGCATCCAGAAACACAGTGCGAACACGAGGAACGACAAGGTCGCGATATAGCGCGGATCGGTGCGCGGCAGCACCTTGCCGGTGATCGGCGACAGCAACACCGCGAACAGGCCGACCGGCGCCATCACGAGACCCGCTTCGGTGGCGGTGTAGCCGATATCGGTTTGCAACCACAACGGCAACAACACGAGGTTGCCGAAGTAGAGCCCGTAGCCGATCGACAGCGCAACCGTGCCGCTCGTGAAATTGCGCCGGCTGAAGAGCGACAGATCGACCACCGGATGCTCGGCCGTCAATTCCCACACGATGAAGAACGCGAGTGAAATC
Source organism: Paraburkholderia caffeinilytica (assembly GCF_046030355.1). Lineage (GTDB taxonomy): Bacteria > Pseudomonadota > Gammaproteobacteria > Burkholderiales > Burkholderiaceae > Paraburkholderia > Paraburkholderia caffeinilytica_B. The sequence goes on from NZ_JAQQCQ010000008.1 coordinate 143,849, forward strand.
ACCGCGACCAGCGCCAGCACGACGATGGTGGTCGACGAGAACCAGTCGAGGTCTTTGCCCTTGTCGAGCATCACTTGTAACGAGCCGACCCAGAGGATCAACAGGCCGAGACCCACGCCATCGATCGGCGCCTTTTTGACGACCGAATCGCGGTTGCGGAAGATCGTCCACGTTGCCACGGCGGCGATCGCGCCGACCGGAATATTGACGTAGAAAATCCACGGCCACGAGATGTTGTCCGAGATCCAGCCGCCGAGAATCGGCCCGGCCACCGGCGCGATCAGCGTGGTCATTGCCCACATCGATAGCGCCATCGGCGCCTTGGCGCGCGGATAACTGGCGAGCAACAGCGTTTGCGACAGCGGAATCATCGGGCCGGCCACCGCGCCTTGCAGTACGCGCGAGGCAAGCAGGAACGGCAGGGTGGGCGCGAGACCACACATCCACGACGAGATCACGAACAGAATGATCGACGCCATGAACAGGCGCACCTGGCCGATACGGTCGGTAAGCCAGCCGGTCAGCGGCACAGAGATCGCGTTCGCCACCGCGAACGACGTGATGACCCACGTACCCTGGTCGGACGACACCCCGAGATCACCCGAAATGGACGGGATCGACACGTTCGCAATCGACGTGTCGAGCACGTTCATGAACACGGCGAGCGACACCGCGATGGTGCCGATCACCAGTTGCGCGCCCTCGAGCGGCGGATGAGGGACTTGCGCCTGAGCCTGAGCCATTAAAAAAACCTTCTATGAATCGTCGTGCCGCTTACATCAGCTTCGCGGCGGGCTTGGCAGCGCTGCTTTGAAGCGATTTCTGCGAACCGCCGTTCGGACCTGCGTTTTCCGAAATGATGCGGGCGATTTCAGCGTCGGCCTGGTCGCCGTACTTGTCGAACACGTTGGTCTGATAGACCGTGTTCGGCGCCTGGCCGAGCTGGCCACCGTTGTCGTCCTTGATGCTCACGTCGGCTTGCATCGACAGGCCGATACGCAGCGGATGCTTTTCAAGTTCCTGCGGGTCGAGCGCGATCCGTACCGGCAGGCGTTGCACCACCTTGATCCAGTTGCCGGTTGCATTCTGCGCGGGCAGCAGCGAGAACGCCGAACCCGTGCCCGCCGAGAAGCCGACCACCTTGCCGTGGTACACCACCGACGAACCGTACACGTCGGCCGTCAATTCGACCGGCTGACCGATGCGCATGTGCTTCAGTTGCACTTCCTTGAAGTTCGCATCGACCCACACACCGCCCAGCGGCACGATGGCCATCAGCGGGGTGCCCGGCGAGACGCGCTGGCCCACCTGCACCGAGCGCTTCGCGACGTAGCCCGTGACCGGCGCCGGCAGGTTGTTACGCGCGTTGTTCAGGTACGCGTCGCGCACCTTCGCGGCGGCAGCCTGCACGTTCGGGTGATTGGCGATCGTGGTGTTGGCGGTCAGTGCGCGGTTCGACGCCAGTTGCTGCTGGGCGGCGTCGACAGAGGCCTGCGCGCTCTTCACGGCGTCGCGAGCATGCGAGATTTCTTCCGCTGACACGGCGCCGGTTTGCGCAACCGTCAAGCGGCGCTTCAGGTCGTCCTGGGCACGCGACAGATCGGACTGACGCTGGGCAACTTGCGCCTGGTACTGATTGTCGTCGGCAAACAGACCGCGCACCTGGCGCACCGTCTGCGCGAGATTCGCTTCGGCCTGTTCGAGCGCGACGCGCGCGTCGGCCGGATCGAGCACGACGAGCGGGTCGCCGGCCTTCACGGTTTGCGTGTCGTCCGCGTTCACGGCGATCACCGTGCCGGTGACTTGCGGCGTGATCTGTACGACGTTGCCGTTCACGTACGCGTCGTCGGTGTCCTCGTGGAAGCGTGCGTCGAGGAAGTAGTAAAGGCCGTAGGCGACCGCGGCGATCAGGATCACGATGACGAGCAGCGTCATCATGCGCTTGCGTTTGCCGTTGTTCGCCGGCGGTTGGGCCGGTGGCGTCGGCTGCGGGGCCGATTGAGCCGGTTGTGTAGTAGCCGCGGGCTGTTGGGTGGTGCTCATTGATGTGCTCCGGGTTCTCTCAAGCGTCGTCGTTTATTCGGATGTTCGTGCGAGTGTGGCGCGCGTCGGTGTGGCTTCAGTTTGCAGCGGCGGTCGCGGTGGTGGCTGATGCCGCGGCGGCCGATGCCGGGGCATCGGTCGGCACCACAAGACCCGTTTGCGTTGCGTCGAAACCGCCGCCGAGTGCCTTGATGAGGCCGATCTGCATATCGCGGCGGCGCATCTTCAGGCCCGTGACCGTCTGTTCGGCGGCAAGGCGGTTCTGGTCGGCGGTCAGCACCTGCAATTGCGGCGACAAACCGGCCTTGTAGCGGATCACTGCCAGCTGATAAGCCTTGGTCGACGCGTCGAGCGCGCGTTGTGCGTCGCCCGATTGCTGGTCGATCGAACGGATCGACGACACTTGCGTCGCGACGTCCGACAGGGCGCTGATCAGCGTCTGGTTGTAGTTCGCCACATCGAGGTCGAAGTCTGCGTAGCGGCCCTTCAACTGCGAGCGCAGCGCGCCGGCGTCGAAGATCGGCAGGTGAATCGCCGGGCCGAACTGGATCTGGCGGCTTGCCGAGGTGAGGAAACGGCCCCAGCCGAACGCATCGAAACCGAAACCGGCGGCGAGGTTGATGTCCGGGAAGAACTCGGCCTTCGCTTCCTTCACGTCGTGCAGCGCGGCTTCGACCTGCCAGCGTGCGGCGACGATATCCGCGCGGCGCGCCACGAGGTCGGCCGGCAGATTGTTCGGCAGCACGACCGTGTCGCCGGTGGTCAGGGCCGGCTTGGCGATCTGCAGGCCGCGATCCGGGCCCTTGCCGAGCAGCGCACCCAACTGATAACGCACCACAGTGATCTGGCCGTCGAGATCGGTCAGGTTCGCCTGGCTGGTCGCGATGTTGCCGTTCGCGGTTTGCCGTTCGACGTTGGTATCGAGGCCGGCGGTGACGCGGCCGTTGGTGATGCGGCCGATGTCCTGCCGGTTGGCGATTTCGCGCGCGGCGATGTCGCGATAAGCGTACAGCTGGGCAAGCTGGTTGTACGTGCTCGCCACGGAGGCGGCGAGCGTCACGCGCGCCTGCTGCATGTCGGCTTCAGCGGCCTTTTCCTGTGACACGGCCTGGCCCAGACGCTCGCGGTTCTTGCCCCACAGGTCCAGATCCCACGACGCGCTTGCCAGCACGTTGTTTTCGCTATACCAGGTGCCGCCGTACGGAGGCGGGTAGAGCGCGTTTGCCGAGAACAGCTCGCGATTCCATGAGTAGCTGCCGTTGACCTTCGGGTACAGCGCCGAGCGCGAGCTTTCAATGTACGAGGAAGCCTTGGCGAGGCGTGCCTGCGCCTGTGCGATCGACGGGCTGCCTTCCAGCGCTTCTGCGATCAGCTTCGGCAGTTGGGGGTCGCCGAACTGGTTGGCCCAGTCGAGCGACGGCCATTGACCGCCCTGGCCGGACAGGCTCTGGGTGGACTCGTACTGAGCCGGCGACGAGATCTGCTTGTCGCTCTTCATGCCGAAGTAGTTCGCGCACCCCGTGAGGGCGAGCGCTGTCACCGCTGCGGCGACAGCGGCCCTGCTCGAAAGCGCGGGCGCGGACAGGGAAAGGGATTTCATCGCTCGACTCTTTGAGTGGAATGTAATGATGGACACTGCAAGCAATTTATTACGATTTGCTGTCAAAATTGCTTGCTGCATCACGGGTTAGTCCCGGTGGCTGCTCGCCGGAATTGACGAGTACGCGGCGCAGCATGCTCTTCAGGAAGCCCACCTCTTCGGGGGTGAAACCGCCCAGCAGACTGTCCAGCACACCGTTGAAAATGCCGGGCATTCTGGCCGCGATCGCATGGCCTTCCGGTGTCAGCGCGAGTCGTACGACCCGTCGGTCTTCGTTGCTGCGCACCCGTGTCAGCAGGCCGCGCTTTTCCAGTCTGTCGACCAGACGCGTGACGGCGCTTGCGTCAATACCGTATTCACGGGCCAGTTCGGCGGCCAGCAGGCACTTGCCGCTCGCCACCATAAACAGGATGCTGCCTTGCTGACTGGTGATGCCCAGCTCAGCCATGCTGCGCTGGGTGACCAGGTTCGATACAGTCGATTTCACCCGCGAGATCAGATAGCCGACGCTTTCGCCTAGCTGATACTCGCTGAGGTCTGAGTCGGGTGTTGAGGACGGATCCGTCATGATTCTCGTGCGAATGCAATGGTTGACTAGGCAGGATTATAGGCAGCGGTTGATTGACGCGGCAAGCGTTATTACAGCTTAGGCAAGGAACTTTTTCGGCTCAAGGCACAATGCACGCGGGTTTGCGTAGGGTTTCGCCGAAATGGCGTGGGTCTGTTTCCTACGCGCCGATGCATGGAAGACGGCGGCGCCATCAGGGAATACCCAGAAAGCTTCATTTCGCCGTGCTATAATGTTGGGTTCCCAAAAGTGCGCTTTGGGCTTTGTTGGCTTCGTACACAATGCTGCTGCTGGCGCACTCAACTGTCTCCAGGTTCCTATGACTCGCGCCCTACGCAACATCGCCATCATTGCTCACGTCGACCACGGCAAGACCACGCTCGTCGACCAGCTGCTCCGCCAGACCGCCACGTTCCGCGACAACCAGCAGGTTGTCGAGCGCGTGATGGACTCGAACGACATCGAAAAGGAACGTGGCATCACGATTCTTTCGAAGAACTGCGCGGTCGAGTACGAAGGCACCCACATCAACATCGTCGACACCCCGGGCCACGCCGACTTCGGCGGTGAAGTGGAGCGCGTGCTGTCGATGGTCGACTCGGTGCTGCTGCTGGTCGATGCGGTCGAAGGCCCGATGCCGCAAACGCGCTTCGTGACCAAGAAGGCGCTGGCGCTCGGCCTCAAGCCGATCGTCGTGATCAACAAGGTCGACCGGCCGGGCGCGCGGATCGACTGGGTGATCAACCAGACGTTCGACCTGTTCGACAAGCTGGGTGCAACCGACGAACAACTCGACTTCCCGATCGTCTACGCCTCGGGCCTGAACGGCTATGCCGGCCTGACGCCGGACGTGCGCGAAGGCGACATGCGCCCGCTGTTCGAAGCCGTGCTGCAACACGTGCCGGTTCGCCCGGCCGATCCGTCCGCGCCGCTGCAACTGCAGATCACGTCGCTGGATTACTCGTCGTATGTCGGCCGTATCGGTGTCGGCCGCATTACGCGCGGCACGATCAAGCCGGGCATGTCCGTCGCTGTGCGTTCGGGCCCCGACGGCGCGATCCTGAATCGCAAGATCAACCAGGTTCTGTCGTTCAAGGGGCTGGAGCGCGTGCAGGTCGAGTCGGCTGAGGCCGGCGACATCGTGCTGATCAACGGTATCGAAGAAATCGGCATTGGCGTGACTATCTGCTCGCCGGAACAGCCGGAAGCCCTGCCGATGATCACCGTCGACGAACCGACCCTGACGATGAACTTCCTCGTCAATTCGTCGCCGCTGGCCGGCCGCGAAGGCAAGTTCGTCACGAGCCGTCAGATTCGCGACCGCCTGATGAAGGAACTGAACCACAACGTCGCGCTGCGCGTGAAAGAAACGGGCGACGAAACCACGTTCGAAGTGGCGGGCCGTGGCGAGCTGCACCTGACCATCCTGGTCGAAAACATGCGCCGTGAAGGCTACGAACTGGCCGTGTCGCGTCCGCGCGTGGTGATGACGGAAGTCGACGGCGTGAAGCACGAGCCGTACGAAAACCTGACGGTCGACATGGAAGACGGCCACCAGGGCGGCGTGATGGAAGAGCTGGGCCGACGCAAGGGCGAAATGCTGGACATGGCGTCGGACGGCCGTGGCCGTACGCGTCTCGAGTACCGTATTTCGGCGCGTGGCCTGATCGGCTTCCAGTCGGAATTCCTGACGCTCACGCGCGGCACGGGCCTGATGAGCCACACGTTCGACTCGTACCAGCCGGTCAAGGAAGGCGCGGTGGGCGAGCGTCGCAATGGCGTGCTGATCTCGCAGGACGACGGCGCGGCCGTGGCGTACGCACTGTGGAAGCTGCAGGATCGCGGCCGTATGTTCGTGTCGCCGGGCGAGCCGCTGTACGAAGGCATGATCATCGGCATTCACAGCCGTGACAACGACCTGGTCGTGAACCCGATCAAGGGCAAGCAACTGACCAACGTGCGTTCGTCGGGTACGGACGAAGCAGTGCGCCTCGTGCCGCCGATCCAGATGTCGCTGGAATACGCGGTGGAATTCATTGACGACGACGAACTGGTCGAAGTCACGCCGCAATCCATCCGTCTGCGTAAGCGTTACCTGAAGGAACACGAGCGCCGCAGCGCCAGCCGTAAGGGCGCAGTGGACTAAATCAGCGCCGGCCCTAATCCAGCCAGGGTAAGCGGCATGCTGTCAGGCAAAAGCCACCTTCGGGTGGCTTTTGTCATTTCTGGCGCCAGTGGCATTCGCGGAGTGGTAGCCGGTAATTTGCGCCCGGTCCCGAGGATCACCCGCAGCTGTTGGTTGTAGTTGTTCGCAGTTGGCATTCCGTTTGTCCCCGTTTCTCGCAGAAGACTGTTGCGAGGGCTGGGTAATGCAGCTGAAAGCCCGTCCTGACGGGCTTGAGCGGCAATCCGTCTGCTATCTGCACTATCCGTTCTGTGATATGCTCCCCGGGTGCAAAGTTTTAGGTCCTTCCAAGCAAGACTTGATTCGCGCAATCCGCTAAACGGTCAGGCCGTGTCGCGGAAGGTTCTGTAACCCGCTATTTCTCGAGAAGCTCGAAGAAAGGTGAGCGTAAAAATGATGAAGCAATTCCAGTCGAACTCTTATCTGTTCGGCGGCAATGCTCCGTACGTAGAAGAAATGTACGAAGCGTATCTCGATAATCCGGCGTCAGTGCCCGAGAACTGGCGCAGCTATTTCGACGCGTTGCAGAACGTCCCTGCATCGGATGGCAGCAATGCCAACGACGTGGCCCATGGCCCGATCGTCGAATCGTTTGCGCAACGGGCCAAGGCTAATGCCTTTATCCCGCGCACGGCGGCCGGCGGCGAAGATCTCGCTACCTCCCGCAAGCAAGTCTATGTGCAGTCCCTCATCGGCGCATATCGCTTCCTCGGCTCGCAATGGGCCAATCTCGATCCCCTGAAGCGCCGCGAACGTCCCGCTATCCCCGAACTTGAACCCGCGTTCTACGACTTCACCGAAGCCGACATGGACCAGGAGTTCAGCGCCACGAATCTGTATTTCGGATTCGAGCGTGCATCGCTGCGCGAGATCGTCAAGGCCCTGCGTGACACGTACTGCGGCACGATCGGCGCCGAGTACATGTACATCAGCGATCCGGAACAGAAGCGCTGGTGGAAAGAGAAGCTCGAGTCGATCCGTTCGACGCCGAACTTCTCCAAAGAAAAGAAGAAGCACATCCTGAATCGCCTGACGGCCGCTGAAGGCCTCGAGCGCTTCCTGCACACCAAGTACGTCGGCCAGAAACGCTTCTCGCTCGAAGGCGGCGAAAGCTTCATCGCGTCGATGGACGAAGTCGTGCGTCATGGCGGCGCCAACGGCGTGCAGGAAATCGTCATCGGCATGGCCCACCGTGGCCGTCTGAACGTGCTGGTCAATACGCTCGGCAAGATGCCGGCTGACCTGTTTGCCGAATTCGAAGGCAAGCACGTCGACGACCTGCCGGCCGGCGACGTGAAGTACCACAAGGGTTTCTCGTCGGACGTTTCGACCGAAGGCGGCCCGGTTCACCTGTCGCTCGCGTTCAACCCGTCGCACCTCGAAATCGTCAACCCGGTGGTCGAAGGTTCGGCGAAGGCCCGTATGGACCGTCGCGGCGACGACAGCGGCCTGCAAGTGCTGCCGGTGCAGATCCACGGCGACGCGGCTTTCGCTGGTCAAGGCGTCGTGATGGAAACGCTGAACCTCGCGCAAACGCGTGGTTACGGCACGCACGGCACGCTGCACATCGTCATCAACAACCAGATCGGCTTCACGACGTCGGACCCGCGCGACTCGCGCTCCACGTTGTACTGCTCGGACGTCGTCAAGATGATCGAGGCGCCGGTGCTGCACGTGAACGGTGACGATCCTGAAGCGGTTGTGCTGGCTACGCAGCTGGCGATCGACTTCCGGATGCAGTTCCACAAGGACGTGGTTGTCGACATCGTCTGCTTCCGCAAGCTGGGTCACAACGAGCAGGACACGCCGGCGGTTACGCAGCCGCTGATGTACAAGACGATTGCCAAGCATCCGGGCACGCGCGCGCTGTACGCTGAAAAGCTGGTGCAACAAGGCGTGATCACCGCGGAAGAAGGCGACGAATTCGTCAAGGCCTACCGCAAGGCGATGGACGAAGGCCACCACACGGTCGACCCGGTGCTCTCGAACTACAAGAGCAAGTACGCGGTGGATTGGGTGCCGTTCCTGAACCGCAAGTGGACCGATGCAGCCGACACGGCAGTGCCGCTCGCTGAGCTGAAGCGCCTTGCTGAGCGCGTCACCACGATCCCGGAAAACTTCAAGGTTCACCCGCTGGTCGAGCGCGTCATCAACGACCGTCGCGCAATGGGCCGCGGTGAAGCGAAGCTCGACTGGGGCATGGGTGAGCACCTTGCATTCGCATCGCTGGTCGCATCGGGCTACGCCGTGCGCCTGACCGGTCAGGACTCGGGCCGTGGCACGTTCACGCACCGTCACGCAGTGCTGCACGATCAGAACCGCGAACGCTGGAACGACGGCACGTATGTGCCGCTGCAGAACATCGCCGAAGGTCAGGCGAAGTTCACGGTGATCGACTCGGTGCTGTCGGAAGAAGCGGTGCTGGGCTTCGAATACGGTTACTCGACCGCTGAACCGAATACGTTCGTCGCGTGGGAAGCGCAGTTCGGCGACTTCGTGAACGGCGCGCAAGTCGTGATCGACCAGTTCATCTCGTCGGGCGAAGTGAAGTGGGGCCGCGTCTCGGGTCTCACGATGCTGCTGCCGCACGGCTATGAAGGTCAAGGTCCGGAGCACTCGTCGGCACGTATCGAGCGTTTCCTGCAACTGTGCGCAGACCACAACATGCAGGTCGTTCAACCGACCACGCCGGCGCAGATTTTCCACCTGTTGCGCCGCCAGATGATCCGCTTGTTCAGGAAGCCGCTGATCGTCGCTACGCCGAAGTCGCTGCTGCGTCACAAGGAAGCCGTGTCGGATCTGTCCGAACTGGCGAAGGGCGCATTCCAGCCGATCCTCGGCGAAATCGACGAAGCGATCGAGCCGAAGAAGGTCAAACGCGTGGTGGCCTGCTCGGGCCGCGTGTACTACGACCTGCTGGCGCATCGCCGTGAATCGAAGTCGAATGACGTCGCGATCATCCGTATCGAACAGCTCTATCCGTTCGCGCATAAGCAGTTCGAAGCGGAAATGAAGAAGTACGACAACGCGACCGAAGTGGTCTGGGTGCAGGACGAGCCGCAGAATCAAGGCCCGTGGTTCTACATCGAGCACCACCTGAAGGAAGGCATGAAGGAAGGGCAGAAGCTGGCATACAGCGGACGTCCGGCTTCGGCCTCGCCGGCAGTCGGCTACTACGCGAAGCACTACGAGCAGCAGAAGGCGCTGATCGAAGGCGCTTTCGGCCGTCTCAAGAGCGCGTCGATCGCTAAATAAGGAAAACAGACGAACCGGGAAAGCGCGCTGCGCTTTCCCGTGCCGCGTTCAGTCACCCCATGGTGGTTCGTTCCCGGCAGGTATGGTTCGCAGGCGGTCGTCGAGTACATTGATCGCGCGCCGTCACCCGATACGTATTCAGGATATTCATAATGGCTATTGTTGAAGTCAAGGTTCCCCAGCTCTCCGAGTCGGTCTCGGAAGCCACGATGCTGCAGTGGAAGAAGAAGCCCGGCGAGGCTGTTGCTCAAGACGAAATTCTCATCGAAATCGAGACCGACAAGGTCGTGCTCGAAGTGCCGGCGCCCTCCGCCGGCGTGCTCGCACAAGTGATCGCGAACGACGGCGACATCGTCGTCGCGGATCAGGTGATCGCCAAGATCGACACCGAAGGCACGGCAGGCGCCGCTGCTGTCGAAGCCGAAGTGAAGCCGGCTCCTGTCGCCGCACCGGCACCGGATGCAGCGCCGGCCGCTCAGGCTGCCTCCGCAACGGGCGCGAACACCGCGGCTTCGCCGGCTGCCGGCAAGCTGATGGCCGAGAAGGGTCTGGGCGCGGGCGACGTCGCCGGCACGGGCCGCGACGGCCGGATCACCAAGGGTGACGTGCTGACCGCGGGCGCTCCGGCTGCCAAGGCCGCACCGGCACCGGCTGCCGCAGCGAAGGCTGCGAAGCCCTCGCTGCCGGACGTCAAGGCGCCGGCATCGGCCGACCAATGGCTGAAGAACCGCCCGGAACAACGCGTGCCGATGTCGCGTCTGCGTGCGCGTATCGCCGAGCGTCTGCTTGAGTCGCAGCAAACCAACGCCATCCTCACCACGTTCAACGAAGTGAACATGGCGCCGGTGATGGACCTGCGCAACAAGTACAAAGACAGGTTCGAGAAGGAACATGGCGTGAAGCTGGGCTTCATGTCGTTCTTCGTGAAGGCGGCTGTTCACGCGCTGAAGAAATTCCCGCTCGTGAACGCGTCGATCGACGGTAACGACATCGTCTATCACGGCTACTTCGACATCGGTATCGCGGTCGGTTCGCCGCGTGGCCTGGTGGTGCCGATCCTGCGCAATGCAGATCAGCTGAGCCTCGCTGAAATCGAAAAGAAGATTGCTGAATTCGGCCAGAAGGCCAAGGACGGCAAGCTGTCGATCGAAGAAATGACGGGCGGTACGTTCTCGATTTCGAACGGTGGTGTGTTCGGTTCGATGCTGTCGACCCCGATTATCAACCCGCCGCAATCCGCTATCCTGGGCGTGCACGCCACGAAGGAACGCGCTGTGGTCGAGAACGGCCAGATCGTGATCCGTCCGATGAACTATCTGGCGCTCTCGTACGACCACCGGATCATCGACGGTCGCGAAGCGGTGTTGTCGCTGGTCGCCATGAAGGACGCGCTGGAAGATCCGGCACGCCTGCTGCTCGACCTGTAATCGCCGGTTTGGCCGGCGCCGGCTTGTCTTCGCGCAAGCCGGCGCCATATAGGCATCAAGCAAGCATCAAGCAAGCAGCACGTCTTTAGCATTCCGCAGTACTGGATCGACGCGCGTCACGAAGCGTGGCCGCGCGTCGATCCGTCATCAAAAGGATTGTCATGTCCAAAGAATTTGACGTCGTCGTGATCGGCGCCGGCCCCGGCGGGTATATCGCCGCTATCCGCGCAGCGCAACTCGGCAAGACCGTCGCATGTATCGAAAAATGGAAGAACCCGGCCGGCGCGCTGAAACTCGGCGGCACGTGCCTGAATGTGGGTTGCATTCCGTCGAAGGCGCTGCTCGCATCGTCGGAAGAATTTGAAAACGCATCGCATCACCTCGCCGACCACGGTATCAGCGTGGAAAACGTGCAGGTCGATATCGCGAAGATGCTGGCCCGCAAGGAAGGCATCGTCGAGAAGATGACCAAGGGTATCGAATTCCTGTTCCGCAAGAACAAGATCACGTGGCTCAAGGGCCATGGCAAGTTCACCGGCAAGACGGACGCCGGCGTGCAGATCGAAGTCAGCGGCGAAGGCGAAACCGAAGTCGTGACGGCGAAGAACGTCATCATCGCAACGGGTTCGAAGGCGCGTCACTTGCCGAACGTTCCGGTCGACAACAAGATCGTCGCCGACAACGAAGGCGCACTGACGTTCGACTCCGTGCCGAAGAAGCTCGCCGTGATCGGCGCGGGCGTGATCGGTCTGGAACTCGGTTCGGTGTGGCGCCGTCTGGGCGCGGACGTAACCGTGCTCGAAGCGCTGCCGGAATTCCTCGGTGCGGCTGACCAGGCACTGGCTAAAGAAGCCGCCAAGCAATTCAAGAAGCAAGGTCTGGACATTCACGTCGGCGTGAAGGTCGGCGAGATCAAGACCACCGACAAGAGCGTGACGATCGCTTACACGGACAAGGACGGCAACGCGCAAACGCTCGAAGCCGACCGCCTGATCGTGTCGATTGGCCGCGTGCCGAACACCGACAACCTCGGCCTCGAAGCCATCGGCCTGAAGGCGAACGAGCGTGGCTTTATCGACGTCGACGACCACTGCGCGACGGCTGTGCCGAACGTGTACGCGATCGGCGACGTGGTGCGTGGCCCGATGCTCGCGCACAAGGCGGAAGACGAAGGCGTGCTGGTCGCTGAAATCATCGACGGTCAGAAGCCGCATATCGACTACAACTGCATTCCGTGGGTGATCTACACCGAACCGGAAATCGCGTGGGTCGGCAAGACCGAGCAGCAGCTGAAGGCCGAAGGCCGCGAAGTCAAGACGGGCCAGTTCCCGTTCATGGCGAACGGCCGCGCGTTGGGCATCAACAAGGCGGATGGTTTCGTCAAGATGATCGCTGACGCGAAGACCGACGAACTGCTGGGCGTGCACATCATCTCGGCGAACGCATCGGATCTGATCGCGGAAGCCGTGGTGGCGATGGAATTCAAGGCTGCGTCGGAAGACATCGGCCGCATTTGCCATCCGCACCCGTCGCTGTCGGAAGTCATGCGCGAAGCAGCTTTGGCCGTGGACAAGCGCGCGCTGAACATGTAATCACGCGCACGCCTGACTGAACGCAACTCTGGCATTACCACAAAGGCGGGCGGGTTCACTCCCTCCCGCCTTTCTTTTTGCAGCAACACAATGAACGTCACCGAATACTACGAAAAAGAACTGCAGACGCGGGGTTATCAATCGGACCCGGCGCAGCGCGCGGCGGTTGACCGCCTGCAGCGGTGCTATGAAGAGTGGGTCGAATACAAGTCGCGCCGCTCGAATGCGTTCAAGAAACTGATCATCCATCCGGATCTGCCACGTGGCGTGTACATGTGGGGCGGTGTAGGGCGGGGCAAGAGCTTCCTGATGGACAGCTTCTTCATGATCGTGCCGGTGCAGCGCAAAACGCGGCTGCATTTCCACGAGTTCATGCGCGAGGTGCATCGCGAACTGGAAGAGCTGAAAGGCACGGCGGATCCGCTCGACGAACTCGCGCGCCGTATCGCCAAGCGCTACCGGCTGATCTGTTTCGACGAATTCCACGTTTCGGATATCGCCGACGCGATGATCCTGTACCGTCTGCTCGACAAGCTGTTTGAGAACGGCGTGCAGTTCGTGATGACGTCCAACTACGATCCGGACACGCTGTATCCGGACGGTTTGCATCGTGACCGCATGCTGCCGGCGATCGAGCTGATCAAGTCGAAGCTCGACGTGATCAATGTCGACGCGGGCATCGACTATCGGCAACGCACGCTGGCTCAGGTCGAGGTGTATCACACGCCACTCGGTGCGGCTTCGGACAAAGCGTTGCGTGACGCATTTTCGCGCCTTGCCGCGGTTCCCGACGAGAGTCCGATTCTGCGTATCGAAAAGCGGGAACTGAAGGCCCTGCGGCGCGCGGACGGCGTCGTGTGGTTCGATTTCGCGACATTGTGTGGCGGTCCACGCTCGCAGAATGATTACCTGGAGCTGGCGAGCCGCTTTCACGCGGTGATCCTGTCCGGCGTGCCGCAGATGTCGGTGCGCATGGCCTCGGAGGCGCGCCGCTTCACCTGGCTGATCGACGTGTTTTACGACCACAAGGTCAAGCTGCTGATGTCGGCAGAGGTGCCGCCTGAGCAACTCTACCTCGACGGCCCGATGGCCAACGAATTCACACGAACGGTCTCGCGCATCGTCGAAATGCAATCGAAAGAATATCTCGATACGCCGCGCCGGATCGTCGATACATCGCTGACTTAAGTCCCTGCGTGACGCGGATGCGGATGCTTTTGCGATAAATCACGGTCCGCTCGCCGAAGAGGCGGAGTCCAACGGCGTATTTTCAAGATTCGGATTGGTCTTATATTCCGCCCGCGGGCGACTGGATATCTTCTTTGTCATGGTTATGACAAAGGAGAAACCATGAATCCGTACCGTGATATCAATGATGAAGAATGGCAACGTGTTGCACCGTTGCTTCCTGAGCTGCGTCCGCGCTCCGAACTGCGTGGCCGGCCGCTCGCCAATACGCGCTCGGTGCTCAATGGCGTGCTGTGGGTGATGTATAGCGGCGCGACCTGGTCCGCCATGCCGCGAAAATACCCGTCGTATCAAACCTGCCATCGCCGCTTCAAGGCGTGGTACGAATCCGGTGTGCTCAAGCGCGTCATGGATCAGCTGTTCGGCGCGGCGAGCGAAGAACTCTGTCACCTGATGGAAGCGCGCATGCGCACGCATGTGAGCGCGGAACAGAAGAGTGGTGACGCAGAAAAGGTTCCGGCAACCGTGCCCCCGGCGTTTAGCCCGGCACCGGTCAAGCCGTTGCCGTCTTCGCCGTTCGCGTATACGTCGCCCTTCAAGCACGCTGCATGACAACACCAGCCAGTCAGACTCAAATGAAAAAACGGCCGGACGATCGCGATCGGCGGCCGTTTCTTTCTGTTCCATCCTGGCCGCCGGTGCGGCTCTGATGGAACACCCTCTTTGCGCGTCAGGCATCAGCGCCTGAGCGACTTACTCGTTACTGCTGGCGAACCCAGGTCTGCGAGCGGCCCAGCAGCGCAACGCCGATGTAGCCACGCACCACCAGCTTGTTCCCACCGTCTTCCAGGTGCATCTTGCACTTGTAGACCTTGCCGTTTTCCGGGTCGAGAATCTGCCCGTGATCCCAGCCGTCGCCGTCCTTTTTCATATCGTTGATGATCGTCATGCCGAGGATCAACTGGTCTTTGCGCGCATCCGTGCATTCGGTGCAGCGGCGATCCGGTTGGTCGTTCGCGCTGAGTCCCTTGATCACCTTGCCGCTCAGTGAGCCGCTGCCGTCCTGTGTAATTTGCACCAGTGCCTTGGGCTGGCCGGTGTGATCGTCGATGGTTTGCCACATGCCGACCGGGGAATCGGCCTGCGCCATTGCCGTGACGGCGCTGACGAGCAGCACGCCGGCGAGGGCGGCATGTTTGGCTGTGCGAAGTGCGATTGTGCGTGCGCGTTGGGTGAATTGCATCATTGTCTTCCTCCTTGATTAAAGACGGCGCGATCATGGTCGCGCGGCGTTATTGGCCACATAGATGGGCGGCCCGGTGCTTGAATGCCGCGGACCGCACATCATCAGCGCAGAATACGTGAAAGTGCGCGTGTCGTTTGATAGTGGACCCTCTAATCAGGACGCAGCACTGTCGAATTTCAGTTGAGCTGATACGAGAACGTCGCGTTGATGCGCGGGCTGCGCGACGCACTCTCCACCGGTGCATCGCCGATCGGTTTAGCCACCGACAAATCCAGGCTGTAGTACTTCGCATCCGAGATCCGGAAGCCGAACGCAATCGACGACAGCTTCGACGGCGACGGCGTGCCTGCATGCAGATACACGCGTGCCATGTCGAACGAGACATACGGTATGAAGGTGCGCAGATAGGTGAAACCCGGCGTGAACGGCCGGTTGATTTCGAACATCGCGCCCCAGCCCGAATCGCCCGACGCTTCGCCCGGTTCATAACCCTGCGCAAAACGTTGCGCGCCGAACGAAATCTGTTCCGACGTCGGCAGCGAGACGGCGCTGTACTGGCCGGTCAACGACACCGAGGTGCCAATTTTCAGCGGCCACTCGTTGGTTTGCGAAAAACTTGCGCCCGTGCGCACGAAGTTGATCGAGGCCGGATTCGTGACCGGCGAGCCGGGAACGTTCGAGTCGCCGGATTTCGACGCGCCCAGGATATCGAAAGCCTTCGCCACGTTGATACTCGCGCGGCGCACCTGGCCGGTTTCCACGTTGGTGTAGTCGGCCTGCAGTTGCAACACGCGCACCTGTGAGCGAAAGCCGATCTGTGCGCCGGTGTCATGGTTGTTGTAGCGGTCCTCGTCGTGCGATGCATAGACCGAGGCCGTGCCAATCACGCTTTGCTTATTGCTCAACAGGATCGGGTACGCCAGCGAGCCGCCGACCTTGTCGTTGATGACCGTGCGCGCTATATAAGAGGGCAGGCCGGGATTGTCGGTGGGATTGCCGCGATAGTGCGACGCGTCGATCTTCCCGATCAACCCATCGCTGCCGATCGGCACTGCGGCGTGCGCGGCAAGATAGGTGACGTTGTCGCGGCCCTTCGGCAGCAGCGCTGACACGCTCAGCTGTTCGCCGAGTGCGGTCAGGCCGTTCTCGGTGGCCGTCAGCAGGCCTTGCACGCCGGGGTGATTGAAGTCGATGCCGGTGCTGACGTCGAACGGTTTGCGGTCCACGTTCAGTTCGAGCGTGGTGGCGCCGTCGGTATTTTGCGGCGGTGCTACGTTGGCCGCGACTTTCACGCCGGGCAACAGGCCCAGCACGTTGATATAGCGTTCGAAGGTGGCACGCCGCAACGGCCGGTCGGCGACGATATGGTCGGCGATCGCGCGGATCTTGTCTTCGACCGCGCCCGGTTTGCCCGTCACCTTGACCGCGGACACATAGCCTTCGACCACCGTCACGCGCACCACGCCGCCGTCGAACGTCTGCGCGGGAATGAATGCGAACGAGAGCGCATAGCCGCGGTCCTGATACAGCTTGGTAATGCCGTTAGCGACCTGAATCAGATCTCCGATGGTGGTGTCTTTGCCGACGAGCGGGGTGAAGCGCTGCGCGACTTCGTCGAATGGAATGGACTTCACGCCCTCGACCTGAATCTTTGAAGGCGTCAGATGGCGGGCGAGCAGTTCCTGAAGTTGAGGGGCTTGCGGCGTAACCTGCATGGTCACGTTTGGGCCTTTGTCGGGTGCCTTGATCTGCGGCAGCGAATCGAGCGGATTGCCGCCGACGGTCGGGCCGGCTGGGCGTGACTGCGCTTGTGCTTCTACTTGCATCCCGCTTGCCGCGATCGCCGCAAGCAGGAGGGTCCATTTGCTACCGTACCCGAGTTTCATCGGATTTTCCTCGTATGCCGTTCTTGTCTTGCGGACGCGCCGCCTGGCCGGGCTGGTCGCGATCGCTTATGTGTGGCTCGACGCATACTGCCATGCTTGCATGTATTACGTCACGTGCTCCGTCGGGCTTGAGCATTGGCTGCAAAAAGCACGGAGCACGTGATAAGACGGGCAGCTTATGCACGCTGCGTAACGAGGCGTCCAATGGGGCGCCTTGTACGCGCGGCATCAAAGAGCGACTTGTGGGGACTACTTATGGCTCGCCGGCAACAGGCCACCGAGCAGTGTCGTCAAGCCGCCCGTCGCGCTGCCCGAACCGGCGCTCGTCGAACCCGCCGCCGAGCTGAGCGTGCCGGTCAACTGGCCGACGAGGGCGGTCACCGGAGCGAGCGGGTTGCTGCCACCGCTGCCCGAGGCGCTGCTGGTGACGCCGGAGAGCGCGCCAGTCAGCGTCGACAGCGGATTCGATGCGCTACCCGAGCCGCCCAGCACTGACGTCAGCGAAGTCAGCGGCGAGCCGCCCGACGTCAGCGAAGCCAGGGGCGTGCCGCCCAGCACCGATGTCAGCGAACTCAACGGCGAGCCGCCCGACGTCAACGAGCTCAGCGGTGTGCCGCTCAGCGCCGAGGTCAGGCCGGACAGCGGCGTGCCGCCGAGCAGCGTCGATACCGAGCCGAGCGGGTTGCTGCCGAGCCCGAGACTTGCGAGCACGTTTTGCAGCGGGCCGAACGGGCTGCCATTGGCAGGCGGCCCATTGACGACGGCCACGTTCGTGCTGCCCACGAGGCTCGTAATCAAGCCAGGAATCGGATTTGCGCCATTCGGGCCGTTCGGATTGACGAGGCCGCCGGCGTTCGTCACCGTGTTGCCGAGCGAGCCGACCAGCGAGCCGAGATCGGCGCCGATCGGGTTCTTCGTTGCCGCGCCGACTTGCGCGCTGGCCGAGCTCAACGTGCCGCCGATTTGCGCGAGCAGGCCGCCCACGGGCGCACCAAGGCCGGTCTGCGTGCCGACGGTCTGCGTCACGAGTCCGACCGTCTGTACGATCGGCGTGATCGCGGTGCTGAGCGGCTGGGTGATCTGCTGCACCGGCGCCGAGGCCAGCGAATTGCCGAGCGTCACGCCACCGGCGTTCAGAGCGCCCGCGGCAGTGGAGAGGACGGTTGCCAGCGGCGTGGTGAGCGGCGACAGCGGCGCGAGATTGCCGGTGCCGAGTCCGCCGACCGTGGTGCTCAGACCTTGCACGACGCCGCTTGTCGAACTGACCACCGAGCCGAGGCCGGCGACCGTCGTGCCGACCGGATTGGCGGTTGTGCCGATCTGCCCGACGCCGCCGCTCACCGCATTGGCGAGCGAGTTCAGTGTGTTGCTCGTACTCGACACCGTGTTGCCGAGACCTTGCGTGACTTGCGGGCTGAGGCCCGGGATGGTCTGCGAAGCGATCGTGTTGCCGAGATCCTTAGTGGTCTGCGCGGCTGCGGTGGCCAGGCCGGTGGTGCCCGACGACGTGCTGGTGGACGGACCACCGCTCGTCGAGCCCCCGCCGGCCGCGCCACCGCCGGTGGACGCGCTCGGTGGCGCCGTGATGCCATTGCCGCCGCACGCGGCGAGCAAGCCGGCAACCGCAACGGCGATCAACGGTGCGCGCAACGACGACACGGTCGCGCACGCCGCATGGAGAGTAAAAAAACGTTGGCTGGACATATGTGCTCCTCAGTGTCTTCTAGATGTCGTGTGCGTGGTTTGCGTGCGCCGGTGCAACGGGTGTCTGAGCGGCGCGGCTCAATTCCGTCAGGTTCCGGCAGAGCCGGGGCACGGCTGGCGGGCCGTACTCCGGGTGCCGGTTACTGCGCTTTTTTCAACGGTGTTGCTTACTTCTTCGTCAGGCCGCCGAGCAGGCCGCTGACGAGCGACGTCACCGGGGCGAGCGGGTTGCTGCCCGATCCTTTACCGCTGGTGCCCGACAGCGACAGGCCGGGGTTCGAGGTGGTCGTCGTCGCCGGCGTTGCGGCTGCCGTTGTCGTGACGCCGCCGAGCGCGCCGGTGACGCCAGCCAGCAAGCCGGTCACCGAGGCGAGCGGGCCGCTGCTGCCGCCGGTCGCGCTGCTCAGGCCATTCGTCACGCTCGAGAGGAGGCCCGTGACAGGCGCCAACGGGCTGTTGCCACCCGACGCACCACCCAGCCCCCCTGTTACGCTGCTGAGCACACCGGTGAGCGGAGCGAGCGGACCGCCGCTGCTGGTGCCGCCCGTCAAGCCGCCGAGTACGCTGGTGAGCGGGGCGAGCGGACCGCCACTGCTGGTGCCACCGGTCAAGCCGCCGAGCACGCTGGTGAGCGGCGCGAGCGGACCGCCGCTGCTGGTGCCACCGGTCAAGCCGCCGAGTACGCTGGTGAGCGGACCCAGCGGACCGCCGCTGCTAGTGCCGCCCGTCAGGCCGCCGAGTGCGCTGGTGATCGGCGCCAACGGATTGCCGCTCGTGCTGCCGGTGAGCAGGCCGCCCACCGATGCGACGACGGTGCCCGTATCGGTGACCGTGTGACCAAGCGCAGCCGTGATCGGATTGCCGCCGGTTGCGCTGATCAGCGTGCCGGCTTGACCGAGACCGCCGCCGAGAGTCTTGAGCAGGCCGTTCAGCGGTGCGCCGAGGCCGGTCGTGTTGCCGACTGTCTGCGTGGTCGCCGCGACCATCGACGTAATCGGCGTGATCGCGGTGCTGAGCGTTTGCGTGATTTGCTGGACCGGGCCCGTCGAGAGTGCGGTGGTGAGCGTGCCGCCGCCGTTGGTGACTGCATTGCCGAGCGTATTGACGACGCCGCCGAGCGGCGTGGTGATGGCTGCCAACGGCGCGAGCGGGCCGCTGCCGAGGCTGGTCACGAGGGCGCCTGCATCCGTCACCGCGCCGCCGACATGACCGACCACGCCGCCGAGGCTCGAGACCGTCGTGCCGACCGCGTTGCCGCCGGTGCCAAGCTGGCCAAGCCCTTGCGATACACCGTTGCCGAGCGTCGAGACCGCCGAGCCGACTTGCTGCACGATGCCGCCGGCAGCCTGGGTGGTTTGCGGGTTGACGCCGGGAAGCGTTTGCGAACCGATCACGCTGCCGATGCCCGAGACCGTCGAACCGACATCGTTGACCACGCCGCCGGTGTTGCCGACGACCGTGCCGAGCGCATTGGCGACCGGAGTCGTGCCGGTTCCCGTTCCTGTTCCTGTGCCCGTGCCTGTACCCGTACCGGACCCGCTTCCCGAGCCGTTGCTGCCGGTGTTGGTGCTGCCGGAGCCGCCCGAGCCCATCGAACCGCTGCCGTTGCCGGTGGTGGAAAGTGTGCCGCCGGCGGAACCGCTACCGCTGCTGCCGGTGCCGGCACTCAGGGTTCCGGAGCCTCCGCAAGCACCAAGAGAGAGCATTGCTGCCACGCTGGCCGCAATCAGAGTTGTTCGAAGTGTGGTGTTGGCCGTTTGAATGTTCATGTCGCCCTCGCATCGCATGTGTTATTGGGTGTTGCTGCGTGCTTTCCTCTGCATGAGCCGTGCCATTTCGACTGAGTAATGCAGAAGATTCTTTTGCAGAAGGGCGTAAAGCCATACGTGATATGGCTTTGCGATGAATTGATGGAGTGTCTGCTAACTCAGATATAGCGCGAGAAAATGAATTCGCTAAACGTTTGCGAGGGCTGCGTAACGTAACGAGCCGCATGCGCCGTTACGAAACACGGCGTAACGCAAGCGCAACGGAAGGGCTCGCGGCGCTTGAAACGTTCTGTTCAAACAAATAATTAGTGCAGCGAATCTAACTCATGGTTATTCCTATGTGCTGCAACGCACGAACTGCCGTTAACCTGAGTACGGCACTAAAACGCATACGGGGTCGAGCTAAGGGCAGCGGACAATTGCTTAAATATGATTGTTCGGCTATAAAACCCGAAAGCATCACAGATTGACGAGGGAGGTGCGTAATCGAACAGACAGCTGAGAGACATCTGTTTTATTGAAGCCGGCTGCAAGGCGGTGCTTCTGCAGCGCAACACGCTGGGCCAGGAATGAGAGACCAATGGTCCGGCAGCGCTGAAGACTCCGTCATCTGAAGCAGCACGTAAACAAACGAAATAAATGAAAGTCCGAGGGTAAAAATGAAAAAGTTCACACAACGCTTCCTGAGAGATAACAAGGGCGTGACGGCCATTGAGTATGGTTTGATCGCGGGGTTAGTTGTACTCGTCATTGCTGGCTCGGTAACGCTGATCGGAAATAACCTCAACACGGTTCTGGGCGATGTCGCGGCATTGATCGTCGCTCCGCAGGCAGCACCAGCAGCGTAAAGGGCAACTTGTAAACGCTTCGCGAAGCAGTCGGCGTTCCGTCGCCCATTTGCTTCGCAGGCGTTTCTTAACGCATCGCCAATTTGACTAATGTGGATTGCTTTTCAATCCGCATGGCGTTGCTTCGCCTGTCGAGTGCAAAATGAATGTCTCTGTTGGTGGTTTTTTATTTATCGCCTGGGCCGTCGTGGTCGCTATAAGCGATTGCCGCGCCCGGCGTATTTCCAATTCTATTGTCGTTGCTGGTTTAGCAGCGGCATTCGGCTGCGCGTTTCTGCAATGCGGGCCTTTTGGCGTTTCGCCGGCGCAGGCGGCTATTGGTGTGCTGATTGGTCTGGTCGCGCTGTTGCCGTTTTTCGCGCTTGGGTTGATGGGCGCAGCGGACGTCAAGGTGTTCGCGGTTCTCGGCGCGTGGTGCGGCATGCATGCTTTGCTCGGCCTGTGGATGGCGGCCAGTTTCGCGGCGGGCGTACATGCGCTCTGGTTGTTGGTCATAACGCGCACGCGGCTCGCCGGTTTGGTCCGTCATCACGGTGCGACTTTCGAACTGGCAGGCAAGCGTTCCACGCCGTATGCCGCGTGTCTTACGGTGGCTGCCAGCGCATGGCTCGTGCTGCAAGGACTGACCAGGGTGCTCCGATGAAGCCGGTCGCGACCCTGACCGTGCGTTCGCCGGTCAAGCGCATCCACGCACGCCGTGCGCTTGCGCAGCGTGGCTCTACCGCTGTCGAGTTTGCGCTGCTATTCCCGCTCTTCTTCACGATCCTGTACTCGATCATCACCTTCAGTCTGATCTTTGTGGCGCAGCAGAACTTGACGCTCGCAGCGGAAGAGGGCGCGCGCGCCGCGCTGAACTGGCAGAGCAACACGTCGCTGCAAACCGCCCTGGTCAATCGCGGCAACGCCGCGTGCGCAGCGGCGACGCTGATGGCCGCCACGCTGGTGAAATCCGCGCAGTGCACGCCAACTTCCGCGGCTTGCGGGCCGGGTAATGCGATGCAGTGCGTGAAGGTCTCGCTGACTTACAACTACAAGGCAAGCCCGCTGGTGCCGACCTTGCCACTAATGAGTTTCGCATTACCCAGTGCCCTGTCGAGCAGCGCCACGGTACAACTCAACCCGGAGAACATTCAGTGAAGCATGCGCTGGCTCCCAGCCTTTATGTCCGTCGACGCGGTCCCGACTGCGCGTACGGCACGGCATTGTTTAACCGAAGCAGTGAGTCGTCATGCCGAATCTGACCAAAATTCTTGCCGGCGTATTGATCGTAGTCGCGTTGCTGCTCGGCCTGTTCGCGTGGACGCTGTCGCGTCGTCCGGCACCCGTGACCGTAACGCCCGTCACGCACGCAAGCTTCCCAGTGGTGGTGGCCACTCACACGTTGCCGGCGGGTAAGGCGATTACCGTCGACGAACTGCGTGTTCAGTTGCTGCCGATCAATCCGAACGGTGCTTTCACCGATCCGGCGCAACTCGTCGGGCGTGTGCCCAACGCCGAGATCGGCGCGGATTCGCCAGTGCTGGAAACCCAGTTGTCGTCGGGACTCGCGGAGCGTGTCGAGCCGGGCGAACGCGCTCTCGCGGTGCGGGTCGACGAGGGCAATGCGGTCGGCAATCGGCTGCGTCCGGGTAATTTCGTCGACGTGTTTTTCACACTCAAGCGTGATGGCGTCGTCGGCAGTGGCGGCGAGATCGACCGTACCCAGGCGCGTCTCCTGATGTCGAAAGTGCGCGTGCTAGCGTTTGGCAACGCGACGACTAGCGGCGACACTGCGGGGGATCCGAACGGTTTGGTGCGCACAGCAGTGCTGGCGGTGCCGGTTGCCGATGTGGATCGCTTGACGCTTGCCGAAAGCTCCGGACGTCTGATCTTCGCACTACGGAATCCAAAGGATGCCGAAGTAGTCGATCAAAGCGCATTGCCGGCCTATCCGGCTGTGTTGAAGACGGTTGCTCGCGCCGACGCGAGTGAGCCGCTGCAGGATTCGACTCGTGCCGCGGCCGGCGTGTCGCTCGACGCGTTGTCGGGAAGCACCAATTCAGCTGGCACTAGCGCACGGCTGCCGCCGTTACCGCATATGCCGCCTACACGCGTCGTGCGCAGCACCAACAGTACAAAGAGCGGTATCGAAGTGATACGGGGTGGGCGTGCCGAGACGGTCGCCTGGTGAGCAGTTTCAGGGAGCGGGCGGCCAAACGCGTCCATAACAACATGACACAACGGATTTTTGTTTTCAGGAAGGCGGCGTGGCTCGGGTTGGCTCTGCTTGCCGTATCGGCTGCGACTGACGCGGCCGGCCCGGTGGTGCAGCGAGGGCACGCCGGCCAGCCGTCTCAAGCGGCCCAGACAGCTCAAGGTGCGCCTTCGCAGACCATCGACCTGACAGTCGGCGCGCAGCAACCGCTCGCAACCGGCCATACGCTGCAGCGTGTTGCGATTGGCGATCCCGCAGTAGCCGATGTATTGATCATCAAGGGCGACAAGCGCGGTGGCGTGCTCCTTGTTGGCAAGGCGGCGGGTACGACCAACCTGATGCTGTGGGCAAGCGATCGCGAGGCGCCGCTGATCTATACGGTCAATGTCATCACGCCGGCAGCGGCTTCGCTGCTCGGGCCCGATACGCCGAGCGTCAAGGTGCTCGGAAGCACCGCGGTGGTGTCCGGCACGTCGGCGACGATGGAGGCGCACCAGCGCGCTGTGGTCGCGGCGGAAGGCTCGCTCGGCAAGGACGGGGCGGTGTTCGACACGTCGACGGTGGCGAGTCGGGCGGTGGTGCAGGTCGATGTGCGAGTGGTCGAGTTTAGCCGCTCGGTGCTCAAGCAGATCGGCTTCAACTTTTTTAGTCAGAGGAACGGTTTCGCGTTTGGCTCCCTGGGGCCGAACGGGGCGACTTCCGTGACGGTGCCGCAAAAGGCTTTCGACCCGTCAACAAGCGCGACGGTGGGTCCGGCGTTGGCTACGCCTCTATCATCAGCGTTCAACCTGGTATTCGGTTCGGCGACGAAAGGCATCTTTGCCGACCTCAGTTTGATGGAGAGCAACAATCTCGCGCGCGTGCTGGCAGAACCGACGCTCGTGGCGCTCTCAGGACAAAGCGCGAGCTTCCTCGCAGGTGGGGAGATTCCAGTGCCGGTGCCGCAGGCATTGGGTGCGACCTCGATCGAATACAAGTCGTATGGTGTCGGCCTCACATTGACGCCTACCGTTCTAAGCCCGCAGCGCATCGCGCTGAAAGTCGCGCCGGAAGCGAGTCAGCTCGACTTCACAAACGCGGTAACGATCAGCGGCGTCTCGGTACCCGCGTTCACCACGCGGCGTGCGGACACCACCGTCGAACTCGGCGACGGCGAGAGCTTCGTGATTGGCGGCCTGATCGACCGCGAGACCGCATCGAATGTCGCGAAGGTGCCTTTGCTCGGCGATCTGCCGGTGATCGGCACCTTCTTCAAGCAGTTGAATTACCAGCAGAACGAGAAGGAGCTGGTGATCATCGTGACGCCGCATCTGGTGTCGCCGCTGGCCAAGGGTGCAACCTTGCCGACGACGCCGGGCGAGCAGTCCGAGCAACGTAACGGGCCGGTGTGGCGTTCACTGATCGGTGGTGTGGCGGCGCGTGATGCAGCGCCGGGATTTTCGAAGTGAAGCTGGCGGGCGCCGAGGCGGTGCGCCGGATCGGTGGAGCGGTGAGTCAGCATGCACGCGAATCGCGCATGCCCGCTGGCGAGCAGTACGACGCGGGGGCTTCGCAGCCGATGCCGCATAAGGATGTCCAATATGAACGCGAGAACGCATTCATTGACTGAACGGGCGGTCACCGATTATTTCGTGTTCGCGTCGCTGGCCGACGAACACGTGCATTGGCTCGCCGATACGCTGGTGGGCGCAGGCGTGGTCGAAGCGGCCACACTCGATCCCTCGATGCTGATGCAGCGCATTGCAGCGCTGAATCCGTCGCTGGTGTTCGTCGACTTTTCCGGCGGTCGTGCCGCTGCGGCGAGTGCGGCGGCGAGTGCCGTGCGCACGGCCTATCCCGGCATGCAGATCGTTGCGCTCGGCTCGTTGATTGAGCCCGAAAGCGCCTTGGCTGCGCTGCGTGCCGGCGTGCGCGATTTCATCGACCTGTCCGCGCCCGCCGAAGACGCGTTGCGTATCACGCGCCAGGTGCTGGACAACCTCGTCGAACCGGTCAGCCGCCATGGCAATGTCACCGCGCTGCTGGGCGCGCGCGTCGGCATGGGCGTGAGCACGCTGGCCGCGAATCTCTCGGTGATGCTGCAACGACGCGACGTCGCGCAAGGCCGGCAAGCCGCCTTGCTCGATCTCGGCTTGCCGGCCGGCGACGGCTCGCTACTCCTGAATACGCGCAGCGAATTCAATTTCGTCGAAGCCGTGCGTAATCTGCGCCGCTTCGATCAGACCTTCGTGCACACCGCACTGTCGCACCACTCGAGCGGTCTCGCGCTTACCACGCTGCCGCCCAATCTCGCCGACATGCGTGAGGTGTCGTATTCCTCCTCGATCGGATTGCTGAACCGGCTGCGTGCTTTCTTCGATCAGCAGATCGTCGATCTCGGCGGCTTTACCAACAGCGAGTTCATCGCCCAGGTCGTGCAGGCCGCCGATGAAACCTGGCTGTTGTGCGATCAGGGCGTGGCTTCGATCGTTTCGGCGGTCAGTGTGCTCGATGCATTGCGTGAAGAGGGCGTGGATACGGCGAACGTGCGGTTGATCGTCAACAAATTCGACGCCGACC
Organism: Paraburkholderia caffeinilytica; assembly: GCF_046030355.1. Lineage (GTDB taxonomy): Bacteria > Pseudomonadota > Gammaproteobacteria > Burkholderiales > Burkholderiaceae > Paraburkholderia > Paraburkholderia caffeinilytica_B. Next base: position 169,913 of record NZ_JAQQCQ010000008.1, read on the forward strand.
TTGGTCTCGCCGCTGCGCAGATCGCGCAGCGTCTGGATATTCCGTTGCTCGCCACCTTGCCGGAGCGGCGCATCACGCTCGGCCAGGCGGTCAACCAGGGACATCTGCTGGCCGATGTCGCGGCGCGCGATCCGTATGTGCGGGCACTCGAACCCTTGATCGAACGGCTTGGCGGCGCTGCGCGCGCGACCGCGCAAGCACGCAGCAAAACGACGCTCGGCGCGCTCAAGCGCTTTATTCCAACCACTTACAAGCGGTCATAGACGATGGCAAAAGAAATCGAATTTGCCGACGACGCGCCTTCGTTCGCGCATAGCCAGCAGTTCCAGGACATCAAGAACGCTGCGCACGAACACCTGCTGACGCGTATCGAGGAACTCGGCTCCGAGTTCGGCCGCTGGTCGCGTAACGCGATCAACCAGTTCGTCGATCTGGAGATGGACAGCTTTGTGCGGCTGCGCCGGATTCCGATCAACGAGAGTGAAGTGCGGTTGATCGCCGAGGCGCTGACCAAGGAACTGGCGGGCTTCGGCCCGATCGAGGATCTGCTCGCCGATCCGGCCGTCGAAGATATTCTGATCAACGGCTACAACGACGTTTACGTGTCGCGTCACGGTATCCTGACCAGGATTCAGGTGCGCTTTGCCGACAACGCGCATCTGCTGCGCATCGTGCGGCGTATTCTCGCGCCGATCGGGCGGCGTCTGGACGAATCGAATCCGATGGTCGATGCACGCCTGCCGAACGGTGGGCGTGTGAATGTGGTGATTGAACCGCTGTCGATCGACGGTCCGATCGTCTCGATCCGTAAATTCCGCAAAGATCCGATGCGTCCCGAGGATCTGCTCGCCAACGGCACCTATAACGCGGAAATCGGCGCACTGCTCGAAGCGGCGGTCGCCGCACGCTGCAACGTGCTGGTGTCGGGCGGTACGAGCTCGGGCAAGACTTCGCTGCTCAATGCGCTGGCGTTTCACATTCCCGAGCCGGAGCGGGTCGTGACGATCGAGGACACGGCCGAACTGTCGCTGAACCACCCGCACGTGGTGCGGCTCGAAAGCCGTCCAGGCGGCTTCGACGGCGCGGGCGTCGTGACGATTCGCGACTTGCTGCGCAATACCTTGCGGATGCGGCCGGACCGCATCATCGTCGGCGAAGTGCGCGGCGGCGAGGTGCTCGAAATGTTGCAGGCGATGAACACCGGCCACGACGGCTCGATGGGCACCGTGCACGCCAGTTCGCCGCGCGAATGTCTGTACCGCCTCGAAATGCTGGCTGGTTTTGCGGGCTTCCAGGGTACCGAGTCGAGCTTGCGCCGGCAGATCGCCAATGCAATCGACTTCATTGTGCAGATCGGCCGGCTCTCGAACGGGCGTCGACGGATTCTGTCAATTACCGAAGTCACGGGTCTGTCGGACAACATCATCGCGACTCAGGAGTTGTATCGCTACGAACCGGTCGCGACCGCAGAGGGTGACGAACTCGATAACTGGGTGTCGCTCGGCATCCATCCGCACTCGCCGAAACTCGCGCGTTTCCGCCAGGCATTGGGCGGTGGTGAGGCGCACAGCGGATTCGGCAATGCGGGCTTCGGCGGGGGCTTCAATGTCTAGCGCGGTACTGGTCTTCGCGGCGCTCGCGCTGCTATGCGCGGCGCTCGCGTTGCTGCTATGGCAGCGTGGCGCGCAACGCAAAGACCAGGCGAGCACCGAGCGCTATATCGATAGCCGCATGGCGGTGGCCGTGCCAGTCGGCGCGGGCGGCTTGGCAAGTGGTGCGGGAGGCGGTTCGCGCGTCGCGCCCGCGCGTGTTGTCGCGGCGTCTGCCTCGATCGCGCCGCAAGCGCCGCCAGCCGATGCGGGCTGGCTTGCGCAAGGGCGCTATCTGCAAGCGCGCGTGCGCTTCATGGTGCAACACGCGATGGCTCGCGCAGGTATTGCCAGCGCCAGGGGGCCTGTTGCGATTGCCGGCGCAATCGTGTTGCTACTGTGCGCCTGGGCCGCGCTGGTAGGCGGCGTACTCGCCGCCGGGGCGACGCTGGTTGCGTGCGCGATGTTCATCTATTTTCTGCTGGCGGTGCGCGCGAACAAGCGCCGTCAACAGATCGTGCGGCAATTGCCGCTGTTTCTCGACGGCATCGTGCGTCTGATTACGCTCGGCAACAGCGTGCCCGCCGCGTTCCAGGCCGCGCTGCAGAGCACCGAGGCGCCGCTGCGCGAATGTCTGGATTATGTGTCGCGGATGCTACGCACCGGTGTCGAAATCGATCGTGCGCTGTCGCAGGTCTCCGTGATCTACGGCGTGCGCCAGCTCGAACTGGTTGGCGCCGTGCTGCGTCTGTCGGTCAAATACGGTGGTCGTGCCGACGTGATGCTCGATCGCATGGCGTCGTTCATGCGCGACCTCGAACAGGCCGAGCGTGAACTCGAGGCGATGTCGGCGGAGACGCGGCTGTCGTCGTGGGTGTTGGCGATGCTGCCAATCGGCATTGGGGGTTTTTTGATCCTCTCCAATCCTAAATATTTCGCGTCGATGTGGTTCGATCCGACCGGGCGGCAGCTCGTCTACCTGGCGTTTGGCTTGCAGGTTGTCGGCGCTTATCTGCTGTATCGCCTCGCGAATCTGAGGAGTTGACGATGCAAGCTCATCAAATCGTCGCTCTCGCACTGGCTCTGGTCGCTCTCGCGTTACTGCTGCTCGCCGGGTTGGTGCTGGCGCGCGTGGCCGCTGTGCGGCGCAGCGAACGTACGCTCAGACAGGCGCTCGACGAGCGCGCGCTACAGACCGCGGCGCTTGCGGCCGCATCGGCTCCGCGTAGTACGGATGGCGCTCACGATGCGTCGAAAGCGGCTTTGCGAAACGTGCAGCCCACAGGTTTCAAAGGACTACTGGAGCGCTTTGCGCACGCTGGAATTCGCTGGCTTGACACGCCCTTTGGTCGGCAGGTTGTTGCCGAGGAAGACCGCCGGCTGCTTGAGCAGTGCGGCTTCGTCGATACGCGCACGCGCGGTCTCTTTCTGATGGCGCGGTTGGTGGGCGCGCTAGTGCTGCCTGTACTGGTCGGCGCGTTGGCGCGCGGTCATCTGGCCGGCCCACGCTACGTCATTCTGCTGTTTTTTTCGGTCATGGTGGGCTTCATGGTGCCGAAGATCATCTTGACGCGACGTGCCGGCAAGCGACGCCTTGGTGTGGTCGACGAATTGCCGTTACTGGTCGATCTGCTGCGCTTGTTACAGGGCGTGGGCTTGTCGCTCGACCAGAGCTTGCAGGTAATGGTCAATGATTTCCGAACGATGCTGCCAGTCCTTTCGAGCGAGTTGGAAATCGCGCAGCGTCAGTTTGCAACCGGCCGAACTCGCGAGCAATCGCTGAACCGGCTCGCTTCGAGTTACGACAACGAAGATTTGCGCGCAGTCGTACGGCTCCTGATCCAGGTCGACAGGCATGGCGGCGCTGTGCAGGAACCGCTCAAGCAATTCGGCGACCGCCTGCGCGAATCGCGCAGGGCCATGTTGCGCGAACGCATTGGCCGTCTCGCCGTGAAGATGACCGGCGTGATGATCATCACGTTGTTGCCCGCGTTGATGATCGTTACAGCCGGCCCGGGCGTACTGGCTGTCCAACATTCATTGCGCACGATGCATCGGTAAGGATTTTGCAATGACTCACTGTCCATCTTCGTTCGAATTCCTGATGAGCGCCGCTCGAACCGGTCGCCGCACCATGTGCTGCGCCGTCGTGCTGGCCGCGTTCTCCCTGCTCGGCGCATGTGCGTCGAAAGACGTTGCAGGTTATGGCGTCGGGGCGCAGGCCGAGCGTGCGGCGATGGCCCCGCAGGCCAATCGTGATCCCGCGCCGGATACGCCCGGCATGTATCTCGGACTGATCGATCAGATGCAGTCGCAGGGGCTTTATTTCGCTTCGCTCGCGCATATCGACGCGTACGAAAAACAGTACGGCGTGAGCCCCGACACGATTCTGCTGCGTGCTGACGCGTTGCGCATGACGGATCAGTCCGACGCTGCCACGACGGCTTACGGACAACTGCTGAAGACGCCGCTCGCTATGCGCGGATATCGCGGGCTTGGTCTGATCTCCGGCGCTGCCGGTGACTTTTCACATGCCGCTGAGGAACTGCAGCAGGCCGCGCAACTCGCACCGACCGATGCGGTAACTCTGTCGGATCTTGGCTACGCACGGCTGCGTGACGGCGATGTGAACGGCGCGCGTGTACCACTCATGAAGGCGGCCGAACTCGATCAGAACAGCCCGAAGATCATCAGCAATATTGTGCTCTATCTGCTTGCGAACGGCGACCTGGCGCAGGCGCAGGCGGTGATGAATCAGCAGAAATTCACGCCGGACGTGCGGGCGGCAATTCGTAGCGATGCGGCGAAGATAGCTGCGGCCGGCCGCGCGCAGGCACATGGATCGCCGACGCAACCACAACAGCAATTCGGGCAAGCGGGCGCGAGCACCGGCACGGTCGCGAGCGCACAAGGCATCGAGCCGGCGCCGCGCTTGTTGCAGCGTTTTTCGCAATGAGCGTGTCGTGATCGATCGGAAAATCAGGGGAGTTGGGATGAAAGAGAGAACAACGAAGCGGAGCCGGGTGGCATCGCTGCTGTGCTTCGCTGTGGCGATGGGCATGGCTGCTCCAGCCATTGCGCAGACGAGCGACGCCGCTCAGCCGATTGAGGCCACGCAGCCGCCGGTCCGGGGCAGCGAAGTGGGTCACTCGACACGCGCGTGGCTTGATCTGCAAAGCAGCAATACGGAGGCCGCGCCCTCGGTGCCGATGCTCGGCGCCGAGGCCGGGCTTGCCTACCGTCGTTACATGGAATCGTTTAAAAGCAGGATTCCCGATCTGTATGGGTCGGCGTTGAATAGCAACGGTGGCGGCGGGAATGGAGGCGCGATGGGTGCAACCGGCGGAACCGGCTCAGGCGGTTCAAACTGATATGCGCAAACAGTCATCCGCCACTGCCACGACCGTCCGCTATCCGCGACGGCTATGCGCTCGGCGTGTCGGTGCGTCAATGTCTTGCGCACATCGCCAGCATGGCGCGATCGCGGTTCTGGCGGTAATCTGGCTGGTCATCGCGATCACGGCGCTTGGCGCAATTGACATTGGCAATGTGTATTTCGTGCGCAGGCAATTGCAGCGTACGGCGGATCTGGCGGCAATGGCTGCGGTCCAGGTCATCAGTACGTCTGGCGGCTGCACGACGGCGACTACGGCCGCGCAGCAGAATGCTACGTCCAACGGTTTCAACGCCGACGGCACCAAGACCATCCTCACCACGACCTGCGGGCGCTGGGACACGAGTTCCAAGACTTATTTCGGCACGAGCGGCAACCCGCTCAATGCGGTGCAGGTGCAGACGAGTCAGGTCGTACCTTATTTCTTCCTCGGACCTTCTCGCACCGTGACGGCAACCGCCACAGCGTTTGCGTCGAACATCGACGCGTTCTCGCTCGGCACCGGCATCGCGACGATCAACACACAACAATCGGCATTGTTGAACGCGATCCTTGGCGGGTTACTGAAGACGAGCGTGTCACTCAGCGTGGGAGACACGCAGAGTCTCGCCACCGCGCACATCAAACTGGAAGATCTGATGGTGGCGCTGGGCGCGGCGAACATGCAAGGCCTGCTCGCCACCACGGTGAGTTATCAGAACCTGATGGTGGCAATGGTCAAGGCGTTGCAGGCTGGCGGCGATACCGTCAATGCGGCAATTTTGCAGACGCTGGCCGTCGCCATTCCTGGTGGCCAGAACATCACCGTGGGCGACAGTGGCACCTCGGCGCCCGGGCTTCTCTCGCTTGGATTGGCCAACCCGAATGCCGCGACTACTGCGACCATCAATGCGTTCGACGCGTTGCTGGTCGCCGCGCAGCTCGCGCAGCGCAGTCCGGGTGGTTCGGTGGGCAACGCGCCGGTGATCAACGTGGCAGCCAGCCTGCCCGGCGTGCTGGGACTCTCGTTACAGGTCATCAATCCACCGGTGCTGGCGGTGGGCGAGGGCGGCACGACGGTCGTCAACGGATCGTCCGCGCCACGCACCGTTGCACGTACCGCCGTGGTCAACGCGATCGTCACGTTGGCGCCGGTTTCGCTGCCGACGTTGACCGTGGGCTTGCCGCCGTTGGTATCCGCGTCGATCTCCGCGCTCAGCACGCCGCTCGTGGTCACGCTGGCCGTTGCGCCCGGCACCGCGAGCCTCACGGCGGTCGATTGCGAAAGCACTAAAGCGGCCACCAACGCAACGCTGAAGGTGACGCCGGGCATCGCGGCGGCCTGTCTGTCTGGCGGCAGTGTGCAATGTACGATACCGGTCACCCCGGCCGTCACCGCGGCGGTCTATGCGTCCCCGATCAAACTGGCTTCCGTCACGGCGACACTGCTTGGCTTGACGGCGCAGGTGGCCAACGTCATCGTGCACGGCGTCGGCCCCTTGGCCTTGACGCCGGGTTCTACGCCGATTGTCATCAACGGCTCGTCGGGCAGCTTCGACGCGGTGGCGAGCGTCAATTCCAACCAGGTCGGCAGCGCGCTGTCCATCTTCAGTTCGCAATTGTTGAACGCGTTGCCCGGCGCGCTGGACATTTCGCTTCTCAACAACCTGATCGATATTTCGTCGCTGCTGCAGCCGATTCTGACAGCGGTCACCGGCATCCTGACGCCGTTGTTGCAACCCGTTTTCAATCTGCTCGACACCGTCCTCGTCCCGACGCTTGCATTGTTGGGCGTACAAGTCGGCACCGCCACGGTCCACAATATGTCGCTGACATGCGGCGTCTCGCAACTGGTCAACTAGCGTAACCAAGACAAGATGAGAACCAACCCCAAAATCGAGGAACTCGATATCTACGTCTGGGAAGGCAAGGCCGACATCGTCGACCGGGTCGCGCGCTGCATGGCGAGCTTCGACGTCGAAGTGATCCGCGCGGACGATATCGCGATCTCGCCTGAGCGGACGGCGCTGCGGCCGTCGCTCGCGATCATCAGCGTTTCCGTGATCGACAGCGGCGCGCTGCTCATGCGCGACTGGCAGGCCGCGCACGGCATTCCCGTCGTGTGGGTCGGCGCCGCGCCGCGCGACCATGATCCGGCGACTTACCCGTCCGACTATTCGCACATCCTGCCGCTCGACTTCACGTGCGCCGAATTGCGCGGCATGGTCATGAAGCTGGTGCTGCAATTGCGCGCACACAGCGCCAAGACGCACGAGTCGGATGCGATGATCGCCAATTCGGAGTGCATGCAGGCGCTGCTGCACGAAGTCGACACGTTTGCCGATTGCGATACGAGCGTGCTGGTGCACGGCGAAACCGGCGTCGGCAAGGAGCGCATCGCACAGCTGCTGCACGAAAAACATACCCGCTACGGGCAGGGACCATTCGTCGCGGTGAACTGCGGTGCGATTCCGGACGGGCTGTTCGAATCGCTGTTCTTCGGCCACTCGAAAGGCTCGTTCACGGGCGCGGTGGTCGCGCATAAGGGCTACTTCGAACAGGCCGACGGCGGCACGCTGTTCCTCGACGAAATCGGCGATCTGCCGCTCTATCAGCAGGTCAAGCTGCTGCGCGTGCTCGAGGACAGCGCGGTCACGCGCATCGGTTCGGCCACGCCGGTGAAGCTCGACTTCCGGCTGGTCGCGGCGACCAACAAACATCTGCCGCAACTGGTCAAGGACGGCACTTTCCGCGCCGATCTTTACTATCGGCTTGCAGTGATCGAGTTGAAGATACCGTCCCTCGAAGAGCGGGGCGCGGTCGACAAGATTGCGATCTTCAAGGCTTTCATCGCGCAGATCGTCGGCAGCGAGCGTCTCTCCGCGTTGCCGGACCTGCCGTACTGGCTCGCCGACGCGGTGGCCGACACCTACTTCCCCGGCAATGTGCGCGAACTGCGCAACCTGGCCGAGCGGATCGGCGTGACGGTGCGTCAGATCGGCGCGTGGGACGCGGCGCGCCTGCAGCGGCTGCTCGCGCTTGCGCGCACCAGCCAGCCGGTGCCGGCGGAGAGCGCCGCCGAGGTGCTGGTGGATCGCAGCAAATGGGACATGGCCGAGCGCAACCGCGTGCTGGCCGCGCTCGACGCCAACGGTTGGCGCCGGCAGGACACGGCGCTTTATCTGGGGATCAGCCGCAAGGTTTTGTGGGAGAAGATGCGCAAATACCAAATTTTTGATGAAGAGCCCGAAACACGTGAAAGTGAGTAATAATGAGACGGTTGTACTAAAACAAAAACTGTTCAAGCAGGATTTACATGGACCGAAAGTCGAAACTACGGCAGATTGCCCTGGCAGCGTTCATCGCGATGGGGGCCGTGCAGGGCGTGAATGCTCAGGCTCTGCCGGATAGCGGGTCGAGCGCTGGCGTCGTTTCCCAACCGGGCACGACGACGGCTTTGCCGGCCAATTCAGCGGCTGGACAGGCACAGACGAGCGCGTTGACGCCGGACGAAGCCAAGCAGTCTGCAGCGGGCAATGTGGCGGAATTGCAGCAGATGATCCGGGGCTCGGATCTGAGCGAATTGCGCACCACGTACAACGGCAGTTACGGAGCGAGCTTGCTGTTTTACGGCAAGGAGATGACGTACTACGTGGCGTTGTTCCAACAGAAGAACTTCTGGCGCGTCATCAAGACGCAGGACGCCACGCGTGCCGACATGATCTACAAGGATTTTGTGCGTCAGACGCTGCAACTGTCGGACGTCGAGATTCGGCGCACGCAGCTGGAAGCGCAGAAGGCGTTCACGGAGCGCATGATTGCCTTGTCGCAGGACCGCGCCAACCGCTTGCAGGCCGACCTCGACATTGCGCATCAGCAGCAGACGATTGTTTCGAACCAGCAGCAGCAGACCCGTGCCGAAGCAACGGCGCTTGCGCAGCAGAAGGCTGCCGCGCAAGACCAGCTCCGCGCCGCGCAACGCCAGGTTCGCGAACTGCAGCGTCAACTGGAAACCGGCCTGCCGTCGCACTGAACGCGATGACGGGAAGACCGGACGATGGGCGGGCAAGGCGCCTTTGAAAGCGCCGCCCGCCCATCGAACGTAAAGGCCGGACGTAAAAAAACTGAGCGTCAAACCGTTTAGTAACGCAAGTCACCTATCCCCGCAGTAGAGAGCTTCGCTTCCGAAGCATCCCAGCCGCACGAGCGGACATCCCTTTTCGAAACATCCGTGCCGCAAGAGCAGGCATTTCCACATCCGCCGCAGGTTTCCCTGGCAGACCCATCCGCGACGCACGTAGTGCGGAGTGGGAGCTGATGACACCTTTGTCACAAGCGCGAGAAGGTGCAGGGGCACGGATTCCAGATGCACCACTACCGTAACTGTGCGGGGGCCCCGCTTATGAGCTGGCGGTGTGAGCCGCTTTCTTTGCTTATCTTTCTTTGCGGCGGCAAAGAAAGTAAGTGCCTGCCCCGCACAGGGGCGAACGCTAATAGACCAATAGCAATTCAAGGAAAGGCCAACGCCCCAAGCGCCCCCAAAACGCCGCCGCCCAAGGCAAAAAAAACCGCCAACCTAATGCCGTTTCTTCCCCCCCGAAGCCACCTGCTCCCCCGTCGACTGCCGCGGCTCAGTCATATCGACAGCAATCGGATCACTAGCAGGAAAGCTCTCTTCAAGAGCCTCATCAAGCCGGCTATCCGAAGACTCGGCGGCTGGCTGAGCCGTTTCCTTATGATGAGGCGCATGTTGCTTCTGCTTGGTCATGACGTGCTCCACGAGAGAAGAAAAGACTCGACAACTCAGCATAACGCAAAGCGGGCCCGGCAGCGCATCAGCGGGAACGACCTGAACGCCCACACCGTAAGCAATTCCTTCAAAACCCAAAACGAGATCAGAAGAAAACAACAAGCCAAAAAACAAAACTTAAAAACCATTCCGCATCAAGTCGTTTTCCGAGTGTCGCCTGACAACAAAAGCATCTACCGGCCGCACCGGCCAAAGAAAACCACACGGCATACCGTGAACGGGCAACGTCCAGGCTCGGGAGGGGAGCCAACAGAAGCAGCGAACAACAAGGCAGCAAACGACATGGACCGAAAAAACCCTGCGCGCGCGCAACGCTTCAACGCATCACACGTGGTGGAAGCCGAACTGGAACATCTGGATTGGGCAACACGGCAACCGGCGCTACGCATGCTGGACGCCGTGTACTGGCGGCGCCGCGTGCTGGCGGTCAAATGTGGATTCGAGCTGACTGACTTGCAGATAATGCGACTGGAAAAAATCTTGCAGCGGCTCGGCCATCCGTCGGAGTAGCCGGCCGCTATGGCGGCGCTTTATTCGTTGCCGCCGCTGGTGCCGCCGCTGCCACCATGGTTGCCGCCGTCGCCGCCACCCGTGCCGAACAGACGCCGCCGGCGCGTTACGACCACCGGACCATCGGACGTGCTGCTGCCACGATCGGACGACGCAGGGCGATCCGAAGACGGCGCGCCATACGACTCGCGCGGTTCACGCGGCTCACGGTGTTCTCGCGGTTCACGCGAGCCGTGCGGGCCACGCGTGGTGTGCTCGCCGTGCGAAGGCCGCCCCCCGGCGCGCGGCGCCGGACGCGTGCCGGTGTCGAGTTGGATCGTGGAGATCGCGCGCTTGTAAATGCCTTGCAGGCCGACAGGCGTGCGCAGCATCACCAGATACTGATCGAACGACTCGATGCACCCTGTCAGGCGAATGCCGTTGACAAGATAGATCTCGACGCGCTTTCGTTCTTTGCGCGCAGCGTTCATGAAGTCGTTTTGCGGATGCGATTCTGCGGAAGCCATGGACAATTCAGGTTAGAAAGACGGTTGTTCGCCGGGATTCTACCCTGTGTGGGGGCAGAACGCTTCTGCGGGCGAACTGCGTCCACTATAACGGCTTGCGCGCACATAAGCATCTGATAACTATTGACTGTAACGTTGAGTTACGAATCTGCCGACGAATCGCGTCTTCTTCGCCACGTTCGGGCGCGTCAGATGGGGATGGCGGAAAAAGTTGGTGCGCGCCGGTGCCGCACGTGGAATAAATCACAGCCTGCCCACGTTAATCCAGGCATGGCAGCGCTGCATACCGCACGTGGCCGATCGGGTTCCCCGGCTCGCAGGCGCCGGCCGGGCGCTCATCAGGAGACTCACTATGAAAGCATCCCGTATCCTTTCCTCGGCCTTCGTGCTGCTTGCGCTTGCGCTGGGCTCGCTCGTAACGAGCGCCTGCACCTCCGCGACTGACAGCAGCGCTTCGGGTGGGAGCAGTAACACGGGCAGCGCCGGTGGCTACTGAGCATTGCCACGCCGGGTGAATTTCGAAGCGGAAGTGATTTCGTGGCTCCCGCAGTTGCGCCGCTATGCGCGCGCACTGACGGGCGACCGCGCCTGGGCCGACGATCTCGTGCAGGATACGGCGGAGCGCGCGCTCGCGCGCTGGTCGGCGTTCCGTCCGAACAGCAACCTGCGCGCGTGGCTCCTGACGATTCTGCGGCATCTTTACATCGACCAGTTGCGCGGCCGCCGCGAAATTGCCGTGGACGATGAAAGTGCGCCGTGGCGTAATCTCGAAGCGCCGCATGGCGAGGTCGACGGTCTGGTGTTGCGCGATCTGCAGCGTGCGCTATATTGCCTGCCGGTCGAGCAGCGGGAAGTGCTGCTGCTCGTTTGCGTGGAGGAACTGTCTTATCAGGAAACGTCGAAAGCGCTCGGCGTGCCGATCGGCACGGTCATGTCGCGGCTGTCGCGCGCGCGGGAACACATGCGCGTGCTGATGACGGAGGGGCCGGGTGAAGGGGGCGCCATGGGGCTGGCGCGTAAAGTCCCGCCGCTGAAAGTAGTGAGAAATCCGTGATGAACAACGACCACGATTCCAGCTTGCCTGAGGAGCCCGATCTGCGGGCCCTGTCGGCGTTCGTCGACGGCGAATTGCCGCCTGAGGAGCGCGCCGCAATCGAGGCGCAACTGGCGCAGCAGCCGCAAGCTGCCGCGAGAGTGGCCGCGTGGCGCGCGCAGAAAGCGGCGCTGCAGGCGCTGTGCAGCGCGCCACAGCACAACGCGCGTAACGGGAGCGACGAACGCAGCGAGCGTGTCGGACAAAGCGACGCCGACGAGCCGGCCTTCATCGTCGTACGGCGGTCGACGCCGTGGTGGCAGCGCGTCGGCCTCGCTGCCTGCTGGCTCGCGGCCGGTGCGGGTGTCGCGCTCGCCTTGGGGCCGCTCGCCCCGCGTCTGACGGGTGGCGCGTGGAATGGCCTCGGCGGTCAGCCGGCGAGTTTTGCCGAGCGCGCCGATATCGCTTATGCGGTGTACACGCCCGAACGGCGTCATCCCGTCGAAGTCGCCGCGAACGAGGAAGAGCATCTGATCAATTGGCTGTCCAGGCGGCTGAACCGGCCGCTGTCGGTGCCGTCGCTGCAGGAGTACGGTTACTCGCTGGTGGGGGGGCGTCTGTTGCCCGGCGAAGCAGGACCGGCCGCGCAGTTCATGTATGAGAATCCCAGCGGCGCGCGCCTCACGCTGTACATCACGGGTATGTCTCGCGACGAAACCGCATTCCGCCTGTTCCGCGACGGTAACCGCCGGACCTTCTACTGGGTCAGCGACCGCATGGGCTACGCGTTGTCCGGGCCGATTTCGGAAGACAAGCTGCGCTCGATGGCGATCGAAGTGTGCAGCGCGCTGGGCGGCAAGCCGGAGGCCTGGCAGTAACGCTGAACGCACGGTGAGCCCCCGGGATCCGGCAAAAAACCGGCAAAACGCGGGCCAGCGGATTCCGTTGCAACACGTGGTAACAGAAACGCCGTGCGCTCGCGCGCGCCATCGGAATAGCGTCGCGCGACGCTTCGTTTACTTGCTGCAGGATCAGCTGTCCCGCCTTGCAAGCGCGCTGGGACGGCGCGGTCTGGTGCGAGGCAAACCGACGGGGTCTTTACGGTGTCGATACGCTTTTTGCGAGTCGCAACGCCGGCGCGTCGAGGTAGCGAAATCATGCTTAATTTTCATCAGTTCGGCACGGGGCTGCGTTCCGGCCTGGCGTGTCTGTGCCTGTACGCCGCGAGCGCCGCGCCGGCCGCGGCACAATCGGATGCGAGTGCGCCGTCGACTGACACCTCGACGTGCCGCTTCGTCGTGGGTCAGGCGGAAATCGACGGCGTCATGCAGCAGGTCAGCGGTCGCGCCTGCCTGCAGCCCGACGGCAGCTGGCAGATCGTCGAAGACGATGCCGCCGCGCTAGCCTTGGCGCCGGCGCCGGTGTATTACTACGATCCATGGTACTGGGGGCCGCCGGTGTTATTCGGTGGCGTGTCGTTCGTTTTTGTCGACCACTTTCATCATTTTCATCACATGGATCATGTGCGTTATGTGCGCGGATCGTATGGAATGGGTGGGCGCGGCGGCTGGCATGGCGGCGCGTCGGCGCACGTATGGGGCGGCATGTCGCACGGCGGGGGCGGTGGGATGCACCGCTAGCTTGCCGCCGCGCGCACGTATCGCCGCAAAGGAGAGATCTTGACGCGTAGCTTGCCGCCGAAAGTTTCCGCCGCCGGGTTCGATCGCGCACTCGCCGGCTGGCGCGCGATCGTCGGTGAGTCGCAGGTGGTGACCTCGGCTGCGGGGCTTGCTGCGTACCTCGATCCGTTCGCGCCGGGTGAGCGCGAAGCGTTCTTTGCGTCGGCCGTGCTGCTGCCGGCGTCGGTCGAAGAGATTCGCGCGGTGTTGCGGATTGCCAATCAATTTCGCATTCCGTTGTGGACGGTCTCGACCGGACGCAACTTCGCATACGGTGGCGCCGCGCCGCGGCTGGCGGGTTCGGTCGTGCTCGATCTGCAGCGGATGAACCGCATCATCGAAGTGAACGAGACACTCGCCTATGCGCTGGTCGAACCGGGCGTCAGCTACTTCGATCTCTACGCGCATCTGCGCGAAAAAGGCTACAGGCTCTGGGTCGATCCACCTGCGGCGGGTTGGGGCAGCGTGGTCGGCAATACGCTCGAACGCGGCTTTGGCTATACCGCGTATGGCGATCACGCGGCGGCGCAATGCGGCATGGAAGTGGTGCTCGCCAACGGCGATGTGCTGCGCACCGGGATGGGCGGGATCGAAATCGGCAACGCGTGGCAACTGTATCAGCCAGGTTATGGACCTTCCTTCGATGCAATGTTCATGCAGTCGAACTACGGCATCGTCACCAAGCTCGGTGTCTGGCTGATGCCTGCGCCGCCCGCGTATCTGCTCGGCGAAATCCAGTTCCGGCACGAAGCGGATCTCGAGGCGATCGTCGACATCTTGAGGCCGTTGCGGCTTGATGAAACGATCCGCAACCACGCGGTGATTGAAGGTGGTTTGCGGCGGGCCGCGGGACTGTCGGCCCGTCAGCAGTGGTACGAAGGCAAAGGCGCGATGCCGGACAGCGCGGTGGCGGCGATGCTCGACAAGTTGAACGTGGGCCGCTGGAATCTGCATTTTGCGCTGTATGGAACGCCTGAATTGATCGACGCGCGCTACGCGATCGTGCAGCGCGCGTTCGCTCGCGTGCCGCAGGCGAAACTCTCGGCGACGCGCTATGCGGGCGATGCGCAACCCACTGCGGGTGGCGATCGCAACCTGGCCGGCATTCCGGCGATGAGCGCGTTCCGCATGCTCGACTGGCGCGGCGGCGCCGGCGCACATGTGGACTTCGCGCCGGTGTGTCCGGCGACCGGGCGCGACGCACTGCGCCAATACACGATGGTCAAGACGCGCGCGGCGGAATACGGCTTCGATTACTACGGCGGTTTTACGGCGGGCGTGCGCCATCTGCATCACATCTTCGCGGCGATCTTCGACCGCGACGACGCGAATCAGGTCGAGCAGGCTGGCGCGTTACTGCGTTCGCTGATGAGCGATGCGCGCGCGGCGGGTTACGGCGAATATCGCGCGCATCTCGCGTATATGGATTTCGCGGCGGCGCAGTACAGTTTCAACGACGGCGCATTGCTGCGCCTCTCGGAAACGATCAAGGACGCCCTCGACCCGAATGGCATTCTTGCGCCGGGTAAGCAGGGGATCTGGCCGGCGGCGTGGCGCGACCGACGAGGCTATACGTGAGGCCGTATGTGAAGCGAATGGCTGAGCGGCCTGAATGATGTGGGTGATTCGAATGATGCGAACGACGCAAATAGCGCGCGTGAACGGATAGCGTGATCAGGCAATGGACCGACGCACTTTCATGATGACCGGCGCATGGCTTTCGACCGCGGCAGGTGGCGCATGGCCGTGGCTCACGCAGACAGCCGCTCGCCAGAACACGTTCGCCGTGATCGATTCCACCCTCGCGGGCGGCCCCGCATTCGCCGACTACGTCGCACACATGAAGCTGCCCGTATTCGAAGCTGGCGATGACATCGGCGCGCTCTGGTACACGACACTTGCGCCGCGTCTCGGGCAAACGTCCGCGCAAACATTCGCGCAAACGCCGGCGTCGCTGATCGGCCTCACACGCGCTTCCGATTACTTCGTGCTCAAAGAACTTGCCACCCGCGCAGGCGGGCTGGTCGAGCACAGCTACGAGCAGGGCGCGGGGCCGATCGCGCATATCGCCTTCGCGCTGACGCCGCGCCTTATCCGCTAGCGCCCTAGAACTTATAAGCCTTGTTCTTCGGATCGAAGGTCGAGTCGTCGAATGTTTTCGGCGTGATGCTTTCGAAGACGATCTTCTCGAAGATCCTGCCGTCGTTGTCATAAGACTCGACGGTGCGGAAATACGGATGCCGCAGATCCAGCCCGAGCGTTTCTTTCTTCGCATAGAACTGCGGCTGGCCATTGGGTGTTTCGAACGTAAACGCCACGACGCGCACGCCGTCGATCGTTTTCACTTCCACCTGGGTCGAGCGCGGCAAGCCGGCCTCGATGTATTTCTTGCCTTCGGAGAGGTACTGACCGGCAATGTACTCGGTGCCGAGATCGCGCACCTGGTGGTTCGATTGCGCGCGGGCGAGAGCGCCGTTCAGCGAGGTCCACAACGGCATCACATTCATGATGCCGCCGAGGTGTCCATACATTTCGTCGGTGCGCTTGGACTCGTCGTAAATGATTTCCTGGCCGGCGTGTGCGCCGTCGGGCAGCCACTTCGCGTAGATTCGCAGCGGATCGTGGGCGATGCGAACCAGCATGTGATCCGGCTTGTCGGGCCATTGGCCGTGAATGCGTTCCGAGCGCGACATGGTGAACTCGTACGACGGAAAACCGTTCGGTCCTTCCTTGATGTAGCGCGGCAAGGCAAGCGGATCGAGCGACTGGAAGAGGGCGACCAGTTGCGCGTCGTCGAGCTTCTCCATGGCGCCGCTCTGTTGCGCGGCGCGCAGCCACTTGACCTGCTGATCGAGCGTGAGCTTGCCGACCTGCGACGACGGCGTGGTGGGCGCCTTGACGGCGTTGGCGCTGGCGGTGTCGAGCGCGGGCGGCGCGTCGTCGTTCTGCGCGAACGCCGGCGGCGTTGCCAGCGCCGCGACGCCGGCCAGCAGCGCGCCGATCAGAAGGCCACGTCGCGAAGCCGCGCGCAGTGAGGCCGTTAGAGACGCGCGCAGCGCGGCGGCCTCGGACAAAAAACGGGCGAGGCGCATGAAGGCCGGCGAGCGGCTCGAGTGGCTCGAGCGGCGCAAGCGGCCTGAGCATGCGGACAGGCTGTGCTTCATGAATCTCTCCGAAAGGATGGCGCAAGACATGGTGTCGAGCGCCTTGCCTGTCAGGCAGGTTTTTGCTTCGCGAGTTCCTCGTCGCGTAGCGCGCGGCGTAGAATCTTGCCGACGTTGGTTTGCGGCAGCTCGTCGCGGAACTCGACGAGCTTCGGCACCTTGTATCCCGTGAGATTTTTACGGCAGTGGGCGATCACCTGTTCCGCGGTCAGCGACGGATTGCGCTTGACGATGAACACCTTCACACGCTCGCCTTGCGCGGCATCCGGCACGCCGATTGCGGCAACCTCGCGCACGTCCGGAAGCATGGCGATGACGTCTTCGACTTCGTTCGGATAGACGTTGAAGCCCGACACCAAGATCATGTCCTTCTTCCGGTCAATCAGGCGGATGAAGCCGCGCGAATCCATCACGCCGATGTCGCCGGTGGCGAGCCAGCCCTCGTCGTCGATCACCTTGGCGGTCTCCTCGGGACGATTCCAGTAGCCTTTCATCACCTGCGGACCTTTCACGCACAGTTCGCCCGCTTCACCAATGTTCGCCCACGTTCCGTCGTCCTTCCTGAAACGCACTTGCGTGGACGGTGCGGGCAATCCGATCGAGCCTTCGAAGTCGCGCAGATTGGTCAGGTCCACCGGATTCATCGACACGATCGGCGAGCACTCGGTCAGTCCATAGCCTTCGATGATCGGTTTGCCGGTGACCGCCTTGAAGCGATCGGCGACCGACTTCTGCGTGGCCATCCCGCCGGCCATCGCGAGTTTCAGGTTCGAGAAGTCGCGCTTGCAGAACTCCTCGTTGTCGAGGAACGCGTTGTAGAGCGTGTTGACCGCGGTGATACCGGTAAATTTCTCGTGACGGATGATCATCATTACGCGCTTCATGTCGCGCGGATTGGCAATCAGGATGTTGCGTCCGCCGAGGCCCATGAAGATCAGCGCGTTCACCGTCAGCGAATAGATGTGATAGAGCGGCAGCGGCGTGAGCACCGTTTCGATATCGCCGCTCAACTGACCCTCGGACCATACTTTTGCCTGCAGCAGGTTGGCGATGATGTTCCTGTGCGTGAGCATCGCGCCTTTGGCCACGCCGGTGGTCCCGCCGGTGTATTGCAGGAAGGCGATGTCGTTGTGAGTGGGACGGACGGGCGTGAGCGGCCGCGTGTAACCGATCGAGAGCGCGTCGAGCAGCGGCACCGCTTTCGGCAGGTTGTATTTCGGCACCATCTTCTTCACGTGGCGCAGCATGAAATTCAGCAGACGTCCCTTCAGATTCAGGCCGTCGGCGAGCAGATCGCCAAGACCCGTCACGATGACGTTCTGTATTCTGGTGCCGGGCAGCGCGTCTTCGACAGTCTTTGCGAAGTTCTCGAACACGATGATGGTTTGCGCGCCGCTGTCCTTTAGCTGGTGCGCGAGCTCGCGCACCGTGTAGAGCGGATTCACGTTGACCACCACGGCGCCCGCCTTGAGCACGCCGAACAGCGACACCGGATACTGGAACGTATTCGGCAGCATGATCGCAACACGCTCGCCAGGCTTCACGCCGATGCTCTGCAGATAGGCGGCGAACGCAGCCGCCTTGCGGCCGAGCTCGCCATAAGTCATGTTCGCGCCGACGCTCACATACGCGACGCGCTCGCGAAACTGCGCGATGCATTCGTCGAAGAACTGCACGACCGATTCGTACTGGTTGACGTCGATTTCGTGCGGCACGTCTGCCGGATACGACGCGTACCAGATGCCGTCAGTGTTGGGCGCGCGATTCGCCGCCTGGCTGGGCGCCGGGTCCGCTGCATTCGCGAGCGGTGTGGATCCCGCGGCGGGCGGGAGCGGGGCTTGCGTGGGCTGGGTCATCGGTCGTCTCCTGAAGCGGTTGCTTCATCGGTTTATGGACTGGTCTTGCAGCCAGTCATTGAAATCATCAAAGTGGTCATCAACGCGGCAATCAAAGAAAGCGGTCATTGCTGCAGCCTTCGAAACCAGGTGTTCATTGGAACACGCGCCGAGGCAAATACGACAATCAGCGTTCCAGAATCGCCACCACGCCCTGGCCGCCCGCCGCGCAGATCGAGATCAGCCCGCGCGCGGTGCCGGCCGGCTTGTCGAGTTGCGCGAGCATCTTTGCGAGTCCGGCGATGATGCGGCCGCCCGTGGCGGCAAACGGGTGGCCCGTGGCGAGCGAACTGCCGTTCACATTCAATTTTGCCCGATCGATCGCGCCGAGCGGTCCCGGCAAACCGAGCTGCGTGCGGCAATACTCGTCATCCTGCCACGCCGCGAGCGTGCACAACACCTGCGCGGCGAACGCTTCGTGAATTTCGTATAGATCGAAGTCCTGCAAGGTGAGCCCGGCGCGCGCCAGCATGCGCGGCACGGCATAGGCGGGCGCCATCAGCAGGCCTTCCTTCTTGTCGAAAAAATCGACGGCGGCGGTTTCGGACCAGCTCAGATAGGCCAGCACCGGCAGGCCATGTTGGGCCGCCCATTCTTCGCTGGCGAGCAGCACGGCGGAAGCGCCGTCCGTCAGCGGTGTCGAATTACCGGCGGTCAGCGTGCCCGCGTCGCGATCGAAGACCGGCTTCAGGCCGGCGAGTTTTTCGAGCGTCAGGTCGGAGCGCAGATTGTTGTCGCGCGCGAGGCCGCGATACGGCGTCATCAGATCGTTGACGAAGCCGCGCGCATACGCCTCAGCGAGCTTGCGGTGGCTGTCGTAAGCGAGCACGTCCTGCGCTTCGCGCGAGATGTTCCAGCGCTTGGCCATCAGCTCGCAATGCTCGCCCATCGAGAGCCCGGTGCGCGGCTCACCATTGCGCGGCAAAAGCGGCTTGAAAAACATGCCGGGCCGCAATTTGGCCAGCGCGCCGACGCGTTGGCCGGTGCTCCTGCCGCGATTCGCTTCGAGCAGGATCTTGCGCATGCGCTCGTTGACGCCGATCGGTGCATCGGATGTCGTATCGACACCGCCCGCGATGCCCACCTCGATCTGTCCGAGGGCGATCTTGTTGGCGACGAGAATGGCCGCTTCCAGCCCGGTGCCGCAGGCTTGCTGTACGTCGTAGGCGGGCGTTTCTTTCGCGAGCGTGGTGGACAGCACGGATTCACGCGTCAGGTTGAAATCGCGTGAGTGCTTGATGACGGCACCGGCTGCTACTTCGCCAAGACGTTCGCCGTGCAGGTTATAGCGGTCGATCAGGCCTTGCAGCGTGAAGGTCAGCATGTCCTGATTCGACGCGGTCGCGTAGGCGGTGTTCGAGCGGGCAAACGGAATCCGGTTGCCGCCGATAATGGCGACGCGGCGCACGGCGGGCAGCGGGTTGGACATGCTCGGCTCCTTTGAGTCGTTCCCGGGTTGTTGAAAGGGTGCGGAACGGTGCGAATGGTGAGTAAGGCTTCTTTGCGTTCGTGCTGCGTGTGCTTCTTCGTGCTTCTGCTGGATCAGCGGCAATTTTCAGCCAGCTTGAATTCCGGACTGTGACTAAAACCTGCGCGTCCCTTGGCGTGCTTCATAACAGCTTCCACTGCATGCGGCCACGCAAATGCGGCTTTTCTCCAGCAATGTCGCGCACCTCGATGTCGCGCTCAATCAGCGAAGGCGATGCGCTCCACAGCGTTGCTTCACCCGGCAGCAGCATCGGCAATTTGAATTCGGCACTCAAGGTAGCCTCATCGAGCGGTTTCGGCGGCTGCAGCGCGGCGGCGGCGCGCGCCAGCGTCCACATGCCATGCGCAATGGCGCGCGGAAAGCCGAACGCCTTCGCGGATAGCGCGGTTAGATGGATCGGGTTGTAATCGCCGGACACGCTCGCATAGTCACGGCCCAGTTGCGGTGCCAGTTGCCAGCGCGAAATGCGTTCGAGCGCATCGTGTCCGAGTTGCAGCGGATCGAGCGGACTGCCGCTCGCCGGCACGCCGCGTTTCAGATAGACGCTGTCGCCGTCCCACACCGCTTCGCCGCGGCGATACATGCGGGTATGCAGCACGAACGCCTGGCCCTTGTCGTGGCGCAGCAGCGCGCCGAATTCCACCTCGATCCGCAACATGTCCTTGTAAGCGAGCGGCCGGCGCAGCCGCACGTGATTCGCCAGATGCACGAGGCCGAGCGCCGGCCAGGGAAACGCCGGGTCGGTGAGCATCAGCAGATGCAGCGGGAAGGCCAGCAGATGCGGATACGTGAGCGGCACGCCGTGCTCGGGAATGAAGCCGCAGACCCGCGAATAACGCCAGATCGGCCCGGGGTCGAGCGCCACCGCAGGGCGCACGAGGCGCAACGCCGGCAGGTGGGTGTCGCGCCCGCGTTTGACGATGCCGGACAACGCGCGCGCATACAGCTTCGCCGGCGCGGGCAACGAGTCGATGACGACGGTCTTCGGACGGGCCACGCTCGCTGCGTGACCGCTCCGGAACGGATCACCCGGCTCATGCATGGTCACGCTCCAATCAGGCTTTGTCCGCACACGCGCACGATCTGGCCGCTCACGCCCGCTGATCCCGGATGCGCGAGCCACGCGATGGTCTGTGCAACATCCACCGGTTGACCGCCCTGGCTCATCGAATTCATGCGGCGGCCGGCTTCGCGGATGGTCAGCGGGATCTTCGCGGTCATCTGCGTTTCGATAAAGCCGGGCGCGACCGCGTTGATCGTGATGCCGCGCGCGCGCAGATGCGGCGCCATGCTTTGCACCCGGCCGATGACGCCGGCTTTTGACGTGGCGTAATTGGTCTGGCCGAGATTGCCGGCAATGCCGCTGATCGACGACACGCCGATGATGCGGCCACCGTCGCGCAGAATGCCCGCTGCGAGCAAGGCGTCGTCGATCCGCTCCTGCGCCGACAGGTTGATGTCGATTACGCTTTGCCATGCGGCGTCGGTCATCTTCGCGATGGTTTTGTCCTTCGTGATGCCGGCGTTGTGCACGACGATATCCACGCCCTGTTCGTCGAGCGCCGCGGCGATCTGCGCGGGCGCTTCCGGCGCGGCGATGTCGAAGGCGAGGGCGGTGCCATTCAGCTGGCGCATCGTCGAATCGAGGGCGTCGCGCGCCGAGGGGATGTCGATGCCGATCACATGCGCGCCTTCCGCGGCGAGCACGCTCGCGATCGATGCGCCGATGCCGCGCGCCGCGCCGGTGACCACGGCACGCCGGCCCGCGAGCGGTTGATTCCAGTCGAACGCGGGCAAGGCATCGGCGCCGGCGCGCGTGCCGATACGCACCACCTGGCCCGACACATAGGCTGAGCGCGGCGAGAGAAAGAATCGCAATGTCGCTTCGATGCCGTTCTCGGCGCCTTGCTCCACGTAGACGAGATTCGAGGTAATGCCGCGCCGCGCTTCTTTGCCGAGCGAACGCGTGAGGCCTTCCAGCGCGCGCTGTGCGGTCCATTGGCGCGGACTCGCGCAGGCTTCCGGCGGTCGGCCCAGCACGATGATGCGGCCGCATTTGCCGAGCGAGCGCAATGTGTCGTGGAAGAATCCGTGCAGCGGTTCGAGCTGGCTGCTGTCTTCGATACCGCTCGCATCGAACAGCAGGGCGGAGAGCTTGCCGTGCGAACCGGATTCCGCCGGTTCGAAACGGCCCGTCATCAGGCCATGGCGGTTCGCGAGCGGCACCCAGAGCCCCGCGCTTTCATGCGCCACGCTGGTCATGCCGACGCGCGTCACGAGATTCGCGAGCGCGTCGAGCAGACGCGGTTCCTGGCCCGCGCCGATCGCGATCAGCCCGTCGAACTCGGGCCGGTCGGCCCGATAGCGGTGCAGCACCTCGGGCTTCGGCAGGCCTAACGAGCGCGCGAGCCGCGCGCCGAACGGGGAATTGACGAAGTTCAGATAAGAGTCGTTCATATTATTCGTTGCTCCGCTGGCCACGCCCGAAGGAAGTCCTCTGGAGACGCCGGACGTGTGTCAGTGTGCACCCAGTTTGGGGCATCTGGGGATGCCCCGCCTGGATGTTTTTTTAAGGCGCTCAGGCCGCCAGCTCCAGCGCTTTTTCGAGTGCGTCCTTGCGCTTTTGCAGGTTGGCGAGCATGTCGAAGTCGGGCGGGAAGTCGTCGACCTTCACGACCTCCGCGCCATAGCGCGCGTAGTCGTCGAGCACGCGGCGATCGTCGGCGTCGATCAATCCTTTGCGTTGTGCCGCTTCGGTCCACGCGGCCAGTTGCGGCAGGCTCTGCGGCATCGGTTCGAGCAGACCTTGCTTGACTGCGTCGCGCAGTTTCTGGTCGATCTGCGTGAAGCGCGGGTTCAACTCGAACACGAGCTCGCCGTAGCCGAGCGCATCGACATCCGGATGCGGCACGTACGAATCGGACACGAGGCGGTTGCGCGCCGCACCCGGCGTTTGCATCAACTCCGCGATCTGGGTGCCGAGGCGATCGGACGGCTCGCGATGCGGCAGCCCGAACGGAAAAGCGAGCCCGCGCACGAGACCCGCGGCGAGCCGGTTCGGGTAGTTCGCGAGTACGCCGTCGAGCGCGTGTTGCGCCTTGTACAGCGAATCTTCGACACCCCAGCGCACCAGCGGCAGATCTTCTTCCTGACGGCCTTCGTCCTCGAAGCGTTTGAGCGTTGCCGA
Organism: Paraburkholderia caffeinilytica; assembly: GCF_046030355.1. Taxonomy (GTDB): domain Bacteria; phylum Pseudomonadota; class Gammaproteobacteria; order Burkholderiales; family Burkholderiaceae; genus Paraburkholderia; species Paraburkholderia caffeinilytica_B. The sequence continues at coordinate 193,148 of NZ_JAQQCQ010000008.1, forward strand.
GATCAGGTAGAGCTGCGAGAGCACGTCGCCGAGACGCCCGGAGATACGCTCACGCCGTTTCAGATCGCCGCCGAGGACGAACATGGAGACGTCGGCGAGCAATGCGAAAGCCGTCGAGAGGCGCGTGGCCGCGCGATAGTACGGCAGCAGCGGCGCGTACGCCGTGCGCGGTTTGGCGATGAACGCGCCGCCCGTCACGCCGTAAACGAAACTGCGCACCACGTTGGAGAGCGTGAAGCTGATATGGCCAAAGAAGGCGGCATCGAAATCGCGCAGCGCCTTGCTGCGATCCGTTTCGCGCGTGGCGGCCATTTCCTTCAACACGTACGGATGGCAGCGAATCGCGCCCTGACCGAAGATGATCAGGCAACGTGTGAGAATGTTCGCGCCCTCCACGGTGATCGCGATCGGCACCTGCTGATAGGCGCGCGCGAGAAAGTTCGACGGCCCCATGCAGATACCCTTGCCGGCGGCGACGTCCATGCCGTCGTTGATGACCATGCGGGCGCGCTCGGTGATGTGATACTTCGCGATCGCCGAAATCACCGATGGTTTTTCACCGAGGTCCACCGCATGCGCGGACAGGCGGCGCGCGGCGTCCATCACGTAGAGATTGCCGCCCATGCGGCCGAGCGCTTCCTGCACGCCTTCGAACTTGCCGACGGCGGTGCGGAACTGGCGGCGAATTGCGGCATAGGCGCCGGTGCCGCGCACGGCGATCTTCGCCATTCCCACATTCGACGACGGCAGCGAAATCGCGCGGCCTGCCGCCAGACACTCCATCAGCATGCGCCAGCCGTTGCCGACTTGCGCACGGCCGCCGATCACCCAGTCGAGCGGAATGAAAACGTCTTTGCCCGAGTTCGGACCGTTCTGGAACACCGCGTTCAGCGGCCAGTGCCGGCGGCCGATGTTGACGCCCGGATGGTCGGTCGGAATCAGCGCGCAGGTGATGCCGGGCTCTTTCTCCAAGCCGAGCAGACGGTCGGGATCGAGCGCGCGGAACGCGAGGCCGAGCACGGTCGCGATCGGCCCGAGCGTGATGTAGCGCTTATCCCACGTGACGCGAAAACCCAGCGTCTCGCGGCCTTCGAAGATACCCTTGCAGACGATGCCCACGTCGGGAATTGCGGCGGCATCCGAGCCGGCGTAAGGGCTCGTCAACGCGAAGCAGGGGATGTCGTCGCCGCGCGCGAGGCGCGGCAAATAGTGGTTTTTCTGCTCTTCGGTGCCGTAGTGCATCAGCAATTCGGCCGGGCCGAGCGAGTTCGGCACCATCACCGAAACCGCGGCGGCCGAGCAGCGCGTGGAGAGCTTCATGATGACCTGCGAATGCGCGTAAGCGGAGAACTGCTTGCCGCCGTACTGCTTCGGAATGATCATGCCGAGAAAGCCGCGATCCTTGATGTACTGCCAGGTTTCCGGCGACAGGTCCTGCCACACCATGGTGGTTTCCCAGTCGTTCGCGAGATCGCATAGCTGCTCGCATTCGACGTCGAGAAACGATTGTTCCTCGGCGGTGAGCGTGGCCGGGCCATAGCCGAGCAACGTGTCCCAATGCGGGCGTCCGGAGAACAGTTGCGCGTCCCACCACACGGTGCCGGCTTCGATTGCGTCGCGCTCGGTCGGCGACATCTCCGGCAGGATCCTGCGGAAAATGTCGAGCACCGGTTTCGTGAGCCATGCACGCCGCAGGGGTTTGATCGTGAGGACGAGGGCGGGGAGGACGAAGACGATCGCGAGCAGCGTCGTCGCGACCGGACCCGCTGCTCCGCTAACATGCGCGGCGGCCACCCAGACGATCATGAAGGCAAGCCACCATGAGGTGCGCGCCTGAACGTAGACGAGCGCGAGAGCGGCTATGACGAGCACTAGGATGAACCACGGCATGACGTTTCCTCCTGTTTCGATGGTGCGTGCGAACGCATCCACGGGGCGCGGACGGCTCGCGTTCTGTTGGTCTTCTAACTGGCGGTGTTGCTGCTACGTCGCGCGTTCGGCGGTTTTCAGGCCGCCGTGGGCCGCGTCTCCGGCGAGGCGCCCTTGAGCGGTTTTCGAGTCGCGCCTGCTTCGCTTTTCATATCGTGTCTGCAGTTCGACAATGCGACGTCCTTTAGGTGCGGGAAGGTGCGGGACTTAGACGTATTGCTCGGGTACGCGATATTCATGATTATCTTGCGCGCGGACGGTTGGTGGCAGCACCGTCCGCGCCATTCGTTTCAAGCCGTGCCGTGCAACGCGGGCAGAAACGAACTCGCCTCCACGTTGCCGCCGCGGAGGTCGCCCTCCGAGACTGCGGGCGAGGACGGTTCCAATCCGCCCGACGCCTGTAGCGTGCCCGCAGCAGGGTTCGTGCCTTCTGTCTGGCCTTCCGGATTGCCATCGGTGGCGTCGCCCAGCACGGCGGCGAACGTGGCCAGTTGCGTGCCGTCGGGCAGGGGCGCTTTCAGCGCGGCCACCATCAGCGAAGCAAGACGCGCGATCAGTTGCAGATCATTCATCGACTTGCCCTGCGAGAACTCCGAAATCAGGCTGTCGGTATCGGTGCCGGCCAGCACCCCGGACAGCGCGCCGATTGCGAAGTGCAGACGCCAGCCGAGCTCTTCACGCGGCAGATGCGGCAGTGCACGCTGGAACGCATCGAAGAAACGGATCGCCACGGACTCGTAATGCGCATTCAGAAAGTCGCGAATGAACGACGACGGGTCGGTATAGGCGCGCCCCAGCAGGCGCAAAAACGCCTTGCCGCCGACGCGCGGATCGCGCGACAGCCGCAGCGCGGGAATGAACATGGCGCCGAGCACGTGCTCGCAGGTCAGGCGCTCGCCGAGCATGGCGTCGAAGCGGTCGAGCAGCTTGAGCCGTTCCTGGTTGAGCCGGTCGAGCCGGCGCGACAGCATCGAGTGAATCAGCGATTCCTTGCTGCCGAAGTGATAGTTGACTGCCGCGAGATTCACTTCGGCCCGCGAAGTAATCTGGCGCAGGGACATGGCCTCATAGCCGCATTCGATGAAAAGCGTTTCGGCGGCGTCGAGGATGCGGGACTTCGTGTCGCCGGCATGCCGGCCTGTTGTGCGAACTGCCATGTTGCGTCTCCCAGTTGCCGGGCATCCGGCCCGCAAACAAGCGATTCAAATGTTTATTTGAAACAGCCGTTTTTTTCAGGATAAAGAAGGACGAGGACTGCGATCAAGGGTTCTTTGTCGACTAACTCCTCTAGAAGACCTGACGAAGGTCCGTCTTTCCAAAGCGCGCGGGCGCGTCAAACCGCGCGAAAAAAAAGGCCGTTCCGATCGAAATCGGAACGGCCTCGTATTGCTTGCTACCTGTATTTGGCCTTGCGTCTGCTTTTTTGCCGCCAGCTTTGCGCGCATCCTGCTTTGCGTTTGGCTGGCGCCAGTATGGCTGCTTATGCGGCTTTCTGGCGGTTCGAGCCGCCTTTGCAGCTATTGTGCCCGATAACGCGCCGGCGAAATAGCTGTTTAGTTCGAACGCTTAAAGCTGTGCCGCGACCTGTTTGGCCGACTGCGTCATGTCGATGCCGCGGCGCTCGCGGCTGAACGGAATCAACGCGGCGATCACCACCGCGACGATGCCGATCACGATGGCCATGATCAAGGCGTAGTTGTTGCCGTGTGCTTCGGCGGCGCTCGCCTGCAGCGGGCCGTTCACCGACGCGATCAGATTGCCGAGTTGATACACGAGGCCCGGAAATGTCGCGCGGATTTCATCGGGCGAGATCTCGTTCAGGTGCACTGGAATCACGCCCCAAGCGCCCTGTACGGAGATCTGCATCAGAAAGGCGCCGACCGCGAGCAGCACGGGCGTCGTGGAGAAAGCCCACAGCGGCAACACCGGCAACGCGATCAAGGCGGCGATGAAGATCGCGCGCTTGCGGCCGATCTTCTCCGAGAACCAGCCGAAGAACAGACCACCGCAGATCGCGCCGATGTTCAGTGTGATCGTGATCAACGACACCGTATGCGCGTCGAACCCATGCTGCACGCGCAGGAAGGTCGGATACAGATCCTGCGAGCCGTGCGAGAAGAAGTTGAACGCGGTCATCAAGATGATCGCGTAGAGCGACAACCCGACGTTCTGCTTAAGCGTGGCAACGAGACCCGGACGCGTTTTCTTCTCGAGCGTCTTGAAGGCCGGCGACTCCGGCACATGCGCACGCACATACAGCACGAGCAGCGCCGGCAGCACACCGACGAAGAACATGCCGCGCCAGCCGATGTATTGATAGAAGACGCCGAACACGACCGAGGCGAGCAGGTAGCCGCTCGGGTAGCCGGCTTGCAGAAGACCCGAGACGATGCCGCGCGATTTCGGCGGCACGGTTTCCATTGTCAGTGCGCCGCCCACGCCCCATTCGCCGCCCATCGCGATACCGAACAGCGCGCGCAGCACGAGCAGGGTGGTCAGGTTAGGCGAAAAGCCGGACAGCAATTCCAGCAGCGAGAAGCACGCAATGTTGACCATCAACGTCGGGCGGCGGCCGTATTTGTCGGCAAGCCAGCCGAAAATCAACGCGCCGACCGGGCGCATCATCAGGGTCAGCATAATGCCGAAGGCAACCGCGGGGATTTTTGTATTGAATTCCGCCGCGATATCTTTCAATACGAACACCATTAGAAAGAAATCGAATGCGTCCAGGGTCCAGCCCAGATAGGCGGCGATCGTGACGTTTCTCTGTTCCCGTGTCCAGCTCATTGATTGTTCTCCTGAGTCTCCAATAACCCGTGTTTGACGACGGGCGGCTCTGCAGCCCCGTGCGGCCTGTGGTGTGGGCTCCGAGCGAGTGTACGCCGAGCGTTAAACGCTTGCATGGTTGAAGCCGCGTTTATCCGTATTAATCCCTGGAGCGAATTCCAGTGCGAATCTCAATGCATGGTTAATGTCGGCTAAATGTAATTATTGTATTAATTGCGTCTGATCCGTTGTTTGTTGTTTGTAATGTATTTTTTATGTTGGCGAAGCGGATAAACCGGTCAATCTGACTGTCGCATGTCGAGGGTCAGGTGTCTGTCTGTAGAGGCGGCACTCGTGGGATTCAGGTTGGCGACAGCGGATGCACGCGGGTATAACAGCGGCTCGCGGCATTCGCGCCGCGCATATAAGGAGACTGACGAATGACGATTCCGCATTTATGCCTGCTCATCGTGGTGGTGTTGCCGTTTCCGTGGATCATGCTGGCGAAGGTCAGCAAGCGCTATGACAATGGCGTGCCGCGTGCTTATCTCGCGAGCCTCGAAGGCTGGCGCGCGCGTGCTTACGCCGCACACCAGAACGCGTGGGAAGCGCTGGCGATGTTCACCGCTGCGATCGTCGTCGCGGGGCAGGCGGGCGGTTCGAACCCGTGGATCAACTGGCTGGCGATTACTTTTGTCGTTACGCGCGTGTTGCACGGCATCTTGTATGTGGCGAATCTGGCGCCGTTGCGCTCGTTGGTGTGGTTTGTCGGCGTCGCTTGCGTGGTGGCGATGTTTTTCGTATCGGTGAGCTGAGTAAGACGAAGCGTAGGGTGAGACCGATGGATGCAGGCCCGTCGGCGCCCTCGATCCGGATGGGTTCAAACTGGGCTCAAGCGCTCACGTTTCCGTGGAAGGAGGCGGGTGTGTTCAATATATGCGTATAGCGCATGAGTCTTAAAGAAAAATCAATTGGACGCATGTTGCGCTGCGGAATAGGATGACTGCTATCCCATTAATTTCGCCTCTGTCGACGCATCATGTCAGTCAAATCAATCACTTCGGAGTCGCGGCGCCGCGCGCGCCACCCACTTGCGGCACTGGCCGTCGTCACGTTGTTGACGGGTATCGGCGCCGGTCTCGGCGGCATGTTGCTCGCCTTGCTGCTGCATACCATTCAACACCTCGCCTACAGCTACAGCGTGACGCACGTGATCAGCAGCGAGAGTTTTCTGCAAGGCGTCACCCATGCCGCGCCTGAGCGCCGCGTATTAGTCCTGACGCTGTGCGGACTGGTGGCGGGACTCGGCTGGTGGTTGCTATATCGCTTCGGACGACCGCTTGTCAGCATTCGCCAGGCCGTCAAGTCCGACGATCCGCGTATGCCCGTGCTGAGCACCCTCGTGCATGCGTTGCTCCAGATTGTGACGGTAGCGCTGGGCTCGCCGCTCGGGCGCGAAGTCGCACCACGCGAGATCGGCTCGATGCTGGCCGGGTGGCTGTCGCACCGCGCGGGCTTATCGGTCGAACAGAGCCGGATCATGGTCGCATGCGGCGCCGGCGCGGGTCTGGCCGCCGTCTACAACGTGCCGCTTGGCGGCGCGGTGTTCGTGCTCGAAGTTCTGCTGGGAACGTTTGGCTGGAAAGCATGGGTGCCTGCCGTGATGACGTCCGCGGTGGCGGCGCTGGTCGCGCAATTCGGGTTGGGCAACGAGCATCAGTACTTGGTGCCGTCATTGACGGTGAGCCCATCGTTGGTGGTGTGGTCTGTGGTGTCCGGGCCGATTTTCGGCGCTGCGGCATGGGGCTTTACTGCGCTGACGAAACGCGCGCGTGCGGATGCACCCAGGGATTGGCGTTTGCCGGTGTTGTCGCTGTTGAACTTCGCGATCATCGGCGTGCTGGCGATGCATTTTCCGCAGTTGCCCGGCAATGGCAAAGGACCTGCGGGACTGGCGTTCGATGGCGGCTTGACGATGAGTCTCGCTGCGATGCTGCTGGTGCTGAAAGTGGTGATTGTCGCGAGTAGTTTGCGTGCGGGTGCTGAAGGTGGTCTGCTGACGCCGGGGCTCGCTAATGGCGCCTTGCTGGCGATCGTGCTCGGCGGGGCCTGGAGCGTGTTCTGGCCGGGGGCTTCGTCAGGCGCTTTCGCCGTGGTCGGCGCGACGGCGTTTCTGGCTGCTTCGATGCAGATGCCGATTACCGCGGTGGTTCTCGTCTTTGAATTTACTCGAGTGAGTCACGACTTTCTGATTCCGGTGTTGTTCGCCGTCGGGGGCGCCGCGTTGGGTTTCAGGCGTGCGCGAAGTGGGTGCCGGCGATGCAGTTTGGTTCCGGTTTGAATTGGGGTTGGGCGGGCAAAGCGCGATAGGCTTTCTTGCGTCTCCTGGCTCTGCAGGCCGCTATGAATCGCTTCACGCCAGCCTGCAAAGCCGCCGCGCCTTAGACGTCGTCAGCCCAAGGAAATACCGGAATGACCAGTGGCTGCTGTGCCGCATCATCAAACCGCCGCTGCCGCTGGTTGGCCAGCAGCTTGTCGAACTGCCGGTCGGCCTGGGCCTGCAACGCGGACATGTTAGTACCGGCCACCGTGAAGTCTTCCATCACGCAGCGTCCGGCGATGTAGCTGGCGCGGCAGTCGGTGCCGCGCCCGGCGAGAAACAGATTCTTGAGCGGATCAAAAATCGGGCCGAGGTGCGGTGCCTTCAGGTCGAATACCACGATGTCGGCTTGCGCGTCCGGCGCCAGCCGGCCCAGGTCATCGCGGCCCAAGGCTCGCGCTCCGCCCAGGGTCGCGGCATTGAACAGATCGGCCATGGTGACGCCCGTGGCACTCTTGCCCATCAGCCTCGCAAGGTACAGGCCTAGTTGCATGTTGTGCAGCAGGTCCGGCGGCCAGGTGTCGGTCCCCAGGCCCAGGTTGATGCCGGCCGCATGGTACTTGCCGAAGGAATCGAGCGCCTCGCCGTTGCGTGCGAATACCGCAGGGCAGTGCACGATGGTGGCGCCCGACGCCGTCAGCCGCTCCCAGTCCTCCGCACCCTGCACAGATACCGCCGGATGGCCGCTGAGGTAGATGCCGTGCGGCAGGATCGCACGAGGCGTCAGTAATCCCAGCGACTCCAGCCAGCCTAGCGGCGTGTGTTGCCGCAACTGCCTGACGGTCTCGAATTCATAAGCCGACTGACAGCAGTGCAGCCGTACCGGTGCGTCCAGTTCGGCACTGGCCGCCGCGGTGCGCGCCAGCAGTTCGGGCGTACAGGTTTCGATCCGGTCAGGCGCGAACATGCCGCGCACCAGGCCCCCTTGGGCGCCATCGAAGTCCCTGAAAAATCGCAGGGCATCGTCGAATCCCGCCAGTCCGCGGGCTTCGTCCCACCACTGGCCGAGCGAGCGATCGGCGCGGACATAGGTCGTGCCGCTCATGTAGCAGGGCCCGAGGTAGACCCGCAGGCCCAGTTCGCCCGCGAGGGCCGACACGCCGGCGAATTCGTCATAGCGTTCGGCCCACGCGCGGTAGTACATCGAGGTGATGGGCAATGCCGTGGTAATGCCGTTGCGGATGAGATGAGTGAACGCAAAGCGGTACTTAAACTGTTCTTCTTCCGGCGTGTAGGCATCCTTAGGACCGCGGCGGAGGTAGTCCGCGGACCATAGGCGGCCGTTGTCCAGCTTGCTGCCGTTGTCCACCGTCAGGACCCCGGAATCGATGTCGCCCAGCGCGTCCAGGTCGATCAGGCCAGGACTGATCACGGCCTGGCCGTAATCGACGGTGCGGTCCACGGGGCCGGGGAAGCCGCGTCCGACGAATTCGATGCGGTCGCCGGAAAAGACCACTTCGCCATCTCGCCACAACACATGAGACCGGCCGTCGAAACCGATGACGCAGGACGCCTTCAGCAAGGTTCGCATTGGATTGTTCTCCCGGTTAGGCGCCGACGAACACGTCGTCGCGCGCAACGATCCCGCCGTGGCTGATCACGATGCCATGTTCGATCAGCGGGTCGATGGTGAAAGGGGGCTGGGTACTGGACATGGCCGGAAATTTTCAGGGTGTATGAAACTGCACCGGGATACGACGCTCCTGCACCGCATGGCAGGCAACCTGCGAGCCGTCGGGTTGCGCGGCCAGTTCCGGCTTCTCGCTCTGGCAACGCCCGTTCGCGTGCGGGCAGCGCGGGTGAAAAGTGCAGCCGGACGGTGGGTTCAACGGGTTGGGGATTTCGCCGGTGATGGGCGGCACGTCGCGGCCGCGCGTGTCCAGCCGCGGCTGGGCCGCAAGCAGCAAGCGCGTGTATGGATGCTTGGATGCTTCGAACAGCAGACGTGTTGGTGCGATCTCGACGAGCCGGCCCAGGTACATCACACCGACGCCGTCCGACACGTAGTTGATGACCGAGAGGTTGTGGCTGATGAAAAGGCAGGTCAGGCCGAGTTGCGCCTGCAGGCGGCGCAGCAGGTTCAGGATCTGCGCCTGCACCGACACGTCGAGTGCGGAGGTGGGTTCGTCGCACACGAGGAAGGTCGGGTTGCCGGCCAAAGCTCGCGCGATCGACACGCGCTGGCGCTGTCCCCCTGAAAACTCATGCGGGAATTTCATGGTGTCGGCCGGCGCCAGCCCGACCTGTTGCAGCAGTTCGTGCACTCGCGGCATGACTTCGGCTTCCGGCAGCAGCTTCTGGAAGCGGATCGGTTCGGCAATCGCGGTGCCGATGCGATAGCGCGGGTTGAGCGACGCATACGGGTCCTGGAAGACCATCTGGATGCGGTGCCCATGCTGGTCCGCATCGGCGAAACGGAGGCTGCCCGAACTTGGCTTGTCCAGCCCGGCTACCAGCCGCGCCAGCGTGGACTTGCCGCAGCCCGATTCGCCGACCAGGCTGAAGGTTTCGCCGCGACGAATGGCGAAGCTCACGCCATCGACGGCTTTCACCGAATCGCCCGGGCCCAGCGCACCGCGCAGCAAGCCGCCGCTGACGGGGAAGTGGCGCGTGACGTCTTGTGCCGCGAAGCTGACCTCGGCTACGGCGATGGGTTGATACGGGGCGTTCATGCGGTTTCCTGTTCGACTGTTGCAACCCAGCAGGCGACCTGTCTGTGCCGGTACGTTTTCAGGCGGGGAATCTCGGCGCGGCATTGATCCGTGGCGCTGCTGCAGCGCGGATTGAAGGCACAGCCGGGCGGGCGCGCATTCAGCCGCGGCATGGCGCCATCGATCTGGGCCAGCGGGCCGGTTACGCGGTCGAGCGAGGGGATGGCGCCCATCAGGCCGCGTGTGTAAGGGTGCATTGGCGCGCGGATCACGTCCTCGACCGGGCCGATCTCGACGATGCGGCCGGCGTACATCACCGCCACGCGGTCCGCTGTTTCGGCGATCACGCCCATGTCGTGCGTGACCAGCAGCATGGATGTGCCGTTCTCGCGGCACAGTTTGCGCAGCAACTGCAGCACCTGGGCCTGGATGGACACGTCGAGAGCCGTGGTCGGCTCGTCGGCGACGACGAGGCGCGGCTCGGCGCACAGGCCCAGCGCGATCACGATGCGCTGCCGCATGCCACCCGAGAACTGGTGCGGGTACGCATTGAAACGGGCTTCTGGCGCGGGGATGCCGACCTCGCGCATCAGCGACAGTGCGCGCTGCACGGCATCTTCGCGTGACACCCGCAAGTGCGTGCGAATGGTTTCGACCAGCTGGTCGCCGATTCGCAGCAGCGGGTTCAGGCTCATCAACGGATCTTGAAAGACCGCACCGATCTGCTTGCCTCGCACGTGCCGCATATCGCGCTGCGGCAACTGGTCGATACGGCGATCGCCCAGGCGGATTTCGCCGCTGGCGACGCGGCCGGGCGGTTCTAGCAGGCCGAGGATGGCCATGCCGGTCAGCGATTTGCCGGCGCCCGACTCGCCGACAAAGCCGAGCGTTTCGCCGGCTGAGATGGAAAAGGAAACGTCGTCGAGTGCAAGCAGCGTACCGTGGCGTGTCGGGATCTCGACACGCAGGCCCTGGACGGTTAGCACGGGGGAGGCATTGGATGTCATGGCGTGCTCGCTCGGCTCACTTGAGTTTGGGGTTGAAGACATCACGCAGCCAGTCGCCGAGCAGGTTGATCGCCAGCGCCAGCAACACCAGGCACACACTCGGCATCACCGTGACCCACCATTCGCCCGAGAACAGCACTTCATTGCCGATGCGGATCAGCGTGCCCAGCGAGGGGGAAGTCGGCGGCACGCCGAGTCCCAGAAAGCTCAACGTCGCTTCGGTCAGGATGGCCATGCCCAGTGACAGCGTGGCAATCACCAGCACCGGACCCAGGACATTAGGCAGGACATGGCGAAACAGGATGCGTAGCGGTCCCATGCCGATCAGCCTCGCGGCATGGACATAGTCCTTGGATCTTTCCACCAGCGTGGCGCCGCGTACCGTACGCGCGTATTGCACCCAGGTGGAGATGCCGATGGCGAAGATCACGACCACGAGGGCCAGTTGCTCGTGCAGCGCGGGCGGCAGCAGCGCGCGTGACAGTCCGTCGATCAGAAGCGCCACCAGGATGGTCGGGAAGCTCAACTGGATGTCGGCCACCCGCATGATCAGGTTGTCGATGCGGCCGCCGGCGTAACCGCTGATGAGGCCGAGCGTCACGCCGATCACGAGCGAGAACAGCGTGGCACAAACGCTCACCACCAGCGAAATGCGCAGACCGTTCAGCAGTATCGACAGAAGGTCGCGGCCCTGGTCATCGGTGCCTAGAAAAAACTTCGTCTGACCGCCCTCGAGCCAGGCGGGCGGCAGACGCGCGTTGAGCAGGTCGAGCGCCGCTGGATCGAACGGGTTTTGCGGTGCAATCCAGGGGGCCAGCACGGCCACCAGCACGAACAGGAGGAGCATCACCGCCGAGATTACCGCCGTGGGTGTGCGCCTGAAGCTGTAGACGAAATCGCTGTCGGCGAAGCGGCGCCAGGCCGACGGCGCCTGCGTGCCCGCGGCGTTTTTCAAAGTCGTGGTATTCATGAGAGCCTCACTCGAGGATCGACCTGGAAATACAGCAGGTCGACGACGGCATTGATGATCACGAAGAGCAGTGCGATCAGCATCAGGTAGGCGGCGATGACCGGGATATCGCTGAAAGTGATCGCCTGAATAATCAGCAGTCCGATGCCTGGCCACTGGAAGACGGTCTCGGTGATGATCGAGAACGCGATCAGCGAACCGAGTTGCAGGCCGGCTACGGTGATTACCGGAATCAGTGTGTTCTTCAGCGCATGACGGAAGTGGATGGAGCGGTCTGCAATGCCGCGGGCGCGGGCAAACTTGATGTAATCCGTGCGCAGCACTTCCATCATCTCGGCGCGCACGAGGCGCATGAACAGCGTGAGCTGAAACAGCGCCAGCGTGATCGACGGCATGATCAGCGACTTCCAGCCGCTGATCGTCAGCAGTCCCGTGGTCCAGTGGCCGATGCGCACTACCTCGCCGCGGCCGAACGCGGGCAGCCAGTTGAGTTCTACCGAGAAGATCAGGATCAGAATGATGCCGGTCAGGAAAGACGGCATTGAGATCCCGACCAATGAAACCACTTGCATGATCTGTGCAAGCCAGGAATTGCGCCGGATGCCGGCATAGACGCCCATTGGGATGCCGATGCCCAATGCCAGAATGGCGGCGCAAACGCTGAGTTCCAGCGTGGCTGGGAGGCGCGTCAATAACAACTGTCCCACGGGCTCCAGATTGCGATAGGAGACGCCGAACTCACCACGCGCGGCCAGACTGAGATACTTGACGAAACGGACGACGAGCGGCTGGTCCAGTCCGAGCGACGCACGCAGCGCTGCTTTTTGCGCGATCGTGGCGGTGTCGCCCAGCAGGTTATTGACCGGGTCGCCAATGTAGTTGAAAAGCAGGAAAGAGATGAAGGACACGCCGATCATCACCAGCAAGGCGTTCCAGAGACGGATTGACAGGAAACGGAGCATCGAAGCTACCCTCGGCAAAACCCGGAACATTGGGGGGTGGGGCGCCGCACATCGTTCGACGATATGTCTACGCGCCCGGTAGTGGGGTTGGTTTGTCGGGCAATACCGGCCCCGCGTGGAGCCGGGCCGGTGCGCCGGCTTAAGGCACAGTGACCAGCCAGAGGCGCATCTGGTTGTCAGGCCCTTGCCGGAGTTCGACGCCCTTGCGGGAGGCCCAGGTGATGGGCTGCTGGTGCAGCGGGATGTAGGCGACATCGTTGCGCTCGATGGCGACGGCTTCGGCGATCAGTGCATTGCGCCTCGCGGGGTCGAGTTCGGAGGCGATCTTGGGCAACAGGGCGTCGAAAGCGGGATTGGAATAGCGGCCGGCGTTGAGGCCGCCTTGGGTAGCGGAGCGGGTGGCGACCGTGTCGAACAACTCGGCGTAGGCGTCAGCCATCGGCAAGCCGGCATGACCCATCAGGTAGAGCGACACATCCATGGTGTTCATGCGTACGAGCCATTTGGCGCCGGGCTCGAACTGCGGCGTGATCTTGATGCCCACGCGGGCCAGCATCGAGATGATTGCCAGGCAGATCTGCTCGTCATATACAAAGCGATTGTTCGGGCACTGCATGCCGACGGTGAAGCCGTCGGGGTAGCCGGCTTCGGCCAGCAGTTTCTTCGACGCCGCGACGTCAAAGGGCAGCAGCCGGGTGTTCAGGTTCTTCGGCGCGCCGTTCAACTGGGGCGAAAGGATCATGCCGGCTGGCCAGGACACGCCGCGCATCACCGAGCGCTTGATCGCTTCGACATCGATGGCCTGGTACATTGCCTTGCGCACGCGCAGGTCCTTGAACGGGTTCTTGCCCTTCACGTCGGAATAGAGCAACTGGTCGCGGAACTGGTCCATGCCGAGAAACATGGTGCGCAATTCGGGACCCTGGACCACGGTGAAGGAGCCTGAGTTGTTGATGCGCTGCACGTCCTGCAGCGGAACGTTGACGGTGGCATCCAGCGCGCCGGACAACAGCGCCGAGGTGCGGGTGGCGTCAGCCTGGATCGGCGTGAAAACGACCTCGGTCAGGTTGTGCTTCGGCTTGTCCCACCAATCAGGGTTGGCCACGAGTACGGTCTTGACGTCGACTTCGCGCGACTTGAGCATGAAGGGGCCGGTGCCGTCGGTGTTGCGGTTGGCGTAGTTTTCTTTGTTTTGCTGAAGGTCGCTGGCTTCCGTGGCGTGGTTCGCCTCGCTCCAGGACCTGCTCATGACAAGCAGGTTCAGCAACTCGTTGAGCAGCAGCGGGAAGGGCGCCCGGGTCTCGACATCCACGGTGTAGGCGTCGACCTTGCGAACATCTTTGACGTCGCCGAGATTCAGCCTGGCGATCGAACCAGGCGTCAGCATGCGCTTCCAGCTGAACACCACGTCGTCGGCCGTCATGGCTTCGCCGTTGTGGAACTTCACGTTATGGCGCAGCTTGAAACGCCACACCGTCGGAGATACCGTGCTCCAGGATTCGGCCAGGGCCGGCTCGATCTGGAGCTTGTCGTTGAAGCGAACCAGGCCTTCATAGATGTTATTCATGAAGGCGTTGGTAAACGTCTGGTTCGTCGAGTACGGATCCATGGACAGCGCGTCGGCCGACGCGGTCCAGGTGAAGGTTTTGGCCAGCAGGCCGGCGGAGCAGAAACTCAGGGACAGCGCGACGCCTAGCGCCATCAGTCGCTTTTTCATTGGGCACTCCTTCTACGAAAGAACAGGTCGGGAAACTAGTCAGTCCCGGCAATTGCAGCCCGTCAGGCTGCGGACGATGCGCGGCGCAACCCATACGCACCGCGCGCGATTTCGACGCCGGGGCGGGCAACGAAGGCGCCGCGGTTGGGGATGCGCCCGATCAGACGATGGTCGGCCGCGCGCTGCTGGCTCCGCGCTTTTCCGCTGATGTGGCTGGTGTCGTGGGCGCCTTCATCAGACGCTGTGTTGTGGTTGTCACAGGGTTCAACATTAGGATTACTCATCGTGTTCCTGATGGCCGTGTTCGCAATGCAACGCAAGATAGCACCGGATTGTTGACAATGACACTAGCGTAATTGCCTGGGTTACTAACAACGTGCTGAACGGTGTGTCTCTACGGACTCGTGGCAATTGGAGAATGTATTGGCCATGTGCCTTGTCGGAGTCAACGCATCGGTCCCCTGCATTGCCGCGCCGATATTGACGATCGGCCCGCCCGGCGCGTCTGGACTTCATGTCGCGGCGAGGGTTTTCTTCTGACGCCAACAGACTAGATCCATCCCGGCAAGTCCGGATGTTAAATATTTGAATGGTCGGCAGTTGTATTCTTAATGACCATGTCGGACACACCGTTACTGTGCTGGATTTTATGCAGCTAACCTGACCATACGGTCATGCTGGATATTCGCCCGGAGCCCCGCGCCGTTCAAGGCTCGTGCGGCCGAAGTCCTTATCGTCCCGGAGCCGGCTTGAGTGTCGAGCCTTGGCGATTCAGTCCTTTTGCGGGCCACGTTTTCGTTCCAGTGAACAGCGCTGCGGAACGAGTGGACTCATCGACACGCGACAACTGGTACTAACCGCGCTCAGATTGGCGCGCGCATATTGAATCATCGACGCATTCCAATACGAACCTCAAAGCGTTGCCCCAAGGACGGAGACATTAGTATTAAGGAGACGCAACATGGCCACAGCGGTTTTTCTCGGTTTCATTCTTCTTTCGCTGTACCTCGCCCTGCGCTCGAAGAAAGGGCATCGCAAGCAGGACGTCCACGATTTCTTTGTCGCCTCGGGCCAGTTCGGGACGTGCCTGGTGTTTTTTCTGACCGCCGGCGAGATCTACAGCATCGGCACAATGGTCGGCTTTCCGGGGGGCATTTATGCAAAGGGGCCGACGTATGGCGTCTGGTTTCTCGGGTATATCCTGCTGGCCTATCCCTTGGGCTATTTCATCGGCCCGAAAATCTGGACAGCCGGCAAGCGCTACAACGCGATCACGCTGCCCGACCTGTTTAAAGGCTATTACAGCAGCCGCTTGCTGGAACTGGTGGTCGCGGCATCCGCGATCCTTTTCCTGCTGCCCTGGGGCGAATTGCAATTCACCGGCCTCGTGGCGGCCTTCAAGGGCCTCGGCTGGAATTTTCCGCCCATCTGCCTGATCCTCATTGCGGCGCTATTGGCGTTTACCTATGTTGCGATTTCCGGGGTGCGATCTTCGGCCTACATTGCCATCCTCAAGGACATTCTGATGGTGGTGGCTATTGTGATTACCGGCGTGGCGGTCGTCCGGCAAGCAGGCGTCGCGCACGTGCTGCAGGTTGCGAGCCTGCACGTTGCCAATACCATGAACGCGCGGCAATTGACCTTCTCGATGAGCACCATCCTGTTCCAGTCGCTGGGTTTTTACATGCTGCCCGTCGGTGTGCAGTTTTTTTTCACGGCGAAGAGCGGCGACACGATCCGGCGCACACAGATGGTGATGCCGCTGTACATGTTGATGTATCCGTTTCTGGTGCTGGCTGCCTATTACGCACTGAGCCAGAACCTGCATCTGGCCTCACCCAACGAGGCGTTCTTCGCAGCCGCCACGCGGCTCCTGCCGGACTGGCTGCTCGGGCTGGTGGCCGCCGCTGCGTCGTTGTCGGGCCTCCTGGTGCTGGCTGGACTATGCCTCGCCATCGGCCCGATCGTGACGCGTAACCTGCTGCCGCACTTGCCCGAGAGCCGGCAAAAACACGCAGCCAAAATCGTGATCGCCGTCTATCTGCTGGTGTCGATTGTTATGACGCTTCTCACGCCGAATCTGATGCTGACGCTCGTGAACACCACGCTTTACGGCGTGACGCAGTTTTTCCCAGGTGTTCTGATCATTCTGTTGTCGCTCAGGGTTCGGGCGGTGGCCGTCGCACTCGGCATCCTGACGGGTCAGGTGCTGGCGATCGTTCTCTATACCACGCAAGTCGATCTGGGCGGTTTCAACCTGGGACTGCTCTGCCTGACAGCGAATGTGGCCGTGATGGTGCTGGTCAACGGTGCGGAGAAACTCGCCGGCGTGCACGCGCCACGGCACACACCGCACGGGCGAGTGTAGTGCGCTGCGCAGTTGCGCGGCGGTGACTTAGCGACTGCCAGGTCTCCCTGGTATCGGCCCGGTTCAGGGAGACCTCTTCGCAGACCGGGCCGGTCAGCGCCGCGGCGCGCCGAGCATCCGGGCAAGCGCACGCGCGAGGTCCTTGACGACCGGATCAGCCGTCGGCCGATGCAGGAGTGCGATGTCCATTGTCTCGATGGGCGGCATGCCGCTTTTCGGCGTCAATACGACGTGTTCTGTCGTGACGGCGCGCGCAGGAAGAAGACTGATGCCGAGGCCATCGGCAACGGCAGCCTGAATACCGCTCAGACTCGAACTGGTGAAACTGATCCGCCAGCGGCGTCCGAGTCCTTCAATCGTATTGATCATATCGTCGCGATATAACCCACGTGGCGGGAACGCGACGAGCGGAATGGGTTCGAGCTGGATCGACGGGTTCTTCGCGCTATCGATCCACCTCAATTGCTCGGGCCAGCACGCCACCGCTTCACGGCTGTTGCGCCGTTGCTTCACAAGGATCAGGTCGAGGTCGCCGTGATCGTAGCTATTGGCCAGATCGCGGCTCAATCCACTGGTGACTTCAAGCTTCACCTGTGGATGCTTGCGGTTGAACGTCGCAAGCGTATGTGTGGTGGGTCCGCCGACGAAATCTTCAGGTACGCCCAATCGGACCGTCAAACCCACCGTCGCCCCCGACAGTGCTTCGATCATTTCGTCATTGAGCGCCAGCATCCGGCGCGCGTATCCAAGCAATGTCTCGCCGGCGTCGGTTGGACGCACGTCGCGGCTTCCGCGATCGAGAAGCTTGTGTCCGGCCATCTCCTCCAGCCGCCGCACTTTCTGGCTGACGGTTGACTGGGTCGAATGGAGCCGCGCAGAAGCCGCAGTGAAGGTGCCGCAATCGGCGACCATGACAATCGCTTTCAGCAGATCCAGATCGAACAGCGGTCTACGGGTTTTTGCACTGTTTGTCATTGAACTATCTGGTGTTCGAATGGGCTGGCCGACTTGTACCACGCATGGGCCTGCCCGGCAATCTCACGCGCTCTGAACTCACTGCAAACCTACGCTTCGCTTACGTTCGTGAGCGTGCTCTGGGGAGACCGTAAGCGTACTTCGTCACTATTTGATTTACAACTGACGATCAGTTGAACATTTCATTTTTGAATGTGATGCGGTCTGGATAACATCCCGTGACTGACGAAGTGGTGTCTCAGTTCCACGCTTCGATGCCCGGGTCGAACCAGGTTCAAGCGAAGACGGGTGAGATGGCCATGTCGCAGTACGAAATAAATCCCCGATCACCACAGAAATAACCCGTTTCAAAGAGGAGAGAGATAAGTGATAAGACGAATGAACAGCAAGATTGGAATGGCGTTCGCAGGCCTAAGCATGGGCGTCGTGCTGGGCGGCACGGCTCATGCGCAATCCAGCGTCACGCTGTATGGCGTCGTCGATACCGGTGTGACCTACACGAACAACCAGCAAGGCCATTCGAACTGGGAGGCGACGAGCGGCAATGAATCGGCGCCGCGCTTTGGCCTGATGGGAACCGAAGATCTGGGTGGCGGACTGAAGACGATATTCCGGCTGGAAAACGGGTTCAACATCGACAACGGCAAGCTCGGGCAAGGCGGCCGGCTGTTCGGCCGTCAGGCGTACGTAGGCGTGAGCAGCGACAAGTTTGGTACGGTGACGTTCGGCCGTCAGTACAACCCCGTCCAGGATATCCTCGGCTACATGCAAGGCGGCGGCGTACTCACCGACTATTCTGTTCACCCGCACGACAACGACGACATCAACAACACGTTCCGTGTTAACAACTCGGCAAAGTATGTATCGCCGAGCTTCGCCGGCCTGCAGGCCAGCTTGCTGTACGCCTTTTCGAATTCGACCGGTTTCGCGTCGAACAACAGCTGGAGCGCCGGTCTCAACTATGCGAATGGTCCGTTCAGCCTGGGCGCTGCCTATACACGAATGAACAATCCCGCCAGCAGCGCAGTGGGCGCAGTTGCGTCCGACAATTATTACGGCAGCGAGTCGATGTTCGACACGCCGCTAGGCAGCGCGACGCGTCAGCAGATCTGGGGCGCGGGTGGCACCTACACACTGGGCTCAGCGCAGTTCGAACTGCTGTACACCGGCTCACGATTCGACGTGCCGGCTGCGTCGTCGCTGCGTTTCGATAACTATGAAGGCACCGTGGTCTATTACGTCACGCCGTTCGTGGTTCTTGCAGCTTCGCAGGTGTATACGCACGTGACGCAAGGGGAGCTGTCGGGGCACTTCAACCAGACGACCCTGGGCGCGAAGTATCTGCTGTCCAAGCGGACCGACCTCTACGTGAACGTGACCTATCAGAAGGCTTCGTCGAGCATCGGCCAGGCATGGATCGAAAGCGATACCGCGCCGTCGTCGACAGCGACGCAGGTCCTGTCGGTTGTCGGCATCCGCCATAAGTTCTGATTGAGCACTTACGTCACTCGCGCAAGATTCATGTGATGCGCTCCTCGCCGCGCCGCCGTTTGTTGGTATGTATTCCGGCGGCGCGCTAGTGGAGCATTTGCCAATGCTGTCAGGGATGCGATTCCTGCTGCGTTGGAACCTGATCTGGACGGCGGCCACGGCCGTCGTTTTCGCGTTCATCCTTTGTCTCGATACCCGCGACGAAGTGATGAACGCGGACAGCCAGGCAGGGGGGCGACCATGAACGCGGTGCTGATGGTTATCCTCCTGTTCGTAGCATTCGCGCTTGGGATTGGCGTGTTTGCCCGCCGCGGCAAGAGGAAGTACTGGTGTAGCGGGCCGCCTTTCGGCAAGTCCCGCACAAAGGCAGCAGCGGGTGCTGCTTGCCGGCCCCGCACGTGCAGGCGGACTGCCTCGTCGGCAATCCGCCCGTCTCTGCTAGTTATAAACGTCGAACGAGAAGTACTTGCGGGAAATCTGCTGGTACGTGCCGTCCTGAAGCAGGTCGGCCAGCGCTTTGTTGATCTGCTGACGCAGATCGTTGTCTTCCTTGCGCACACCGATGGCGGCGCCGACACCCAGCGTCTTCGGATCATGCAGCGCGGGGCCGGCGAACGCGTAGTCGCGGCCATTGGCTGTCTTCAGGAAACCCAGGTCGGCCTGCACCGATGATTGCAGCGCGGCATCCAGACGGCCGGAGAGCAGATCCTGATAGACCAGATCCTGGGTCTGATAGGCGCGGATGATGACGCCTTTCGGTTCCCAGTAGGCCCGGGTGTAGGTCTCCTGGGTCGAGCCTTGCTCCACGCCGACACTCTTGCCCTTCAGCGATTCGGGGGTCGGCAGGAGGTTTGAGCCGCGTTTGGCCACTAGCCGCGGAGGCACATTGTCGATCTTGTCGGTGAAAGCGATCTGCTCCGCACGTTTATCCGTGACACTCATCGACGAGAGAATGCCGTCGAATTTTCTCGCTTTCAGTGCCGGAATCATCCCGTCGAACGAGTTTTCGACCCAGACACATTTGACTTTCAGCCTTTCGCAGATCGCGTTGCCGAGATCGATGTCAAAACCCACCAGCTTGCCATCAGGCGCGAGAGATTCGAACGGTGCATAGCTGGGGTCAACGCCGAAGCGGATGGTCGTCAGGTCCTTCGCATACCCGGCACTGGCCGCAACGGCGAGTGCGACTGCAATTGCAAGTTTCTTCATGAAGTCTCCAGTTAAATGATGAACATTACTTATTTTTTAGAGTACAGTGGCCTTCTTGTGATTCCAGTCAGCAGCTGGCCCCGCTGCATAACCTGCGATCGGGCGCGAGGCGGACACGACGTCAGATTCGTGTCCGGCTCGCGCCCGATCAGATTCCTTTCACGGGGTGCGCGTTACACGCGTTCCATGCTGCGCCGGTAGCTGGCCGGCGAGAACACGGCGGTCAGCGCTCCCATTGCCACGATCACGGCGAGGTGCATCGACCATGCGGTGGCAAAGCTGCCGCCGGCGTCACGCAACCAGCCGACCAGCCAGGGGCCGGTTGCGACGATCAGGAAACCCACCCCTTGCACGAACGCAGCCAGCGCGCCGGCGCGCTGGGCGTCGGTCAGATGGTCGAGGGTCACGATCAGGCTCAACGAGAAGAAGCCGCCCAGACCCAGGCCCGCGCAAGCCACCCACAACCATGGCGCAAGCGCCGGCAGCACCGCAAATCCGGCGAAGCCAGCAGCCTGAAGCGTCAGGGTCAGCCACAAGGCGCAGCGCCGGTCCTGAGCGTGGCGCGCGAGCATCGGCATCGCGAGCGCGCCTGTTGCCTGAAACACAGCCATGCCGGCGAGCAGATTGCCGCTCGTCTGGGGACTCATGCCGATTTGCCGGTAAAACGATGGCAGCCACGCGACCAGGCTCGAGTAGCCGCTGTTGGCGAGACCAAAATAGGCGGCGAGTTGCCAGGCTCGCAGATTGCCGAAGAAGCGCGTGAGCGGAATCCGCGCCGCGCCAATCGGGGCTGCGCCGTGCGGTGCACTCGTGAGCCATAGCGCGAGCGTGCCGAGTGCCG
The DNA here is from genome assembly GCF_046030355.1 of Paraburkholderia caffeinilytica. Classification (GTDB taxonomy): domain Bacteria; phylum Pseudomonadota; class Gammaproteobacteria; order Burkholderiales; family Burkholderiaceae; genus Paraburkholderia; species Paraburkholderia caffeinilytica_B. The sequence goes on from NZ_JAQQCQ010000008.1 coordinate 214,414, forward strand.
GCACAGCCCACAAGGCGAGCGCGAGATGCCATCCGCCATGCGCGGCGAGCCAGGGGCTTGCCACCGCGCCGAATGCGCCGCCGCCGACCAGCGCCGCGGAGTAAAGTCCCATCGCGAGCGGCACCCGCTCGGGAAACCAGCGTTTGGCGAGGCCCGGCATCAGCGCCTGGATTACCGCGACCCCGGCGCCGGCGATGCCGGCACCGGTGATCAGGCTTGCGCTATCGCTCGCCCATATGCGCGACGCGCAGCCGGCGGCGAGCAACAGCAGCGCGGCGGTCAGGGTGGTTTTCTCACCGAAACGGCGTGCCAGTCCGACCCCGACGCCGGCGACCACGCCCATCAGGACGAAGGGCAGGGTGGTCAGCATCGCGGCAGCCCGGAAGCCAAGGCCGATGTCGTTGCGTACGATATCCAGCACGGGGCCGACAGAGGTCAGGAAGGGGCGCAGGTTGAGGCCCATCAACATCAGCAGGACCAGTGCGCCGCGTCTGGTTGCGACCGTGCGCGATGGGCGGCCTGCGCTTGCCGCGCTGATATCAGGCATAACGCGCGCCCTTTTTATCAATCATTCGGATGCTCCTCGGAGGCTGAAAACTGGTCGGGTCATCAGCCCTGTCGAAAGGGTAAGGGTCTACGCCTTCAGTGGGAAATTAAATATCCAACTGATCTCCAGTGGTGAATGCGATGGGTTTGGCGCTAACGGATTCCGTTGTGCTGCGAAGTCTTGTTGCGAAAGTGGAGCGAGATAGCTTGACGTGCGCCGGTGACCGCTCGTCTCTGGGCCGACCACCAAAGTAGTTCAGTTTACAGCGATAGAACCATGGAAGCCTCCGGAAGATCCAAGGGCGCTTCAGTTCCATGCCTGCGGACGGTTGTCTGAATCGGTAACGTCATTACGATGCTTTCCCATACGCAAAGCAAATGTGCGAGGGAATACTTGCTCAGGCGGAAAGATCCTCGAGTTTTTCGTTTCCTGTTTCGGGGGCCCAAAATGTGGCGGCGGCGCCAGCGATACACAGTCCAGCAAACAGGCCGAAAACTGCTGTGATGCCAAATCGGCCTAGCAAAGCACCGATGAGCAAAGGAGAAATCGCAGCGCCTGCGCGCATCCAGCATGTCGCGACACCTACACCAAAAGCTCGAAGGCGTGTTGGGTAAACCTCCGTCGTATAAAGGTATAGCAAAATGCAGTTTGTTCCGGTGAACGCGTAAGTTAGCGAAGCAAGAAGAATTGTCGCGTATGTCGAAGCGAGCAGCTGATGGGAGAAGATGGACAAAATCAGCAGTAGACCTGCCGAAGCCAGAAATGCCCCAAGAAACCATGTTGAGCGACCGACGCGGTCGACGAGTAAAGCACAGGCAAGAATGGCAACGACCTGAAAAACATTGGGTACTAGTCCGGCGAGCAGGGAGTCTCTGGTGCTGAGATGGAGGATCGTTTTATAGAGGCTCGGGAGCCAGGTCACCAGGCTTAGATTTACCACATAGGCCGTAATCCAGAGTATCCAGAGGATAACTGATCGTTGACGGTACGACGTCGACCATAGACCGGAGACCAGGCTAAAAAGCGATATCGTTGACGCGGTATTGCCGGAAGCAGGGCGGGGCGAAGTGTATTGCGGAAAATGCATGACTGTGTTCGTGTCTAACGTCACGTCCGTTCTTCGAGCACTTGCTTCGACGGTGCTGATTACGCTCTCTGCCTGGGCGAGGCGTCCCTTGGAAATCAGCCAGCGCGGGGATTCGGGCAGGCTTTTGATCACGAAGGCGATCAGGACCGCTGGCGCTGCACCGAGAAGGAACATCGCCCGCCAGCCAATGGTTGGAACAACCATGGCGGAAACCACGCCAACCAGAAGCAGGCCCAGCGGAAAGACGAGTTCATAGAGCAGAAAGAATCTGCCGCGCCCCTTTCTGCCAGAAATCTCGGTGATATAAGCCGCCGCGACCGGCATTTCCCCGCCAAGTCCAATGCCTTGCACTACACGCGCTGTAACCAGGCTCGCATAATTTGTTGCAAACGCGCAAACCAGACTCATTGTCGAAATGATCGCGATTGCGAGAATGGCGCTCGGGATGCGACCGATCTTTTCCGCCAGCCAGCCAAACAGCAAAGCGCCAAAAAATTGACCAATAAAAACTGAGGAAATGAGAAGGCCAATCTGGCCAGGATGAAGTTGCCAGCTTTCAATCAGCACCGGCAGCACGAACGCAATAGTCAGCGCATCGAAGGCGTCGAAGAATGTTGCTGTTCCCAGAATGACACGGGCCTTTATATGCCAACGGGAATAAGGAATCCGGTCGAAACGGTCGAGCAACGCTTGCGCTTCGTAACCTTCTTTTGCCAGCATATTGGTTCCTGATGGGGGAGTGCTTTAGATTTTTATGTGTGGAATTGAATTCAAACGAATTCGATTGGTGAGTCCAGATTTCGAAGCGCAGCAATTACGCTGGCCGCAGCAAGGGCGCTGGTTCGTGGATTTCCGGCCATGGGCCCGCAGCGCAGATCGACGGTCAGCTGTCCGAATTCACCTTCAGCTTCAATGAAATGTCTGTTCCGGCTTGTGGACGGATCTGCCACGACACGTACACGAGTCTCTTGCGTGCCAAGTCCAGAGAGCGCAAGGGCAACAGCCACGTTGACGTTTTTAGGGAAGAGGTCAATTGCCTCCGCTCCCGACCCATTGAAGATCTCCTGTTGGGTCCCACTGGAGAGTGCCCTGTCAAGGGACGCAGGAGGCTTTGTCGTCGTGATGGACACGTCGTTCAGTCCGCCGAGAGCGGCTGCCGCGCGTATGGCGTCGAGACCGCCAATTGCGCCAGATGGTACGTAAACCTTCACATCGAAGCGACGGCATAAGGCTTCGGTCTGTTGGCGGAATTCGTCGTTTACCAGCGCACCGACGCTCAATAAAAGCATGCTACGACCGCTCTCCAGGATTTCGGGGGTGAGAAATCGGGCGGCCTCAACCGTCGTGGCTTCCACCACGAGGTCCATGTCTTCGGAAAGGAATTCGCCAAGCTCGGAGAATCTACCCTTGCATACATCCTCAAACTCGTCCAGCTGCTGGGGGTCTTTGCTGTAGATGGCTGAAACGATAGATCCGGGCACCTTCTGAAGAACATTCACCTCGTTGATAACAAACTTCCCCACGCTGCCTACCCCGGCAAGTCCGATTTTCATTTGCCGCCCTCTGTCTGCGTCAGATGGCTGTCGCGGCCCTCAAACAGCTGGTCATCGGCATATCCCATCGTCTCAGGCTTCGAGCGTCCGAGCATGACCTGGAAGTAGACCGGTTCGAGACTCTTGTTCACGTATCCGTGGATGATCCCGGGAGGGCACGAGATGCACTCCCATGGCCCAAGACGTCGCCATGCGATGTCGTCGTTCTCGTCACTGACGAAAACATCGAGGAAACCCTTCAGAACAAAGAAAACCTCCTCCACTTCGTGTGTATGTGCGGCGTTACCCTCGCCGGGAGGAACATACATGACGCTCAAGGTAAAGCCCCGGGCGGGGATGACAGACGTGTCTGAATGTTTGCCGGATCCTCCAGCACCAATGAAGCGATGTTGAGCCCGACGATAGCCGTCAAGTTTTGCGTCGGCAAACGCGTGCCAGTCGGCGTTTCGATCCCTGAAGCGGGCCACAAACCGGTTCGCGATTTCTTCGGTCGAGACACCGGTGAGTTCCTGCGGCCGTTGGTGACGGGTAATTGCCATGTCAGATTTCCTTTTTTCGATTGAGTCAGTTGGAATGCACTGATTGCGCACCACGAGTTACGAAGTCGCCCGTTGAGGGCCGTGTTCGTTGACGGCGGTCGGGAAGCAGGCCTTCGAGGCCGCCAGTTGAAGAAAGCCACCCGCGATTGCGACATCCTTGAGAAACTGGATAGCCTGAAGCTGGTTCGATAGGCCGTGATGGAACATGAGTGCGGTAGCAATTGAATAGATCGCCAGACTTCCCGCTGAGAACCGGAGCTGGTAGCCGACGATAACAAGAGTACTGACGATGAGTTCCATCACTAGAGCGACCGAAAACGCGATCGCTGGAAACGGTACGCCATTGGCGCTGATAAAATTCATCGTGGAGTCGACGGCCAGCAACTTCCCCACGCCGCTGTAAATGAAAAGCAGTGAAAGGAAGATTCTTGGAATAATCGATTGAGCGAGTCTTGCTGACAGATTCATGGCTTCTCCTGGTGGGCGCTTACGCATGATCCGAATCGCTACGCGCGACCCGGAAAGATCAAAATGAATGGTGCATGCCAACTACAGGTACGAACTGTTTTCCGTTTGAAGACGGACCAATTGTGTTAAGTGACGCAACCGCGCCACCTGTTGCATGTTCGTACACAACGCTTGCATATAGCTGCGTCGACTTTGAGAGCGAATAGACATCGGAAACCACGTATTGGTCCCATCGCATACCCGACAGCGTCGTCGTCGCGATTCCGGTTCCGATGCTGTTGTACGGTGACACCTGATAACTCACACCGCCGTCGTAGGACTGGTATCTGCTCGACAGGTTTGCCCGCTGTAGCTTCACGTTGGTGTACACGGCGTGAAAGAGGAAATTGCCTATCGTGTACGATGCGCCAACACCTATATTGTCAACATGGTTCGCCGTGTAGGTTCCGGTTATCAGATTGATGCCCTGAAATTCCGTCAAACCCAGGCCGGTTGCAAGATTCGGCGTGCGTTGCGTTTCGTTGGAATATACGGCGGAAAACGCAAACGGCCCTCGCGTGAACTTTGCGCCCAGACTGTACTGCCTGCCAGACCCGAAGTTGCTCGAATTGCTGAACCCAAATAGGCTCCCGAGCGTGAGACCGTAGAAGTTCGGTGATACATATCGGACAGAATTATTTATCTGGACAGCGCTTGTGTTCGCCAGTTCGTCAATGTTGCCTGGATGCGCCATGTACCAGCTCGGTGACAGGTACATCGTGCTGAACGGGCCAAGCCAGTCAAAGTTAAACGGCGTTTGATGTCCAAGCGTGAGGGTTCCAAGACTGTTTGAGCTTAGGCCAACATATGCCTGCCGATTGAACACGGCGCTACTGTTGACCAGCGCGCCGGTGATCGTGGAAAAACCATCTTCGAGCCTGAAGATCGCCCTGTTGCCACCACCAAGGTCCTCAACTCCATATAGACCCCAGCGATCAGTTTGCGTATACGCCTGTTCCGCGCCCCATTCGTGTTGTCCCGCCCTGTTACTCACGTACTGAACGCCGGCATCCATGCTTCCGTACAACGTGACGCTGCTTTGCGCTGCTGCCAAGCCTGACACGCAGCTCGCGATCCCTGTCGCAATCGTTGCGCTTCGTCGAAATCCATATCTCCTGACCATCATGTGAGGCTCCTTTTTTCCTTTTTTGGGGCTGCGCCTGTCTATTCGGCGATACGTATGAGTTGCCAGCATCGCCGCAAGTTGCCGCCATGTCTCCACGCTTTGATTGACTAAATAGTCAAGCAAAGTATATCCGGAAAAAATTGATGTCCAGTTTCGTTGTGGCTGGCTTCAATGGATTTACGAGGCCGAAAGTCCATTTAACATCTTGAATTTAGAGGTTTTTTGCGAAAATTTAAGGGTAAACGATGTTGATATCGACGAGCGTCAGTGAGACGGTCGCTACGATTGTAGTGGCATGAGACATTATTTTTTATTGACCAAATTGACTAGTTAGACAACAATTGACTAAGAAAATTTCCGATAACCTTTCAAGGATGCGTGGCAATGGAAGCAGCGCCGCACAGTTTTATTGATGGAGCGCCGATCCCGGCCGATGGCGAACTTTTGACCCTGATCAATCCGTTCACGATGGGAAGTGTCTGCGCCATAACGGACGTTTCCCCCGTAGTGGTCGACCTGGCGGCGCGAAATGCGAATAGGGCTTTTCTGAGGAACCGGGATAGAAGCGTGGCTGAACGCGCTCGCTGGCTGGAAAACTGTGCCGACACGTTATCAGCGCATGTCGACGAGATTGTCGAACTGCTGGTATCGGATATCGGCAAGCCTCGACGAAGTGCGACGTTTGAGGTCCGTCGCTCGGTAGCATTTGTGAGGCTATGTGCCGCTCAGATTCTGTCGCTCGAATGTACTGTTCCGGTTCTGGATGCGACCGACGCTGGTCATGGCCACATGGGCTTCACCAATCGGGTGCCCTATGGGGTAGTGGCTGCGATTACTCCATTCAACGCACCTGTGAACCTGTTGATACAAAAGGTCGTGCCGGCACTGGCGGCGGGCAATGCAGTCGTGGTGAAGCCTCATCCTGCGGGAACCCGCGCGGCCCTGAAGATAGCCGAGTTGTTTGCCGCGGCGGGGCTGCCACCGGGGCTGCTCAACGTAGTGACCGGAGATCGTGGACCAGCGACTGCACTCGTCCGCCATCCGCTAGTGCGCGCCGTGACATTCACGGGTGGTAGTCCTGCGGGAAATGCACTGGTGCGTGCGGCAGGCGCCAAGAAGTTCGTTGCTGAACTGGGTTCGAACGCGGCTAACATTGTGCTGGCCGACGCTGACCTCAAGGACGCGGCCAGGAGTATTGCCCGTGCAGCGTTTGAAGCTAGCGGGCAGCAGTGCATCTCTGCCCAGCGGGTCATCGTGGAACGATGTGCAATGGACACGTTCCTGCAAGCCTTTGTTTCGGCGGCCTCCGAACTTGTCGTAGGAGATCCCGGCCTGGAGACCACGGACGTTGGGCCGATGGTTTCGGTCGCTGCGGCCGATCGGGTGGAAAAGATGCTGGCCGACACAATTTCAAAAGGCTCCCGATATGCCCTGACGCCGCGTCGCGAGAACTGCGTCATTAGTCCAGCTATCATAGTCAACGCGGAATTCGATACACCGTTGTGGCAGGATGAAGTGTTTGGTCCAGCGGTCACGGTGCATGCTGCGGAGTCGCCATCGCATGCGCTGAGCATGGCAAACGACTCGCCGTTTGGCCTGCAGGGGGCACTCTTCACGGCGAGCCTGGACTGTGCGCTCGCATTCGCGAAGTCTTTCGATGTTGGCTCGCTGTGGATCAACGAACCAAGCCGGTTTCGACTGGACACGGTGCCGTTTGGGGGCGTGAAGGACTCCGGGTACGGGCGGGAAGGTGTGCGCTATGCAATTGAAGAAATGTCGCAGCTCAAGTTTGTCGGCATTCGTGTCCGGGCAACGATGTGATGAGTCACGTATCGATACCTCAAGATGTATGGGATGCGCTGGAACAGGTCGGTCCGACCTGGGCGTCGAACGTGTCAGCGCATGTCCGCCAAATGGTGGAGCTGTTCTCGCCCCTGCTTGAAAAGGCGGACAAATCAGGCGTCAACGTCACGCGTGACCTGCCCTACGGTCACCACCCGCGCCAGCATCTTGACGTATTCGCGCCGAAAGATGCAGCGGGTCTCCCCGTCGTTCTGTTCGTTCATGGTGGCGCCTTTGTAGAAGGCGACCGCAACCGTTCCCCGGAAATATATTCGAACGTACTGCATTACTTTGCTCGACATGGGTGTGTTGGCGTCAACATGGAGTACAGGCTGGCCCCTGAATCGATTTTCCCAGCTGGGGCTGAGGATGTTTCGCGGGCGGTGGGCTGGGTAACGGAAAACGTCACCGAATACGGAGGGGATCCACGAGCAATTTTTGTAATCGGGCATTCAGCTGGGGCAGCACACGTGGCCAGTTACGTGCTCGATCCGCGATTTGAACAACCCGGTGAGCAATCCGTGCGCGGCCTTGTCGTCATAAGTGGGCGCGTGCGCGCAGATGCTGAGCCTCGGAACCCCAACGCGGAAAAAGTGCAGGCTTACTACGGATCGGACCCGGCATCCTATGAAGCGCGTTCACCGGTCACATACGCTGGGCGGGCCCGTGTGCCGGTGTTTATTGCCTTTGCTGAATACGAGAATCCTCTCATCGATGTGTATTGCCTTGAGCTCGCATATCGCATCGCGAAAGCGTCGGGCAGGGCACCCGAGGTTGTCCGGATCAACCGGCACAATCATACGTCGATAGTTGCGCATCTGAATACAGACGACGACGAGCTCGGAAGTCGCATCCGTAATTTCATCCGGCGGCATGCTCCACGACCGGGCGTGTAGTTTCCTTAGGTAAACGAATTGACCATTCATATCAGGAGATATCATGGCGAGTGAGCTCGATACAACCGTTCACAGAAGTCTCATTGAGACGATGATGAAGGAGGCCGACGAAGCACCAGAAAGTGCACCTGTCGGGACACCGGGAGTCGAACGATGCTTCTATACGCTCTGGGGTAGGGAGGACGAGATTACGTGGGAAGCGCAGCTATCTTCGGATCTGAGTAGCAGCATTGTGCCGGGTACGGGGCGTCAGGACTGGCGGAAGCTGAGACCATTCGATTTTCTGCCTGAAGTCGATCGCGAGAAGGGCGGCGTTGCGCGCATGGAGCTCTACGCAGGAGAGCACGTTCGGGTCAGCGTGGCTCACATTTCTGGTGGTGAACGCCACTTCGAGCGTGCCGGTGACTTCGATACGATTCTCGTCCAGTTCGCCGGTGTGAGCGTAGTCGAAACGAACTTCGGCGTTTTCGAGGTTCGTCCCGGAGAAGCGCTTCTGGTTCCGGCGATGGTAGCGCATCGAACAACCGGAAGCCCAAGTTGCCGGCGCGTCGAGTACACGGTCCGCGAACTGGTGAGCGTGCATCTACCTGCTGCTGAAGGCGAGCAGCAACTGAGATTTCGAATCTATCCGGAGGGTGACCCCTCTGATGCTGACGGCCTCGCTCCTTCCCTCTCGCGCGCCGCTAATGGGAAAATTCCCGAGCACCTGACGCGCTGGGAAGATCTGCCAGGCGACGATTTCTGGTTTGAGCGAACCCACGACTGGATGGTCGGCAAGGCTGACCGTGGACGTGCGCCGATCAAGATCCGCCCCTTCGAACACTTCAAGAGTACATCGGCGGTCGCCAATGATCTCCCTCCTGTGCGCAGCGCGCTGCTATGGGACAGTGCGACCTTCCGGCAGCGGGTTTACTCCAACCCGGGGCGCCAGCCTGCGCCCCATCGAGGTTACGACGAGGACGAGCTCTGGCTTCAGTTTGTCGGACCTGTCCGGGTAGAGACGGAGCATGCGATTTACGAAATGCAGAACGGTTCGTTTTCCATGGCCGAGGCCGGGGTTTCGCACACCAGCGTGTCTACTGCGGATATGTATCGACTCACGAGCTATTCGCCAAAGCCAATACGGATGGTTGTTGATCCCGCGAATCAGCTTCGCGAGACGAAGTGGATTGTCGAAGTGTCCGAAAGCGATGCATCTGGAGCGAAACAATGAACGTCCGGCCGAAAGAAAAGACGGTTGAAGAGGTCAAGGCTTCTCTTCGGGAGCGCCTGAAGGGCCGGAAAGCACCGTTTCATGTGACGGATGTCCGTGAGGCAGAACTTGCAATCGAGAGGATTAAGAGTCTCGACGGTGAAGAATGGGGGACGGTCTGGTCGGCCGCGGGCTCCAGGCTGGAGGAGCTCGCGCAACAGCATGAAAAGGCCGGACGGTTCGAAGCAGCAAGTGAAGCGTATTTCCAGGCATACGGCCTGTACCATGTGGGTCGCTATCCCGTACCGAATCATGCCAGGAAGGCGGAGTGCTATACCCGGTCGAGAGAATGCTTTATCAAGGGCGGCAGCTTGTTGTCCCCCGGGATCGAGCGAGTATCGGTACCGTTTGACGGTCGAGCCGGCGAGGGTAGCCAGGTCGCATTTTATGTGCGCAAGCATGTACAGGCCGGTCCCCAGCCTGTTGTTATCCGCTGGAGTGGGATTGACACCTGGAAAGAAGAGCGACAAGACATAAACGAGCGATTTTTCCAGGCTGGATTCGCGGTGATCACAATGGACATGCCGGGAACTGGCGAGTCGCCGGTGCTGGCGACACAGGACGGTGAACGCCAATTCCTGCCGGTGCTTGACTGGATCGAGCGACAACCGCAGCTCGATGCCACGCGGGTCGCCTTGGTGGGAATGTCTTGGGGCGGCTATTGGGCAACGAAGCTGGCATATCAACACGCGGACCGTCTCGCTGCTGTGGTCAACTGGGCAGGTCCGGTCCACTACAGCTTCGAACGTGACTGGCTGCTGAAGTCGCAGCTAGCCGATAGCTATCTGATGGATATTCAGGTTGCGCGGGCGCGCTGCGTGGGCAAAACAGACTACGAGAGTTACATTGAGGCCGCGAGTGGATTGTCGTTGCTCGATGCAGGACTGCTCGACAGACCCCATCCCCCCATGCTTCTGGTGAATGGCAAGGACGATCAGCAACAGTCACTTGAAGATTTCATGCTGCTGCTGCAATCCGGGAAGCCCAAGGCCGTTCGTCTTTTCCCGGGCGGACATATGGGGTACACACCTCAAACCGTTCCCACCGTGGTGGAATGGGTAAGAAGGACCGTCGCAGACTCCGCTACGGATACGGAGCGGGGTAGATGAAGCTTTACCATTTCTCCCGCTCGTCTGCGTCGTTGCGAGTGCGTACTGCACTGGCCTTCAAAGGGATCGATTGCGAGATGGAAAGCGTTAGCCTTCCTCAATCGGAACACCTGAAGGCGGATTATGGGGCATTACACCCCCAGCATCTGGTTCCCAGTCTTCGCCTGGACGACGGGCGGGTCATCATTCAATCGCTACCGATTATCGAGTTTCTGGAGGAATCCTTTCCAGCGGATCCTTTGCTACCCGCTGATCCGTATGCTCGCTACTACGTGCGAGCGGTCGCCCAGATGGTTGCGAGCGAAATGCATCCGCTTAACAATATGAGGGTTATCCGGCGCTTGCGGGACCATCTGAATATCGAACAGTCCGAAATAGACCGTCATTGGATTCCGCACTGGTTATCGACGGGTTTCGGCGCGGTCGAGACGTTCATTGGGCGAGAGGCTCTGCATGGGCGTTTCGTAGCGGGCGAGCAGTTTACTCTCGCTGACATCTGTATTGCCGCACAGGTTGTCAGCGCAGAACGCCAGGGCTTTTCGATAGCGCAATTTCCCGTTTTAGCAGGTATCGCCGGGCGATGTTCGGAGGTCGAAGCGATGATAAAAGCTCGAGCCGAGGCCCTGTAGCCAGCGCGCATCCCGGCGTTGCCGCGAATGATCTGGCGATGCGCCCTTATACCGAGGCGTATCGGCGCGATCCTGCCTGGAATGGGATGGCGATAACGGCGTGCCTCGTGCGGAGCCGGTGACAGTTCGAAAGACAGCTAACAGGAGGGGCGCCCGATTAGGGGGCGCCTAATTCCGCGTGGTGAAAATACTGTTGTGTTACTGGAAGAAATCTTTTCCTCGGAATCCCTTTTAGCAGCCCTTGGAGCCATCGTGCCCTGCTGGATCAACAAGGAGAAAGCGCAGGATCATGTCCGCCGCATGCTCGAGTCGATGTTTGATCCGCTGGGGGGACATCAACGACATCTTGAAAATTCCTTCGAAGGTGTAGCGGTTCGATATGTAGTGAGCGGTAAGCGCGGATATTGAAATATAAAGGTCGACGGGGTCGATGTTGTCCCGAAAAACCCCCGCTGCCTGTCCGCGAGTCAACAGATCGTTGATGGTGGCAGTAAGGGGACTATACATGTTGTATATGACGTCCGATTGCTTCACGTGCCGACCCTCGAGAAGGTTCTCGCTGTGAAGTAATCGCAGGAACTGGGGGTGCTGAACCCAGATTCTTCCCGTGAACATCACAAGTTTTCGCATACCGCTTACGGGATCAAGGTCGCGACTCTGCAGGTCGTTCTGGCGCTCCCGGATCACTTGATACATGTGCTCGAGCACTGCCTTGAAAAGCTCATCCTTGTTTCCGAAATGGTGATAAAGGACATTCTTGTTCAGGCCGGTTCGCAATGCTATCTCGTCGACTCGGGCACCGTCGTAACCCTTTTCGGAAAACACTTCGAGAGCGGCGTCAAGGATGATCTTCCGCGTTCCATCCGAACTTTTCCGCCGGGTTGTCACTTTTTTCGTAGCAGGAATGCCTGAAGCCAACTGCTCGATTTCTTCCCTGTCGGTCATCTAAACCTCGTTATCTTCCAGAAGCGTCTCCACGTGCGTCCTCATGTCTGCTGAGGGTGCCTTACGTACGCGTGGAGAACTGCAGTTAGCTTGAACTGCGTCTGGATATATTGTCTCATGGCACAGGTTGCAATAGTTCCGGTGACCTGCGCTGGGTCAGTCGAATACCTTGCTCGGGGAATCCGCCCGTCGCGTTCATGGTGGCGATCGGGAAAGCGACACTTGCGAGCTGTTCTGTACCGCACGTGATCTGTGCACACACTTCCTCGTTCGGACCTGCGTTCACAGCGTGACCGCTGATGGTCCACACACTATCGCACGTGAGGTGGAGCAGGTCCAGGTCGAGGGACTTCACCGTGTAGAACTGCGTGACACGGCAGGCTGCCCGATGACTGCTACGCTTGAACTGTGCCATCAGAAAATGACGGCGTTGCCACCGATTGGCACATAGGAACACCATCGACCTTGCCGCTTGGCGTTGTTCACGCCCTGGAGCGTAACGCGCCACACGGGCGGCCGCCCATTGGGTGGAAGCTGATGCTGATCTACGGGCCCGTTCGCGAGCGGAGGCGATCGAAAAACTGAACGGATACGCCATACGCGGGAAGACCGAGACGTTTCACAGGATCCCGAAATCCGGATGCAGCGTTGGGCATTCCAGGCTTCGTAAGGCAAATCTGATCTCCGTCTTTTGCATCCTGCGTAGGTGCATATTCCTGCTCACAATGAGCAGATGGTCGGACCCACAGTCCTCCGCCGAAGCAGCATGCATACAGATGGTGTCAAATTGTCGGACCGCGTGGCCCAGGACTACCCTGCACGGGTCAGGCGCCGCCACTCTTGCGTAATGTGGTCAAGCTTGCCCAGTTTTGGATTATCTGGCTCGCGCCAGTGATCCTCCTCCGGGAAACACGGTTATGTGCAGATCAGGACCCGGTACTGCCATGACTAAAAGCCGAGGCTGATTGTCTCTACCAAAGATCGAGTGACAGACAAGAATACGCTTCCGACCTACTAAGCAATTTGCATTTTATTGTTTGACCAGATAATTAAGTAGAGGGATTATGACCCGAACTGAAAAATCTCCTCGCAGGCATCAGAATGGTCAAGGAACTCGTACAGGGTTATCAGCGCTTACGCAGGAGGCTTGCGCTTGAACTCGGTCCGGATGACGCGGCGGACATCGCACAGGAGTCGTTTGAGCGGACCCTTAGGTATATGCACGAACATGGTGATGGCGTGGTGTCGCCAGTCGGATTGCTGGTCCGGATTGCGGCCAATCTCCAGATCGACCATGGACGACGGCGGAAACACTTGCCGGTCGCTCTGGACGAACCATACGAACATGCCAGGTGCGAAATCACCCCCGAAGACGAGGCGGCAGGGCGGCAATCGATCAGGCAGTTGTGTGCGGTGCTGGACCGATTGGCGCCGCGTTGCCGGGAAGCGTTTATCCTGTGTAAACTATATGGCCTAACTTATCAGGACGCGGCAAGCGAGATGGGCATTCAACCTTCGGTCGTCCGTCAGTATCTGGTGGATGCGATGCGGGTATGCCGGGACGGGTTGGACTGAGGCGATTTTGCTGGCACCATTACAGGAACAATGACGGTTATGCCGTTAAGTCAACCGGACAAAGACGAGATCGAATCTTTGTTTGTCTCATTGTGGCATGGCGAGGGGCAGGAGCAGGCAGATGCGCGTGGCAAGCTCGAGGCATTGAAGCAGAACAGCGCAGCGCATCGCGACTATATTTCGCGTCAGGAGCAGGTCAACGACCAGATAGGCTGGAATGCGGCGAAGCTGCGCCAGCGTTATGTCCGCGTGCTTGCCCCTGCGCCCGCGGTCGTTCCGGCCCATCGGGGTGCGCTGTCATACCGGACCCCGATCACCTGGGTATCAGGTACTTTTCTGCTTGTTGCCGCCGTTGCCGTCTGGAGTATCAATCCTGTCCTGTCCCAGCGCACCGGTGCCGCTTCAATCGGGCAGCAAACGACCTTGCCGCTCGATGACGGAAGTGAAGTGTTGCTCAACACCGATACGTCGATCCGGTACCTTAACCGGTTGCGCTCGCGCGAAATCGTGCTGGAGCGCGGCGAAGCGCTATTCAAGGTTTCACATAACGTGTGGCGGCCGTTTTTCGTTCGGGCCGGGGATGCGGAAATCAGGGATATCGGTACGACATTCAGCGTTCGCCGCAGAACGAGCGGCGTCGATGTCGCGGTGCTCGAGGGACAGGTGGCGATCAGCCTGCCGACGCCCTCGCAACCCATCCAGCTTGCCCAGAATCAAGCCGTTCGTACGTCAGGAGCGGATGTTGCAACAGCGGATCCCAACGCGCTCGTGGCGTGGAAAGATCGACGCGTGGATTTCGACGGCGCGTCGTTGAAGAACGTCGTATCCGAACTCGGGCGTTATCGAGTGGCGCCGATCATCCTCGCCGATGACCGTGCCGGGCGAGCCAGAATCAGCGGGGGATTTTCGACCGCAGATATCGACCAGTTGCTCCGGACATTGCCCCACGTGGCGCCCGTTAACGTGACGTTTCGGGCGGATGGGGCCGCAGTAATCGCATCGCGGTAGCGCGACTAACTTTTCGCTTTCAGATCGACGCAGAAGGCCGCCTGCACAGTAGTTGATAGATTTCGAAAATTAAAATGTCTCATCAATAGAAATCTTTTCCCCAATGACCCCCTACTGATTGGGTCTGTCGTTCGCCTTTATCTACTGAACACGGATGACGCGGTTTGCGTCAACCGTGCGGAATGGCGGGATAAGGAAAAGGGCGCAAAGAAACAGAGCATGACACTTGCAGGATGGTTGGCGATCTGGAGCGTGGCCGGGGTTGCGCGGGTCGGCATCAGGTCGAAGAAACGCAACCGCGTTTGAGTAGGGCACTGCCGGCTTTGCTGCAGAAAGGTGACACAAGCGCGGTAATGCTGAACGAGCTGGATCGGGCGGCGTGATGACCAAGTATACGTGATCGTGTTGGTCAAGTCGCTGGCGTCCTAATCCCGCATCGGGTCCGCGATTACGCCAGCATTACCGGCGATTGCATGGGACGTCGTCAAGAGTCGGAAAAACAATCTGTCGAAGACGCACTTCGTAATGTCAGCGGCGCGGGAATGCAGGACGAAATAAATAATATTATTTCGGATTGCATATTAATAATTGGCGGATTCAGATTGATGAATCTTCCTTTCACGCTTCTGCGTTTTTACAACCAATATGCCATGCACAACGTCTGGTCTAGCCAGTCGAACAGGATCGGGGATTTACTCATGAAGTCGAGGTGGACGAGAGGTGCCGCGTGCCAGCTGGTTGCTGGAGCGCTGGGCATGGCAAGCATCAGCCTGTATGCACAGACACTATTGAGCTTGCCTGCTCAACCGTTGTCCTCTGCACTGTCTGAACTGGCGAGTAAAAGCGGCGTCAACATTCTCGCCGCAGCAAGCCTGGTGGCAAACCGCAACGCACCCGCCATTTCCGGCACGCTGAGCGTTCCAGACGCGCTCGACAGGCTGTTGCAGGGCAGCGGCCTGACAGCGCAGAAAACGGGCGAAAAGACCTACGTGATTCGTCTATCCAGTCCGGTCGCCGCTCCGTCCGCGAATAGCACGGGTGAAATTGTGCTGGCGACGATCACAGTGGCGGGCACAGCCGCGCAGCCGGATCAGGGCTTCGCGGCGACATCGACGCGCTCGGCGACCAGGACCGACACGCCGCTTGACGAGATTCCGCAATCCGTCCAGGTCGTTACGAATGATGTGCTCAAGAGCCAGCAGACCCAGTCCGTCGCCGATGCGCTACATAACGTAAGTGGCGTCGAGATCAGGAACAAGGCTGGACTGGCAGCAGGTGGCGCACCCATGATCGATGGTTTTCAGGCCTCAGTGACGATGAACGGGAATCTTGCCCCGGATTCGAGTGCCGCGTTGACTTTGCCAATGGCAGCCATTTCCAGTATCGAAGTATTGAAGGGTGCGGATGCAATCATTTCAGGCGTTGGCAGCCCTGGGGGCACCGTCAATGTCGTGCAAAAGACACCTCAGGCAACCCCCGTCCATGAAATCTCGTTGCAAACGGGATCATATGGGGATTGGCTTGGGTCACTCGATCTCGCCGGCGCCATCGCAAACGACAACCGATTGACCTACCGATTCATCGTGTCGGGAGAGACGGCTGGAGAATCGTATGGGGGGATGCTCGGCCAGCGCGATTTTTACGTTGCGCCATCGTTGAGATGGCAAAGCGGCGGTACCGACCTGATTGTCGGATTCGAACAGCACACCTATCGAACGCCGTTTACGCCATACGCCCTTTTTACGGCGACCGGACCCCTGGTGTTCTACCCGGGTCTTGGTAACCAGCAAGCCTACACGTCGAGCAACGATACGAGTGTGCATTATGACTGGACGCAGAAGATCAATTCCTATCTGACCTTTCACAGTACGGCGCGATATGACGCCGAGTCGTCGAGCACCCCTTTCTACGCGACCCTTTGGGGTCAGCTATCGCCAGATTCTACCCAATACTACGGTCAGGCGTCGACGAACCATAGCTACAGCACCACTTTCGATAACAATCTACAGGCGAAATTTAACACCGGTCCGATCCAGCACACGCTGCTTGGTGGAGTTAGCTATCAGATATCGCGAAGTGATTCGTCGCAATTCAACAATTCCAATATCAACACGTTTCCGCCTGTCAACCCAATTTCAATCGATACCGAACCACTTGGAACGTGGAATAAAACCATCAGTAATACTTACTACAACAGCTTTTATCTTCAGGACCAGATTACCTGGCAACGGCTTCATGTTCTGGTCAGCATGACCCGTCCTCGATACTGGTCGAATGCGAATCCGACCTATGCCGCGTGGGTACCCAACGTGGGTGCCCTTTACCAACTGACAGGTAATGTGGGGCTGTTTGTCAATGCACAACGCAGCTTTGCACCCCAGAATGGGTTTCTCCTGGAAGGGGGCGAGGTGGCACCGCCCTTGACGGGGAGTTCCCTCGAAGCAGGCCTGAAATTCGACCTGTTTGATGACAAACTCAGTGGCAGCATAGCCGTGCATCGTAATTCGTACATCAACGAAGTTATGCAGGTGCCTTCCAGTATTTATGAAATCGTCATTCCCGGTGCTGACACGGCAAGAGGGGTATCGATTGATTTATCCGGGAAAATTATCGCTGGCTGGAACGTTATTGCGCACTATTCATACAACGATTACGTGTTGCCCAGCCAGGTCGGTCCGTATGCTTATAACGGGACATCCAGGCATTCCGGAAGTCTTTGGATAACTTATGATTTTCAGAGGGCATCGTTGCGTGGATGGGGGGTGGGAGCCGGGTTCTGGGCGCGTGGAAACACCGAGGCAGGACCCGACCCGACGACAGGCCAAATGCTTTACGTACCGGGGCAGGCACGCGTCGATGCGACTGTCTATTACGTTGGAAAGGGCTGGTCGGCGCGGCTGGCGGTCAAGAACGTATTCAACCGGTACCTGTATGGCGACGGTGGCAGCGGCGAGATTGAGCCGGGCCGTCTGATCTACCTGACCACGACGTACGATTTCTGAGCAGGCCATGTCTACGTTGCCTTCATTCAATGACCCGCGCGTGCCTTCCGATCGTGCTCCGACAGGCCGGCCAACGGACTGGCGCCAGCCAGGCTTGTCGGTCGGGATCGCCTTCGTGCTGCACGTCGCTGCGTTGCTGTTTTTCCTGTGGCGGCCCGCGGTGCACTTCACGCTGGCCGCTGCGGGCCGCCCCGTATCCAGCGATGGCCTTCGGGTCACACTGGTCGCTGCTCCGAACCGGCCCATCCGACCAACGCCTGCCGTAACGACTCCGTCGCAGCCAGTCATCAGACACGTCGTGCAGCGACATCCGCCGCTGCTCACGTCCGCCACACCGACTGCGCGCACTGTGAACGAAGACGAGACCCCCACGCCGCCCGCGCCGATCGTGCCTCCCGCACAGGCTGCCGCAACTACCGCGCCCGCGCCGGTCAATCCCGCAATGAACCTGCCGGGCGCCCAGGCGGTGAGGGACGTCGCACATGTCACCTGCCGCTTCGACCAGCCTGCGTATCCTCCGATCGCGCGGCGTCTGGCTCATGAGGGCACGGTCACGCTGCGCGTCACGATCGACCGAACTGGCCGTGTCGCTCGCGCCGACATCGCCACCAGCAGCGGCCATGAGGAACTCGATGCCGCGGCCCAGGGGGCGCTGCTCGCGGGTCACTGTGATCCCTACGTCGAGAATGGCGTGCCGGTCGAGGTACATGCCACGCAGCCAGTCAGCTTCGGATTGAACAACTGAAGATCCGCTCATATTCCACGGAGAACGTCGTATGCAATACGGTTTGAATCATGTCTGGTCGCAAGGGGACGAGGTCACCCACGCCATCGCCCTGATCCTCGCCATCATGTCGGTCCTGTCCTGGGCGGTGATATTTTTCAAGGGTGCGCAGCTTGTCCACTTCAGGCGTCAGAGCCGGATCGCCGAACGGCATTTCTGGCAGGCTACCGAGCTGGATGCGGCACTGCAGACCTTTGGCCGTCCGGTTCCAGGAAATCCCTATGTCGAACTGGTAGCGGCAGGAAGAGAAGCCCATGAAGGGCATGGCGCCTACAACCTGGTTGACGTGCTGTCGCCCGATCAATGGTTGCGGCGCAGCCTGGGTATCGCGCTCGAAGAGCAGTTCGCCCGGCTTTCGAGGGGCCTGGGGGTGCTCGCCTCGGTTGGCAGCACGGCGCCCTTCGTCGGTCTGTTCGGCACCGTCTGGGGCATCTATCACGCGTTGCTGGCAATTGGCGTCGCGGGCCAGTCGAGTCTGGGGCAGGTGTCGGGGCCGGTGGGTGAATCACTGGTGATGACGGCCGCCGGCCTTGCCGTGGCCATTCCGGCCGTATTGGGCTACAACGCGATCGCACGCGGCAACAAGGGCGTTGCCGCCAGGCTGAAGCGCTTTTGCCACGATCTGCACGCCTTTCTGATGAGCGGCGAAACCCGTCGCCCGAGTGCGCGCCCGGGCGTCGCTACGGCATCCGCCCAACCGGCGTTCAAGAAGATACAGGTGAATTGACATGGCCTACTTCACCGATGACCTCGAGGACGGCGGCCTCGTCAGCGACATCAACATGACGCCGCTGATCGACGTCATGCTGGTATTGCTGATCGTTTTCATGGTGACGCTTCCGGCTGTCACCAACGCGGTCAAACTGGATCTGCCCAGGGCGGTCAGCGCGCCGAACGACGTGCAACCGGCACACGTGACGGTGCAGGTCGACGCGGCGGGTGTGATCCATTGGGACGCCATGGTCGTTGATCAACCGGCGCTGCAGGCGAAACTTGCGGAAACCGCTGAACGACAGCCGCAGCCCGAGATCCAGCTTTATGCGGATCGGGCGGCGAGATACGAGGCAGTCGCCGATTTACTGTCCGCCGCGCAGCGCGCGGGCCTGACGAAGATTGATTTCATTACTCAACCACAAACAGAGGGAACGCAAAAATGACGATTACCGACACGACGCTCGAGACTTTCGACGCAGACAGCGATTGCGAGTTGCCAGTGCTGGTGGACTTCTGGGCTCCATGGTGTGGACCTTGCCTCGCTCTCGCACCGAGTGTTGAACAGCTCGCGGCGGATTACGAGGGGCGGCTCAAGGTGTTGAAATTGAACACCACTGGATCGGAAGACGCGTGTAATCGGTTCAACATTCGTGGCATTCCCACGCTGGTGTTCTACAGGAAGGGGGAGGAGGTTGGCCGGTGCACCGGTCCTTCGACGATCCGGCTACGCACGATGGTCGGGAAATGGCTCGGCGAATCTGGGCTGGATGTTCCGGTCCGCACTGACGAGCTGTCAGCGCTGCCGGTGGAATCTGCCACGCAGTCCGAGCATATCTGGCGCAGCTTTGGTGCGAGCGAGGATATCAAGGCCGCGTGCGTAACGCGATGGAGTGAAGCACCTGCTACGCCAGAATCCAGGCCGTCACTAGTGCTGTCGGGCGCGCAGAAAGATGGGCAATTCGAGGCGTCGGTGGGTGCGCCGGCCGACTTCGGTTTATTGCTGGATATGCTGTGGGATGTGGTTGCCGACTGGGATAATCCGACTGACGAGAATCCGCAAGCGCACGCGCAAATGCTCGAATGGATCGAAGCATTGCCGGTGGGAGTCAATTTGAGTTCGGTGACGGCCGCAGTGTTATACGACTTCATGCATAAGTCCCCCTGGGACGTGTCCCAGTATTTCGACGGGGATGCACACGATCTCGCAACAAGAATCAAACTGCTGCATACCCGCGAGAATGCAGGTGAGAAAATTCCCATTTCTGAATGGCAGAGCCTGCAACGAGAGGCGGTTTTGCTGATCGGGAAAGGAAGTGAGCAGGAGGATAGGATCAGTCGGAGTCTTGAGTCATTGACCATCCCGTTGAATGAAGAGAGTGCATCCTATGAGATTTTTACAATAATCCGTTTGCTTTTCGAAAAAAATCGGAATGCTGAAAATTTGCCCATTGCTGAAGTGTTGGAGATAGAGGAAATACAAAGAAAAAACGAATCCCAGGCCTCCGCCGATCTGGGAGATCAACCCGAGGACGCAGCAGGTTCGCGCGCATGGCTTGGCAGGTATTTCGAGCATGTCCGATTACTCAATCAACAGAGCCGCGTCCAATATCCGGAATTATGGCTTCGCCATGACGCGCTGGTGGCGCGCAAGAAGGATACATCCCGACAGATAGCGGCCTATCTGTTTGCCCGTTTGATGATGTATGCGCGGGCAGCCGGAACGGTGACGGCATGACCACGTCCCTTCATTCGGAACGGAATCCACTCGTCGGTCGCTCGGTACCAGGGAGTCAGAGCATCGCAATGGCGAAGGACATTCTGCTCACGCCGTACGGCCTTGACGAGAGTCTGCTCACGCGCACGCTCGCCGACATCTTCACGCACCGCGTCGACTATGCGGACCTGTACTTCCAGGCGACCCGCAGTGAGGCATGGAACCTCGAGGAGGGCATCGTCAAATCGGGCAGTTTCCGCATCGGCCAGGGCGTGGGTGTGCGCGTCGTGTCCGGCGACCGTACCGCGTTCGCCTACTCGAACGATTTATCACCGCAGGCCATCCGCCAGGCGGCAGCCGCGACGAAGACGATCGCGCAGGCGGGAGGTGGCAAGCACAAGGTCCGGGTCGCGAAGTCGCTCACCGGCATCTCGGGGCGCGACCTGTACCTGCCCGCCGATCCGCTCGCGTCGCTCGACGCGACCGCCAAGGTCAAGCTGCTCGAACGGATCGAACAGATGGCGCGCAGCCGCGATCCGCGCATCATCCAGGTGATGGCGGGCCTCGCCGGCGAATACGACGTGGTGCTGGTCGCGCGCAGCGACGGCGTGCTCGCCGCGGACATCCGGCCGCTGGTGCGCGTCTCGGTCACGGTGATCGCCGAGCAGAACGGCCGCCGCGAAATCGGCAGCGGTGGCGGCGGTGGCCGCTTCGACTATGGCTATTTCACTGACGAAGTGCTGTCGCGTTACGTCGATGACGCTGTGCATGCGGCGCTGGTGAACCTCGACGCCCGCCCGGCTCCGGCCGGCGCGATGACCGTGGTGCTCGGACCGGGCTGGCCCGGCGTGCTGCTGCACGAAGCGATCGGCCACGGTCTGGAAGGCGACTTCAACCGCAAGGGTTCATCCGCGTTCGCAGGACGTATCGGTGAGCGCGTGGCGGCGAAGGGCGTCACGGTGGTCGACGACGGCACGCTGCCGAACCGCCGCGGCTCCCTCAACATCGACGACGAAGGCAATCCGACGCAGTGCACGACGCTGATCGAAGACGGCATCCTGAAGGGTTACATTCAGGACAAGCTGAACGCGCGCCTGATGAAAATGCCGGTAACGGGTAACGCACGCCGTGAGTCTTACGCAGCGCTGCCGATGCCGCGCATGACCAACACCTACATGCCCAATGGCGACAAGGACCCGCAGGAAATTATCGCTTCCGTGAAGAACGGTTTGTTCGCGGTGAACTTCCGCGGCGGCCAGGTCGACATCACCAACGGCAAGTTCGTGTTCTCGGCTTCCGAGGCGTACATGATCGAGAACGGCAAGGTGACCTATCCGGTCAAGGGCGCAACGCTGATCGGCAGCGGGCCGGAATCGCTCAAGTTCGTCAGCATGATCGGCAACGACATGAAGCTCGATTCGGGCGTCGGCGTGTGTGGCAAGGAAGGCCAGAGCGTGCCGGTGGGCGTCGGTCAGCCGACGCTGCGGATCGACCAGATGACGGTCGGCGGCATCACCACCTGACGGTAGGGAATATTCGCAATGCTTCCTGCCGCAGCGATTCAGGATCCTAAGGACTACAGTATCAACGGCCGGTTTTTCCGGCGCCTTCTCGGATTGGCCCGTCCATACTGGACGCGTCCGGGCGCGTGGTGTTCATGGCTCGTGCTGGGGGCGTGCATCGCCTTTTCTCTTGCAGAGACCGCCCTTGGCGCCAAGCTGTCGTTCCTCACCAGACAGATGAGCGATGCGCTGGTGTCGCGCCATGAGCTGTCCTACTGGCACCTGTTCACGCTGGCCACGCTGGTTGGGCTTGTCGTCAATGGTGGCGTGGTCAGCATATTTTTCGACTTCGTGTACAACAGGTTGACGTTGCACTGGCGTGCCTGGTTGACGCACGATCTGGTGCGACGCTATCTGACTGGCCGCGCGTATTTCCGGATCGAGCAGGATGGCGATGTCGACAATGTCGATCAGCGAATCCAGCAGGAATCCGGACCATTCTGCGATATGGCCACTATGTTGCCTTGGGTATTGCTGTCTACCGCGTCAGGCCTGACCGTGCAAGGCTGGATCCTGAAATCGATCGCGCCCGCTTTGTTTTATGGCGTCCTGGTTTATGGCATCGCGACCGCGGTGATCACCTGGTGGATGTACCGCCCGTATATTCGCCTGAACTTTGATTCGACCGTGGCGGAAGCCGATCTGCGCTTCGGCATCCTGCATGTACGGAGTTACGCGGAAACCATCGCACTGTATCGTGGCGAGCAGGCGGAGGGCGCGAGCGTAGACAACCGGCTGAAGCGCGTCGTCCACATCGCACTGGCGACCTTGCGGTATCAACTCGTCATGAATCTCGCGCAAACCGGCTTGGGTTTGATCTGGACGCTGCTACCGGTGCTGGTTCTGGTGCCGCTGTATTTCGCCGGAAAAATCACGTTTGGAACGATTGCCCAGGGAACGGCATCTGCGAGCCTGCTGTTGAATGCGATCCAGAGGCTGACAGGATTCGTGCCGACATTCGCGATGGCGGCGCCTCACGTGGTGCGGCTGGCGCAGATCGTCGAGAAAGCGCAGGCGCTCGAGAGGG
Organism: Paraburkholderia caffeinilytica; assembly: GCF_046030355.1. GTDB lineage: Bacteria > Pseudomonadota > Gammaproteobacteria > Burkholderiales > Burkholderiaceae > Paraburkholderia > Paraburkholderia caffeinilytica_B. Next base: position 237,832 of record NZ_JAQQCQ010000008.1, read on the forward strand.
AAGGCGGTAACGAGGAAAATGCGATCACGTTTCGTCACGGCCGGACAATCCGGATCGAGCATCTCATGCTCCAGACGCCCGGACGGGAGCGTACGCTGCTTCGGGACGTGAGCCTGACGCTTTCGCCTGGCGAAGACCTGCTGATCATGGGGCAGACGGGCGTCGGCAAGAGTTCGCTGCTGCGCGCGATGGCGGGGCTGTGGCGCGTGGGTAGTGGCACGATCACCATGCCGGATGCCGATGAAGTGCTGTTTTTGCCTCAGCGGCCATACATGCTGCTCGGCAGTTTGCGCGAGCAGATCCTGTATCCCGCGACGGAGCGTGCGTTCACCGACAGCGAACTTCAGGCATTCCTCGTGCAGGTGTCCCTGCCTGATCTTGCGTCCCGGCATGGCGGATTCGACAGCGTGATTGACTGGTCGCGCGTGCTGTCGCTCGGCGAGCAGCAGCGGATTGGTTTCGCGCGCGCGCTGGCTGCGCGCGCGCGTTACGTCTGTCTGGATGAAGCGACGAGCGCGGTGGACGTGACGACGGAAGCGCGACTCTACCGGGCGCTCGCCGCGAGTGGTGCGACCTGCGTGAGCGTCGGGCATCGTCCGTCGTTGTTTGCCTATCACACCCGGGTGCTCGAATTGCGGACGGATGGCGGAGTGCGTCTGCTTGACGTCGAGCAGGCACGGGAAGAGGCGGATCGTCTCAAGGACGAGGATGTGCTTTGAACGTTGCTGTTACCTGACCGTTATTTTCTTGAACTGATCATACACATGAAACTTGCCGAACCCGAACAGATTGGCCGGCTGTTGCACACGCAGGCGCAATTGCAAGCTGTTGCGACCGATGCGCTCCGTTACGCGAGGACACTGGGTGCAACGGACGCCATCATTGGCGTCAGCGAGGGTAATGGGCTGTCCGTGTCGGTACGCCGTGGCGCGGTCGAGACGATCGAACACCATCGCAATAAACGGATAGGCGTCACCGTATTCATAGGCCATCAAAGCGGCAGTTCGAGCACCTCGGATTTTTCGCGAGGGGCAGTACACGATGCGATTGCCGCCGCCTACCACATCGCGCGCTTCACGGCCACGGACAATGCCGCCGGCCCCGCCGAGGCCGAACTGCTGGAGACAGCGCCGCACGACCTGGATCTGTACCATCCGTGGCAGTTGTCGGCGGACGAGGCGGTCGAGATCGCGCGTCGCGCGGAGGGCGCCGCGTTTGCGGCGGGCCCGCAGATCCGCAATTCGGAAGGCGCGAGCGTCTCGGCCCAGCACTCGCAGTCTGTGCTGGCCACTTCGCGCGGCTTTCTCGCCGGCTATCCGCATTCGAGCCATCACATCGCGTGCGCGCCGATTGCGGGAAGCGGCCGCAACATGCAGCACGGCAACTGGTACAGTTCGAAGCGCAGCGCGGCCGATCTGGCCGCGCCCGAAGCGGTTGGCCGCTATGCCGCGGAACGCGCGCTGGCGCGCCTGGGCGCGCGCCAGCTCGATACGCGCAAGGTGCCGGTACTGTTCGAGGCACCGCTCGCGGCCGGCCTGCTGGGCGCCTTCGTGCAGGCAACCAGCGGTGGCGCGCTGTACCGCAAGACGAGCTTTCTGGTCGACAGCCTGGGCAAGGCGGTGTTCGCGCCGCACGTGCAGGTGATCGAGGATCCGCACGTCCCGCGCGCGATGGGCAGTGTGCCGTTCGACGAGGAAGGTGTGCGGACGCGCGCACGCCGCGTGGTCAAGGACGGCGTGCTGGAGGGCTATTTCCTGTCGACCTATTCGGGGCGCAAGCTCGGCATGCAGACTACCGGCAATGCCGGCGGCGCGCACAATCTCGCGTTGCGCAGCAGCAGGACGCGCGCCGGCGACGATTTCGAAGCCATGCTGAAGAAGCTCGGCACGGGCCTGCTGTTGACTGAACTGATGGGACAGGGCGTCAATTACGTGACCGGCGACTATTCGCGCGGTGCCTCGGGGTTCTGGGTCGAGAACGGCGTGATCCAGTATCCGGTTGAGGAAATCACGGTGGCGAGCACCCTGCAGCAGATGTTCCAGGGCATCGTCGCGATCGGCGCCGATACGCTGGTGCGCGGCACCAGGGAAATCGGTTCGGTACTGATCGAACAGATGACGATCGCGGGGAATTAGACGCGTCGAAGATCCCCTACGCCATGCGCCAACAGCTCACGTAGTCCGACAAACCTGGAATCGAGTACGGTAGCGCACGCGAACGGGGAGAGTTGTAGGTCGAAGGCTGGCACGCCAGCAGATAGGCGCCGCCTGTGGTTCCCGAGCGGTCTTCGGAAACCCAGACCACCTGCTCCGGTCTCAATGTTGCAAGTAATGCCGCGAAATGGCGATTGGCAGTAAAGGCGCCTTCAATCACGATCTCGCCGCTGCTTTTCAGGCGAGTGAGGCAGTCGTCGGTGACAATGGTTGTGTACAACGTGGCCAGTGCATAGGATTCCTGTGCTGAAGCCGGTTGTGGCCCGCGGATTTCACCGCGCCGGGTCGACCATGGACCGCCTAGCGGCGCGAAGCTGGGCAGTGCGAGCGTTCGCTGTGCGACAAGGGTTGCAATATCCTGCTGACTGCAATCATCGGCCTGTCCCGCACTTAGCACCGAGAACTCACGGCCTCCCATAAAACGCGCACAGGCGACGGCGCGACCCCAGGCATCGACATTGGCTAGCATGTCACGACGTGGGTCGAGTACCGACAGGGGGGCGCCAATACCGGCCACAAGCGCCCAGGTGCCGGATGAGATTACGTTCATCGGCATCTGTGGCGACGGCACACCGTAGAAATGCTTGACCAGCGACGCATTGCTGTCGTGGATGCCACACACAACACGACAGTCCGCAGGCAGACCGGTCCGCGCTGCCACATCAGGCAGCAACTCGCCGAGAGTGGCGCCGGCCTCGCGCAGTGGTGGAAAAAGCGATTGCCACCCAAGTTTGTTTACCATGGGCGCCAGCCGGCCGCGTGTCACGTCCCATAGGTCGGTGTGGCAGCCCCATGAGGTGACTTCGCCCGCTGCAATCCCCGACAGCCGCCATGCCCAGTACTGCGGGTAAGGCACGATTGTGCGCGTGCGCGCGAAGGCATCGGGAAACCGCTGCGACTGCCAGTACAGCTGCCTGCCGACGTTCAATCCAGCCGGCAGCGCAGGCGAAAACGTGACGCCGAAATCGTCCCGCAGCGATGCATAGGCGGCATCGACCTCGTTCACACCGGTGAACTCGTAATCGAGCACGGGTAAGGTGAGGCCGTGCTCGCCTAGCAGTGCAACCGTCGCGCCGTGCGTCGTCGTGATGATCGAGCCTATACGGTGCGGCTCCGGCAATCGCGTCAGTTCGTTAAGCAACCAGTCCCAGATGGCGTCGACGTCGAAGAACGGGTAGGGACTCGCGTGTACGGAATGATTGGCGCGGCGCGATTCCGCAAGCGGCGTTCCATCCTCATCGAGAAGACTCAGCTTGAGATTGGTCTTGCCAATGTCGAATACCGCGACCCTGCCGGAGCGCGGACTCCCCAAAGCGGGGGTCATGACAGTACCGGGTCGGCATCGACCACAATCACATCGATCCCTTGACCCCGCAGCATCTCGACGGTCTCCGTGGTGACGCCGCTGTCCGTGATCAGCGTGCCGACGCGCGAAAGCGGGCACACGATGAGCCCGCCACGCTTACCCTGAAACTTGGAGCTGTCGACGAGCACGATCAGATGGTCGGCCTGTTTCATCAACTTGAGCTCGGCACGCACCAGAAGCGGGTCGCTCTCAAGCAGGCCGAGCGGGGATACGGCCGCGGCGCCAATGAACATTTTGCTCGCGTAGTGGTTCTGGATCACATCGTTCTCGAAGGGGCTCACAATCACGTTCTGTTCCCGGTAGATCTTGCCGCCTGGTAGCAGGATTTCGTTTCGGCTCTGAGTCAGCAACTCCTGAGCCATCAGGAACGAGTTGGTCAGGATAGTGAGCTGGCTGTCGGTGAGGTGCACCGCCATCATGTGCGTGGTGCTGCCACCATTGATGATCACGGTCTCGCCGTTCAGACACATCGTGGCTGCGCGCCGAGCGATGGCCCGCTTGCGCCCGGGATGTTGCGCCATGTTCTCCCAGAAATTTGCGCCCGCGAGCCCGCCTGCCTTGTCCGGCGCGAGAGGCTGCGCGCCACCGTGCACCTTGACGAGTTGCCCGCTAGCCGCGAGCACCGCGATGTCGCGCCGAATAGTGGCAGCCGAGGCGTTGAGCGCACCTTCAAGGTCAGCGACTGTGGCGCCACCCTGCTCGGCGAGGATTCTGAGCAATTTCTTGCGTCGCGTATGGTTGATCAAGGCATGTCCTCCGTGTGCCACCGGATTATGTCATTCGCGCACAAAGTAATCATCAATTCACGAATAATGGAAAACCCGCAGTCAAAACAATCATAAAGTTGATTGGAATGTGATTGAAAATTGATCGGTTTGTGGACAAACTTGCTTCCACCAATCCACAAACCTGCGAGACAAAGCTTCCATGAAGACCGCTACCGCTCTTGCCGCTTCGTCGGCGATTGCCTCTCTTTGGGACGACGCGCGTGCTGCGTCGATGTCCGAACCCGAGCTCTTGCTATACCGCTCCAACCTGTTGGGCAGCGATTTGCGTATCACCAACTTTGGTGGCGGCAATACCTCCGGCAAGATCGAGATGCCGGACCCGTTGACGGGGCAGCCGACGAAGGTATTGTGGGTCAAGGGCTCGGGTGGGGACGTAGGCAGCATGAAGCTCGATGGCTTCGCCACGCTCTACATGGACAAGCTGCAAGCGCTCAAGTCGCGCTACCGTGGACTGGCCCACGAGGACGAGATGGTCGCGATGGCCTCCCATTGCACGTTCAACCTGAATCCGCGCGCAGCGAGCATCGACACCGCGCTGCACGCCTACATCTCGAAGCCGCATGTCGACCACATGCATCCCGACGCTGTGATCGCCATTGCTGCCAGCCAGAACGGCGAGCAACTGACACACGACATCTTCGGCGGCGAGCTGGCCTGGGTGCCGTGGCAACGCCCTGGCTTCGACCTGGGCGTGAAACTCGGCGAGATTACGCGAGACCGTCCCAACCTGAAGGGGTTGGTGCTGCAGAACCACGGCCTTTTCACCTGGGGCGACACGTCCAGGGAGTGCTACGAAAACACGGTGCGTGTGATCGCGCAAGCTAATGCGTGGCTGACCAGACATCGCAACGTCCCGGCATTCGGCGGTGCCGTGCGAGCGCCGCTCGACAGGGAAGCGCGACTGCGGGTCGTCGGGCGAATCGTGCCAGCGCTGCGCGGCAAGATCAGCGGGAGTACGGCGGGCGGCCAGCGCAAGCAGGGCCATTTCGACGATCGCGCCGAGGTCCTCGAATTCGTCTGCAGCAGAGAACTGGCTCCCCTGGCTGCGCTGGGCACCTCCTGCCCCGACCATTTCCTGCGTACCAAGATCTATCCGCAGGTGCTTGCCTTCGACCCGGAAAAGGACAATCTCGACGAGGTGATCGCGGGCCTCGACGTTACGCTTGAGCAATACCGCCGGAACTACAAGGCCTACTACGAACGCTGCAAGCGTCCCCACAGCCCGGCCATGCGCGACCCGAACGCGGTGATCTACCTGATCCCCGGTGTCGGCATGCTGAGCTTTGCACGCGACAAGGCCACGGCACGCATCGCGAGTGAGTTCTACATCAACGCGATCAATGTGATGCGTGAGGCGCAGCGCGTCGATCGCTACGTGGGGTTGCCCGAGCAGGAGGCTTTCGACATCGAATACTGGCTGCTTGAAGAAGCCAAGCTGCAGCGCATGCCCAAGCCGAAAAGCCTGGCGGGCCGCATTGCGCTGGTCACGGGCGCGGCGGGGGGCATCGGCCGTGCGACCGCCGAGCGCTTTCTGCAAGAGGGCGCCTGCGTGCTGCTTGCCGACATCGATGCCGAGGCATTGGCCGAGACCGAGGCAGATTTCCGTCAGCGTTTCGGTAAGGACATGGTGGCAAGCGCCGTGACCGACGTGACTAGCGAGGTCGCGGTAAAGGCGTCCATGGCTGCCGCGTTGACGAGCTTCGGGGGGCTCGATCTGGTGGTGTCGAACGCGGGCATTGCTTCGTCGGCGGCCATCGGGGACACCAGCCTCGAACTATGGAACCGCAATATGAACATTCTTGCGACCGGCTACTTCCTGGTGGCGCGTACAGCGTATCAGTTGCTGCGCGAGCAGGGTGTGGGCGGCAGCATCGTGTTCGTCGCCAGCAAGAACGGGCTGGTGGCATCAGCGGGCGCGGCGGCCTATTGCACAGCCAAAGCCGCGGAAATTCATCTGGCACGCTGTCTCGCACTGGAAGGGGCAGAGCATGGCATCCGGGTCAACGTCGTGAACCCCGATGCGGTGATACGCGGATCGAAGATATGGGACGGCAAGTGGAAAGAAGAGCGCGCTGCCTCCAACAAGGTCGCGACGGACGACATCGAGGATTTCTATCGCAAGCGAAGCATGCTCAAGCTCAGCGTGCTGCCCGAGGACATTGCGGAGGGCGTGTACTTCTTCGCGAGCGATCTGTCAGCCAAATCGACCGGGAACATCCTCAACGTGGATGCCGGCAACGCCGGCGCCTTTACCCGATGACCGGCTGAACATGCCGTCGGTGTACGTATGGCAGCACTGTTGTTCGTTTTTTTCTCGCGCGGCAAGCCGGAATGCCATCTGGCCGCAACGCGCGATCCACTACTAGACAAACCGGAGACAACCATGAAAAAACTCATTCACAGCACGCTTGTTGCTGCCGTGCTGAGCTGCGGCATATCGGCCGCCCATGCCGAGATGCCGAAGCAGCCGATCAGGATCGGCGTGTCTTTCCAGGAGATGAACAATCCGTACTTCGTGTTGATGAAGCAAAGCCTGGAGGAGATGGCGGGTACGATCGGCGCAACGGTGGTCGTGACCGATGCGCGTCACGATGTAGCCAAGCAGATGAATGATGTCGAGGATATGTTGCAGAAGAAAATCGATATTCTGCTGCTCAACCCCACCGATTCCACCGGCGTGCAATCTGCTGTTCGCGCGGCCAAGAAAGCGGGCGTGGTGGTCGTCACGGTCGATGCGAATGCAGAAGGCCCGGTGGACTCCTACGTCGGCTCCAAGAATGCTGACGCGGGGCGCATCTCGTGTGACTATCTGGCCAAAAGCATCGGCGGCAAGGGCGACGTGGCCATCCTCGACGGTATTCCTGTGATCCCGATCCTTGAGCGCGTAAAAGGCTGCAAGGAATCGCTCGCCAAGTATCCCGGCATCAAAATTGTCACAACACAAAACGGCAAGCAGGAGCGCGCCACTGCCCTGACGGTGACCGAAAACATGCTGGCGGCCAACCCGAACCTGAAAGGCATCTTCAGTGTCAACGACGGCGGCGCCATGGGTGCCCTCGCCGCAATCGACAGCAGCGGCAAGGATGTCAAGCTCACGAGTGTGGACGGTGCGCCGGAAGTCATCAAGGCGATGCAAAAACCCGGCTCCAAACTGATCGCGACCGCGGCGCAATTCCCACGCGACGAAATCCGGATTGCCATGGGCATCGCGTTGTCGAAATACTGGGGGGCAAACGTACCCGCCACGGTGCCGGTGGACGTGAGGCTCATCGACGCCGCAGGCGCCAAAACCTTCACCTGGTAACTCAAGGGGCGCCGTGTGTGGGGTGAGATTTCTCGCCGCGCACACGGCGATCACGAGAACACCGCGATGAACGATACCATCGAAATACTGAGGCTCGAAAGCGTCTCGAAGAGCTTTCCCGGCGTGAAAGCCCTCTCCCGGATCGATCTGTCGATTCGCCGGGGCGAAGTGCACGCCTTGCTCGGCGAGAACGGTGCAGGCAAGTCGACATTGATGAAAATCCTGTGCGGCATCTACCAGGCCGACGAGGGGCGTATCTACATCGAAGGTACTGAACGGAAGTTTGCCGGCTACAAAGATGCTATCGAGGCCGGCATCGGCATCATCTTCCAGGAGTTCAGCCTCATTCCGTATCTGACGGCGGTCGAGAATATCTTTCTCGGACGCTACCGGACCAACAGCGTGGGGTTGTTGAGCAAGGCCGGGATGAAGAAGGCCGCACACGATCTGTTCGAGGAACTGGGTGTGGCGATCGACCTCGACGTGCCGATCTGCGAGCTTTCGGTAGCGCAGCAGCAGTTCATCGAGATCGGGAAGGCGTTGTCGCTCAAGGCCCGTATCCTGGTGCTCGACGAGCCGACCGCGACGCTCACGCCCAATGAGGCGGAACACCTGTTCAAGGTCATGCGCGAACTGCGCGCCAAGGGTGTGTCGATGATCTTCATCTCGCATCACCTGGAGGAGATCTTCGAGATCTGCGATCGCATCAGCGTGCTGCGAGACGGTACCAATGCAGGCTTTGCCGATGTAGCCGCCATAGATGTGACGCAACTGGTCGAGATGATGGTGGGGCGCAAGATCGAGAAAAATTTTCCCACCAAGCCGACACCGGCACCGGGCGCGCGCAAAGTGCTCGAAGTGCCCGAGATACAGCTCGCCAAAGGTGGTCCGGTGAATAGCTTTGACCTGTATGAAGGGGAGATTCTTGGCTTTGCTGGCCTTGTCGGCTCCGGGCGCACGGAACTGGCCCTTGGGATGATGGGAGCCGAGCCGGTGCACCGAAAAAAAGTGCTACTGAACGGGACTGAATCGCGGTTGAGAGATCCAACGGAAGCCCTGTCGAGCGGCATCGGTCTATTGCCGGAAAGTCGCAAGGTCGAAGGGCTAATCACGGATTTTACGGTCCGCTTCAACGTTTCGATCAACAACCTCAGGAAGTACGGCAAGAAGGCGCTGATCAGCCGGGCGGCCGAGAACAAGTCGACCAGCGAATTGTGCCGGCGTGTTGGCGTGAAGGCGCCCAGCATCGAATCGCGGGTGGCCACGCTGTCGGGTGGGAATCAGCAAAAGGTGGTGATCGCGCGCTGGCTCAATCATCAATGCGACGTGCTGATCTTCGACGAGCCCACGCGCGGCATCGACGTGGGCGCCAAGGCTGAGATCTACGACCTGATGCGCGAGCTCACGAAGCAGGGCAAGTCGATCATCATGATTTCGAGCGAACTGCCCGAGATTGTCGGCATGTGCGACCGCGTTTGTGTGTTCTCACGCGGGTCCATCGTGGCTACGCTGGAAGGCGACTCCATCAATCCTGGCGACATCATGCGTCACGCTACCGCAGGGAATTCCGTATCATGAGCAGAACAGCCGACCATCCTGTACTGCCGGCACCCGCCGGTGGTTTTTTCGTCCACCTGCGCAGGTCGACGGCCTTCCTGCCGCTGGTGGGACTGATCGTGATCTCCGCGTTCATGATCCTGGCGACGGACAACTTTCTGTCCGTTAGTAATCTGCAAAACATCGCGCTGCAGTCGTCGATCAACGGGATTATCGCGGTGGGCATGACGGCGGCGATCCTCACCGGTGGGGTCGACCTGTCGGTGGGCGCAGTGGTGGCGCTGTCGGGGACCTTGTGCGCGGGACTGATGGTGCGCTTCGGTATCCCGATGCTCGTGGCCGTGCTGCTGGGCGTCATGGTCGGCGCGGTCTTCGGCATGTTCAACGGTTATTGCGTGGCGTATCTACGGATGCCGCCGATTATCGTGACGCTGGCCACCATGGGCGTCGCGCGCGGTTTGGCGCTGATCTACACGGGCGGCTATCCGATCGATGGCTTGCCTGATTCGTTCTCGTTTCTCGGGAGCGGTGTGCTGGTCGGTGTCAAGGTGCCAATTCTCATCATGCTGCTGACCTACGGAATAGCTTTCGTATTGCTCAACATGGCGCCGTTCGGCCGCTATGTTTATGCGATTGGCGGCAACGAGGAAGCGACCCGGCTCTCCGGCGTTCGCGTGTCGCGTTACAAGTTGCTCGTGTATGCATTGAGCGGTCTCACTGCGGCAATTGCCGGTATTGTCCAGGCGGCGCGTGTCACCAGCGGGCAGCCCGGCGTGGGTGTGGGTTTCGAGCTCGACGCTATTGCGGCGGTCGTCATGGGTGGCACCTCGATCGCGGGCGGGCGCGGCGCCATCATCGGCACGCTGGTGGGCGCATTGCTGCTGGGCGTGCTCAACAACGGCCTGAACATCATGGGCGTCTCGCCTTATCTGCAGTTGATCGTGAAGGGCGGCATCGTGCTGCTGGCCATCTTCATCAGTCGCGAAACCCGGCGTTGAAGCAGTTTTTTCAGCCCCAACAGGATTTTCAAAATGACTTATCACGGATTCGAAAAAGGTCTTTCGGGCAGCGCCATCGGTCAACTCGCCGCTATGCAGGCGGTGGTTTGCCACGGTCCCAAGGACTACCGGCTCGAAACGGTCGAACGCCCGAAGGCCGGCCCGCGCGAACTGATCATCAGCATCGCGGCCTGCGGCATCTGCGCTTCGGACTGCAAGTGCTACTCGGGCGCCAAGATGTTCTGGGGTGGCGAAGGCCAGCCCGCCTATGTCAAGCCGCCGGTGATCCCTGGGCACGAGTTCTTCGGCTACGTCGAAGAGCTTGGCGAGGGCGCGGGCGAGCACTTTGGCGTGGAAAAGGGCGACCGTGTGATCGCCGAGCAGATCGTGCCATGCGACAAGTGCAGGTTCTGCAGGACCGGCAAGTACTGGATGTGCGAAGTGCACAACATCTTCGGCTTCCAGCGCGTGGTGGCCGACGGCGGCATGGCCGACTACATGCGCTTGCCGCCGACCTCACGGGTTCACAAGATCCCGGACGGCATTGCGCTGGAGGACGCCGCCATCATCGAGCCCTTCGCCTGCGCGATCCACACGGTGAACCGCGGCGACATCCAGTTCGACGACGTGGTAGTGATCGCGGGCGCCGGGCCGTTGGGTCTCATGATGGTGCAGGCCGCGCACCTCAAGACGCCAAAGAAGCTGGTGGTTATCGATCTTGTGACTGAACGACTGGAACTGGCCAAAAAATTCGGCGCCGACGTGGTGATCAACCCGAGGGTCGAAAACGCTGAAGCGGTCGTCAGGGAGCTGACGGACGGTTACGGGTGCGACGTTTATCTGGAAACCACGGGCTCGCCGGTCGGCGTGACCCAAGGCCTGAGCATGATTCGCAAGCTGGGCCGTTTTGTGGAGTTCAGCGTTTTCGGCACCGATACCACCGCAGACTGGTCGATCATCGGTGACCGCAAGGAACTGGATGTGCGTGGTGCGCACCTGGGGCCATACTGCTACCCCGTGGTGATTGATTTGATGGCGCGTGGGCTGGTCACGTCCAAAGGCATCGTCACCCACAACTTCACGCTCTCTGACTGGGAGAGGGCTATCACCGTGGCCAACTCCCTCGACTCGATCAAGGTGCTGCTCAGACCGTCGGCTTTATTGGGACGCGCTGCATCGGAGGCTTCCACCCAACTGCAGAACGAATAATTTTCGTCGGGTGACCTCCAGGAACCGTTACTTGACCGTGGCTTGTGCTTTGCGGGGACTGTATTCAACTCCGTGCTCGACACATTCTGGCGATTAATTGCAGTCCTGGTTACGGACATTCGAGAGGATCTCAGCTTCTTCCGCGTTCGCACTGGCGCGCAACGAAGCCACGAGGGCACACTGCGCCGAGTTGCGGAGCGGGGGGCCGATAGGATCGACGGCTAACAGCGAGTCCGCAAACCCCAACCTTTTATCGATGAGGTTTTTTTCACCTGATAAGCGTCACACACCTTCCATGCTGCGCCGATAGCTGGCCGGCGAGAACACAGCGGTCAGCGCTCCCATCGCCACGATCACAGCGAGGTGCATCGACCATGCTCAGGCTCAACGAGAAGAAGCCGCCCAGATCCAGGCCCGCGCAGGCCGCCCACAACCATGGCGAAAGTGCCGGGACCAGCGCAAATCCGGCGACCTCGCGACCGTGCGCGATAAGAGGGCCGCGCCTGCCATGCTGGAACCCGTCATTCTTCCGCCGCTTGTCAACCCGCACTAGCGTGCTTTTTCCGTGGATTTGGAACGCCGGATGCGCGGTGTCAGATCGATTGGCGTGGGAGCGTTCCAGCCGTATTTCAGTGCCGCCATACGTATCGAGAAGCCGACAACGATGGTAATCAACGCGGCCGGTGCTGTGGCGATCTGCAGGCTGACCACCAGCACCACATAGAGTGCACTTGCGATACCTGCAGCGATCGCATAAATCGGCCCTGGGAGCACGAGTTGAGGCCTGTCGCCTGCGAGGATATCGCGAAGCACCCAGCCTCCAATCGCGTTAATGAGGCCGATCAGAATAGCCCCTAGCGGGCCTAGTCCCGCATGAAGGGCCTTGGTGGCGCCCAGTACCGCGAAGAACCCGATCGAGAGCGCGTCGAATACGACGAGCAATGGATGCACCCATCTGATCATCGTCGAAAAGAAGAATCCCACGGTTGCGCACACCAGAACCGCAAGCAGGAAGCTGACATCGGTGAGTATCACCGAGGGGCCGTTTTGCAGCAGGACATCGCGCATCAGGCTGCCGCTGACGCCTGTGCTGAAGGCGAGGCACAGCACGCCGCTCAGGCCGAACCGGCGCTCAACGGCGAACAGCGCGCCGCTGAGTGCGCCGACCGCCGTCGCGCTCACGCTGACAATCGAAGGTCCGCTGGCAAGATCGATCATCGCTGCAGGCGCTCCGAAGCCGCATCGACCACCGCGACCGCGGTCATGTTGACGATGCGCTGCACGGTCGACGACGGCGTCATGATGTGAACCGGTTTCGCCGCGCCCAGCAGGATGGCGCCGACCGTAATGCCGCCACCGGCCGCCATCCGCAGCAGGTTGTGCGCGATGTTCGCCGCGTCGACGTTGGGCATGATGAGCAGGTTCGCTTCCTCCACCAGGCGCGATTCCAGACAGACGTCGTCGAGAATGGTCTTGGATAGCGCGGCATCGCCACGCATTTCACCGTCGACCGCAAGCGTGGGGGCCCGTTCCTGAACCAGCGCCAACGCGTCTCGCATCTTCAGTGCCGACGGTGCGTTCGAACTGCCGAAACTCGAATGGGACAGCAGCGCGACGCTCGGCGTGATGCCGAAACGCCGCACGGCTTCAGCGGCGAGCAGCGTCATCTCCGCGATCTGTTCGACGGACGGATCGAGGTTGACGTGCGTGTCGCAGATAAACAGCTGGCGGTCCGGCAGGATCAGCATCTGCAGTGCGGCGAACGTGCTGACGCCGGGGCGCATGCCGATCACGTCGTTCACATACTTGAGGTGGTCGGCATAAGTGCCATAGGTGCCGCACAGCATGGCATCGGCTTCGCCGCGTCGCACCAGCATGGCGCCGATCAGCGTCGTACGGTTGCGCATCTCGTCTTTTGCGAGCGCACGCGTCACGCCCTTTCTCGTCACCAGAGCGTAGTACTCGTTCCAGGTCTCCTGATAACGGGGATCGTCGAGCACGTTCACGCATTCGCAATTCTCGCCGAGCCTCAGACGCAGTCCGAAGCTCTCGATGCGCTCGGCAATGACGTTCAGGCGGCCAACCAGCACCGGATACGCAATACCTTCGTCGACCACGATCTGCGCCGCGCGCAAGACCCGCTCTTCCTCGCCCTCGGCATAGACCACCCGTCCTGGGGTCTTTTTTGCCGCTGCGAATACCGGCTCCATGCTGCTGCCGGACTGATAGATGAAACGCCGCAGCTTGAGCCGGTAGGCCTCGAGGTCGGCGATTGGTTGCGTCGCGACGCCGCTGTCCATCGCCGCCTTGGCGACCGCCGGCGCAATGCGCTCGATCAGACGCGGATCGAAGGGCTTGGGAATCAGGTATTCCGGACCGAAGCGCAGACCCTGGGCGCCATAAGCGCTGGCGACCACATCGGGGATTTCGGCATGCGTGAGATCCGCGAGCGCGCGTACCGTGGCGAGCTTCATCTCCTCGTTGATCGTCGTCGCGCCCACATCGAGCGCGCCACGGAAGATAAACGGAAAACACAGTACGTTGTTGACCTGATTCGGGTAATCCGAGCGGCCCGTGCCTATGACGGCATCCGGCCGCACAGCTTTGGCCTCTTCGGGCATGATTTCCGGAATGGGATTGGCCATGGCGAGGATGATAGGGTCGCGCGCCATCTGCTCGACCATGTCAGGCTTAAGTACGCCGCCCGCCGACAGTCCCAGGAAGATGTCGGCGCCATCCATGCTGTCAGCGAGCGTGCGCAGATGAGTCTCTCGCGCGTAACGTGCCTTGCTCGGATCCATCGATTCTTTGCGTCCGGCATAGACGACTCCCTTGCTGTCGATCACCAGAATGTTTTCCTTGTGCAGTCCCAGACTGACCAGCAGATCGAGGCAGGCGAGGGCGGCGGCGCCCGCGCCGGAGCACACCAGCTTTGCGCTGCCGATCTCCTTGTTGACGCATTTGAGGCCATTGAGGACGGCCGCAGCTGCGACGATCGCCGTGCCGTGCTGGTCGTCATGAAACACCGGGATCTTCATGCGCTCGCGCAGCTTTTGCTCGATATAAAAGCACTCTGGCGCCTTGATATCTTCGAGGTTGATGCCGCCGAACGTCGGCGCCAGGCTGGCGATGATCTTGACGAGTTCGTCAGGGTCCTGCTCGTCGATCTCGATGTCGAATACGTCGATGCCGGCAAACTTTTTGAACAGGCACCCCTTGCCCTCCATCACCGGCTTGCTGGCCAGCGGGCCGATATTGCCTAGCCCGAGCACGGCCGTGCCGTTGGTTACGACGGCGACAAGATTGCCTCGCGCGGTGAGGTTGTAGACCTCGCCGGGATTGTCGGCGATCGCGGTGCACGCTTCCGCCACGCCGGGCGAGTAGGCCAGCGCCAGATCTCGCTGGGTTGCCATGGCCTTGGTCGGTGTGACCGAAATTTTGCCGGGTGTCGGAAGCCGGTGGTATTCGAGCGCCGCATCGCGCAGGTTATCTGACATGGTGTCTTCTCCAATGGGGGCGTTGTCGCCTCTTTCTTGCCGCCCGTGAATCGGCAGAACGCGCTCTCGACTATTTTCGAGGCCGCGCCGATTGCTTTGTCTGGCGCGAGCCTTGTCCCTGAGATCGGGCAGCGCCCTAGCTCTCCTTGCTTGTCCCTGAAGCCGACGCTGCTTTTTCTGCTCCGGGGAAGCCGCTCACTGCTGTCGCCTGATTGGCCAGTTTGAAAAGATGCTCCGCAGTGCTACTGGCTGCCGCCATGACCATTTGCAAGGCATTCCACGGGGACTCGCCCGCGGGCAATGAGGCGAACGCTTTCTGCGCGGCAGCCGGGAAGTCTTTGCCGATTCCACCGAGACTCTGATTGAGCAATTCCATCAGTTGATTTCGCGACTGCATGGCGGTTTCGTAGACTTCTTTCGACGTGCTGAGCAAGGCCTCAGTATTCTGCGCGGCGAGCCTCGTCCGCAGGGAAGCGATTTCCTGAGGATCGGTCGTCCCGGACAACGCACTGGCGATTTCCGCGCTCTCGTCCAGCGCGCGGCGAGCGGCGTCCATCTGCAGGCGAATCAGACGTTCCGCACCGTCCAGAGAAAGCTCGACGAAACGCGTGGAATTCTCCACCTGCTTTCTGGTAGCGGCTGACAGGTCTTCAGGCGATTTGAGCATGGTCATTCCTCAGGGTTAGGGCGGTATTGCAGTTGGGGAGGATCATTTTTTGTTTTGCCATTCACTTCTTCTTCATGGGAGGCAAATCGGTGCAGACGCCTTCGAATACCTCTGCGGCCATCCCGATCGACTCGCCGAGCGTCGGATGCGGGTGGATGGTTTTGCCGATGTCGGTCGGATCACAGCCCATCTCGACGGCGAGGCATACTTCGCTGATCAGGTCGCCCGCATGCGTGCCGACAATGCCGCCGCCAATACAGCGGTGCGTCGCTTCGTCGAACAGCAGTTTGGTAAAGCCTTCGTCGCGCCCGTTGGCAATCGCCCGGCCGCTGGCCGCCCAGGGGAACACCGCCTTGCCGTACTTGATGCCTTCGGCCTTGCACTGCTCCTCGGTCTTGCCAGCCCAGGCCACTTCAGGGTCCGTATAGGCCACCGACGGAATCTGCCGCGCGTCGAAGTAGCTCGCTTCACCAGCCGCTACTTCCGCAGCCACATGCGCCTCATGCACGGCCTTGTGCGCGAGCATCGGCTGGCCGATGATGTCGCCGATCGCAAAGATGTGCGCGACGTTCGTCCGCATCTGGTTGTCCACCGGAATGAAACCGCGCTCGCCGACCGCCACGCCGGCGTGTTCTGCGCCGATCTTCCCGCCGTTCGGACGCCGGCCGACGGCCACCAGCACGAGGTCATAGCATTGCGGCTCGCGGGGCGCCTTCTCGCCTTCGAAGCTCACCTCGATGCCCTGCGGCGTTGCTTTGGCGCCTACCGTTTTCGTTTTCAGCATCACGTTGTCGAAGCGCGGCGCATTCACTTTCTCCCACACCTTGACCAGGTCGCGATCGGCGCCCGCCATCATGCCGTCGAGCATTTCGACCACGTCGATGCGAGTGCCGAGCGTGGAATAGACAGTGGCCATTTCCAGACCGATGATGCCGCCGCCAATCACCAGCATCCGCTTAGGTATCGCTTGCAGCGCCAGCGCGCCGGACGAATCCACGACACGTGGGTCGTCGGGCATGAAGGGCAGGGCGACGGCCTGGCTGCCGGCAGCAATGATCGCTTTCTGAAAGCGCACGACCTGCTTTGCGCCAGTCTTGTCCTGACCACTGCCTTCGGTGACATCCACCTCGAGATGATGCGGGTCGAGGAAGCGGCCGCTGCCGCGCACCACCTCGACCTTGCGCGCCTTGGCCATGCCGGCGAGGCCGCCGGTCAGTTTTCGGACGACGCCTTCCTTGAAGCCGCGCAATTTGTCGATGTCGATCTCCGGTGCGGCGAACGAGATGCCGTGATGGGCCATGGCTTTCGCTTCATCCACGACCGATGCGGTGTGCAGCAGCGCTTTCGACGGAATGCAGCCGACGTTCAGGCACACGCCGCCTAGCGTCGCGTAGCGCTCGACCAGCACGGTTTTCATCCCCAGATCGGCCGAGCGGAACGCGGCTGAATAGCCGCCGGGTCCGGCACCCAGCACCAGCATCTCGCACTCGATATCGACCGCACCGGCGTAGGAGCCGGCCGGCAGTGGCACGCCAACCGGGAGTGCGGTGGGGGCGGTTGGCGTGGCGGCCGCAGTGGGGCCGCCGCTTCCGCTGACGTTTTCCTGCGGCGATTCGGCGAGCGTGGCGCCGTCGGCTTCGAGCGTCAGGATCGTCGTTCCCTGGGATACCTTATCGCCCACCCGGACCAGGATTTCCTTGACAACGCCGTCGCGCGGCGCCGGCACCTCCATCGTGGCCTTGTCCGACTCCAGCATGAGCAGCGGGTCTTCGGCCTTGATCTGATCGCCGGCCTTCACCAGAATCTCGATGACCGGCACGTCGGTGAAGTCACCGATATCGGGAACCTTGACTTCGATCGCATTTGACATGGTTTCCCCTTAGACCAGGACGCGCCGCAGATCGGCGAGCAGGTTGGCAAAATAGACGTTGAAGCGCGCGGCGGCGGCGCCGTCGATGACCCTGTGATCCCAGGACAGCGAGAGCGGCAGCGTAAGCCGCCATGCGGACTGTTTGCCGTCGGGCGAGACCTGCTTCCAGTAGGACTTGCACACGCCCATGATCGCGACCTCGGGCGCATTGATGATCGGCGTGAAATACGTGCCGCCGATGCCGCCAAGCGACGAGATCGTGAAGCTGCCGCCCTGCATCTGGTCCGGCTTCAGCTTGCCCTCGCGAGCGAGTTTGGCCAGTTCGCCCATTTCCTTGCCGATCTCGATGACGCCCTTCCTGTCCGCGTCGCGGATCACCGGCACCACGAGGCCGTTGGGCGTATCGGCCGCAAAGCCGATGTGGTAGTACTGCTTCAGGATCAGGTTGTCGCCGTCCAGCGAGGCATTGAATTCGGGGAATTTCTTCAGCGCGAAAGTCGCCGCCTTGATCATGAAGGCAAGCATCGAGAGCTTCACGCCGGCCTTCTCGTTTTCCTTGTTCAACTGCACGCGGAACGCTTCGAGGTCGGTGATGTCGGCGTCGTCGTGGGTGGTGACGTGCGGGATCATCACCCAGTTGCGGTGCAGGTTGGCTGCCGAGATCTTCTTGATACGCGCGAGCGGCCGCGTCTCGATCGCGCCGAATTTCGTGAAGTCGACCTTGGGCCACGGCAGCAGGTCAAGTCCGGCGCCGCTTGCCGACGCGGAGGCGCTTGCAGATGGGGTCGGGGCCGAGTCGCCACGTTTGGCGAATGCTTCGACATCCTGCCTAATGATGCGGCCCTTGTCACCGGTGCCGGTTAGCTTGCCCAGATCCACGCCGAGCTCGCGCGCCAGTTTGCGCACGGCTGGGCCGGCATAAGCAAGCCGGAATGCAGTTTCGTCGATCACGCCGGCGGCGGCTGTTGGGGCAACGGGTGACGGCAGCGGGGTGGCGGGGGACGCGTTCGTTGTCGGCGACGTTGCGGCAACGGGCGCGCTGCTCGTAACGGTAGACACAGCGCCCGTGACGAGTGTCAGGATGACCGCGCCTTCCGATACGCTGTCGCCGACCCGAACCAGGATTTCCTGCACCACACCGCCGAGCGGGGCAGGCACTTCCATGGTCGCCTTGTCCGATTCCAGCGTAATGAGCGGGTCTTCCGCCTTCACGCTATCACCCGGCTTGACCAGCACTTCGATGACCGGCACATCCGTGAAATCGCCGATATCCGGCACGCGCACCTCCGCCACACCGGCCGGCGCACTGACCGCTGCCGGCGGCGGCGATACAGTGGGCACGCTTGCCACCGCCGGCTCGCCGGCATCCGTACTTTCCAGCAACAGGATCAGCCCCCCCTGCGAGACCTTGTCGCCCACCTTGATCTTCACTTCCTTGACGACGCCGGCTTCCGATGAGGGCACTTCCATGGTGGCCTTATCGGATTCGATCGTGATCAGCGGGTCTTCGACCTTGATGGTGTCGCCCGCTTGAATCAGGACCTCGATGACCGGTACATCGTTAAAGTCGCCGATGTCCGGAACCTTGATTTCTTTGATAGTCGCCATGTCTTCCCCACGAACGATTCGATTTCTACTGCGTGAGGTGACGCCGTGCGCGGCGCCACCTCACGCGGCTTGTCTAAGCTTGAGCGCAGAATCTGCGTTTCTAGACAGTCCAGGGATCGGGGCGCTCGGTGTCGAGCCCATACTTTTTGATGGCTTCCTCGACTTTCGCTGGCTTGATCACGCCGTCGTCCGCGAGTGCTTTCAATGCGGCCACGGCGACGTAGTAGCGGTTCACCTCGAAGAACTCGCGCAGCTTGACCCGATAGTCGCTGCGTCCGAACCCATCGGTGCCCAACGTGACGTAGCGCCTCGGGATGTGCTCGCGTACCTGGTCGGCGAAATTCCGCATGTAGTCGGTCGAGGCGATCACCGGGCCGGCGTGATCTTCGAGACAGGTTTCGATGTAGGGTTTGCGACGCGCCTCGGTGGGATGCAGCAGATTCCAGCGCTCGGTGCTCATGCCGTCGCGGCGCAGTTCGTTGAAGCTGGTCACGCTCCAGATGTCGGCGCTCACGTCGAAGTCTTCCTGCAGCAGGTCGGCGGCCGCGATGACTTCACGCAGGATCGTGCCGCAGCCCATCAGTTGCACGTGCGCCGCATTTTTCGCTTTGGGCTTGCCGCCGTCCCTGAACAGATACATACCCTTGACGATGCCTTCCTCGGCGCCTTCCGGCATGGCGGGTTGCGGGTAGTTCTCGTTCATCAGCGTGATGTAGTAGTAAACATCCTGCTGCTCCTGCATCATGCGGCGCATGCCGTCGCGGACAATGACCACCACCTCGTAAGCGAAGGTCGGATCGTAAGACAGGCAGTTGGGAATGGTGGACGCAAGGATGTGACTGTGACCGTCCTCGTGCTGCAGTCCTTCTCCGTTCAGCGTCGTGCGGCCTGCCGTTCCGCCCAGCAGGAAGCCGCGACAGCGCATGTCGCCCGCGGCCCACGCCAGATCGCCCACGCGCTGCAGACCGAACATCGAGTAGTAGATGTAGAACGGGATCATCGGCACGTTGTTGGTGCTGTATGAAGTTCCCGCTGCAATCCACGAGCACATTGCGCCGGCCTCGTTGATCCCTTCCTGCAGGACCTGACCGGACTTGTCCTCGCGGTAATACATCAATTGATCGGCATCCTGCGGCTTGTAGAGCTGCCCGACCGCGGAATAGATACCGAGTTGGCGGAACATGCCTTCCATGCCGAACGTGCGGGATTCGTCGGGCACGATAGGCACCACGTGCTTGCCGATCTGCTTGTCGCGCACCAGCGTTCCCAGCATCTGCACGAATGCCATGGTGGTGGAAATCTCGCGCTCGCCCGAATCCTTGAGCAGCCGCTCGAACGCTGCCAGCGGCGGAATCTCGAGCGTGTCCGACTTGCGGCGGCGCTGCGGCAGGTAACCGCCCAACGCGGCCCGGTGTTCACGCAGGTATTTCATCTCCTCGCTGTCTTCGGCGAAGCTGATGAATGGCATGTCGGCAAGCTGCTCGTCTTTGATCGGAATCTGGAAACGATCGCGGAACTGCGTGAGCGATTGCTGCGTCATCTTCTTCGCCTGGTGGGCGATCATCTGCCCCTCGCCCGATTCGCCCATGCCATAGCCTTTGACGGTCTTGGCGAGAATGACGGTCGGCTGGCCGCGATGTTTCGAGGCGGCGGCGTAGGCGGCAAACACCTTGGCAGGGTCGTGGCCGCCGCGATTCAGGCGCCAGATTTCGTCGTCGCTCATGTCGGCGACCAGTTCCTTCAATTCCGGATACTTGCCGAAGAAATGTTCGCGCACGTACGCGCCGTTCTTCGATTTGAAGTCCTGATATTCGCCGTCGACGCATTCTTCCATGCGTTTGAGCAGAAGGCCGCTCTTGTCTTTGGCGAGCAGGCGGTCCCAGCCGCTTCCCCAGACAACCTTGATCACGTTCCAGCCGGCACCGCGGAATACGGATTCCAGTTCCTGAATGATCTTGCCGTTGCCGCGCACCGGACCGTCGAGCCGCTGAAGATTGCAGTTGATCACGAAGACCAGGTTGTCGAGCCGCTCGCGTCCGCCGAGCGAAATGGCGCCCAGCGATTCAGGCTCGTCGCATTCCCCGTCACCGAGAAATGCCCATACCTTCCGCCCCTCGGTTTTGGCCAGGCCGCGTCCTTCGAGATACTTGAGAAAGCGCGCCTGATAGATGGCCATCAACGGCCCCAGCCCCATCGAGACGGTAGGGAACTGCCAGAAATCGGGCATCAGCCACGGATGCGGATAAGAGGGAATCCCCTTGCCCGCAGCTTCCTGGCGATAGTTGAGCAATTGTGCTTCGCTCAGACGGCCTTCAATGAAGGCCCGGGCGTAGACGCCCGGCGAGACGTGGCCCTGCACATAGATCAGGTCGCCGCCGTGCTGTTCCGTGGGCGCATGCCAGAAGTGGCCCCAACCGATGTCGTAGAGCAGGGCCGAAGACTGGAAGCTGGCGATATGGCCGCCCAGTTCGGAGGATTCCTTGTTGGCGCGCAGGATGATCGCCACGGCATTCCAGCGGATCGCCGAGCGGATCTTGTGCTCGATGGCGCGGTTGCCCGGCGATTTCTCTTCCCGCTCCGGCGGGATGGTGTTGCAGTAGGCCGTGGTGAGCGTCGACGGAATGTAGGCGCCTTCGCGCCTCGCGTCCTGTACCAGCTTGTCCACCAGATAGTTTGCCCGCTCGATTCCGCGGTGTTGCTGTACCGACTTCAGGGCGTCGAGCCATTCAGTCGTTTCCAGAGGGTCTTTGTCGGGCATCGTTTCCATAAGTGTCTCACTCCCTGCTCGGATCGAAGATGAAGCGCGCTTTTCCGAAGAATTCGCGCGAGAATAATCTGATCAAGATGTTGTTTGATTAAAGGTAGTCATCCTAACAAGACTGATTTTTATTATTCAGGTGGCCGCGGAAACGGGCAGGATATCGCTACGTCTGGAGGCTGGGCAGGGCTATATTTTCATGGTTCGGCGGAGTCATCTGATCGAACGACGATGGGTTCAGCCACCATTCGTTCTGGAATGCCTCCTTCAGGAACAGGATCAACTCGGTCACCTTGGCGGGGACCAGTTTGGGAGACGGATAGACCGCATGTATCTCCTGATCGGGAAGCACATGGTCGGCCATGATCTGCCGCACGTCACCGGCGCAGATGGCGTCTGCTGCGACGTAATGCGGGACGATCGTGATACCCATGCCCGCACGTGCGGCCGTGATCAGCGAGGAAAGGTTGTTCGACCTTAAGCGTCCGTTGAGATACACCGACACCCGCTCGCCGGATGGCGTCCGCATACGCCAATAGTCGTCCTCCTGAACACTGCTATAGATAAGACAGGCGTGTCCGGACAGGTCCGCTGGGATCTTCGGTTCACCATGCTGCGCAAGATAAGCCGGCGACGCGACCATGACCCATGGGTTCAATCCGAGGTAACGGCCGCCCAGGGATGAATCGGCTAGCGCGCCCAGACGTATGGCGACATCGAGACCCAGCGCGACCAGGTCGACATATCGGTCGTCGTGGTTGACATCCACACGCAGGTTGGGATGCACCTGCATGAATTTGACCAGCAGCGGAGAGACGATCCGCCGTCCGAACGTGAGAGACGTCCCCACGCGGATGAGGCCTTGCACATAGGCCTGCCGACCCAACACGACTTCCTGTGCTTCTTCATAGTCGCGCACGACATTTTTGCATTTCTCGTAATACCGGGCGCCTATTTCCGTGACGCTGACCGCGCGCTGGTTCCGGTTGAGCAGCCTTGCGCTGAGCCGGCTTTCCAGGGAGTTGATGTGTTTTGTAACGGTAGGCTGGGTCAGCTTCAGTTCCCGCGCGGCCCTGGAAAAACCTCCCATCTCGACCACACGCATGAAGATTTGCAGTTCCATGAGGCGATCCATGTCTACGCTCCATTTGAGTCGTCATTACATCAAAGCTTCGCTCCCTTGTGCGGCGCTTTCCTGCGCTGACCTGGAATAACTGTTATGCAATTTGCTCGCATTGTGGAGCCTCCGGGGGCGGACTTAACATCCGCTAAAGCCTCAACCCCCCCAATCCGGAGAAGGTGATTGCCATGTCCCGTATGACTGCCGCAGACGCTGCCGTATTAGTGATGGAGAAAGAGGGAATTACCCATGCCTTCGGGATTCCGGGCGCCGCGATCAACCCCTTGTACGCGGCTATGCAGCGCCGTGGCAGCATTACGCATACGCTGGCACGCCATGTAGAAGGTGCTTCACATATGGCCGAGGGGTATACCCGCGCGGAAGCCGGCAACATCGGTGTCTGTATCGGTACCTCCGGCCCGGCGGGTACCGACATGATCACCGGTCTCTACTCTGCGCAGGCCGACTCGATACCCATTCTGTGCATTACCGGTCAGGCGCCGCGTGCCCGTCTCTACAAGGAAGATTTCCAGGCGGTGGATATCGAATCCATTAGCAAACCGGTGACCAAGTGGTCGGTCACCGTGCGCGAGCCGGCGCTTGTGCCGCGCACCTTCCAGCAGGCTTTCCATCTGATGCGTTCCGGACGCCCGGGGCCCGTGCTGATCGATCTGCCATTCGACGTGCAAATGGCTGAAATCGAGTTCGATATCGACACCTACGAACCGCTGCCGGTCTATAAGCCACGTGCCAAGCGTGCGCAGATCGAGAAAGCGCTGACGATGCTCAACGAGTCCGAGCGCCCGCTGATCGTCGCAGGCGGCGGCATCATCAATGCGAATGCATCTGAGCTGCTGGTTGAATTCGCCGACGCGACCGGTGTGCCGGTCATCCCTACGCTGATGGGCTGGGGCACTATCCCCGACGACCATCCGCAGATGGTCGGCATGGTCGGTTTGCAGACCTCGCATCGCTACGGCAACGCAACACTGCTCGCGTCCGACTTCGTGCTGGGGATAGGTAATCGCTGGGCCAATCGCCATACAGGTGGGGTCGATACTTATACGCAAGGGCGCACGTTCGTGCATGTGGACATCGAGCCGACCCAGATCGGCCGTGTGTTCTGCCCGGATCTGGGCATCGTTTCGGATGCCGGCGCCGCGCTCGCGTTGTTCGTCGAGGTGGCGAAGGAATGGAAAGCCGCCGGCAAGCTCAGGGATCGCAGCGCGTGGCTCGAGCAGTGCCGCGAACGCAAGCGCACGCTGCTGCGCAAAACGCACTTCGACCAGGTGCCGGTCAAGCCGCAGCGCGTGTATGAGGAGATGAACAAGGTCTTCGGCAAGGAGACCTGTTATGTCAGCACCATCGGCCTGTCACAGATTGCGGCCGCGCAATTCCTGCACGTGTACAAGCCGCGCCACTGGATCAACTGCGGTCAGGCGGGCCCGCTCGGCTGGACCATTCCGGCGGCTTTGGGTGTGTGCGTGGCCGACCCGTCGCGTCAGGTGGTCGCGCTGTCGGGCGACTACGATTTCCAGTTCATGATCGAGGAGCTGGCGGTGGGTGCGCAATTCAACCTGCCATACATTCATGTGCTCGTGAACAACTCGTATCTAGGTCTGATTCGCCAGTCGCAACGTGGCTTCAAGATGGACTATTGCGTCCAGTTGTCGTTCGAAAACGCGAATGCGCCGGAGATCGGTGAGTACGGGGTCGATCACGTCGCCGTCGTCGAGGGTTTGGGATGCAAGGCGATCCGTGTGTTCAAGCCTGAGGAAATTCAGCCCGCACTGGAGCAGGCGCAGAAGTGGCTGAAGCAATACCGCGTGCCGGTGGTCGTGGAAGTCATTCTGGAGCGCGTGACCAACATTGCGATGGGCACCGAGATCGACAACATCACCGAGTTTGAAGATCTGGCCCAGGACCCTACCGCCGACGCACCCACCGCGACCTCGTTGCTGGACTGACGGCGTGCGAACGGCGTAATCCCTATAAAAAACCGACACGGAGACAGACACATGAAACTCGGATTCATCGGACTGGGCATTATGGGCGCCCCCATGGCGGAGCATCTGATCGCCGGCGGGCATCAGGTCTATCTGTACAGCATCCCGAGCGTGCCCCAGGCGCTGGTGGCAAAGGGCGGCATTGCATGTGCGAACGGCAAGGAGGTGGCGCAGCAGGCCGAGGTCGTCATCACGATGGTGCCCGATACGCCGCATGTGGAGGCGGCGCTGTTCGGCAAGGACGGTGTGGCTGAAGGACTCTCCAGCGGTAAGACCGTCGTGGACATGAGTTCGATTTCACCGATCGCCACCAAGGAGTTTGCCAAACGCATCAACGCGCTCGGCTGCGACTACCTGGACGCGCCGGTGTCCGGCGGTGAGGTGGGGGCGAAGAACGCCACGTTGTCGATCATGGTGGGCGGCCCTGAAACCGCGTTTGTCAAAACCCGGCCGCTGCTGGAGCTGATGGGCAAGAACATCACGCTGGTAGGGGCCAACGGAGACGGCCAGACCACCAAGGTCGCCAACCAGATCATCGTCGCGCTGACCATCGAGGCGGTGGGCGAAGCACTCGTGTTCGCATCGAAGGCCGGCGCCGATCCGGCTAAGGTGCGCGAGGCGCTGATGGGCGGTTTCGCGTCCTCGAGGATCCTCGAGGTGCACGGCGATCGCATGGTCAAACGTACCTTCGAGCCGGGTTTTCGAATCGAATTGCACCAGAAGGATCTGAACCTCGCGCTGCAAACCGGTAAAACGCTTGGCGTGTCGTTGCCCAACACCGCCACCGCACAGGAGCTGTTCAACGCGTGCGTCGCGCACGGTGGCGCTGGCTGGGACCACTCGGCACTCGTGCGTGCGCTGGAACTCATGGCCAATCACGAGATCGGGTAAAGAGTATGCATAGGTATCCAAACCTATTCCTATCCCGACCTATGCGACATAGAGAGCAACCATGAATCCGTCACCTCGCGATCTGCTGCGCAGGATGTTCGATGCCGCCGTCAACGCTGCCCAGCCGGTGCATTGCATCCCGCCGCATCTGCCGGCGCGGCCCAAGGGGCGGCTGATCGTGATCGGGGCCGGCAAAGCTTCGGCGGCGATGGCCCGGGCGGTCGAGGATCATTGGGACGGTCCGCTGGACGGTTTGGTGGTGACGCGCTATGGCTACGCTGTGCCGTGCCAGCGCATCGAGATCGTCGAAGCGGCGCATCCGGTGCCTGATGCGGCCGGACTGGCCGCGGCCACGCGCATCATGGAACGGGTGCAGGGCCTCGCACCCGACGACCTGGTGCTATGTCTGATTTCCGGCGGCGGCTCGGCGTTGCTCGCGCTTCCCCATGAGGGCATTACGCTGGAGGACAAGCAGCGGGTCGTGCGCGCGCTGCTCAAATCGGGCGCCACCATCAGCGAGATGAACTGCGTGCGCCGCCACCTCTCGGCAGTGAAGGGCGGGCGGCTTGCCGCCGCCTGTCATCCCGCGAAAGTCGTCACGCTGCTGATTTCCGATGTGCCGGGCGATAACCCGATGGACATCGCGTCCGGCCCTACGGTACCTGATCCGACTACCTGTGCCGATGCGCTCGGAATCATCAGGCGCTATGGTATCGAGGTGCCGTTGAGGGTGCGCACACTACTCGAAAGTGGCGAAAGCGAAACCGTCAAACCGGGTGATCCGCGTCTCGCGGGCATCGACACGCGCATGATCGCCACGCCGCAAATGGCGCTGGAAGCCGCCGCGCAAGTCGCGCGCGAAGCCGGCTTCGCCAGTCATATCCTGGGCGACAGCATCGAGGGCGAGGCCAGCGACGTCGGCAAAGTGATGGCCGGCATCGCGTTGCAGGTCGCGCAGCATAACCAGCCGTTCCAGCCGCCGTGTGTGCTGCTTTCAGGCGGTGAAACCACGGTCACCGTGCGCGGCGAAGGGCGCGGCGGACGCAATGTCGAGTTTCTTCTTTCGCTCGCCATTGCACTTGGCGCTCACCCCGGCATCCACGCGGTGGCTGGAGACACCGACGGCGTGGACGGCCTGGAGGAAATTGCCGGCGCTTTTGTCGCTCCCGATACGCTCGCCCGCGCCTGGGCTCAAGGTATCAAACCTCGCGATGCGCTCACCGAAAACGACGGCCACGGTTTCTTCGAGGCGCTCGGCGACTCGATGGTGACCGGGCCGACGCTGACCAATGTGAACGATTTCCGCGCCATCCTCCTCACTGAAAACGTCGCAAGAGAGAACTGATATGAGCACCGACACGCGCCGCAACCGCAATGCCAAGATCGTCGCCACGCTGGGGCCGGCGAGTGCAGACCGGGCAACCATAGAAGCCCTGTTCCATGCCGGCGCGGATGTTTTTCGCCTCAACTTCAGTCACGGAACGCACGAAGACCACAAGCAGCGCCTCGATACCATCCGCGCGATCGAGCGTGATCTGGGGCGGCCGATCAGCGTGCTGCTCGATCTGCAGGGACCCAAGCTGCGGGTCGGCACCTTTGCCGACGGGCCTATCCAACTGGCGGCCGGCGACAGCTTCCGGCTCGATCTCGACCGCGACAAGGCGGGTGACAGGACCCGCGCCGCGCTGCCTCATCCTGAGATTTTCGCCGCGCTCACCGAGGGCACAGATCTGCTGCTCGACGACGGGCGGGTGCGCCTGCGTGTCGAACGCTGCGGTCGCGATTTTGCGGAGACGCGCGTCATCAATGGCGGCGCGCTGTCGGACCGCAAGGGCGTCAACGTCCCCGGGGTGGTGTTGCCGCTGTCCGCGCTGACCGAGAAGGATCGCAAGGATCTCGACTTCGGCTTCACGCTGGGAATCGACTGGATTGCGCTGTCTTTCGTGCAACGTCCGGAGGATATCCGCGAGATCAAGGAGATCGTCAAGGGCCGCGCGGGGATCTGCGCCAAGCTGGAGAAGCCCGCGGCGATCCTGAGTCTGGATGAGATCGTTGCGGAGACTGACGCCGTGATGGTGGCGCGCGGCGACCTTGGCGTGGAGATGCCCGCCGAGCAGGTGCCGGCGATCCAGAAGCGTATCGTGCGGGCCTGCCGCAAGGCCGGCAAACCGGTGATCGTGGCCACGCAGATGCTCGAGTCGATGGTCAGCGCGCCGGTGCCTACGCGCGCCGAAGCCTCCGACGTGGCCACCGCCATCTATGACGGCGCCGACGCGGTGATGCTGTCGGCCGAATCGGCTTCGGGCAAATATCCGGTGGAGGCGGTGAGCATGATGAGCAGCATCATCGCCCAGACCGAGGCGGACCCGCACTATCGCGAAGCGATCGAAGCATCGCATTCGGCACCGCGCGCGGATCTGGCGGACGCCATCGGCTGCGCGATGCGGCGGGTAGCAGGGCTGCTGCATGTGGCCGCCACGGTCGCCTATACCAGCTCCGGCTATTCCGCGCTGCGCATGGCGCGCGAACGCCCTGAGGCGCCGATCATCGGCATGACGCCGCGGCTCGCCACCGCACGACGCCTGGCCCTCGTGTGGGGTGTGCATTCGGTGCTGTGCAACGAAGTCGAGAGCGTACCCGAGATGAGCAATCTCGCCTGCCTGACCGCGGTGAAGGAGGGGTTCGGCGAGGCCGGGCAGACCATCGTCATCTCGGCGGGCATGCCCTTCGGCACCTCCGGCACAACCAACCTGCTGCGCATTGCGCAGATCTAGAACGGTGGTGAACGGCGGCTTAACTTGCTTCTGAGGAAGAAATGTCAATGGCAAAGATCCAGGATATCCGCGGCTACGAAATTCTCGATTCGCGCGGCAACCCGACGGTGGCTGCGGAAGTCTTGCTCGATTCCGGCGCACGCGGCGAAGCGGCGGTTCCATCGGGCGCCTCGACCGGCATGCGCGAAGCGATCGAGTTGCGTGACGGCGATCCGATGCGCTACGGCGGCAAGGGCGTTCGAAAGGCGGTTGCCCACGTACGCGATGAGATCTCCCGTCTGCTGAAGGGACGCGACCCCGCCGACCAGGCCGGTATCGATCAGGCCATGATCGAGCTGGACGGCACGCCCGGCAAATCGAGTCTCGGCGCCAATGCCATCCTCGCGGTCTCATTGGCGACGGCGCACGCCGCGGCGGCCGACGCGAGACAGCCGCTCTATCGCTACCTGGGCGACGGCCGGGAACCGCTTCTGCCCGTGCCGATGATGAACGTGATCAACGGTGGCGCGCACGCCGACAACAAGGTGGACGTGCAGGAGTTTCTGATTCTGCCGGTAGGCGCACCCAGCTTCAGCGAGGCACTGCGTTACGGTACCGAGGTCTTCCACGCATTAAAACACTTGCTGCATGAACGAGGCCTGAGCACGGCGGTGGGCGATGAGGGCGGCTTCGCGCCGAATCTGGCGTCGAACGAGGAAGCACTCAACATCCTGATGCTGGCCATTGAGAAAGCGGGGTATCGGCCGGGTGAAGACATCTATCTCGGTGTCGACGCTGCCAGTTCCGAGTTCTATTCCGGCGGCGAATATCGTCTCGACGCCGAAGGCAAGACGCTCAGCTCAGCGCAGTTCGCCGACTATCTCGCCGACTGGGTGCGCAAATACCCGGTGCTGTCCATCGAAGACGGCATGGCTGAGGAGGACTGGAGCGGCTGGAAGCACTTGACCGGCCAGTTGACGAAAACGGTGCAACTGGTTGGCGACGACGTGTTCGTTACCAACGCCGGGATATTGAAACGCGGGATCGAGGAGGGCGTGGGCAATTCGATTCTCATCAAGGTGAACCAGATCGGCACGCTGACCGAAACGCTGGCCGCCATCGACATGGCGCGCAACGCCGGCTATACGACCGTGATGTCGCATCGTTCGGGGGAGACCGAAGACGTCACGATTGCCGACCTGGCCGTTGCGACGGCAACCGGGCAGATCAAGACGGGCTCGTTGTCGCGCTCGGACCGCGTGGCGAAGTACAACCGCCTGTTGCGCATCGAGGCGGAGTTGGGAAGTTTAGCCCGATATGCCGGGCGCGAGGCCTTTCCGGTCCTGAAATAGCCATCGGCCACGGTGTCTGCCGCGCGGCAGGCGCGGACACCGGCATCAAGCGCTATCTCGCGTCTCGAGAATAAATCATATCGCTGGAGGAAGACATGCCTAAATTT
Source organism: Paraburkholderia caffeinilytica (assembly GCF_046030355.1). GTDB lineage: Bacteria > Pseudomonadota > Gammaproteobacteria > Burkholderiales > Burkholderiaceae > Paraburkholderia > Paraburkholderia caffeinilytica_B. The sequence continues at coordinate 267,896 of NZ_JAQQCQ010000008.1, forward strand.
TTCAAGTCGCTATTTGGTCAGGTGGTTATCGCCCTGATACTCGGCATCGTGCTTGGTGTCTTCGTTCCCGACTTCGCCGTCAAGCTGAAGCCGCTGGGTGACGGTTTCATCAAGCTCGTCAAGATGCTGATCGCGCCCATCGTTTTCTGCGTCGTGGTGCATGGCATCGCCGGTGCGGGCGATCTCAAGAAGGTCGGGCGGGTCGGTGGAAAAGCCGTGCTGTACTTTGAGGTGATCACCACCATTGCGCTTGCGCTGGGTGTCGTACTTGGTTATGTCCTGAAGCCTGGCGTCGGCATGAATATCGACCCCAAAACGCTCGATCCGGCGGCGCTCAGTTCGTACCTGACCACGGCAGCCCACGTCAAGAATTCAGGGGTGTCCGATTTCTTCATGAGGATCATTCCCGAAACCTTCATTGGCGCATTCGCCAATGGCGACGTCCTGCAGGTGCTGCTGATTTCGATCCTGTTCGGTTGCGCGCTTTCCATGCTTGGTGCGCCGTTCAAACCGGTCACGCATTTCATCGAGCAGATTTCGCACGTGCTGTTCAAGATCATGTTCTTCATTGTGAAGCTCGCTCCCCTGGGGGTACTGGGTGCGGTTGCCTTCACGGTCGGCAAGTACGGCCTCGGCTCGCTCAAACAACTGGGTTATCTGGTCGGAACGTTTTATCTCGCCGTGGTGCTCTTCGTCATTTTCATCAGCGGCGGTGTTTTGCGCCTGTGTGGTTTCAATATCTTCAAGTTGATCAGGTACATGAAGGACGAACTGCTGGTGGTGCTGGGGACGGCCTCTTCAGACAGCGTGCTGCCGCAGATCATGAAGAAGCTGGAGCGCCTGGGCATCAAGGACTCCACCGTAGGACTGGTCATTCCGACCGGCTACTCTTTTAATCTTGACGCCTTTTCGATGTACCTCACGCTGGCGGCCGTGTTCATCGCCCAGGCAACCAACACGCCGCTGACCCTCGGACACCTGCTCATCATCCTGGGTGTCGCCATGATCACCTCCAAGGGCGCACACGGCGTTCCCGGTTCCGCCATTGTGATTCTTGCGGCGACGCTTTCCGCCATTCCCGACATTCCGGTGCTGGGGCTGGTACTGGTGCTGGCGGTCGACTGGTTCATGGGGATTGCGCGGGCAGCGGGCAACATGATCGGCAATTGTGTGGCCACCGTGGTTATCGCCGTATGGGAGAAGGATATCGACAAGGCACAGGCACGGCGTGTTCTGAACGGTGAGGTGGAAGTCGATCTCGACGAACATCCTGAGGAGTTCATACCGGTCATGGGAACGATGAAATGAATTGCCGCGGACACATGGCGACAGTTTGTTCCAGACCATGTGCGCGGGTGTCAGACAGATGAGCTTCGAATTCGTCATTGCACCCGTGCCCATGGCCGGGCTGTGGCGTCACTCTTTAACGGAGGCAGGAAATGGATGAAGTCGTTATCGTCGCCGCTGGACGCACGGCAGTGGGCAAATTCGGCGGCTCGCTCGCCAGGGTTGCCGCCGCCGACCTGGGCGCGCACGTCATCAGGCATCTGCTCGCGAAGGTTGGCATCGGCGCTGATCAGGTGAGCGAAGTCATCCTGGGCCAGGTGCTCACGGCCGGCGTCGGTCAGAACCCCGCACGCCAGGCGTCGATCCGGGCGGGCCTCGACCCCACGGTTCCGGCACTGACGATCAACAAGGTATGTGGCTCCGGGCTCAAAGCCACGCACCTCGCAGCGCAGGCGATCAAGGCGGGGGATGCCGACATCGTGGTCGCCGGGGGCCAGGAGAATATGAGCGCGTCGGCACATGTGCTGCCCAACTCGCGTGACGGCTTTCGTATGGGCGACGCGAAACTGGTCGACACGATGATCGTCGACGGTCTATGGGATGCATTCAACCAGTACCACATGGGCATCACGGCCGAGAACGTGGCGAAGCAATACGGCATTTCGCGTGAGGAGCAGGACGAGTTTGCGGCCCGCTCGCAGCAGAAGGCCGAGGCGGCGCAGAAGGAAGGCCGGTTCAAGGACGAGATCATCGCGCTGGAGATCCCTTCAAGAAAGGGGCCGCCTCTGTCTTTCGACACCGATGAATTCATCAAGACGGGCGTCACCGTAGAGGCGCTCAGTGCACTGCGCCCTGCATTCACGAAGGACGGAACGGTCACCGCGGGCAACGCCTCGGGCATCAACGATGGCGCCGCGGCGGTCGTGATGATGTCGGCGAGGAAGGCTGAGCTGCTTGGGCTCACGCCTCTGGCACGCATCAAGGCTTATGCCTCGGCCGGCGTAGACCCGAGCGTGATGGGTATGGGCCCGGTGCCGGCCTCTCAATTGTGTCTGAAGAAGGCCGGCTGGACCCCGCGCGACGTGGATCTGATGGAGATCAACGAAGCGTTCGCCGCACAGGCGATCGCAGTGAACAAACAGATGGAATGGGATACGGGCAGGATCAACGTGAACGGCGGGGCGATCGCGATCGGCCATCCTATCGGCGCGTCCGGCTGCCGCATCCTCGTGACGCTCATCCACGAGATGATCCGGCGCGACGCGAAGCGCGGGCTCGCCAGCCTGTGCATTGGCGGAGGGATGGGCGTGGCGCTCGCGATCGAGCGCTAGGACTGAACACACAACTCACAGTACACAGCGAGCAGAAAACATGACCATTACCTTGAACACCCCGCAGGAATTCGTCACCCGTTGGCTCGACCTGGCTCAACCGCGTCTCGGCGCCAGGCCGATCTCCTGCTCCGACGAGTGGTTCGCGCCGGCCGAGCGCATGTTGAGCCCCGACCCGGCCGTGTTCATCGTCGGCAAATTCGACGATCACGGCAAGTGGATGGACGGCTGGGAAACACGACGCCGCAGAGGTGGCGGCTACGATCATTGCGTCGTCAAGCTCGGGCTGCCCGGCATCGTCAAGGGCGTGGATATCGACACCAGCCACTTCACTGGCAACTATCCGCCGGCAGCGTCGCTTGACGCCTGCTACAGCGAAGGCGATCCGACCGCCAGGACGGAATGGCACGAGATTGTGCCGTCGGTCAACCTGCAAGGCAATTCCCACCACTACGTGTCGGTCGAGGATGAACGCACGTGGACCCACATTCGTCTCAACATCTATCCGGATGGCGGCGTCGCACGCCTGCGCGTTTACGGACAGGTTCAATGCAACTGGGACAAACGCGATCCGCAGGCCGTGCTGGACCTTTGCGCGGCGGAAAACGGCGGTCGCCCAATTGCGTGGAACGACTCGCACTTCGGGCCACCGCATCCGTTGTTGACGCCAGGACGCGGCGTCAATATGGGTGACGGTTGGGAGACGCGGCGCCGCCGCGAACCGGGCAACGACTGGTTGATCATCGAGCTGGGGCATCTCGGTACGATCGAGGAAATCGTCGTCGATACGGCCCACTTCAAGGGCAACTATCCCGACCGCTGTTCCATTCAGGCGGCTCATGTGACCGGCGGAACCGAGCAGTCGCTGATCACGCAGAGCATGTTCTGGCCGGTACTGCTGCCCGAGCAGAAGCTGGAAATGGACGCCATCCACACCTTCAAGGAGCAGGTACAGGGCATCGGACCGGTCAGCCATGTGCGCCTGAACATCTTCCCGGATGGCGGCATCAGCCGCTTGCGTCTGTTCGGCAAAATTGCGTGAGCGCGCCGGAGGAGAACGATATGTCATCGCAAACGCTGGAACTGATGCCGCTGACGCACGAAGCATTCGCGTCGTTTGGGAATGTTATCGAGTATGACGGCCGGGACTTTTTTCACATCAACGACAAGATGGTCGAGCGCTATCACGACCTGGCGAAAGTGGACACCCAGGAGGCAGGAGGCAGAACGCTAATCAGCTGGCTGCGCGCCAGGCCGAACACGTTTCCGTCCAGGGTGAGATTTGTCGAGCGCCACCAGTTGTCGAGTCAGGCGTTTATTCCGCTCGATGACAACCCGTTTGTCGTGGTGGTCGCGCCGCGCGGCGATACGGTAAACGTGGGCGATCTACGTGCCTTCATCACGAACGGCAGACAGGGGGTGAACTATCACCGCGGGGTGTGGCACCACGTCCTGCTGGTGCCGAAGCAGGCAATGCAATTCATCGTGGTTGATCGCGGTGGGCCAGAACGGAATTGCGACGAATTCTGGTTTGCGGAAGAGGAGCAGCCCACGCTAGAAGTGTAGAGGGACTGTGCCAGCGATACAGGACCGGATATTCGTTGCTGGTTTCGTTAGTCATTTAATCAGGATGGCTGATCGTGTGGCGGCGCTGTTATTGCTGCGGTACCGACGAGCGGCTATCGAGTCACAAAAATAACTGATCTCAGAGGAGTTCGATCATGGCTGAACGAGTGGTACTGGTAACCGGCGGCATGGGAGGCCTGGGCGAGGCGATCTGTACCAAGATGGCGGACGCGGGCTGTCGCGTCGCCACGACCTATTCTCCAGGCAACAGGAAGGTCAGCGACTGGCTGGCGACGATGAAGCAGAAGGGCTATGACATCGTCGCCGTGCCCTGCGATGTGACCGAATACGAGTCCTGCGCCAAAGCGGCCGCCGAGGTTCAGGCCAGGCTTGGTCCTATCGATATTCTGGTCAACAACGCCGGCATCACCCGGGATATGACCTTCAAGAAAATGGACAAACTCAACTGGGACGCGGTGCTTCGGACCAATCTCGACAGTCTGTTCAATATGTCGAAGCCGGTTGTCGACGCGATGGTCGAGCGCGGCTGGGGGAGGGTGATCAATGTGTCTTCTGTCAACGGCTCCAAGGGCGCATTCGGGCAGACCAACTACTCCGCCGCCAAGGCGGGCGTGCATGGTTTCAGCAAGGCGCTCGCTCTCGAAGTGGCGCGCAAGGGTGTCACGGTGAATACCGTTTCACCCGGCTATATCGGCACCGCGATGGTGACGGCCATTCCGAAGGACGTGCTGGATTCGAAGATCCTGCCGCAAATCCCGATGGGACGTCTTGGGAAGCCGGATGAAGTGGCGGGTTTGATCATCTACCTGGCTTCCGACGAGGCCGCGTTCGTCACCGGCGCCAATATCGCGATCAACGGCGGGCAGCACATGCAGTAGCAGATAGGCCGGTGTTTGCCGGCCTGTGCAGGTCAATATGCAGTCGGCCGCCATTATCCAGACACGCGCACCTGAGCATGATGCGCCGTCTGGACCCTTGAGGGGCGATTTCGGCAGCCACGTCACCCTGATCGCTCTGCCGCACGTGGCCGCGCACGCACTGTCCCGACAACTGGAGGACCCATGTTCTACCAATGGCATGAACTACAGCGTGCGTTTCTGGGCCCGCTGACTGCCGGGGCGCAAGCTGTCTCGAACTCGTTCGCGAATCCCGCCAGTCCTTTTGCCTATCTGCCAGGTGCCAATCGTCTGTCGGCCGGCTACGAACTTCTTTACCGGCTCGGCAAGGATTACGAAAAACCTGAATTCAACCTGCGTCAGATCGTGAAGGACGGCCACAACATTCCGATCATCGAACAGAGGATCATGGAAAGGCCGTTCTGCCGCCTGCTGCGCTTCAAGCGTTTCGCCGATGACAGCCAGACGGTCGCGCGGATGAAAGTCGAGCCGGCCGTGCTGGTGTGCGCGCCGCTGTCAGGCCATCATTCCACGCTGTTGCGCGACACGGTGCGCACTCTGCTGCAGGACCACAAGGTGTACATCACCGACTGGATCGACGCGCGCATGGTGCCAATCGAAGAGGGCACGTTCCATCTCGACGATTACGTCGCTTACATTCAGGACTTCATTCGCCACATTGGCGCCGGCAATCTGCACGTGATTTCCGTTTGTCAGCCGACGGTGCCGGTGCTTGCCGCCATTTCGCTGATGGCGAGCCGCGGCGAAGACACGCCACGCACGATGACCATGATGGGCGGCCCGATCGACGCGCGCAAGAGTCCCACTTCGGTGAATTCGCTCGCCACACAGCGCTCGTTCGAATGGTTCGACAACCATGTGATTCACACGGTGCCGCCGAACTATCCGGGCGGCGGTCGCAAGGTCTATCCGGGCTTTCTGCAGCATGCCGGTTTTGTTGCGACGAACCCTGAGCGGCATGCAGCATCGCACTGGGATTACTACCAGAGCCTGCTGCGCGGCGACGAGGAGGACGCCGAGGCACATCGCCGCTTTTATGACGAGTACAACGCCGTGCTCGACATGGACGCCGACTACTATCTCGACACGATCCGCGTGGTTTTCCAGGAATTCCGCCTGGCTGAAGGCACGTGGGATGTGGCCGGCGAGCGGGTGCAGCCGCAGGACATCAGGAAGACCGCGCTCTTCACGATCGAAGGCGAACTCGACGACATCTCCGGTGACGGCCAGACACGCGCGGCGCACGATCTGTGCAGCGGTATTCGTCCAGAGGACAAGCTGCATTTCACTGCGGAGAAGTGCGGCCACTACGGCATTTTCTCGGGGCGACGCTGGCGAACCGTCATCTATCCGCAACTGCGCGAATTCATCCTCGCATACAGCAAGGTACCCAGACACGAGCCCGAGGAGGTCGTGGCGTAGGCGAGTCTTTCGTGCCGGGTGACCGGCGCGTGTGTTGGGGGGCGGCGCACGACTCATGACGGTACGCAAGCGGTGTATCAGCACATTGTCATTCGCATCTTTGTAATCTGATTGATCAGGGAGAGGAGACATCATGGCGAACACGCTGCCGCTGCCGAAGGGCATGGAAATCACAGTGGGGATCAGGCCGGGCTTTGAGGCAATCCTCACTCCGGAAGCGCTCGAATTTGTCGCGAAGCTGCACCGGGCGTTCGAGCCGCGTCGTCAGGCGCTTCTGCAGGTGCGCGTCGAGCGTACCAGGCAGTTCGATGCGGGCGAGCGCCCCGACTTCCTCGCTGAGACCAAAAGCGTGCGCGAGGGTGACTGGAAAATCGCGCCGCTGCCCCACGATCTGCAATGCCGTCGCGTGGAAATTACCGGCCCGGTCGAGCGCAAGATGATCATTAACGCGCTGAATTCCGGTGCGGATTCGTACATGGCGGACTTCGAAGATTCGAACGCACCGAGCTGGGATAACCAGATTACCGGTCAACTCAATCTGATGGACGCGGTGCGCCGCTCGATTTCGCTCGAACAGAACGGCAGATCGTATCAACTCAACGAGACGCTTGCGACGCTAATCGTGCGTCCGCGTGGCTGGCACCTCGATGAGAAGCACGTGATGGTCGATAGTCAGCGCGTATCAGGCGGCATTTTCGATTTCGCACTGTTCCTGTTCCATAACGCCAAAGAACAGCTCGCCCGCGGCACGGCCCCGTACTTCTATCTGCCGAAGATGGAGAGCCATCTCGAAGCGCGTCTGTGGAACGATATTTTCATTGCGGCACAGGACGCCATCGGTATTCCACGCGGAACGATTCGCGCGACCGTGCTGATCGAAACGATCCTCGCCGCATTCGAAATGGACGAAATCCTGTACGAACTGCGCGAACACAGTTCGGGGCTGAACGCCGGCCGCTGGGACTACATCTTCTCGGCGATCAAGAAATTCAGAAACGACAAGGACTTCTGTCTGGCCGACCGCTCGCGGATCACAATGACCGTGCCATTCATGCGTGCGTATGCGCTGCTACTGTTGAAAACCTGCCATCGCCGCGAAGCGCCGGCGATCGGTGGCATGAGCGCACTGATTCCGATCAGGAACGATCCGATTGCGAACGAAAAGGCAATGGCGGGGGTGCGTTCGGGCAAGGCGCGCGATGCGGCTGATGGCTACGATGGCGGCTGGGTCGCCCACCCGGGGCTCGTGCCGATCGCGATGGCAGAGTTCGTCAGGGTGCTGGGCGACAGGCCGAACCAGATCGGCAAGCAGCGCGATGACGTGCAGGTAAGCGCGAAGGATCTGCTCGGCTTCAGTCCGGAAGGGCCGATCACCGAAGCGGGTTTGCGCAACAACATCAACGTCGGGATTCACTACCTGGGAGCGTGGCTTGCGGGCAATGGCTGCGTGCCGATTCACAACCTGATGGAAGACGCCGCCACTGCGGAGATTTCACGCTCGCAAGTGTGGCAATGGATTCGTTCGCCGAAGGGCAAGCTCGACGACGGCCGAAAGGTCACGGCCGAACTGGTGCGCAACTTGACCGGTGAGGAACTGGACAAGGTGAAGGAGGAGGTCGGCGGCGACACGAAGCCGTACGATCGCGCCGCGCAAATCTTCGAAGAAATGTCGACCTCAGAGCAGTTCACCGACTTCCTGACGCTGCCGCTGTACGAGGACATATAACCCAAAACGTGCCGGTAGCCGGGCGTCCCGGTCGAACGGTTCTGCACGGGATGCGGACCGATGGTCGTAAAACGGTTCGCATGTAAGCGAATTTTTCATTCTGCGATTGCAATACAAGTGTAATGTGAAAAGGGAGCGTGGTTCAGCCCCCGCAGGAAGGCGAAGTCAGGCAAAATTCCAATACCCGTGTCGGCCTGTGATGCAATTCGCCCATCCATTTCACAATCTTGAGGCAACGTATGACGACCCAGCAACCCACGATCATCTACACCCTGACCGACGAAGCTCCGCTGCTGGCGACGAGTGCCTTCCTGCCCATTATTCGCACGTTCACTGCGTCGGCCGGAATCCAGGTCACTGCGAGCGACATCTCGGTCGCCAGCCGCATCCTGGGCGAATTTCCAGAATTTCTGACCGAGGCGCAGCGGGTGCCCGATAATCTGGCCGAGCTCGGTCGTCTGACCTTGTTGCCCGATACCAACATTATCAAACTGCCCAACATTAGCGCCTCGGTGCATCAGTTGATCGGTGCAATCAAGGAGTTGCAGGGGAAGGGCTACAACGTGCCGGATTTCCCTGAGGAGCCGAAAACCGAAGTCGAGAAAGCCATCCGCCAACGCTACTCGAAGTGCCTGGGCAGCGCGGTCAATCCCGTGCTGCGCGAGGGTAACTCGGACCGCCGCGCGCCTGCCGCCGTGAAGAACTACGCGCGCAAGAACCCGCATAGCATGGGCGAGTGGAGCATGGCTTCGCGCACGCACGTGGCCCACATGAAGCACGGCGACTTTTACCACGGCGAGAAGTCCATGACCGTGGACCACGCCCGCGACGTGAAGATGGAATTGCTGACACAAAGCGGTAAAGCCATTGTGCTCAAACCCAAGGTGTCGCTGCTGGACGGCGAGATCATCGACAGCATGTTCATGAGCAAGAAGGCGCTGTGCGACTTCTATGAGGAGCAGATGGAAGACGCCCGCAAAACGGGTGTGATGCTGTCGCTGCACGTCAAGGCCACGATGATGAAGGTTTCGCACCCCATCGTCTTCGGTCACGCAGTGAAGATTTTCTACAAGGAAGCCTTCGAGAAGCACGGCAAGCTGTTCGACGAGCTGGGTGTGAACGTCAACAATGGCCTCGTCAACCTGTACGACAAGCTGGAAACATTGCCCACTTCCAAGCGCGAAGAAATCATCCGCGATCTGCACGCCTGCCACGAGCACCGCCCCGAACTGGCGATGGTGGACTCGGCCAAGGGCATCTCCAACCTGCATGCGCCCAACGACGTGATCGTGGATGCCTCGATGCCGGCCATGATCCGCATCGGCGGCAAGATGTGGGGCGCCGACGGCCGTCCGAAGGACACCAAGGCCGTGATCCCGGAAAGCACGTTCGCCCGCATCTACCAGGAGATCATCAACTTCTGCAAAACCAACGGCAACTTCGACCCGGTCACCATGGGCACCGTGCCCAACGTCGGGCTGATGGCCCAGCAGGCCGAGGAATACGGCTCGCACGACAAAACCTTTGAAGTACACGAAGCAGGCGAAGCCCGCATCGTCGACCTTGCCACCGGCGAAGTCCTTCTCACGCAGAATGTGGAAGAAGGGGACATCTGGCGCATGTGTCAGGTCAAGGACGCGCCCATTCGCGACTGGGTCAAGCTGGCTGTCACACGCGCCCGCAACTCCGGCATGCCGGCCATCTTCTGGCTGGACCCGTATCGCCCGCATGAAGCGGAGATGATCAAGAAAGTCGAGACCTACCTCAAGGATCACGACACTACCGGCCTCGACATCCAGATCATGTCGCAGGTGCGAGCCATGCGTTACACGCTGGAGCGCGTCATCCGCGGGCTGGACACGATCTCGGTTACGGGCAATATCCTGCGCGACTACCTGACCGATCTGTTTCCCATCATGGAGCTGGGCACCAGCGCCAAGATGCTGTCCATCGTGCCGCTGATGGCCGGCGGCGGCATGTACGAAACCGGGGCGGGCGGCTCGGCGCCCAAGCACGTGAAGCAACTGGTGGAAGAAAACCACTTGCGCTGGGATTCCCTCGGTGAATTCCTGGCACTGGCGGTGTCGCTGGAGGAACTGGGCATCAAGACCGGTAATGCCAAGGCCAAAATATTGGCAAAGACACTGGATGCTGCCACGGGCAAGCTGCTGGAAAACAACCGGAACCCGTCGCCGAAGACAGGGCAACTGGACAACCGCGGCAGCCAGTTTTATCTCGCCATGTACTGGGCTCAGGGATTGGCCGAGCAAACCGAAGACGCCGAGCTTGCCGCGCATTTTGGGCCGTTGGCGAAGCAACTGACTGAGAACGAGCAGGCTATCGTGGCCGAATTTTCGGCCGTGCAAGGCCAGCCGGTAGACATTGGCGGTTACTACAAGCCCGACACCGAAAAGCTGGATGCCGTAATGCGTCCGAGCAAGACGTTGAATGCGGCGCTGTCGGCGGCTCAGTCTTAAGACATTGCGGCTGCCCTGTGAATCAGGGCAGCCTGTGCTCTGTCGCTCGTAGACCGGTGTCTTTCGGCATCTCGTGCAACGGTTCCATTGTGTCTGGCCGGTTGCACGCCTATCGTGTCACGGTATGGGGGATGTACGCGCCGAAGTAAAGCGCGCCCCTGCAGCGGTCATCCACCGATCAGATCGTCAAGCCGCAGCCGCGCTATCTTGTAGATCTGATCCAGGCTCGTGCGCAATTCTTCGGCGCGATTGTTGTTCATGCGTGCCTCGAAACTGGCGATGATGCCGTGCCGGTCATGGCCGCGCACCGCAAGAATGAACGGGAAACCGAATTTCTCGCGATAAGCCGCGTTTAGTCGCAGCAGCGTTTCGAATTCATCCTGAGTGCATTGATCGAGACCCGCGCCGCTTTGTTCGCGGGTTGACTCAGCAGTCAGTTCGCCGCGCACCGCCGCTTTACCCGCGAGTTCCGGGTGAGCATTGATGAGCGCGAGTTGCCGCACTATGCTTGCGGTTTCCACCGATCCAGACATGGTGCGATGCAGTGCCTCGACGCTGGCGAAAGGCCGCTGATTTGAGGCAATTTCCGCTACCCACGGCGAGTGCTCGAAGATGCCTGACAGCGTTGCAATAAATGCGTCGGCAGGCATGGTGTTCAATTGATCCAGAGTGTATCGCATGGTCGTCAGGGCGTATTGCCGCCGCCTGTTGGTTGTGGAAAGGGAGAGTGAAAGTCAGGCAATACGGTAGGCATGCATGACGCCTCGGCTACTTCAC